>NZ_JAVREJ010000001.1:0-618980 GCF_031845345.1 Pseudonocardia charpentierae | reverse complement strand
CGTCCACCGCGCGCAGCCGCATCGCCTCGAGGGTCTGGTGGTCCAGCTTGCGGCCGTCGTTGTCGCGCACACGGCATTGTTGCAGAAACAGAAGATCAAGTCAGCTTACTTACGTTCTCCTTGGTAAGAGTCAGGACATAAGGATCGCAAAGTATGGCTCCGCATCCGTAGAGACGTCGGAATACGAGCCCCCATTCCATCGCGGGCCTCGGCGCAGTGCCGGTCGCCGGCCCTCACCCGAAGACGAGCAGCGAGCCATCGTAGGCCGCGAGGAGAACTGGCCGCCCCGACGATGGGGAGGTTGAACTTGTTTGAACGGATATTGCTGGTTCCAGTTCTGGCTGTCCTAGAGCTTGCTGTAAGCGGGCGGCCAGAGCCATCGGGAACTGCCCGAGCGCACTGCCGTCATAATTGCAAGCAGCGCGGCGCTCTTCTCCTCGCTACCGTGAACGACAACCCGAACAGCTCGCGGAACCGTGCGGTTTCGCGGCGGCGATGCTTATCCTGAGGGTGTAGCTGGCCGCTTCAGGTTTGTTACTATCGGAACCGATGTGACGTCGTCAGTTCCTCGTCGCGACTGCTGTCGCCGCGGTTGCGGGTTGTTCATCCCGAAGCTCGACACCAGCCGGATCGCCACCTTCCGGCTCGCCCATAGGTGCGACGACAGCGAGCGCGGCGATGCCCGCCGCAACCACGGCCGTCCCCCGGACTCCTCCAGTGAACCGGCCTGGAACTGCGCAGGAGATCCTGCAACGCAGCACCGTCCCCGTGCTGTGCTACCACCAGATCCGCGAGCAGACCGCGGCCGACAACGCCGACGCGCGCTCCCTGATCTGCCCGCCGACCGTGCTGGAAGGCCACCTACGGGCCCTCACCGAGGCCGGGATGCACCCGGTCACCAGTACCCAGCTGGTGGATCACCTCGAGTTGGGGGCCCCGCTGCCCGATAAGCCAGTCATGGTCTCCTTCGACGACGCCTCCGGCGGGCAGTACACCCACGCGCTACCAATCCTGGAGCGCCTCGCTATGCCAGCGACGTTCTTCGTGATGACGGTCGTCCTGGACCGGCCGCACTGGCTCTCCCACGACGACATCCGGGCGCTGGACGCCGCCGGAATGACCATCGCCTCCCACACCTGGGACCACCACCCGGTCATCAAGTACGCGGACAAGGACTGGGCCACCCAGCTGGACAAGCCCCGCGCGCAGCTTGAGCAGATCGTCGGCCACGCCGTCGACCTGTTCGCCTACCCCTACGGCCTGTGGAACGCCGCCTCGCTGCCGGCTCGCCCGCCTCCGATCACCGTGCCGGTACGTCCGCGAAGCGGTCGAGGTGGCCGACGGGTCCCGGGCAGGTAACCGACCCGCAGTGGCCCCTGCTCACCATCCGCCGCGTCCTGATTCCGTCCAGCTGGGACAACCAGACCCTGCTCACCCGACTGACCACGTCGTGAGCCCACGGCCGACGAATCAGATGCTGTACCAGCGCTGTGCTCACCCTCGTGGACTTGAGCCTCGCGGGCTTTCTCCAAGTCGGACCTACCCCAGTGATCACCGGGAGCGTCCGGAACCCAGCACACGAAGCAGGGCGTCTCATACCGGATCTGGTAGCATTTCTCCTGGTCAGGGCCCCTGCTCGTGCGCCCGGAGGGACTCGAACCCCCAGCCTTCTGATCCGTAGTCAGATGCTCTATCCGTTGAGCTACGGGCGCATGCTCTGAAGTTGTATCCCGACCCTACCCGAGACGACCGGGGTCGCCCGCGTGGGGTCAGCGGAGGCTCCGGGATTTGAACCCGGGATGGGGGGTTACCCCAAACCGCATTAGCAGTGCGGCGCCATAGACCAGACTAGGCGAAGCCTCCCAAGGCCTCTCGGCCACCAGCGCGCCCAAGAGTACAGGTTGCACCCCGTGGCCCCTCACCCACCCGCCGTGTCAGCGCAAGTGGGCGTCGAACCAGTTCAACGTGCGCTGCCAGGCATCGGCCGCGGCGTCGGGGTCGGCGTCGAAGCGGTGTCCGCTCTGCCGGTAGACCACGACGTTCGTCACCGACTCGACCTTGATGCTGGCATCGCGCAGCTCGGCGGCATCCGCGTCGCCGTCGCCGTCGTCCTCACGGCCGTAGAGGCCGAGCCACGGGCAGGTCAGGTCGGCCATCGCGTCGGCCATCGACGGCAGCCGGTCGCGGACCGTCGACACGCTGGCCTCGTCCGCCACCGACACCGCGGCACCCATGGTCCGCTCGGTGGCCACCAGCAGCGCGACGGTCGCCCCGATGTCGAAGCCCAGTACGCCCATGCGGTCCGCGGTCACCTCGTGCTCGGCCAGCCATCCGAACGCGGTGTCCGTGTCGGCCATGACCTCGCCGCCGTCGAGCCGACCGACCTGCGCGCGGATCCGGTCGCCGTCGTCCTCGCCGATCTCGTCGGCGTCGTCGCGGTGGTAGAGGTGCGGGGCGACGGTCAGCCAGCCCTCGGCGGCGAGCCCGCTGACCATGTCGCGCACGGCGTCGGTCATCCCACGGGCCTCGTGCAGAACGACGATTCCTCCGCGGACCGGGCCGATCGGTTCCGCGACCGTCAAGCGCAGGGCGCTGCCGTCCACGAGAGGGACGGTCTCGGTCCGGATGTCGGTCATCGCACTCCTTGCGCGTCGTACGAGCGCTTCGCGCTCACCGGCTCAAGAGTGGCACGACGCCGCAGGTCGCGGCGTAGTGGGCGGGATACCGTGTCGGGTATGGCGCCGATTCGTCCCGACCTCGAAAGCCTGCCCGCCTACGTGCCCGGCCGGGCCGTTCCGGGGTCGATCAAATTGGCCAGCAACGAGGTGTCACAGCCCCCGCCGCCGCGGGTCCTGGCCGCGATCGCCGAGGCCGCGGCGGCGAGCAACCGCTACCCCGACCTGTCCGTCAACGGCCTCACCGTCCGGCTCGCGGACGAGTTCGGACTCGATTCCGCCCGTATCGCCGTCGGGTGCGGCTCGGTGAGCCTGTGTCAGCAGTTGGTGGCCATCACCTGTCGGGAGCCCGACGACGAGGTCGTCTACGCGTGGCGGTCGTTCGAGTCGTACCCGATCGTGACGCAGATCCAGGGAGCGACCAAGCGGACCGTGCCGCTGGATGCGCAGTTCCGCCATGATCTCGACGCGATGACCGCCGCCGTCACCCCGCAGACCCGGCTTGTGTTCGTCTGCACCCCGAACAACCCCACCGGGACGGCGGTGCGGCGCGACGAGTTCGAGCGCTTCCTGGCGGCGGTCGGTCCGGACGTGCTCGTCGCGCTCGACGAGGCCTACCGCGAGTTCGTGACCGATCCCGACGCCGTCGACGGCGCCACCCTGCTGGACGCGCACCCCAACCTCGTCGTGCTGCGCACCTTCTCGAAGGCGTACCGGCTCGCGGGCCTCCGTGTGGGGTATTCGCTGAGCACGCCGGAGGTGGCGCAGGCGCTGCGCAAGGTCGGATCACCGTTCGCCGTGAGCTCGGTGGCCCAGGCCGCGGCGATCGCCGCCCTCGACTGCCGCGCCGAACTGCTGGCCGCGTGCGCCGAGGTGGAAGGCGAGCGGGATCGGGTGCGCGCCGCGCTGCTCCACGCGGGTTACACCGTTCCGCCGTCGCAGGCCAACTTCGTCTACATCGCGCTCGGCGAGAAGACGGCTGCGTTCGCGGCCCACTGCCTCGACCAGAAGGTGGTCGTCCGGCCGTGGCACGGCGAGGGCGTGCGGGTCACGGTCTCGACGCCGGAGGAGAACGACGCCCTGCTGGCCGCGGCGCTGTCGTTCCCGAAGTAGGGCGGCAGCGCCGCTACGCCTCGAGCGCGTACCCCCCGCCGCGCACCGTGCGGATCCGCTCCGGTCCGATCTTGCGCCGCAGGTAGGAGATGTACACCTGCACGAGGTTCGCCGACACGGGCTCGGACCACGCCTGCCGGGCCAGCCGGTCCGCAGGCACGACGGAGCCACCTTCGGCGACCAGCGCGAGCAGCACGGAGAACTCCGTCGGCGACAGCGCGACCCGCCGCCCGTCGACGTGCACCTCGCCGAACTCGGTGTCGACGGTCACCTCGCCGTGGCGCAGCATCGTGGTACCGCCGACCGGGCCGAGGCGCAGCCGGAGCCGGATGCGGGCGGCCAGTTCGTCGACGGCGAACGGGCGCAGCAGGTAGTCGTCGCGGTCGCCGCGCAGCTGGCCGAGCAGGCCGGCACGGCGCTCACGAGGAGTCACCGCGATGACCGGCACGTTCGGTGCCTCCGACTGCACGGCAGCGAGAACGGCGGCCTGGTCGGGGCCGGGTAGTTCGACGTCGAGGACGAGCAACGAGGGGTCGCGGGCGCGGATGGCGTCCAGCACAGCGATCCCGTCGCTGACAGGGTTGACCGGCACACCCTCGGACCGCAGCGTCCGCAGAACTGAGGCGGAGGCTGCTGTCGGGGGGAGCGCCAGCAGGACAGGTTCGTTTGGGGGCATGGGTGTTCCCGCCACCGAAAGCACCAGCGGCGAAAGGGGCACACCCCCCGGGGGAGCAGCGGGGAGCATCCGCTCCACTCTGCCGCTACCGGCCCCCGGTCACAATCGGCTAACGGAGGGACATCACTCCATCGAGCCGACCGTTCGTCGCAACCTGAGAACGACGTTCGTCCAAATGGTGCAGTGACCCTCGTCATACAGCACTTTTCGGGTCGATCCGGCGCGCTTCGGCGACCTGTCGGCGCGCCCGAGCAACCCCGCCTCTCAGGTTCGTCGATCACGCCCCGTGACCTTTCTACAGTTCCGCACCATGCAACGAACCTCCGAGGACATGGAGGATCGGCTGGATGTCGGCACGTTGCTCGAGCGGATCTCTGCAGAACAGGGTCATCCGATCGAGAACACCGGGCGCCACCGCCTGCTGCCCGACCTCGACAACCGCCGCTCCCGCCGACGCCGGTTCGCGCCGGTCGTCGCCGGTGTGGCGACCGTCGTCGTGGCGACCACCGTCGCCCTGACCCTGCGCCCCGGCGACGCCCCCGACGGTCCGGAACTCGACGCCGCCCTGGTCGGTGCAGCCTCGGTCGCCCCGACGCCGACGGGCTATCCCGCGCCCGACGCGACCCCAGCCGACCAGGAGACGGCGCCGACGTCCACCTCCCGTGTCACCGCGACGGCGGCCTCGAAGGCCACGATCAAGCCCGCTGCGGTTCGCAGGTCGACCGAGGGCACCGCGACGAAGCAGCGGGCTGAAAGATCATCGACCGCGACGACTTCACGGGCTCCGCGGTGAACGTCACCTCCCGCGGTGCCACCCAGTACCCCGATGGCCAGAAGTGGTTCGAGAGCACCGATCCGGACACGCTCCCCCGTGGACCGGTGCATCCCGTCATCCGGCTCGACCCGTTTCCGCAGGGCGACTCCCCCGAGCCCTCGGTGCTGCAGGTCGGCCGGATGCGGATCTACGAATAGAGCGAGCCACTTCTCCACCCGCCCCGCCCGGAGCTCCCCACCGGGCGGGGCGGTGTCGTGTCGGTGCCCTGATCGGGTCGACCTACCGTGACCGTGTGAGACGAGACGTGCTGCGGCCGGTGCTGGCGGGTGTGGTGACGGCGCTGGTCGGGTTCGGCGGCGCGTTCCCGGTGGTGCTCGCCGGGCTGCGGGCGGTCGGCGCGGACGAGCGACAGGCGGCGTCCGGGCTGCTGGCGGTGTGCCTGGCGTCGGGAATCGTCGCGGTGGTACTCGGGCTGCGCACCCGGATGCCGGTGAGCATCGCCTGGTCGACGCCCGGTGCGGCGCTGCTCATCGCGGCCGGACCGCAGCCCGGCGGCTTCGCGGCGGCGGTCGGGGCGTTCCTGCTGTGTGGCGCGCTGATCGTGCTCTCGGGCCTGGTCCGGCCGCTGGGCCGGCTCATCGGGGCGATCCCGGCGCCGATCGCCGGGGCCATGCTCGCCGGCGTGCTGCTGCCGCTCTGCCTCGAACCGGTGAAGGCCGTCGCCGAGGTACCGCTGCTGGCCGTTCCGGTCGTGGTCGTGTGGGCGGTCGTCGGCCGGTTCGCCCGGCCGTGGGCGGTGCCGGCCGCACTGGCCGTTGCGGCCGTGGGCATCGTCGTGACCGGACCCGGACTGGGTGGAGCGAACCTGGCGCCCGTGCTGGAGTGGACCGCGCCGCGGTTCGACCCGGCGACGCTGGTGGGTGTCGGGCTGCCGCTGTTCCTCGTGACGATGGCGTCGCAGAACGTGCCGGGCATGGCCGTGCTCGCGACCTACGGCTACCGGCCCCGGTTGGCTCCGATCCTGGGTGCGACCGGGCTGGGCACCCTCGCCGCGGCCCCCTTCGGTGGGCACGCCGTGAATCTGGCCGCGATCAGCGCCGCGCTCGCCGCCGGCCCCGACGCGGATCCCGACCCCGGGCGGCGCTGGATCGCCTCGGTGACCGCCGGCGTCGGGCTCGCCGCACTCGGCCTCGGGGCCGGGCTCGCGACGGCGCTGATCCTCCTGTCCCCACCGGTCCTGGTGTCGGCGGTCGCAGGCCTGGCGCTCCTCGGTGCGCTGGCGGCCGCCCTGGCGTCGGCGGTGGCCGACCCGACGGCGCGGGAGGCCGCCGCGGTGACGTTCGTGGTCACGGCGGCGGGCATCGCGTTCCTGGGGATCGGAGCGGCGTTCTGGGGGCTGCTCGCGGGCGGGGCGATGGCGCTGCTGCACCGGCGCCGGGCACCTCGCGAGGAGCCCGCTCCGGCGGCCGCCGAGCCGCGGTGAGTCCGGTCTTCCTGGACGAACGGGCCGCTCGTCGGAACCTATGGGACGAGCGGGCCGCTCGTCCGCGCTTTCACGCGTCGGGGACCGCCGCCGACGCGCTCTCCAGGCCCCGCCGCACCAGCAGCGGGCCGATCTCCGGATCGCGCCCGCGGAAGGCGCGGTACGCCTCCAGCGGGTCGACGGCGCCGCCGCGGGACAGCAGCGCCCGCGCGAAGGCGTCGCCGTTCTGTCGCTGCAGGCCGCCGTGCTCCGCGAACCACTCAGCCGTGTCGGCGTCGAGCACCTCGCTCCAGATGTAGGAGTAGTAGGCGGCGGAGTACGCCCCGGCGAACACGTGATTGAAGTAGGCGCTGCGGTAGCGCGGGGGCAGGGTCGGCGGGATGCCGGCTGCGGCGAGCGCCGCCGCCTCGAACGCCTCGACGTCGTCCACCTCCTCGCCCGGCGCGAGGCGGTGCCACGCCAAGTCGAGCAGCGCTGCCGCGAGGTACTCGGTGGTGGCGAAGCCCTCGCCGAACATCGGTGCCTGGTCGATCAACCGGGCCCGCAGGTCGTCGGGCAGGGGTTCGCCGGTGACGTGGTGGCGGGCGAAGCGGTCGACGATCGCCGGGTCGCGCAGCCAGATCTCGTTGACCTGCGAGGGGAACTCGACGAAGTCGCGCGGCACGCCGGTGCCGGCGAACGTCGGGTACTGCACGTCGGACAGCAGGCCGTGCAGGGCGTGGCCGAACTCGTGGAAGAGCGTGACGACCTCGCCGACGCTCAGCAGGGTCGGCCCGGCGGCGGGCTTGGCCAGGTTGAGGGTGTTGAGCACCACCGGCTGCGTACCGAGCAGCCGCGACTGCACCACGAAGCTGTTCATCCACGCCCCGCCGCGCTTGGTCTCACGGGCGTAGTGGTCGGCGACGAACAGACCGACCGACTCACCGTCATGTTTCACGTGAAACACGCGCACGTCCGGGTGGTAGACGGGCAGGTCGTGGCGCTCCGTGAACTGCAGTCCGTAGAGCTCGCCGGCGGCGGCGAACACACCGTGGTGCAGCACCCGCTCCAGCTCGAGGTACGGGCGTAGCGGCGCGGTGTCGGCGGCCCGCCGGTGGCGGACCACTCCGGAGTAGAACGCGCGGTCCCACGGCTCGATCGGGTGGCCGGCGACGGCGGTCAGCTCAGCGGTCTCGGCTTCGGTGTTGCGGACCGCGGGACCGACGAGCGCGGTGAGCATCTTCTCGACGGCCTCGACCGTCTCCGCGGTGCCCACCTCGATCACCCACGAGGCGTGGTGGGGGTGTCCGAGCAGGCCCGCCCGTTCGGCCCGCAGCGCGGTGATCCGGCGGACGAGGTCGCGCGTGTCGTTTCCGTCGCCTCGCCCCCCTCGCGAGACCGACGCGCGGAACAGCTGCTCCCGCAACACCCGGTCGGTCAGCGACGACAGCGCGGGTTGGTGGGTGGGCAGCACGAGCGGGAGCACGTAGCGGCCGGGGAGGCCACGGACCTCCGCGGCCCGGGCGGCGGCCGCGATCGCGTCCGGGGCCAGCCCGTCGAGCCGTGCGGGGTCGTCGACGACGAGCGTGGAGTCGTTGGTGTCGGCCAGCAACCGGGCGCCGAACGCGGGGGACAGGGCCGACAGCTCGGCGTTCAGCGCCCGCAGCCGCTCCTGCGCCGCGGGGGCGAGACGCGCTCCGGCCCGGACCGCGTCGCGGTGCCGACGTTCCAGCAAGCGCAGCGACTCGGAGTCCAGGTCCAGCTCGTGGCGGACGGCGTGCAGCGCGTCCAGCCGGGCGAACAGGGCCCGGTCCAGGGTGATCGCGTCGGCGTGTGCGGCGAGCAGCGGCGCCACCAGGGCCTCGGTCTCGCGGATACCCGGCGTGGACAGCGACCCGACGAGCACGAAGAACACGGCCGAGACCCGCCGCAGCGTCGAGCCCGACCGTTCCAGGGCGACGACCGTGTCGTCGAAGGTGGGCGGTTCGGGCAGCGCGGTGATGGCGGCGACCTCTGCGCGCTGCTCGGCCATCGCGACCTCGAAGGCCTCCGCGAAGTGCTCCTCGCGGACGGCGTCGAAGTCGGGGAAGCCGAACTCCAGTGGGCTGCTGACGAGGAGAGGATTCACCCCTCGTCCTCCACCAGGCGGGCCGTGCGCCGCTTCACCACGGCGCCGATCGTGAGCCCGGCGATCACGGCGACGACCAGCCCGATCCACGAGAACCGCTGCAGCCAGCGTTCGGCGACGATCCCGAGGAAGTACACCGCGAACGTCGTGCCCGCGGCCCAGCAGATCCCGCCGAGGACGTTCGCGATCAGGAAGCGCGGGTAGTGCATGCGCAGCGCGCCGGCGAGTGGCCCGGCGAAGATCCGCAGCAGGGCGATGAAGCGCCCGAAGAACACCGCGAGCATGCCCCACCGCGCGAAGAGCCGTTCGGCGGCTGCCACGTGTGACGGCCCGAAGTGCCGAGGCATCTTCCGGCCGGCCCAGACGAACAGACCCATGCCGTAGCGGCGGCCGATGGCGTAGCCGATCGAGTCGCCGATCACCGCCCCACCGACCGCGGCCAGGGCGATCCACCCCGGCGAGACCTCGAGCTCGTGCCGTGACGACAAGAGTGCCGCGCTGACCAGCACGATCTCACCGGGCAGCGGCACCCCGAGGCTCTCGATGCCCACCACGAGGCCGACGGTGAGGTAGACGACCAGCGGCGGGATCGTGATGAGGAACGCGTCGACGGCCGGGTTCACCAGTTGGCCCGCCGCTCGCGCAGCGCGGCCCGCCGGACGGTGCCGCCGGGAGTGCGCGGCAACGCGTCGACGACGTGGACGACGTGGACGACGCTCGGCACGGCGTGCGCCGGCAGCTTGGTGCGCACCATCTGTTTCAGGTCCTCCGCCAGCCCAAAGGCCGGATCCGCACCCGGCCGCAGCACCACGTAGGCCTCCGGAACGATGCCGCGGCGGGCGGTCGGCACGCCGACCACGACGGCCTCGGTGACGTCTTCGTGCAGCATCAGCACACTCTCCACCTCGAACGGGGCGATCCGGTGCCCGGCCGTGACGATCACGTCGCCGGCGCGGGCCGAGAAACGATGGCACCCGGCGGCGTCCACCCCGGCGGTGTCGCCGGTCAGGTACCACCGGCCGTCGGCGGTGAACGACGTCGACGTGCGTTCATGATCGCCGACGTAGCCGGTGAACCACATCAGCGGGCTGGCGGCCCGGTCGACGGCGAGCCTGCCGACGACGCCCGGAGCCGCGGGCGCGTCGTGGTCGTCGGCCAGCACGGCGACGCTCCAGCCGGGGAGCGGTCGGCCCGTCGTCCCCGGCCCGCAGCCGGCGTCGTCGACGATCACCGTGCCGAGCTCGGCCTGCCCGTACCGGTCGTGCAGCGGATGGCCGAGCACCTCCTCCGCCCAGGTCACGAGGTCCGGCGGTAGCGGCTCGCCCGTCGACGACGCGTAGCGCAGCGCGAGCCCGGGCGGTGGCGAGCCGACGGCGGCCATGGCCCGGAAGTACGCGGGGCCGGCGTGCAGGTGCGTGACCCGGTAGCGGTCGAGCAGCCGCCAGGCCGGGACGGGCGCGATCGACCCGCGGGTGAACAGGCCGCGCCGCCCGGTGGCGAGCGGGCCCAGCACCGCGGAGTAGAGGCCGGTCGCCCAGCCGGGGTCGCCGGTGTCCCAGTGCACGTCAAGGGGCCGCTCGTCGTCGACGGGGCCGCCGGCCGCGAGGCGGGCGGTGGCGAAGGCGGCGAGTGCGCGGACCGGGACCGGCACCGCCTTCGGCGGCCCAGTGGTGCCAGCGGTGAACACGTGCACGAGAGGTCCGTCGCCGCCGACCGCGACGGGCAGGAGCAGCGAGTCGTCGAGGTAGAGCGCCATCAGAGCCTCGAACGACAGCTCGCGGCGCCCTGGCTCGCCGCGGACCACGACGACCCGCCATCGCGGGTCCGCAGGCACCCCCTCGCCCGCGGCGAGCTTCGTCCGGCGGTCGGCGTCGACGACCACCAGCGCGACGTCCGCCGCCCGCAGCCGGACGGCGATCGCCGGGCGCCCCAGAGCCGTCGAGAGCGGCACGACGACCGCGCCCCGGCGCCAGATCCCCAGCAACGTCACGACCAGTTCGATCGAGCGGCCCATCAGCACGGCGACCCGGTCGCCGGGCCCGACGCCGAGATCGGCCAGCGCCGCGGCGAACCGGGCCGACTCGCGGCCGAGCTCGCCGTAGGTCAGCTCGCGGGCCGACAGGTCCGGCTCCACCACGGTGAACGCGAGGTCGTCCGCGGGGTGGTCGTCGCACAGCAGGCGGGCGACACAGGCGTCGACGGCGCCGAACTTCTGCAGCAGCGCGGCGGGCCCGTCCGTCATGTGGCTCATCCTGCCGCCCCCGGGGGCCGAGCACCCAGGAACTCGGCCGCTGCCTCACCCACCGCGACCGCCGTCGCGGCCGTACCGCGGCGCGGTGCGACCGGGAGCACGGAAAGGTCGACGACGCGCAACTGCTCGAGCCCGTGCACGCGCAGCTCGGGATCGACGACGGCGTGCGGGCCCATGGCGGCGGTGCCGCACAGGTGCTGGGCGGTGGTGAGGTGGGTCGCTATCCAGCCGTCGAGGGCCCGGTCCGAGCCGAGAACCTCCCCTCCGGGCTCGACCCGCGTGCCGACCCCGGCGCGGAGCAGGTCGGCGGCCACCCGGACGGCGTGCCGCAGACGACGGCGGTCGTGCTCCGTGCGCAAATAGCCGTAGGCGATGTGGGGCGGCCCGTCGGGTGCGGGCAGCGTGAGGGTTCCGCGGCTGTCGGGGTGCATCAGCTGGCACATGAGGTGCAGGGGACCGTCGGGGACGAACGGGCGCGCGAAGAGCAGCACCTCGCAGTCGCCCGCCGGGTCCGCACCCGCATCGAGGTCGAGCGCGGCCTGCGCGGCCCGGGCGTGCGGGTGCGGGGACGGATCGGCCGTGGTGAAGGGCAGCAAGACGGCGGGGTGGTCGGTGAAGCCGCGGCCGACTCCGGCCAGGTGGTGCCGGACCTCGACGCCTGCGGCACGCAGGTCGTCGGCCGGTCCGATCCCGGACCGCAGGAGCAGGTGTGGGGTGCCGACGGATCCGGCCGCGAGCACGACCTCACCCGCGTGGACCGTGGTGCCGTCAGTGAGCCGGACGCCGACGGCCCGGGTGCCGTCGAGCACGATGCGCTCCGCCGGGCTGTCGCCGCGGACGGTCAGCGTGTCGTTCCGCAGCACCGGAGCGTCGCCCGATCCGAGCGGCAGCCCGGCCACGTCCCTCAGATAGGCCATCGCCGGGTTGACCCGCACCCCGTCGACGGCGTTGCCCGGCACCAGCCCCGCTCCCGGTGCGCCGCCGGCGTTCTTGTCGGTCTCGGCGGGAAAACCGCAGCTCGCAGCGGCCGCGAGGAACCGATCCGCAGCCGGATGGCGCAGCGCGCCGGCGGGCCGACCAACCGGGACCGGGCCGTCGACGCCGTGCCCGGGCCTCCCGCCGAGGTCGGCGTCCGACTCCGACCGGACGTAGCGCGCGAGCATCTCCACCCAGGTCCAGCCGGGCTGGTCCCAGCCGTCGGCCGGGGTCGCCCGCATCCAGACCGCGCCGTTGACCGCGCCCGAACCGCCGAGCACGCGGCCGCGGGGGACGGCGGCAGTGCTACCGGTGCGGAGCTCCACCGGATGATCCCAGTTGGCGGGGTGGCCGGGCCCGGTGGCCGCGAGGGAGGCGACGTCCAGGATCTCCGGCGCCCACTCGACCGGACCGGCCTCGAGCAGGAGCACCCGGCAGGCGCGGACCGCGGCCAGCCGACCGGCCAGGGCGCAGCCCGCCGATCCGCCCCCGACGACCACGACGTCGTACTCCGCACCCACGTCTTCAGCATGGCAGTGACCACCGACAGCTCGATCCGGGAAGGATGGCACCGTGGCTCCCCTTGCCGATCTGACCACCTTCCTGACCGCAAGCCCGACGCCGTACCACGCGGTGGCCGAGGCCGTGGGCCGACTGCGGGCTGCCGGGTTCACCGAGCAGGTGGAGACCGAGGCCTGGTCCCGCGAGCCGGGCGGCCGCTGGCTCGTGCGCGACGGCACGCTGCTGGCCTGGTGGCAGCGCGCGGACCCCGCGCCCCTGCGGGTCTTCGCCGCGCACACGGACTCCCCCACACTCAAGGTCAAACCGCATCCGGATGCGGGCGCGGCCGGCTGGCGGCAGGTGGCGGTCGAGGTCTACGGCGGAGCGCTGTGGAACTCGTGGCTGGACCGCGACCTCGGGCTCGCGGGGCGGCTCTCCCGCTACGACGGGTCGTCGGCGCTGGTCGACGTGCACCGCCCGCTGCTCCGCGTGCCGCAGTTGGCCATCCACCTGGACCGGGCGGTCAACCAGGGCCTGACCCTCGATCCGCAGCAGCACCTGTTGCCGGTCTGGGGCCTGGGCGAGCCGGGCGGGTTCCTGGAGTTCGTCGCCGCCGAGGCCGGGGTCGCGATCGACGACGTCGCCGGGCACGACCTCGTCGTGTACGACCTCGCTCCGCCCGCGACGCTGGGCGAGGCCGAGGAGCTGTTCGCCGCGGGGCGGTTGGACAACCTGGTCTCGGTGCACGCCGGCCTGTCCGCGCTGCTCGAGGCGCAGGAGAGCGCGACGGTCCCCGTGCTCGTGGCGTTCGACCACGAGGAGGTGGGCAGCGCCTCGGCGACGGGGGCGGCCGGACCGCTGCTGGAGACCGTGCTGACCCGCCTGGCCGGCGGGTTCGACGCACGGGCCGAGGTGTTCGCGGCGTCGCGGGCGCTGTCCTGCGACGTGACCCACGCGGCGCACCCCAACTACCTGGGCCATCACGACCCGGTGCACCGCGCGCTGCCCAACGGAGGTCCCGCGCTGAAGGTCAACGCGAACCAGCGCTACGCCACGGACGCACCGGGAGCGGCCGCGTGGGCGCGGGCGTGCCGGGACGCGGACGTGCCGAACCAGGTGTTCGTCTCCCGCAACACCGTGCCGTGCGGAAGCACGGTGGGGCCGATCATCGCGACGCGGCTGGGCATCCGGACGGTGGACGTCGGGATCCCGGTGCTGTCGATGCACTCGGCGCGGGAGCTGTGCGGGGTCGACGACCCGGCGTACCTCGTCGATGCCGCCACGGCGTTCCTCGTCGATCCCGGCTGATCACGCACCGAACGTGCCGGCCGTCACGGCAGTTCCGGTTCGGCGCGCGGGGGCCGGGTGAAACGCGGATGCTGGACGGGTGAGGTCCGTAACGGCGGTAGCCGACGACATCGACACCGGGCTCTTCGGCCCGCACTCCGTGACGTGGCGGGTCCACCTCGAGCCGGTGCTCTACGTGGGCGGGCTCCGGGCGTTGATCCTCCAGGCCCTGCACCCGTGGGTGATGCTCGGGACCTACCAGAACTCCGCGTTGTTCGACCCGGCCAAGGCCTTCGCCCGCTTCGTGCGCACCGCCGAGTTCGTGGGCATCCGCACCTTCGGCACCACAAGCGAGGTGGAGGCCGCCGCCGGGCGGGTGCGGCGCATCCACGCCAAGCTGCGCGGCCACGACCCGGCCACGGGGCGGGCATTCCGACTCGACGACCCGCAGGGCCTGCTGTGGGTGCACTGCGGGGAGATCGACTCCTACGTCGACGTGGCCGTCCGCGCCGGGATCCTGAACGACGCCGACGCCGACCGCTACATCGCGGAGAGCGCACGTGCGGCCGAGGTGGTGGGGGCGGCGGACGCGCCGCGGTCGCGGGCCGAGATGAAGGCCTACTTCGACGAGATCCGTCCCCGCCTGCGGCTGACCGACGAGGCGATCACGGGCACCACGAACCTCATGACCGCTCGGATGCCGGCACCCGTGGCCGTGAAGCTGACGCAGCCGCCCATCGCGGCGCTGGGGTTCGCGAGCATGCCTCGTTGGGCCCGGCGCATGTACGGATCGCCGGGCCTGCCGACCACCGACCTCAGCACCACACTGGCGCTCAAGGCGCTGCGGGCGACGCTCACCCGGATCCCCGGGCCGCCGGAACCGCCACACATGCAGCGCGCCCGGCGGCTGATGGTGGAGGCGGGCACGCTGCCCTCGTAGCCCCTGCGCGAGTCCGCCGGTTCGTCAGCGCGGGTTCCCCGGTTCGTCAGCGCGAGTCCGCCAGCGCAGCAGCACCGGCAGCAGAGCCGCCGTCAGCGCGACCAGCACCGTCACCGCAGCTGTACCGCCCAGAGCCCACGCCGCGTAGACCGCGAACGACGGCAGCTCCCCCACGACGTTGGCCACCGACGTCACCGTCGCGCGGGCCGGGCCCGTGATCCGCTCCTGCAGCCGGGCGTCCGCGACCACGAGGACGGCCCGGTACAGGCCGTAGTAGAGGGCGACGGCCGCGAGCGCCACCGGATGCGGAACGGCCGCCGCGATCCCGAGCAGCGCGGCTCCGACGGCGAGCACGACGCCGAGCGCTCCGGCGCCGAGCCGATTCGCCGGGCCACCCAGCGCGGCGCCCACGGCCCCGACGAGCGGTATGACCAGCAACGCTGTGGGCACCGCCGCGGTGGACACCTGGAGATCGCGGGCGAGGAGCGGGAAGTACTCCTCGAACGCGTCCAGGCCGTAGAGCAGGCCGAACGCGACCACGGCGCCGAGCAGCGGCGGTCGTGCGACGACCTCCACCACACCGGCGCGCAAGGTCGCCAGGTAGGAGGCGTCCGCATCGTTCCCGGGATCTGCAGGGTCGATGGACGAAGAGGTCACCGTCGGCGCGCCTGACGGCTCCGGCAGGCGGGCGGCCAGCACGGCGGTGCCGACGCACGTCGCGACGCTCACCCAGCCGGCTGCCGGATATCCGCCGACGACGAACAGCACCGTGGCGATGCCGGCCGTCGGCACCTGCACGATCAGCCCGGCCGCGCCCACCCACCCCTGGACCCGCGCGTAGTGCTCCGCGGCGTCGACCGACGCCAGCCCGTCGTGCAGCAACGCCTCCTGTGCACCCGAGGCGAGAGCACTGCCGAGCCCCCATGCCACGAAGCCCACGGCGAAGCCGAGGAACCCGGGGAACACGACCCAGGAGGCGTAGCCGACCGCCTGCACGAGAGCACCGACGGCCAGCGAAGGACGGCGGCCGAAGCGGTCCGCGAGCGCGCCGGAGGGCACCTCGGCCACGATCCCGACCGCGGACCACAGCGCGAAGAGCACCGAGATCTCCGCATCGGACAGGCCCGTGTCCGCGAACAAGAGAGCGTAGAGCGGATAGATCGGCACCAGGTCGGCCAGCAGGGCCCATCCGACGATGCGCCGGGCGAGCGGGCGGGCCGGGAGCGGGAGAGCACGTCAACCGAACGGCATGCACCGAACGTAGCGCGCGGCACCAACGATTTCGGTCGGCGCTCCCGCCGCGCCGGTTCTGTCGGTGCGCGGGTCTACCGTCCGCGGCATGAGCCACATCACACGGAATCAGCCCCTCGGCACCCCCACGTGGATCGACCTCGGGATCCCGGATCTGGACCGCGCCATGGAGTTCTACGGCACGCTCTTCGGCTGGACGTTCGAGGTCGGTCCGGAGGAGTACGGCCGCTACACCCAATGCCTGCTCGACGGCAGGCGCGCCGCCGCGCTGGCCCCGAATCCGGACCCGTCGGCCACCGGGTTCTGGTGGAGCGTCTACCTGGCCACCGACGACCTCGACGCCACCGTCGCGCGGTCGCTCGAGGCGGGCGGAACGGTCGTCGGTGGCCCATTCGACATTCCGGAGCAGGGCCGGGGCGCGCTGCTCCGCGACACCGTCGGCGCGCAGTTCGGCCTCTGGCAGGGCAGCGCGCACGTCGGGTGCGAGGTGGTGAACGAACCGGGTGCGTTGATCCGCAACGACCTGGTCACCCCGACGCCCGAGCCTGCGCGGGAGTTCTACGCCGCGGTGTTCGACTTCACCCTCGAAGACAACAAGGACATGCCCGGGGTCGACTTCACGTTCCTGCGCCGCCCGGACGGCCACGAGGTCGGCGGCATCTTCGGCAACCCGGCCGCGCACGGTTCCACGTGGAACACCGTGTTCGAGGTGGCCGACACGGACGAGGCGGTGCGCCGCGCGCGCGACGCCGGCGGGAAGTCGGACGAGGCGTCCGACATGCTCTACGGCCGCATCGCCTCGATGTCCGACCCGTTCGGCACGGAGTTCTCCGTGATCACCAGAGCGACCGGCTGACGGACCGCACTACCACTGCCGGCAGCCGGCTCTACGACGCCGCTCGCGCGTCGTGACCACCGCTGTGGCCGAAGTGATTCGGCGGAGGTGAGGCGGGAGCCAGGTTGCCCCGGACGCGAGCCGTCGGCCAGGCCACCACGGCACCCGTGGGCGACGCGGCCGCACGCGCGCTCTCCTGGGCGGCCCGGTCGCGCCGGTCCCACCAGCGCGTGATCAGCGCGAGCGTGGCGATGAGCAGCAGGACCGTCGGAGCGAAGATCGTGATCGGCCAGTAGTCCAGCACCAGCGCCAGCGTGGGGTGGCTGTACTTGAGCATCGGATCCTCCGGTGCACCGTCGCGACATGTTCAGGGGCGAAGGCGTCGCCGCGCTCCCCCACGCGTACTCGCCCCGTGGATCACCCTTGTTACCTTCTGTCACACGATCGGTGCGCACCGTTGCAACGCCGCTCCGGCGGGTGTATTCACCGCGGCCGGGGTGGCACAGCCATGCGAGACGCCCTACACGGACGGGGCGGGCCGATGGGCAGGTTGGAACAACTCGATCAGATTGCCGTCCGGGTCGGCGAGCAGAATCTGCCGCCCACCCGGGCCGGTGATCAGGTCGCTGCGCAAGGGCAGGTCGGCAGCGCGGAGCCGGGCGATCTCGGCGTCGAGGTCGTCGACGACGAGGTGGATGCGGTTACGGCCGGCGGTGGCGGCATCGTGGGGGGTGGCGCGGGCACCGGAACTGGCGGGGCCGGACAGCAACAGCCGCAACGGCCCACGGACCACGTCGGCGAAGGCGGGCGCGGCACTGGTGTTCAGCGTGAAGCCGAGGTGAATGGTGTAGAAGTCGATGGCGGCCTGCACGTCGCTGACGAGGTAGCGGACGCTGGCGTACTGGTCGGGCGTGCTCACGGCTGAACCCCCTGATGGTCGCTGGCGGTGAGGACCGGCAGCAGGTGCCGGACACGGATGTCGATGTCTGCCGCCGTGCGCTGGAACGCGGGGTAGCTGAGGTGGTCGTCGTCTTCCACGGTGGCCGGGTCGGGAATGCTCCAGTGGGCCCGCTGCGGGTGGCGGGGGAACTCCGGGCACACCTCGCGGGCCCGGTCGCACAAGGTGATCACGTGGCTGAACCTGCGCCCGGCGAGGGCGTCCACGTGCTGGGGTCGCTGGTCGGAGACGTCGATGCCGAACGTCTCACGAAGTACTCGGACGGCGTTGGGGTGCAGGTCGCGCTTGGGCCGGTTGCCGGCGCTGGTGACCGTCACGTGGGCGGCGGTGTGATGGCGCAGCAGCGCCTCGGCGATCGGTGAACGCGCGCTGTTTCCTGTGCATACGAACAGCACGGCGGTACGTCGCGACCACCGCCCGTCGGCCGGAGAAACCGGTGGTGGAACGTCCCTGCGCAATGCCGGGTGCAGCGTGGCGCCGCCGTCGGTCAGCGCAGCCGCGCAGCGGTCCAGGTCGAGGTGGTAGTAGCTGTCCCGGCCGTCGAAGCTGCTGCGTGTCGAGGTGACGAGCTCGCCACTGCGGAGCAGCCGCAGGTGGTACGAGACCAGGTTCTGTGGTTGATCGACCCGCGCCACCAACTCGCGGACCCGGTAGTCGCTCTCGGCGAGCGCGGCCAGGAGCTGCCAGCGCAGCGGGTGCGCCGCCAGCCGGAGAAACGCCGGCGGTGAGGCGGTGACTCGACCTGCGGGCAGCACGCGTCGACGGTACATCAAGCACCTTTGATGCATCAGGTGTATTTGATTGACTATCACCCAGCCGACGCAGGTGAACGGCGTGATCGAAGGAGCTGATGTGAGTGATCAACCAGGTCTGACGCGTCGGCTCGGGACGGTCGACGCGGTGGTGATCGGCCTGGGCTCGATGATCGGCGCCGGGGTGTTCTCGGTGTTCGCCCCGGCTGCCGCGGCCGCCGGCTCGGGCTTTCTGATCGGGTTGGGCATCGCCGCGGTCGTGGCGTACTGCAACGCCACAGCATCGGCGCAGCTCGCGATGCAGTACCCGACCTCGGGCGGTACGTACGTGTACGGGCGGGAGCGACTCGGCGACTGGTGGGGCTTCCTGGCCGGATGGGGGTTCGTGATCGGCAAGACGGCGAGCTGCGCGGCGATGGCGTTGACCTTCGCGGCCTACACCGTCCCGCCGGCCTGGCAGCGTCCGGTGGCGGTCGGGGCGGTGCTCACGCTGGCCGCCGTGAACTACCGCGGGGTGACCCGCACCGCCCGGCTCTCCCGGGTCATCGTCGCTGTCGTGCTGCTCACGCTGGCTGTCGTGGTGGCCGCCGGGCTGCTCGGAGGGCAGGCCGATCCCGACAACCTGGCGAATGGCGGCGACTCCGCGCTGGACCTCTACGGGGTGTTGCAGTCAGCGGGCCTGCTGTTCTTCGCATTCGCCGGCTACGCCCGCATCGCCACGATGGGAGAGGAGGTCCGCGATCCGCAGCACACGATCCCGCGGGCGATCGTGGTTGCCCTCGCCATCGCGGTCGCCGTGTATGCGGTGGTCGCGGTGGCGACGTTGCTGACCCTCGGGACGGACGGGCTCGCGATGTCGCGGGCACCACTGGCTGACGCAGTCACCGGAGGTGGCTGGGCGTGGGCGATGCCTGTCGTGGTGGTGGGCGGAGCTGCCGCCTCGCTCGGGGCGCTGCTGGCGCTGATCGCCGGGGTCGGGCGGACGACGCTGGCCATGGCCCGGCAGGCCGATCTGCCCCGCTGCCTGGCCGCGGTTCATCCACGTCACCGTGTGCCGCACCGCGCTGAGATCACCGTCGCCGTGATCGTGTCTCTGCTCGTGCTCACCATCGATCTGCGCGGCGCGATCGGGTTCTCGTCGTTCGGGGTACTGTTCTACTACCTGATCGCGAACCTGTCGGCCTTCACCCAGCCTCCCGAGCAGCGCCGGTTCCCGCGCTGGTTGCAGATCCTGGGGGCCGCGGGCTGCGTACTGCTCGCGGCCACCCTGCCCTGGCAGGCGGTCGTCGCCGGGCTCGGCATGTTCGCGGCCGGTGTGGTCTACCGGGCCATCCGCCTACGCCTCTGATCAGCGGAAGCGGAGGGATTCGAACCCCCGGACCCTTGCGGGACTCTCGCTTTCAAGGCGAGTGCATTCGGCCGCTCTGCCACGCTTCCGCGGGGCAGCCTAGCCGGGGCGCGGAAATCTCCGCTGACGCCCGACAACTGGTACCACTGCGCCGCGGGTACCGGTGTGGTGGGATTCGGGCGCGCAGTCACGTGACGGCCGTGGGAGGCACTGGTGCGGTTCAACGAGAACGCCAACCTCGACACGTCGTCGATCGACGACCTGCGGGGCTCCGGCGGTGGGGGCGGCGGTCTGGGCGGCCGGGTCGCCGTCGGCGGCGGTGGCCTCGGCATCGTCGGCCTGATCATCTTCTTCCTGCTCCAGATGCTCGGTGGCGGGGGCGGAGGAGGCGGTGGCGGGATCCCGCTCCCCAGCGGCGGCGGCGGGCTCGGCGGCGTCCAGCAGGGGCAGAGCGCGGACAACACGCAGATCGCTCAGGCCTGCCAGACCGGCGCGGCGGCGAACCAGCAGCTCGACTGCGAGGTCGTCGCCGTCGACAACTCCCTCGACGGCTACTGGTCCGACGCGTTCGCCCGCTCGGGACAGTCGTTCCAGAAGCCGCGGCTCAACTTCTTCAGCGGCGGGGTGAGCACCGGCTGCGGCAGCGCGAGCTCGGACGTCGGGCCTTTCTACTGCCCGCCGGACGCCGAGATCTACATCGACCTCGACTTCTTCAAGGAGCTCGAGACCCGGTTCGGCGCCCAGGGCGGCTCGTTCTCCCGGGCGTACGTGATCGCCCACGAGTACGGCCACCACATCCAGAACCTGCTCGGCACCAACCAGCGGGTGCAGGCCGGCGACAGCGGTCCGACGTCCGGGTCGGTGCGGCTCGAACTGCAGGCCGACTGCTACGCCGGGGTGTGGGCACACAACGCGACGACGATCCCGACGTCCGACGGCCAGCCGCTGATCACCGGTGTCGACCAGCAGGACGTCAGCGCCGCTCTGGACACCGCCTCGCGGATCGGCGACGACTTCATCCAGTCGAACCTGGGCGGCGGCCGCGTCAACGAGTCGCAGTTCACCCACGGCAGCTCCGCGCAGCGCGAGAAGTGGTGGACCACCGGCTACAAGAGCGGCGACCCCGCGCAGTGCGACACGTTCGCCCGCGGCGTCAACCTCGGCTGACACCGAGCATCGGCAGGCACGCCTCGAGGCCCTCGACCTCGAGTGCCCAGTCGGGGCGGCGGAAGAGGTCGCGCTCGAGCAGCAGTCGCACGTCCTCGGCGAGCTTCCCGCGGCGGGCGATGATCTCTGTGCCGTCGGGGCGGTAGCCGAGCTTCTCCGACACGCGCAACGACGCCGGGTTGTCGACGAACGCGGCCGAGCGGGCGTGCGTGGCGCCCAGGTGGTCAAACGCGAACATCAACACGGCCGCACGCATCTCGGTGCCGATCCCGCGGCCCTGGTGGCGCAGACCGAGCCACGAACCGGTGTGGACCCCGCGGGTCACCGCGAAGTCCGTGGCACCGAGCGCCTGCGTGCCGACGACTCGCCCGTCCAGCCGGACGAGGAACTGCAGGCTCCACGACTCCGGACGCAACGCGGCGCGCTTCTGCCAGTGCCAGCGCAGCGTGTTGAGCGCCCGGTTCTCCGGGTCGTCGTCGGTCCAGGCGGTGACGAACGGCATCACCTCAGGTGCGTGGACACCGCGCCGGGCCTCGTCGGCCAGCTCGAACAGGCCCCCGTCGTCGTCCGGCCGCAGTTCCAACCGCGGGGTGCACAGTACGAGCCGGCGCGGGGGCCACGGGTCCCAAGGCATCTCGCCACCGTGCCCGATCGCGCCTTCTGCGACGAGCGAATAGCGTCCGCGGACATGTACGCGATCACGGTGCGGGAGCCGGGCGGCCCGGAGGTCATGGAGTGGTCCGAGGTGCCGGACCCGGTCGCGGGCCCCGGCGAGGTGCTGATCGACGTCGTGGCCAGTGCGGTGAACCGGGCCGACCTGCTGCAGCGCCAGGGTCACTACCCGCCGCCCCCGGGTGCTTCAGAGATCATCGGACTGGAGTGCGCCGGGCGGATCGCGGCGCTCGGAGAGGGCGTCACGGGCTGGTCGATGGGCGACGAGGTGTGCGCGTTGCTCGCCGGCGGCGGGTACGCGGAGAAGGTCGCGGTGCCGGCCGTCCAGGTTCTGCCCGTGCCCGACGGGGTGGACCTGGTGACGGGCGGGGGGCTGCCGGAGGTCGCGTGCACCGTCTGGTCGAACGTCGTGGCCGCGGGCCGGCTCACGGCCGGTGAGACGTTCCTCATCCAGGGCGGCAGCAGCGGGATCGGCACGCACGCGATCCAGATCGCGAAGGCGTTGGGCGCCCGGGTGGTGGCCACCGCGTCGCCGCAGCGGGCCGAGCGGTGCCGTGAGCTGGGCGCCGACATCGTGATCGACTACCACGACGACGTCCCCGCAGAGCTCAAGAAGGCCACCGACGGGCACGGCGCCGACGTCATCCTCGACAACATGGGCGCGAAAGGCCTCGCCGCGAACGTCGCCTCGCTGGCCGCCGACGGTCGCCTGCTGGTCATCGGCATGCAGGGCGGCACGAAGGCGGAGCTGGACCTCAACACCCTGCTGCGCAAGCGCGCCGGCATCACCGCGATGAGCCTGCGGGGACGGCCGGTGGCGGGTCCGCACGGCAAGGGAGCGGTCGTCGCGGGGGTCCGGGCACAGGTGTGGCCGATGATCGCCGACGGGCGGGTGCGGCCGGTGGTGCACGCGACGGTCCCGATGGAGCGGGCCGGTGACGCGCACCGGCAACTGGAGGCCGGTGGTGTGGTCGGCAAGCTCCTCCTGTCGACGCCCACGAGGTGAACCGGCGGGCCGGGGGCCAGAATGGGCGTATGACCCAGCCAGGCAACGGCAACGGCGGCTCCGACGACGGGGACGGCGAGCAGCACGTGATGGTGGTCGGCCCGGACGGGCGTCCACTCGGGATGGCCCGCGTGCCCCAGCAGTCCGAAGACGGCGACGAGCAGGGCCAGCAGGGCGTCGGCGCCATGGTCGAGCAGCCCGCGAAGGTCATGCGGATCGGCACGATGATCAAGCAGCTGCTTGAGGAGGTCCGCTCCGCCCCGCTGGACGACGCCTCGCGCGTGCGGCTCCGCAGCATTCTGTCCAGCTCCGTGCGCGAGCTGGAAGAGGGCCTGGCGCCCGAGCTGCGCGACGAGCTGAACCGGCTGAGCACGCCGTTCGCCGACGACACCACCCCCAGCGACGCGGAGCTCCGCATCGCGCAAGCCCAGCTGGTGGGCTGGCTGGAGGGCCTGTTCCAGGGCATCCAGACGGCGCTGTTCGCCCAGCAGATGGCGGCGCGGGCCCAGCTGGAGCAGATGCGGCGCGGGCTTCCCGCGGGCGCCGGTGCACCCGGGCCGGTCGTGCCGGAGGGTCTCGGCCGCGGGACCGGCCAGTACCTGTAGTGCGGTGCGGCCGCCGCGCTCCTGGGTGCGGCTCCGGACCGTCGGACGCCGTCGGTACCCTCGGCCCGTGGCTCAACCCGTGACCACCGGTGAGCACCGGGCCGACGACGGCGGTCAGCCGACGGCGCCGGTACTGCCGGACGTCCCGGGCTCCCGCAGTTGGCAGCGCGCCTTCGGCGACCTCGGGCAGGGCTGGCGGCAGCGCACCCTGTGGGGCTACCTGGGCTGGCAGGACATCAAGCAGCGCTACCGGCGCTCCGTCCTCGGGCCCCTGTGGATCAGCATCAGCATGGGGGTCATCGCCACGGCGATGGGCATCCTCTACGGCGCGCTGTTCGGCGAGCCGGTCCACACGTTCCTGCCGTACGTGGCCACCGGGCTGCTGATCTGGAACTTCATCAACGGCTGCATCCTCGAGGGCGCCGAGGTCTTCATCGCGAACGAGGGCCTCATCCGGTTCCTGCCGGCCCCGATCAGCCTGCACGTGTACCGGCTGCTCTGGCGCCAGACGCTGTTCTTCCTGCACAACCTGGTGATCTGGCTCCTTCTGGTGATCATCTTCCCGCAGCCGCTGAGCGCGACGGCACTGCTGGCGATTCCTGCGTTCCTTCTACTGATGCTCAACGGCGGGTGGATCGCGATGCTGTCGGGGATCGTCGCCACCCGTTTCCGCGACATCCCGCCGATCATCGCGAGCCTCACGCAGCTGCTGTTCTTCATGACCCCGATCGTCTGGTCCTACGAGCGGCTCAAGTCGAACCCGCTCGCGGCCTACGTCGAGCTGAACCCCGTGATGCACTTCGTCGAGATCGTGCGTCAACCGCTGCTGGGCCAGCCGATCGTGTGGCGGCACTGGGCGGTCGTCGGGGTGATCACCGTGGTCGGTTGCACCGTGGCGCTGCTGTGCCTGCGCAACTACCGCTCCCGCGTGGCGTACTGGGTGTGAGATGACGACCGCCGCTCCCGAACCCCGCATCGACATCGTCGGCGCCGCCGTCGACTTCCCGATCTTCGACGCCAAGACCCGCTCGTTGAAGAAGGCCGTGCTCGGCCGGGCCGGCGGGCGGATCGGCACGGAGTCGAAAGTGCCGATCATCGAGGCGCTGCGCGACATCACGGTGTCGCTGCGTCGCGGCGGGCGCGTGGCGCTCGTGGGCCACAACGGCGCGGGCAAGTCGACGCTGCTCCGGCTCATGTCCGGCATCTACGAGCCCACCCGCGGCCGTGCGTCGGTGATCGGCAAGGTCGCCCCGGTGTTCGACCTCGCCGTGGGCATGGACCCGGAGATCTCCGGGCTCGACAACATCCTCATCCGCGGGCTGTTCCTGGGCATGACGCGCAAGCAGATGGAGGCGCGCGTCGACGACATCGCGGCCTTCACCGAACTGGGCGACTACCTGTCGATGCCGCTGCGCACCTACTCCACCGGCATGCGCGTGCGCCTCGCCCTCGGCGTCGTCACCAGCATCGACCCCGAGATCCTGCTGCTCGACGAGGGCATCGGCGCGGTCGACGCGGAGTTCCTGGCCAAGGCGCGCACGCGGCTGTTCGAGCTGGTCGAGCGGTCGGGCATCCTGGTGTTCGCGTCGCACTCCGACGAGTTCCTCGCCGACCTCTGCGACACCGCGATCTGGCTCGAGCACGGCACGATCCGCGAGCACGGCCCGCTGCGCGAGGTACTGCACCACTACAAGGGGCGCGACGTGCTGGCCGAGATGGGCCGCTGAGGAGTGGACACGGTCGGCCCGCTTCCGCACGGCTCGGTCGTGGCGGTGGTCGTCACCCGGCACCGGTCCGCGCAACTGGTCGAGTCGCTGGCCGCAATGGCGAAGCAGACGCATCCGATCGCCCACCTCATCGTCGTCGACAACGGGCCGGACGAGCCGGCACGCGAGGTCGTGGAGACGTGCGGCATACCGGCCACCTGGGTGCCGTCGTGGCGCAACCTGGGCGGAGCGGGCGGCTTCGCGCTGGGCATGCTGCACGCGCTCGCGCTCGGGGCCGACTGGGTGTGGCTGGGCGACGACGACGGGCGCGCAGCGGACGAGACGGTCCTCGCCACGCTGCTCGACGTCGCCCAGCGCCGGATGCTCGCCGCGGTGTCGCCCGTGGTCGTCGACGCCGACGACCCGGACCGGCTCGCCTTCACCGTCCGCCGCGGGCTCACCTGGCACACCTCGCGCGCCACACTCGCGGCCGAGGCCGACGGCGACCTGCTCAGCGGCATCGCCGCGTTCTTCAACGGGGCGCTGTTCCGCGCCGGGGCGCTGGAGATGATCGGCGTGCCGGACCTGCGGCTGTTCGTCCGCGGCGACGAGGTGGAGATGCACCGGCGCATGGTGCGGTCCAAGCTGCCGTTCGGCACCAGCCTGGCGGCCGCGTACCTGCACCCCCGGGGCATGGACGACCTCAAGCCGATGCTCGGCGGGCGGCTGCACGCCCAGCATCCCGACGACGCGACGAAGCGCTACTACACCTACCGCAACCGCGGCTACCTCGTGAGCAGGCCGGGGATGCGGCGCGTCGGGTTGCTGGAGCTCCCCCGGTTCGCCTGGTTCTTCCTCGTCACCCGGCACGACCCCCGGGGGTTCGCCGAGTGGGTGCGGCTGTTGCGGCAGGGCCGGGCGGAGCGGTTCGACCGGTTCTGATCACCGCTCGTGCCGGTCCGCGTTGGCGTGGATCGCGTCGTGCACGTACTGCGCCAGCCCGGGCTCACGGTCGTCGTAGGTCTTCGTGAACCGCGGGTCGGCGAGGTACATGTCCGCGAGACCACGGTGCATCGGGTACCCGAGCTCGTAGAACCAGCGGTCGATGTGCGACCGGTGCGCCTCGGCGGCGTCCGTCGCCTCCGTCGAGTCCGGGGCCGTGCCCGCGCGCTTGAGCGCGGCGAAGCGCGCCGTGACCTCGTCGCCCTCCGCGGCGATCCGGCGCCAGTCGTCCTTGCCGTAGCGGCCCGTCCGGTCGCGCGACTGCCGCCACGCGTCGGTGTCGCCCCAGCGCTCCTCCGCCTCGCGGGCGAGTTCCTCGCTGAAACCGTCGCCGAACAGCTCCTTCTGCTCCTGCGGGGTCAGTGCCATGCCGGTGATCCTCTTCTCCAGTGCTCGGTCGATGGCCGCGACGAGATCACGCATCTCGTCCAGCCGGGACACGACCGCGGCGCGCTGCCTGCGCAGGTGCGCCTCGACGTCGGCGTGCTCGGCGAGCAACGGCGCGATCTCCTCGAGCGGGAACCCCAGCCGTCGGTAGACGACGACGTGCCGAAGCCGCTCCAGGTCGTCGTCGGTGTAGACGCGGTAGCCCGCCGCCGTCCGGTGCGGGCGGACCAGCCCGATGTCGTCGTAGTGGTGCAGGGTCCGCACCGTCACGCCGAACCGGTCGGCCACCTGCCCGACGGTGAGCGCCCCGTTCGGCTTAGGGAGGATGAACGGGGCCTTCTCGGTCATGGACCCAGGTTGGGGCCTCACGTGGCGTGAGAGTCAAGCCCCCAGCCATCGACGCGTCAGCGGCTGCGGAACACGACCGTCCGCAGCATCACGAAGTTGATCGCCGTCGCGGTGGCCTGCGCGATCACCCAGGCCACGGTGAAACGGGCCGGTATCGCGGGCAACAGGGCCAGTGCCAGTGCGTTCACCCCGACGTTGATCGCGAACGTGGTCGCGTAGAGCGCGACGAAGCCGGCGAAGCGTCCTTTGCCGCCCGCCGCGGCGGTGAAGGTGAAGCGCCGGTTGAGCAGGTAGGCGGTGGTGGTGCCGAGGATGAAGCTGATCGCCTTCGCCGCGTGCACCCACAGGCCGAGGTGGAGCAGGAGCTGGTAGACGCCGAGGTCGACCAGCGCGGAGACCGCCCCGACGGCGACGAAGCGCGCGAGCTGGCCGAACAGGCCGGCGGGCTCGGTGCGGGTCGCGGTCACCGGAGCAGGGTACCGAGCCGTGCCGTCCGCGCCGTGCACGGCCGAGACGGGAGTGCAGCATGGTGGCTTTACTGCGGTCCGAGTGCAGCATGGCCACCATGCTGCAATCACCCGTCGCCGCCCTGCTGGACCGATTGCGGGCCCGCGAGCGGCCGTCCGGCCGAACAACACCGTAAGGCTGGTCGAACCGGTCACAAAGGACCCGTCGACGGCCGACTATGGAATCGACGGCGGGGCCATGCCCCCTCCTGGCCTCGCCGTCTTCTCAATGAAGCGGCCGTCGGCGCTCAGAAACGGTGCCCGACCATCCGGTAGCGGTACCGCACCGTGACCGACCCCATCGCGCTGCGGCCGTGCACGCGGAAGTGCGGGCGACCCGGCACGGGAGTCGAGGCCACTTTGCTGCGCACGGTGCCCATCCCGGACACCAGGCCGTCGACGTCCGCCGTCGCGCCGTCCGGCAGGAGCAGCCGCGCCGAGCCCGCGCCCAGCTCGAGCGACACGTCGACCACCGGCGGGACGGCGGTGTCGCAGAAGTCGAGGATCACCGACCCCATCACGCTCTGCACCCGGATGCGGGAGGGCACCGTCCACGGCCCCGAACGGCGAAGCGTGCCCATCCCCGGCCGCAGCATCAGCGGTCGATCAGTCGGGGCGGGGACGGCCGGGGCGACGTGCTGCACCGGGACGACGGCGTCGCCCGGCAGGTCTTCCAACGGCGGCAGCAGGTCGGCGGCGTAGCGGGCCGCGTAGACCACGGTCAGCCGCTCCTCCAGCTCGTTGAGGGTGATGCGGCCCTCGGCCAGCGCCTGCTGCAGGCGGGCGGCGGCGCGTTCACGGTCGGCGTCGGAGATGCGGAGGCCGCGTGGGGACTGCGTCACCCGTCCCAGGGTAGGGGCGGTCAGCCGGCGACGAGCCGGAAGAGCCACACGTCGTCGACCTGCTCTCCCGGCAGGCCGGTGACCCGGCGGGTCCAGTCGAGCACCCCGGCGACGTCCGCCCCTTCCGGCACGACGGCCACGGCCGTCACGCCCAGCGCGCGCAGTTCGTCGCGCGCCGCGATCGCCGCGTCAAACGTCGGCATCGCGGAGCCGCCCGCCACGTCGAGCGCCCCCTGCTGGTAGGCCGTCACCGGCGACTCGAGCAGCAGGTCGTGATCGACGTCGGAGCCGATGAAGTACCCGCCGGTGGTCCGGTAGGCGAACCCGCTCGCGACCTGCCAGAGCATCGGCCGCGCCCCGCCCACCCAGACGCCGGTGGTGCGCGGGTAGGTCTCCACGATGTCCGCGCCGGAGAGCCCGGGCGCGCCGACGGCGAAGAAGGCTGGAACGACCGCGGGGGTGGCGACCTGCTCGTCCGCCGGCAACCAGGTCAGCATCGCCAGGCCCGTCGCGACCAGGGCGAGCGTCCGACCGGTACCGGGAGGCCGCTCCGCGAGCCCGTCGAGCCACAGTGCGACGACGACCGCGACGCACAGCGCGACCACCACCTGGAACCGCATGGTCTCGATCTCGCCGACCAGCGGGACGCCCTCGATCGGGTGCCAGGGCAGCGCGACGCCCGTGTCGTCGCCCAGCACCACGAGGCTCACGCCGAGCGAGAGCACCCACGCCACCACGCCGACGGCCGCGACGACCCGGGTGAGTGGGCGGCGGGCCGTCAGCACCGCCGCCACGACCACCGCAAGCAACGCGACCCCGACGTATCCGCCCTGCTCCCCCGAGTGCGTGTGCAGCTGCCCGGCGAGCTCGCCCGTCCCCGGCCGGAACGCCGTGAGGTCGGTGGGCACCAGCACGTTGGCGGCGTCGGAGTTCGTGGTCTCCGGCTCACGGATCTCGGAGCGGGGCCGGCCCGGGCCGGCGAGCAGCAGGTACAGCGGGTAGGCGCACAGCACGGCGTAGGTGCCCAGGCACGCCGCCGCGGCCCGCAGCACGTCGGGGGCGCGGCGCAGCGCCTCGCCGGGCCGGCGCAGCACCAGCATCACCGCCAGCACGACGAGCACGACGGCGGTGAGCGCGACGGTCTGCGTGTAGATCCCGGTCTGGACCACGAAGGCGAGCCCGACGAGCGCGCCGGTCCGCCACGGTCTCGAGCGCGGTGCGGCGAGCAGGGTGTGCAGCAGCCACAGCATGGCCGGCGGCAGCACGGCCCAGACCAGGTTGAGGTGCCCCACCGAGCTGTGCGCGACGACGAACGGGGAGAAGCCGTAGAGCAGCCCGGCGGCGGCGCGTGGCCACCAGCGCTCGACCCACGCCCCCAGCGCCAGGACGAGCGCGATCCCGGACACGACCGGTCCGAGGATCATCGCGACGTTGTAGGCGGCGACCGGGCCTGCCGTGAGCGTGACCGGCGCGAACAGGGCGGCCAGCACGGGGACGGGGGTGTTCCACATCCCGTTCACGCCCGGCGGGGCGTGCAGGTACGTGGTGTAGAGCGGGTCCGCGCCGTGCGCGAGCGACCACGGAAGCCAGCGGATCCACCAGACGAACTGGTAGGAGTCGCTGGAGGTCCACCCCGCCGTGGCGGTGGTGAGCTGCGGGAGCAGCCGGTGGTGCAGGGCGAGGGCGCCGGCGAGGTAGGCCGCGACGGTGAGCGCGAGCGGTACCCACGGCACGCGACGGCCGGGCGAGGCACCGGCGCCCGCCGATCTGCCCGTCGCAGCGGCGGCCCACGCCGCGCGCGCCGATGTGGCCACCCGATCCCCAGCCGCCGAACCTCGTTGCCGACGTGCTCCGCCGGTTGAGCGGATCGTATCGACGGGCACCGACAGTCGGCGCTGCGTCGTCGGAACGGGTGCGGTCGAACCACGACCGCGACAAGGGCGGGAGTGGCGGGCGCGTAACCTCACTCGCGATGTCCAGCACCCCGACCTCTTCCGCGAGCCTGCACGGCTGGGGGCGCACCGCCCCGACCCTCGCGCACGTCACGGTCCCCCGTTCGCAGGCGGACGTCGCGGCGGCGGTCAGGGCCGCCGGGCCCCGCGGTGTCATCGCCCGCGGCCTGGGCCGCTCCTACGGCGACCCCGCGCAGAACGCCGGTGGCCTCGTCCTGGACATGACCGGCCTCGCCCGTCCGCCCGCGATCGACGCCGACACGGGCGTGGCCGTCGTCGACGGCGGCGTCAGCCTCGACACGCTCATGCGCGCCGCCCTGCCGCTCGGCTGGTGGGTTCCGGTGCTGCCGGGCACGCGGCAGGTCACGATCGGCGGCGCGATCGGCGCGGACGTGCACGGCAAGAACCACCACACCAAGGGCAGCTTCGGCAACCACGTGCTGTCGATGGACCTGGTCACGGCGGACGGCGGTGTCCGCACGCTGACGCCGGACGGCCCCGAGGCCGAGCTGTTCTGGGCCACCGTCGGCGGCATGGGCCTGACCGGTGTGATCGTCGCGGCCACCGTGCAGCTGCACCGCACGGAGTCGGCCTACTTCGTGGTCGACACCGACCGCACCCGCGACCTCGACGAGCTGCTGGCCCTGCTGACGGACGGCTCCGACGACACGTACGGCTACTCGGCCGCCTGGTTCGACACCACGACGACCGACGCGAAGCTGGGCCGGGCGGTGCTCACCCGCGGATCGCTCGCGACGCGCGACCAGCTGCCGGTCAAGCTCCGGAACGACCCGCTGAAGTTCGAGGCCCCGCAGCTGCTCACCTTTCCCGACGTCTTCCCGAACGGGCTGGCCAACCCCGCCACGCTGCGCGCGTTCAGCCACCTCTGGTACCACAAGGCGCCGCGCCGCCAGCGCGGCGCGATCCAGAACATCACGGCCTTCTACCAGGTGCTCGACCTGTTCGGCGACTGGAACCGGGTGTACGGGTCACGAGGCTTCCTGCAGTACCAGTTCCTCCTGCCGTTCGGGGAGGAGCCCGCGCTGCGCCGGATCGCCGAGCGGATCGCGGCGTCGCGACACTCGTCCGGACTGAACGTGCTCAAGCGCTTCGGCGCGGGCAACCAGGCACCGCTGTCGTTCCCCCAGCCGGGCTGGACGGTGACGGTCGACTTCCCCGTCGCGGCCGGCTTGCACCGCTTCTGCGACGAGCTCGACGAGCTGGTGCTCGGGGCCGGGGGCCGGCTCTACCTGGCGAAGGAGTCGCGGACCACCGGTGCGACCTTCAAGCGGGGCTACCCCCGTTTCGAGGAGTGGCGCAAGGTCCGCGACGAGGCCGACCCCGATGGCGTCTTCGTCTCCGACATGGCACGACGACTGGAGCTGACCGGACGATGATCGATGCCGTGGGCAACCCGCAGAGCATCCTGCTGCTCGGCGGCACCAGCGAGATCGGGCTCGCCATCGTGGAGGCGTTCGCGACGGACCGCCCGATGCGCGTGATCCTCGCCGCTCGGCCGTCGGAGCGCCTCGATGCCGCCAAGGTGCGGGTGGAGAAGCTCGGCTGCGCGGTGGAGACGATCGACTTCGACGCGCGCGCCGTCGACACGCACGCCGACGTGGTCCGCAAGGCGTTCGCGGCAGGCGACGTCGACGTCGCGGTGGTCGCGTTCGGCCTGCTGGGCGACGGGGAGAAGGCTTGGACGGACGTCGACGCGGCGGTAGAGCTGGCGACGGTGAACTACACCGCGGCGGTCTCGGTCGGCGTGGCGCTGGCCGAGCGGCTGCGCGAGCAGAGCCACGGCGCGATCGTCGCGCTGTCGTCGGTCGCCGGCGAGCGTCCGCGGCGCTCGAACTTCGTCTACGGCTCCACGAAGGCGGGCCTCGACGCCTTCTACACGGGCCTGACCGAGGCGCTGCGCCCCCACGACGTGGGCGTCACGGTCGTCCGGCCCGGCTTCGTGCACACGCGGATGACCGAGGGAATGAAGCCTGCCCCGTTGTCGACGACCCCGGAAGCGGTGGCGGCAGCGGCGGTGGACGCCGTGCGCAACCGCCGCGAGCAGGTGTGGGTCCCGGCGCCGCTGCGCGGGGTGATGAGCGTGCTGCGCCACCTGCCGCGCCCGGTGTTCCGCCGCCTGCCGGTCTGACCGGTCCTGTCAAGGCAGAGTTTGTCAGGGCAGCGACTGGCCCATGCCCAGCATGTTGCCCTCGCTGTCGCGGAACCACGCGCCGCGTTCCCGCGTGCCCTTGCTCGGGTAGTTGCCGGCGATGTCGGCGATCCCGTCGACGGTGCGCATCCCGGGCAGGTCGTACTCCTCGAACACCACCCCACGTCGCCGTAGGTCGGCGACCTCGGTCTCGATGTCGTCGACCGAGAACGCGAGTTGCGTGAACGCGCCCTCGGCCGCGCCGGCGGAGGCGAACAGGCAGAACACCCCGGCTGAACTCAGCGGGCTTGATCAGCGTTCGGGGGACATGACGCTCATATACGAGCCTCATGTCCCCCTTCCGCCGATCATGGACCGACGGGTCAGAGCACGCGCTGCACGTACTCCGTGACCGTCACCGTGCGGCTGCCCGCGCCGAGGCGCCGGTGCAGTGCCCCACCGCCGCGGCGGGGCTGCGGGGCGACGGTTGCCGACCCCCACGCGGCTCGCACGGGGCCCACCGGGGCCGGAATGAAGACGATCGGCCGGGCGGCGGGGGCGGGCTCGGGCTTGCGGAGGCGGAGCCGGGTGAGCCGGAGGCGGGCCGGCTCCTCGACGAGGCCGTGCACCAGCGCAGCGGCCGGCAGCGTCAGGAGCAGCACGGCCAGCCCGACGGCGTGACCCGTCGGCGTGGGCCGCCCGAGCAGGTGCGGGAAGTGCTCCTGGGCCAGCCAGAACACCTCGAACATCGGGATGTGCACCAGGTAGAGGCTGTAGGAGACGCGCCCCCCGTAGACCGCCCACGGCCGGGCCAGCCACATCGCCGGGCCGCGGTCGGCCAGGGCCAGCGCCCCGACCAGCACCGGGAAGGCGACGAGCACGGCGCCGCCGCGGCCGGGGCCGAGCAGCTCCCCGGCCACCAGGCCCGCGGCGATCACCAGCGGCAGTGCCGCGGCCGTCGCCGACGCCCAGCGGCGCACGCGGTCCGACGCGCGGCCCTCGGCCTGCAGGCGGCTGACGACCAGGTGAGCCAGCACGCCCGCGCCGAACCCGCAGAGCACCCGCACGGCCCAGCTCCACGGGTGGTAGGGGCTGCCGGTGAGCAGGTAGGCCCAGGCGATCGGGGTCATCAGCGCGAGCGATCCGGCCGCGAGCAGGGCGACGGGCAGGTCGCGCAGCCGATGGAAGACCAGCGCGGCGACCGGGAACAGCAGGTAGGCAAGCCACTCGGCGCTGATCGACCACGTCGAGCCCACCCACGACACCCCGTCGAACAACGGCGCGTCCCACAGCTGGACCAGGATCAACTGCTGCAGGTACTCCGACAGGCTGACGACCGGCTGCACCGCCTGGAACGCGATCCGGTCGTCCGAGCCCCAGACCAGGCGCGCCACCACCCAGATACCGAACAGGTGGAACACCAGCGCGTACGCGGGCCAGATCCGGGACGCGCGAGCCCAGACGAAGCGGGCGGTCGCCCCGATGCGCAGGGCCGGCCCGAGCCGGTCGAGGTAGGTGTGGGCGATGACGAAGCCGCTGAGGACGAAGAACAGGTCGACGCCCAGCGCACCCGCCGTGACCAGCGGCCCGAGCACGCCGACGGCCGCGTTGACGCCGTCGAGCGGACTGAAATGGAAGTGGAACAACACGACCCAGACCGCCGCGACGATCCGCAGCCCGGTCAGTGTCCGGAACTCAGCCGGGCGGGGAGCAACCCCATCGCCCGAGCGGGTGGTGAGCCGGGAGGCCGGCGTCGTGGTGGTCACGATCGGCGCAACGACCGACCGGCACTACGCGCGACGAGTGACGTCCGAACTGTACCCGGACGCCGGAAACGCACACGGAGCGTGGACGCGGCGCTGCGGCGAACGAGTGATGTACGTCGCAGCAACGCCGCCGGCCCGTCAGAATCCGCGATGACGAACAGCTACCAGCGGTCCAGGTGGAGCACGGTCTCCAACGGTTCGCGCGACGCGGGCCGGAACGTCTCGCCCGTGTAGTAGGCCGTCGGGAGGAGCACGCCCTGACGCACGTGCGGCGGGATGCCGAGCAGCTCAGCGACCTCGCGCTCGTAGCGCAGGTGCAGCGTCGTCCACGCCGTGCCGAGGCCGCGGGCACGCGCGGCGAGCTGGTAGCTCCACGCCGCGGGCAGCAGCGAGCCCCAGAGTCCGGCCTGGTTCTCCGCGGGGAGGTCCGCGCCCGCCTCGATGCACGCCAGCACCAGGACGGGGACCTCGCCCATGTGGTCGGCGAGGTACTGCGCGCTGCTGCCGACGCGTTCCTGGGTCGCGCGCCGGTCGGCGTCGTCGTACGCCGCGGCCGCCCGGCGCGCGCCGTCGCGATACGCCTCGAAGGAGCGCCGGTAGTAGTCGCCCACACCGGACCGCAGCTCGGGGTCGGTGACGACCATCCAGTGCCAGCCCTGGCTGTTGCCCCCGGTGGGTGCCTGCAGGGCGACCTCCAGGCTCTCCTTCACCGGCTCGAGCGGCACGGGCCGGGTCAGGTCGAGGCGCTTGCGGACCGAGCGCGTGGTGGTGAGCAGTTCGTCGGGCGGGAGCGAGAGCGTCGTCACCGTTCAGTCATATACCTGTTCGCTCAACCACGAACACCGACGACTCGCCCGACCCCGGCGCGAGGATCAGCCGCCCGACGAGGTACTGCGCCAGCGACGGAGCCGCCCGGACGACGTCTCTCGGGCTGTACCGACGGCCGTAGGGCACGTTCCACAGCCCGTCGCTGGCCTCGTGCAGCACGCGGAACCCCTGGTCGGCCAGCAGGTCCCGCCAGTAGGCGTGCGGCCGGAGATTGACGTGCGTCGGGTCGGCGAACCCGACCCACCGCGCACCCGAGATCGCGTGGCCGCGGCCCGCCGGATCGGGGGTGGCCACCAGCGCGCGGCCGCCGGGCACCAGCACCCGCCGCCAGGTGGCGAGCGTCGCCGACACGGCGTCGTCGTCGAGGTGCTCGAGCACGTGCACGGCCACCAGGGCGCCGAAGCCGGCGTCGGGCAGGGCGTCGGGATCGTCGTAGACGCGCGCCCCGGGTGCGGTGGCGCGGGCGGCCGCCACCGACCATGCCGAGACCTCCAGACCCGCCGCGCTGCCGTGCGCCGCGAGCCGCCGGAGCAGGTGCCCGGTGCCGCAGCCGAAGTCGAGGTACGGCCCGGGCCCGCAGTAGCGGCGCACGAGGCGGGCGTACCAACGCAGCGCGGGCCGGTCGCCCGCCTGGCCGTTCTGCCGGTAGTAGTCGGCCCCGTACCGGTCCGTGCTCACCGTTCGCGCGGCGAGACGGCCTTGTCGAGCAGCACCTCGTACGCATCGAGCACGTTGGCCACCGAGAAGGCGCGCTGCGCCCTGGCGATGCCGCGCGTGCGGTCCGGCGGGTTCGTGTACAGGTCCTGCAGGGCGCGGGTGATGGCCGGCTCGTCGCCCGGCGGCACCAGCGTGCCGAAGCCCGTCTGCACGACCGGCTGGCGCACGCCGGGGATGTCGCTGGACAGCACCGGTACGCCCGCGAGCATCGCGACGGCCTGCACGATCCCGAACGCCTCGAACGCGTTCACCGAGGGCAGCGTGAACACGTCGAGCGACGCGTAGAAGTCGCCGATCCGCTCTTCCGGCACGAAGCCCAGCAGCCGGATGCGTGGGTCGTCGCCCATGGCGGCGCGCACCTGGGAGACGACACTGCCGCCTGCGACGTGCGCGTAGTCGCCGCCAAGGAGCAGGCGGGCGTCCGGATCGGGCACCGCACGGAAGGCGCGGACGAGGTGCTCGAGCCCCTTCTCACGGACGATCCGGCCGAGGAAGCCGATGTGCGGGCCGTCGGTCTCGCGGTAGTTGGGCCGCCCGGGCGGTGGCGCGGGGCACGGCGGGGCGACGACGTGCATCGACGGCTGGATCGACGACCACATGCGGCTGTGCTGCGCGTAGTCCTCGCTGGTCACGGCCACCGCGACGGAGCGGCGCATGGCGAGGCGGTTCGAGGCGTCGACGACGATCCGCTGCACGTCGTTGACCAGGCCGGGCGGCAGCGTCACGTCGCAGTGGTAGGTGCTCACCAGCGGCGTGCGCAGGCCCGCGGCGATCGCGCCCGCCTCGAGCATCGGCAGCTGCAGCGAGGCGACGCGGGCGCGACCCAGCGTCCGGCGGCCCAGCGCGACGAGCTGCGGGCTGACGACGCCGCGGCCCACCCGGGCGAGTACGGGGGCGCGCAGCACCCGCACGCCGTTGATCTCCTCCTCCAGCGGGAGGCCCGAGTCGAAGTGGCTGGTGACGACCGTGACCGTGCGGCCGCGGGCGGCCAGCCCCTCGGCGATGTCGCGGGCCATGTTGGTCAGGCCCGAGACGTACGGGGAGTAGTAGGTCAGGGCGATCGCCAGATCGTCCGTTGCGGCTTCAGGCACGCTGGAGTTCTCGCTCTCGTCGTCCGGTGGTCAGGACCAGCAGTGTCCCGACCAGCCAACCGGTCGCCGATCCGGCGAGGAACGCCAGCTCGGCCCCGAGGAACAGGTCCGGGACGGTGAACAGGATGACGGCTGCCACCGCGACGCCCGACAGCCAGCTCCACGCCACGAGCCGGTGCCGCACCGCGGCCACGAGCACCTGGGTGACGAGGACGAGCCCGATGTGGGCCGCCACGCCGACGGCGAGCAGGGCGATGTCGCGGCCGCCGAGCACGTACGACTGCCCGAAGATCAGGCCGACGAGCGGTGGGCCGGCGAAGTACCCCAGCGGGAGCGCCACCAGGCCGAGGCCGACGATCCCGGCGGCGAGGCGCAGCATGATCCGGCGCAGCGCCACCCGGTCGCCCGAGTGCAGGAGGCCGGTGAGGATCGGCAGCAGTGCGGTCTGCAGGGGCACCACCAGGAACAGCGGCACCCGGGCGAGGGTGAACGCCGCGATGAACTGCCCGGCCCGGGTGATCTCCGCCTCGTTCGTCGCGAGCGCGGGGATCAGCACCGGTGGCCCGTTGAGCAGCAGCTGCGCGCACAGTGAGCCGAGCAGCAGCGGGGTGACGGCCCGGCGCACCTCGGCGACGGTGACCGTGTGCGTGCCCATCGCGGGCACCGTGCCCAGGCGCACACGGCGGGTGGCGAGCAGGAGGAGCTGCGGGGCGTGCGCCAGCCCGACGGCCACGACGAGCGTCCATGCGAAGGTCGAGCTGCCGGGGTCGTCGATCGTCAGGGCGACGGCACCTGCGAACGTCACCCGGAACAGCGTGTCGAGCACCATGACCAGCGCGTAGCGGTCCATCCGGTCCATGCCCACCAGTGCGCCGCGGACGACGAACTGCCCGGCGCTGATCACGCAGAGCACCGCGAACGCGACGACGCTCACCATGTGGCCGCCGAAGGCGCGGGCCAGCCAGGGTGCGGCGGCGGCGACCAGCACGACCTGCACGGCGGCCAGCGAGACGGCCGTCAGCAGGGCGGCCCGCAGCAGGCCGCGCGGCCGGTCCGGCACCTGCATCAACCGGGCGGTCTCCTGCTCGATGGGCAGGAATACGCCGAACCCGGCGACGAGCGCGAGCGACCAGAAGGCGCCGAAGTAGGCGTACTCGGCCGCGGAGATGGTGCGGGCGATGATGGCCAGGTAGCCGTTCACGAGCAGTCCGGACCCCACGATGGCCAGGCCGACCAGGCCGAGCGACCGCGTCCGCGACCTGGTGGTGCTTGCCAGGACTCCGACCTCCTCGGGCGGCCGGACGTCGGCCTCCCCCGACGACCCAGTATGCCGTCGCGGGCTCCGTTCGCCCGACGGAGTGCACCGGACACTGCGGGGTGACGCGCCGAACCAGGACCGGGCCACCGTTGCATCGGTGGTTCCGGGAATGATGCCCGCGTGACCTCAGCTCCGGAGACCGAGCGGCCCGAGTCGTCCGGGCCCGGAGAGTCTTCCGGGGCGTCTTCCGGGCCCCCGGAGGCACCGGTCACCGACACCCCTCCCAGCCGGCCGCGCACCCTGCTCGCGGCGCTGACGGGGCTTGTGGCGGTGCTGTGTGCGCTGGCGCTGCCGTTCGCGCCGCTGTCGGTGAACGAGCCGACGGTGACCTGGCCCAAGGACCCGGCCCGGCCGGAGTCCACCCTGCTCAACCTCACCGCGTACCGGCCGCTGGCGCTCGACGCCACCATCACCTGCGCGGTCGCCCGGCAGGCGCAGGCGGCCGACCCGTCGGGCGTCGTGCTGGCCACCGTCGAACCGGAATGGCCCCTCGCCGGGGACGAGGGCATGGTGATCACGGCCCGGGACAACCGTCTGCAGGTGCGGGCGATGGGCCGGGTGCTCGTCGACGATCCGCTCGCCGGTGCGTGCACGTACACGATCAACGGCACGAGCTCGGGGCGGCCGAAGTACCAGGGCGCCACCCCGGACCCGCTCGACCCCGCGGTGCCGGACCTCACGGCGCTGGCCGGCCCGGACGACGCCGTGCTCACCGTCTCCCGCGACGGCACCGAGCTGACCCGGGCCACCGCACCCCTGCTGCCGAGCGTCGACATGCTCACGACGTCCGCCACGGCCGTCGCCCCGGGCGCGTTGCGGGTGACACTCGCCGTCGACGACGAGTTCACCAGCAGCCCCGCGCCCCTGAAGCGGCTGCTCATCGGGCTGCTGGTGGTGATGCTGCTGGCCACGGCGGCGTTGCTGGTGCGCGCGGACCGCGGGGTCGCCCGGCAATCGCCACCGTCGTGGTTCGGCCGGCCGCGGGTCGTCGACGTCGTCGTGCCCGTCGTGATCGCGTTCTGGACGCTCGTAGCGCCGGCCACGGACGACGACGGCTACTACGCCGCGATGGCCCGCAACTCCCGGATCTCCGGTGCGGTCGGCAACTACTACCAGCTCTACGACCAGAACTTCACGCCGTTCACCTGGTTCTACTACGTCCTGGGCTGGTGGCAGAGCGTCGTGGGCGACGCCCCGGTGCTGCAGCGGCTGCTCGCCGTCGCGTTCGGGCTGCTCACCTGGCTGCTGCTGCGGCGGTTCGCGGCCGACGCGATGGACGAGATCGCGCCGGAGCGGCCCTGGGTGCGGTCGGCCTGCCACGCGATCCTGGCGGCGGCGTTCCTGGCCTGGTGGTTGCCGCAGGACATGGGGGTGCGGCCCGAGGGCGTCGTCTGTGTGTGCGCCGCCGCGGCGATGCACGGGGTGCTGGTGGCCTGGCGCCGTGAGCGGCTGGCCGTCGCGTGGCTCGCGTTCGCCCTGGCCGGGCTCGGCTTCGCCGCCCATCCCACCGGGTTCACCCTGCTCGCCCCGCTGCTCGCCGGGCTCCCGCTGCTCTGGCGCCTGGTCGCGGTGCCCGGCCACCGGGCGGCGACGGCGCTGCGGGTGGTCGCGGTGGCCTCGGGCGGCATGGCCGCGCCGCTGCTGGCGTTCGTCGACGGCGGCCTGCGCGACTTCCTGCGCGGCCAACGGATCTTCCTCGCGATCCAGGCCCAGGAGAGCTGGGCCACGGAGATCCAGCGCTACGACTTCCTGCTGACCCAGATCCCGATGGGCAACTACGCCAAGCGCATGGCCGTGCTGCTGTGCCTGGTGAGCCTGGTGTGGTTCGCGGTGCTCGCCGCGGCGGCCCGGATGCGACGGGTGCCGCTGCCGGTGGCGCTGTGGTTCTCGGCGTCCACGACGGCGCTGGCGTTCGCCGCGCTGTGGTTCACCCCGTCGAAGTGGACGCACCACTTCGGGGCGCTCGCGGGCGTCGGCTCCGCGTTCCTCGCGCTGTTCCTGGCGCTCGCGGTGCCGACGGTGCGCAGCGTGCTGGACATGAAGCGACTGCCGTGGGGGCTGGTCGCCGCCGCGGCCGGGTCGTACGTGCTGGCGATCGCGCTGAGCTGGCACGGCCCCAACCAGTGGCCGTACGCCTGGCTGGACGGCGTGCGTCGGCCCGAGTTCCCGCCGGCCATCAAGCGCGTGCTGCTCGACTCCCCGCTGCTGTGGCTGCTCGTCCTGGCCGTCGTCGTGGTCGCCCTGACGGTTCCGACCCGGATGGTCGGTACCCGCGACCCGCGGCTGAACGTGCTGCGTGCCGTCCCGATCCTCGCGGTGATCGCCCTGGTCGGCACCTCGGTCTACACGGTGTTCACCTTCGGGCTGGCCGCGGTGCAGGGCGTGCCGCGTTCCTCGCTGTGGGCCCAGAGCCTGGCCGACCCCACCGCGAGCCGGTGCGCCGCCGCGGCCGGGACCGAGGTGCTCGATCCGTTCACCGCCGTGCCGCTCACGGAGGCGCCGGGGCTGCCCGCGCCGCCGTCGGCGACCGGCTTCGTGAACAACGGCGGCTTCTACGCCGGCAACCGGCCCCAGGGCGTCGCCGGAGACCGGGTGTGGGGCAGCCTGGTGGCCCGCGACGGCGCGTCGGCCGACAGCACGCAGGGCCGCCTCACCACCTCCTGGTACGGGTTGCCGGACCCCGCCGCGGGCACGGTCACGGTGATCGCCGCGGGCAGCCTGTCCGACGGCGTCGGGCTGACGGCGGAGTACGGCCGTCGCTCGGGCGACGCGGTCGAAGCGGCAGGCACCGAGGTGCTCACCGACGCCGCGCACGACCCGTCGTGGCGGACCCTGACCCTCGAGCCGCCCGCCGGCGCCGATCTGGTGCGGCTGGTGGGGGTCGACGAGTCGAGCACGGTCAACGGGTGGCTGGCGTTGTCCGCCCCCGTCGTGGCCCGTCCCGAGACGCTCGCCGACTTCCTCCCGCGCCCCGCGCCCGTCGCGCTCGGCTGGCCGCTGGCGTTCGCCTGGCCCTGCCAGCGTCAGCCCGGGATCGTCAACGGGATCACCGAGCCCGCGGCGTTCGGTGTGTTGTGGGGCGCGAACGGCGCGCTGTCGGGCTTCTCGGACGGTGCGTGGCAGGCCTCGCGGGGCGGCGCGTTCGCGCAGATCCCGCGCTCGCAGTCGGTGCTGGAACTGGCCATCGTGGAGCCGGCCGACCCGGACGTGCAGGTGGCCGTGTTCGGCAGCGACCTCGGCCGCGACCGCTACACGCTCACCGAGGACAAGCGCACCGTGAGCGGTGCGTCGACGGCGACGGGGCCACGCACCGGCGGCTGAACCGCCGCCCTATGGTCGGTCGGTGCTCTCGCCCCCGCGGTCGGCGCTGCGCCACGCCGATGCCGGTACGCGGAGCGACAGCCGACGCGCGCGACTCGTGCTCGCCGTCGGCCTGCTGACGGCACTGGCCGCGCTCGCGTTCCCGTTCGCCCCGGTGCGCCAGCCCGAGATCACCTACTCCTGGACGCCCGCGGACGGCGCCGCCGTCGCCCTGCCGCTCATGCCGTACCAGCCGGTGCAGCTCACGGCGACCATCAGCTGCACCGCGGCCCGGTCCGCCGGACTTCTCCTGTCGACGGTCCCGCCGCGGCCGGACCCGACGGCGCTGCCGCTCGACGGCCTCGTGCTGGTCGGCACGCCCGCGGGGGTGCAGGTCACGAGTGCGGGCCTGGACCTGGGCACCGTGGCGCTGCCGCCGGGCGACTGCACGCTCTCGCTCGGCTCGAACGCGGCCGCCACGGTCGTCGCCCTCGACGGCACCCCCGTGCTGAACCACCTCGGCGACGTCCGTCCCGACGTCGCGGGGGTCTTCACCGAAGCCCCGACCGCCGACGCCCGACTCGCGCTGTCCCTGACCGCCGACACCCGGTTCAGCACCACCCCGTCGCCGTTGAAGATCGCCCTCGCTGTGCTCTGTCTGCTGGGCCTGGCGACGTTGTTCGCACTGCTCCGGGCGGCGGACCGGACGCTGCCCCCGGTGCGGCTGCTGCCCCGCGGCTGGTGGCGCCCGCGGCCGGTCGACGCCGTGGTGACGACCCTGCTGGCGGTGTGGTGGGTCGTCGGATCGGGGACGGTGGACGACGGCTACATCGCCGGAATCGTCCGCAGCCGCGGCGACAACGGTTTCGTCGGCAACGTCTACCGCTGGCTCAACGCGCCCGAGGCGCCGTTCAGCTGGTTCTCCGAGCCGTACCACTGGTGGTCGCTGATCTCGGCCGCGACGCCGTGGATGCGGTTGCCGTCGGCGCTGCTCGGGCTGCTGTGCTGGTTCCTGGTGTCGCGGCTGCTGCTGCCACGGCTGGGGCGGGCCGGGCGCCTGCGCGGCACGCCGTGGATCGCGGCGCTGGCGTTCGGCACCTGGTTCGTGCCCCTCGACCTGGGCCTGCGGCCCGAGCCGTGGGTCGCGGTCGGGACGGTGCTGGCGCTCCTGGGCGTCGAGCGGGCGGTGGCCACCTGGCGCGTGCTGCCGCTCGCGGTCGCGCTGACCGTGGCCGGAGCCACGACGGCCCTCACGCCGGGCGGGTTGATGGCCGTAGCGCCGGTGCTCGCCGCGGCGGTGCCGCTGCTTCGCGGGTTGCGGGCACGCACGGACCTGCACATGCCGGGCGCGTGGCGTGCCGCGCCTCTCGTCGCCGCCCTGCTCGCCGCCGCGGCGTCCGCGCTGCTGCTGATGGCCGCCGACCAGGGAGCGGCCGCGCTCGCCGAGGCCGTGCGGGTGCGGGGGCGGATCGGCGGCGGTCGGCCCTGGTACGAGGAGTTCGAGCGGTACGCGCTGCTGCTGGCCCCGGACGACGTGCAGGGGGCGATCGGGCGGCGCGCCGCCGTGCTGGTCACGCTGCTGGCCGTCGCCGGTGTGACGTGGGTGCTCGCCGGTCGGCAGCATTCCGGCGTCGCCGCAGGACCGGCCCGTCGACTGCTCGTGACGCTCGGGCTCTCGGCCGTCGCGCTGATGGTCAGCCCGACGAAGTGGACGCAGCACTTCGGCGCCCTGACCGGGTTGGGCACGGCGGTGCTGACGCTGGGCCTGGTCGTCTTCGGCCGCCGCGCCCTCACGGCGCTGCGCGACCCCGTCACCGCGCGGCAGCGGCGGACCGCCGGGCTCGCCGGGGCGGCGGTCGTGTGCGGGTTGGTGCTCGCCGGGCAGAACATGTGGCCGTTCGTGTCGGGCTGGTACACGCCGACGTTCAGCACGGTCCCGCCGCTCGTCGGCACCGTGCCGATCGCGACGATCGTGCTCGCGGTCGGTGGCGTCGTCGTCGCGCTGCTGCTGGCGCGGTCCGTGTGGCGGCAGAGCACGTACCGAGATGCAGAACTCCTGTACCGGGACGCAAGACTCGCGCCGGCCGTGCCCGTCGCCGTCGTGCTCGTCGCGGTGCTGGCGCTGCAGGTGCTGAGCCTCGCCCGGATCGCGGTCCGGCAGCACGGCTACACCCCCGCCGCGGACGCGCTGGCCACTGCGCAGGGCGACCCGTGCGGGCTGCAGTCCGTGCTGCAGGTCGAGATCGACCCCGCTGCCGGGGTCCTCGCGGTCGACGCGCAACCCGCCGCCGCGCAGCCGACCCGGCCGACCACCGTCGACGCGGGCGGCACGACGCTGCCCGGTGTCGCGGTGGCCGGCGCGGGCCAGAGCCCGTGGTTCGCCCTCGACGACCGGCAACGCGCCGGTGCGCTGCCGGTGGTCGTGACCGTCAGCGGCGTGCCGCGGGCGGGCGACCTGCTCGACGCGGAGTTCGCGCGGGGCACCGAGGTGCTCGCCACGCTCCCGTTGACCGGTCCGGGACTCGCCCCCGACGGTGCGCCCACGGACCGGCGCCTGATCGTCCCGGCCGGGGCCGACGCCGTCCGGCTGACCGTGGCCGCGGCCGTCGACGGGACGGCCGCCGCCTCGCTCCCCCGGGCCCCCGTCCTCACCCCGATGATCCAGGTGCTGCCGCGTGGCACCCGCGCGATCCTCGACTGGCCCGTCGCATTCGTCTTCCCGTGCCTGACCCCCGAGCCGCTCCCGCCCGGCACCGCGGGCCTCCCGCAGTGGCGCGTCGCGCCTCCCGCGGACGACCCCTCGGCGGCGATCACCTACACGCCCGGGCTCGGCGGGCCGTTCGCCGGGTCGCGGCTGCTGGTGACGCAGCGCCGCATGCCCACCTACCTGCGCGACGACCCGACCCGCGACGGCGTGCAGCTCTACCGCTGGGAGCCGGTCGAGCCGCTGCGCACGCTCACCCCGACCGTCCGCGTGCGCGACGCCGGGGACCTGCCCGATCCCGGTCACCTCCGCGTGCCCCAGTTGATCGAGAGCAGTTGATCGAGAACAGTTGATCGGGACCGGCCGGGCGGGGTCGTCCGAGCGACCGGTATGTCCCAGAATGGGGTTCCGGGACCCCGACCGGTGGACCCTCGACCGGAGGACGGCCGCACCGTATGGCAGCACGCCCGCACCGCACCGAGACCGTCGAGCCCGCCGGCGTTGCACCGGCCGTCCCCGACGAGCCCTCGGCGCCGACGCGGCTGGTCGTCCAACGAGGGTTGTTCTTCGGCCCGTCGGCGCTGGTCCCCGAAGACCTCTACGCGGTCGTCAGCCGCGGCGGGGCGCGCCGCGAGCGGCACCGTGTGGTCCTCGACCCGCACAGCGCCGTCGGGACGAACACCTACTGGGGACGCTTCCACGCCACGTACTGGCAGCGGTGGACGGCGGTCGGCGAGGTCGAGGTGACCGCACGCGTCAGCGGCACCGGCCGGGTGCGGCTGATGGCGTCGGACGCGAACAAGGTGTGGCGGATCGTCGCCGCCGAGGACGTCGCCGACGCCGACGGGCTGACGGTGCGGCTGGTCACGCTGATCGACCGGTTCGTCGACGGCGGGGGCCTCTGGCTGGAGCTGACCACCGAGTCGGCCCCGATGACCGTCGAGGACGTCCGGTGGAGCGTGGTCGCGCCGCGCCCGCAACGACCGACGTCGGTGGTGATCTGCACCTACAACCGCGTCGACGACTGCCTGAACACCCTCGCCGCGATGGCGGACGACCCCGGTGCGGGCGAGGCCGTCGAGTCGGTCGTCGTGGTGGACCAGGGCAGCGACCCGCTCGAGTCGCGCCCGCGGTTCGCCGCGGTCGGCGAGCGGCTCGGCCCGCGGCTGCGGTACGTGCGCCAGCCCAACCTCGGCGGCGCGGGCGGTTTCACCCGCGGCATGTTCGACGCCACGGCGGGCGATCCGGCCGACGACCACGACGTCCTGCTCATGGACGACGACGTGCTGCTCGAACCCGAGATCCTGATCCGGCTCACGGCGTTCGCGACGTGCACGACACATCCGACGTTCGTCGGCGGCCAGATGCTCAACCTGCTGCACCCGGCGCACCTGCACATCAGCGCCGAGTACGCCGAGCCCGAGAGCCTGCGGGTGGGGCGCGCGGTGCCGGGGGCGCTCAAGGAGGCGTACCTGCTCGGGCACGACGACCGCGATCTACCGACGGTCCAGGACCAGCGCATCGACACCGAGTACAACGGCTGGTGGGCCTGCCTGATCCCCGCCGCGGTGGTCCGCGCGATCGGCTACCCGCTGCCGCTGTTCTTCCAGTGGGACGACATCGAGTACGGCTACCGCGCCCGCGCCCACGGCTTCCCCACGGTGGCGTTGCCCGGAGCCGGCGTGTGGCACGCCGACTTCGGGTGGAAGGACTGGGACGAGTGGCACCGGTACTTCAACATGCGCAACGGGCTGATCACCGCGGCGCTGCACACGCCGTTCTCGGTGCGGCGGATCGGCCGGAGGCTGGGCACGCTGCTCGGGCAGTACCTCGTGGCGATGCAGTACGGGCTGGCCGCGACTCTGATCCAGGCCGTCGACGACTTCCTCGACGGGCCGTCGGTGCTGCGTGATGGATCGGCCGCCGCGGCGGCGGAGATCCGGCGGATCCGGGCCGAGTACCCCGAGACGAGGATGCGCCCGATCACGTCCGTCGAGGGCGACTTCCGCGAGATGCAGGTCGTCCGGGCGCCCAACGAGCCGGGGCACGAGGTGCTGACCTGGCTCAAGCGGGTCGCGTACCACCTGACGGACCGCGCGGTGCACCCCACGGGCATGGTCGTCGCCGGCGACGCGCACTGGTGGCACGTGTCGACGTTCCGGCGCGCGCTGGTGACGGACATGTCGGAGCTCGGCATGCGGGTGCGCACCCGCGACCGGACGCGGGCGGTGGCGCTGGCCAAGCGGGGTGCCCGGTCGCTGGCCCGGCTGGCGACCGACGGCCCGAAGGTCGCGGCGCAGTACCGGGCGGAGATGGGCACGCTGACGAGCCGGGAGAACTGGGCGCGGCTGTACGGGCTGGACGCCGACGGCTGAGTAGGCCGGGGGTTCGGGGAGTGCAGCATGGTGGCTTTGCTGCACTCCGACCGCAGCAAAGCCACCATGCTGAGCCAAGCCGGCGCGCTCAGCTCTCGAAGATCTGCTTCCAGCCCTCGCGACTCGTCAGGTGCGGGGCCGCCTCGCGGTAGCGGCGGCGCAGCGTCGGCCACTCGCGGGCCGCCGTGCCCAGCAGCTGCGCCGCGGTCTTCAGCTGGGCCCGGAACAGCGCGGGGTCGCGGCGGCGGAAGGTGACGCCACGACCGTCCGGGGTGGAGACCGTCGCCGAGTCCACCTGGGACAGCACGAACCACTGGGCCTGCCGCGACGACACGTTCCGCTGCGGCACGTCGTGGTGCGCGGGGTCGGGCGTCTTCAGGTTCCGCACCACACTGCGGGCCAGCGTCCTGAGGATCGCCACCTTGCTGGTGGGCGGCACCGGGAAGGCCTGGGCCGCGAGCGCGTCCAGGCTGCTCGGCGGCACGTCGGTCGCCGAGTCGAGCGGGCGCCCGTCGTCGTACTCCGCCCTCGTCGCCCGGACCTTGCCCAGCACCACCGGCAGGCTCGGGAACAGCGCCTCCGGGCCGGCCAGGAAGTCGCGCAGCGCCATGTGCTGCAGCGCCACGGCCGAGTACTCCATGAGCATCAGGTGCCGGACGGTGCGCTTGAGGATGTCGGTGAGCAGCGCCTTCGGGTCGTCCGGCCCGTGCATCGCCGCCGCGACCAGCCGGTTCCGGTAGTGGAAGTAGGCCTGCCAGTCGCTGGTGTCGTCCTTCTCCAGGAACGACATGTGCCAGATCGCGATGCCCGGCACCGTCGCCGTCCGGTAGCCCCGGCCCCGCGCGCGCAGCCCGTACTCGGCGTCGTCCCACTTGATGAACAGCGGCAGCGGCAGCCCGAGGTCTTCGGCGACGACCCGGGGGATCAGGCACATCCACCAGGCGTTGTAGTCGACGTCCACCCGCCGGTGCAGCCACGGCGTGGTGCGCAGCGTGCGCTCGGCCAGGTCGTGGTGCGGCTCGGTCTGCGGGGCGTTGCGCCAGAGGAACTTGTGCCGGTCGACGACCTCGCCCATGGTCGAGAGCTGCGAGCGGGCCTGCAGCGACAGCATCTGCCCGCCGACGAGCATCGGCTCACGCGCGTACCGCGAGAACGCGACGGCACGGAGCACCGAGTCGGGCTCCAGCAGGATGTCGTCGTCCATGAAAAGGATCTGCTGGGTCTCGGGCGTCGCCAGCGCCTCGTACATCACCCGGGCGTAGCCGCCCGAGCCGCCGAGGTTGGGCTGGTCGATGATCCGCAGCCGGCCGCCGAGCGCGGCCTCGGCCGCGGCGAACCCGGGCTCGTCGCGCACCTTGCGGGTGCCCTGGTCCGGCAGGATCACCTGGTGAACGGCCGCGAGCACCAGCGGGTCCTCGCCGATCGCGGTGAGGGTCGCGACGCAGTCGGCGGGCCGGTTGAACGTCGGCATGCCGATCGTCACGGCGGCCTTGCCGGGGGCCTCGACGGGCGCGTGCCAGCCGCCCTCGTGCAGGACCAGCGCGTCGTCGTCCGTGGTGAGGTCGAACCAGAACCAGCCGCCGTCCTCGAACGGGCGCAGGTCGAGCGCGACGTCGACCTCGTGCACACCGCGGCTGCCGAGCACCACGCCGCGCTCGTGGATCCGCGCGCCGTCGGCCTTCGTGCGGTAGACGTCGACGCGCCCGCTGCCCTCCAGCCGGAGCTTCAGCCGGATCTCGGTGAGCGCCGTCCAGTGCCGCCAGTAGCCGGCGGCGAAGGCGTTGAAGTACGCCCCGAACGACACCTCGCTCTGCTCCGGCAGGCTCGCCGAGGTCCGCGACGTGACCCGCAGCCGCCTCCCGGTGACGGCCGACCCCTCGAGGTGCACCGACGTCGGCATGATGGCGCCCGGCACCGCGGGGACCGACGCCAGCGCGATGCCCGTGCGCTCGTCCATGTAGAGCGCACGGACGCTCATCGGGTCGCCGGAGCGGGGCAGGATCACCCGCTGGAGAAGGCTCGACATCGTCAGTCCTCCACCGTCTCCGAGCCCGACAGGGCCTTGCCCGCGGTGAAGTACGGCGCGATGCGGTTGTCGAACATCGTCAACGCCGAGCCGATCGCCATGTGCATGTCGAGGTACTTGTACGTGCCTAACCGGCCGCCGAACAGCACGTTCGCGTTCGCCGTCTCCTTGCGGGCCAGCTCGCGGTAGCGCTTGAGCGTTGCCCGGTCCTCGGCCGTGTTGATGGGGTAGTACGGCTCGTCGCCGGACTCGGCGAAGCGGGAGTACTCGCGGACGACCACCGTCTTGTCCTTCGGGTAGTAGTCGCGCTCGGGGTGCATGTGGCGGAACTCGTGGATGCGGGTGAAGGGCACGTCCGCGTCGTTGTAGTTCACCACCGAGGTGCCCTGGAAGTCGCCCGTCGGCACGACCTCCATGTCGAAGTCGAGGGTCCGCCACCCCAGCTCGCCCTCGGCGTAGTCGAAGTACCGGTCGAGCGGGCCGGTGAAGACCGTCGGCGTGCCGGCCGGGATCTCCGCGCGGACGTCGAAGTAGTCGACGTCCAGGCGCACCTCGATGTTCGGGTGGTCCGCCATCTTCTCGAGCCACGCGGTGTAGCCGTCGACGGGCAGGCCCTCGTAGGTGTCGCTGAAGTAGCGGTTGTCGAAGGTGTAGCGGACGGGCAGCCGCGTGATGATCGCCGCGTCGAGCTCGCGCGGGTCCGTCTGCCACTGCTTGGCCGTGTAGCCCTTGACGAACGCCTCGTAGAGCGGGCGGCCGATCAGCGAGATCGCCTTCTCCTCGAGGTTGCGTGCCGCCGCTGTGTCGACCTCGGCGGCCTGCTCGGCGATCAGGGCGCGGGCCTCGTCCGGGGTGTGGCTGCGCCCGAAGAACTGGTTGATCAGCGCCAGGTTCATCGGGAACGCGTAGACCTGCTCGCCGACCCGGGCGAACACCCGGTGCTGGTAGCCCGTGAACTCGGTGAACCGGTTCACGTACTCCCACACACGCGTGTTGCTGGTGTGGAACAGGTGGGCGCCGTAGCGGTGGATCTCGATCCCGGTCTCGGGTTCGGGCTCGGAGTAGGCGTTGCCGCCGATGTGCGACCGGCGCTCCAGCACGAGCACGCGCTTGTCGAGCTCGTTCGCCGCGCGCTCGGCGATGGTCAGCCCGAAGAAACCGGAGCCGACGACGACCAGGTCGTATCCCTCGTACACGACCACCGAGGGTAGCGGGTGCTCAGATACCGACGACCCCCGCGTAGACGGCCAGCGTCAGCGTGCCCACCCAGAGCAATGCCAGCACCTGCAGAACGCGGTCGCCCAGCGCGATCTCCTCGGGCTCGCCGCCGTTGCCCGAGTCGACGTCGACGGCGTAGCGCAGCACCGCGATCACGAACGGCACGATCGAGATCACCGACCAGGTGTGGTTGTGCTGCTCCTCGCCGATGTCGAACGCCCACAGGCAGTACGCAGTGATCAACACCGTCGCCGAGAGCGCCCACACGAACCGCAGATAGCTCGCCGTGTAGTTCTCCAGCGCCCTGCGGATCTTCGCGCCCGTCCGCTCAGCCAGCATCATCTCGGCGTACCGCTTGCCCGCGACCATGAACAGCGACCCGAAGCCCGCCACCAGCAGGAACCACTGCGACAGCAGGATCCCGGTGGCCGCGCCACCCGCGATCGCGCGCAGCAGGAACCCCGACGCGACGATGCAGATGTCGAGCACGGCCTGGTGCTTGAGCCAGAAGCAGTACGCCAGCTGCACCACGACGTAGACCGCCAGCACCACCACCAGCGGCACCGATGCGAGCAGGCTCACCGCCACCGACGCGACGAGCAGCACCACGGCCACCCCGATCGCCAGCCGCGGCGCGACCACCCCGGCCGCGATCGGCCGGAACCGCTTGGTCGGGTGCGCGCGGTCCGCGTCGACGTCCTTCGCGTCGTTGACCAGGTAGATCCCCGACGCCGCCAGCGAGAACGCCACGAACGCGACCAGCAGGTCCGGGATGATCCCCGGCGTCAGCAGGTCGCCGCCGACGAACGGAGCGGCGAAGACCAGGACGTTCTTCACCCACTGCCGCGGGCGCATGGTCTTCAGGACGCCACGGGCGACCCCCCACGGCCTGCGGCCGGGCGTGACCGGCGCGGCGGGGACCTCGATGTCGGTCATCGTGCGGACCTTCCGGACAGGCGGCGGGTGGCGGCGGCGACCCCCGCACCGAGCAGGGCGCCCGCGGCCACGTCCGTGGGGTAGTGCACGCCGAGGACCAGCCGGGACAGTGCCATCGGGGGGACGACCGCGAGGGTGAGCCTGCGGCCGAGAAGACCGCCGAAGAGCACCGCGGCGGCGGTGGTCGAGGTGGCGTGCGCGGACGGGAAGCTGAGCCGGCTCGGGGTGCCGACCAGCACCTGCACCCGGGGGTCGTCCGGGCGGGGCCTGCGCACCACGCGCTTCACGGCGATCGACGCCCCGTGGGCCGCGGCGACGCCGGCCGTGGCGGTGAACCAGTCGCGGCGACGAGATCGGTCGACGAGCGCACCGAGCAGGCCGAGCGCGAGCCACCCGCCGGCGTGCTCACCGAAGTGCGACATGCCCCGGGCCGTCGCCACGACGGGCCTCCTACCGAGCCGCCGCTGCACCGCGGACAGCGCTCGCACCTCGGCCGGGGCGACCGGCAGCTCGACGGTCTCGACCGCGTCGACGGGTGCGGGGACGGTGGTGACGGCCACGGGTGGGATCTCCAGGAGCAGGTGGGGCGGGTGGGCGGGCTGCCGGCCGACCATGCTACGCGGCGTCACCGGCCACCCGTCCGGGCGTCAGGCCCGCTGGGGCACACCGCACTAGAACCAGCGCTCGAGCACCACGGCGAAGCCGTCGTCCGCGTTCGACGCCGTCACCTCGTCCGCGGCGTCGAGCAGGGCGGGGTGGGCGTTGCCCATGGCGACTCCGTGGCCTGCCCAGAGCAGCATCGCCAGGTCGTTGGGCATGTCGCCGAAGGCGACGACGTCCGCGGCATCCACCCCGAGCTCACGCGCGACCTCGGCCAGCCCCGTCGCTTTCGTCACACCGGGCGGCGACATCTCCACGAGACCGCGCGGGTGGGAGAACGTGAGGTCGGCGAGGTGCCCGATGACGGGGGTGAGTGCGGCCACCATCGCGTCGCTGGACAGGTCCGGCGCCCGGGCCAGCATCTTGATCGCCGGCTCGGTGAGCAGTGCGGCACGCTCGACGGACGCGTGGTCCGGGTTCGGCCAGGCGTGCACGTAGTCCGGCTCGGCGACGAACAGCTCCACCGAGGAGTCGTCGGCCCGCTCCCCCACCCGCTCGACCGCCAACCCGCTGCCGGGCAGCACCTCCGCCGTGGCCTCGGCGAGCTCGACGAGGGTGTCGGCGGCGAGGGTGCGCGACCACAGCACGCGATCGTCGACGGCGTCGTAGAGCACGGCGCCGTTCGCGCAGACCGCGAGGCGGGCGGCGGGGAGCTGCGCCACGATCGGCGGAATCCAGCGCGGCGGCCGGCCGGTGACCAGCACGAACTCGACGCCGGCCGCGATCAGCCGGTCGATGACCGCGGTGGCCCGAGGGGTGACCCGGTCGTCGGGATCGAGCAACGTGCCGTCGACGTCGGTGGCGACGAGCCGGGGTGCCTGCACACGACCAGCCTAGGCGTCGTGAGCGGCCCGACGAGGCGGACGGGAGCGGCGGCGTAGCCCATGACCGACCACATCGGACCGACGTCGACGCCGTGACCTCGACCGGCGTACGCACATGTGCGTAATACGCGGGTGACCTCGTGGCGTCGCGGCATGCTCTCGCGCTACGCTCCGACGCCGTTCTGTGTCGCTTCGCGCGGCCCGTGCGGAACACTGGAGCAGGCGCGGCGCCAGGCCGTGCCCCCCGACTTCGAGGTGCGGGGTGCAGGGTGGGTGACGGCCGGCTGGACCTCTCGGCGAAGTTCGCGCCACCGGCGCCCGCCGGGCTCGCCCGCAGCCGCCTGCTCGACCTCGCCGCGCACCGCGTCGTGCTGGTGCTCGCTCCCGCCGGCCATGGCAAGACCACGCTGCTCGGCCAGATCGCGTCGCGGTTCGCCGGCACGGTGGTCTGGTACCGGATCGACGCGGCGGACCGCGACCCCCAGCAGCTGGCCGGGCGGATCGGGCGCGCCCTCGGCCGGGTCGGCCTGGCCGGTGCGGAGTGCCGGTCGTTCGAGGACGTGGCGGCCGCGCTCGACGCCGCCGGGCGCGACATGCTGCTCGTGTTCGACGACTTCCACGCCGTCGCGGGCTCGGTGGCGGAGCAGGGGCTGGTGCGGATGATCGCGCTCGCGCCCCCGACGCTGCGCGTGGTGCTCGGCGCGCGCCGGGTCGTCGGGCTGGACGTGCCGGCGTTGCGGGTCTACGGCGCGGTGCACGTCGTCGACGCCGACGACCTGCGGTTCCGCTCGTGGGAGGTCGAGCGGCTGTTCCGCGAGGTCTACCACCAGCCGCTGCCGCCGGAGGACGCCGCGACGCTGTCGCAGCGCACCGCCGGGTGGGCGGCCGGGCTCGCGATGTTCCACCTGCTGACCGAGGGCCGCCCACCGGCGCAGCGGCGGCGCGCGCTGGCCGACCTGTCCCGCGGGTCGCGGCTGGTGCGCTCCTACCTCGTGCGCGAGGTGCTCGGCGACCTGCCCGCCGAGCTGCGCGAGTTCCTGCGCCGCACGAGCGCGCTCGGGGTGCTGACCGGCACGTTGTGCGACGGGCTGCTCGACGCCGTCGGCAGCCAGGCCGTGCTCGAGGAGTTGGAGCAGCGCCGGCTGTTCACGACCACACCGGACGACGGCCACCAGTTCCGCTATCACCAGGTGCTGCTCGACCACCTCGAGCTGGAGCTGACCGAACACCTCGGGCCGTCCGCCACGCGCGACTGGTACGGCCGGGCCGCGGAGCTGCTGCTCGACGCGGGCGAGGTGCCGGCGGCGTTCCGCGCCTACGTGCGCGCCGAGGACTGGGCGGCGGTCGAGCAACTGCTGCAGCGCCGCGGTGCGGAGGTCGTCGCCGGACCGCTGGGGTCGTTGGAGGGCATGCTGCCGCACGGCCTCGTGGCCACCGACCCGTGGCTGCTCCTCGCCCGGGCGCGGCGGCTCGCGGCACAGGGTGCGCTCACCGAGGCCGTGGCGGCGTTCCGGCTCGCCCATGCCGCCGCCGAGGACAGCCAGCTCGCCACCCGTTGCCTGGAGGAGGCACGCACCGCGGCGCTGTGGCTGCCCGACGCGGACCCGGTGGCACGCACCTGGGCGGCGACGATCCGAGCGGCGACCCAGCGCAGCCCGCGCGCGCTCCTGTCGACGGCGCTCGACCTGCCCGGTGCCGAAGGGCGGCTGGCCGCCGGGATCGTGGCGCTGCTCGCCGGCGACCTGGGCGCGGCCGTGGTGCTGCTCCGCGAGGCCGCCGACCATCCCGATGCCGACGTCGGCGTGGTCGCCCCCGCAGCCTGCGTGATCCGGGTCGTGCGCCTGCTGTCCGGAGGCGCCGTCGGCGTCGACGACCCGGGCGCCGACCTCGAGGCGCTCATGCTGGACGCCGAGGTGGGGGGCTGGCCGTGGCTCTCCCGCATCGGGCGCGCGCTGCTGGCGATCGACGCTCCCGGGTCGGGCCCGGCCGTCGAACCGTGCGACCCGTGGGGCACCGCCGTCGTGTCGTTCGTCGGTGGGCTGGGCGGCCGCGCCGCGGGGCCGTTGCGCGACGCCGCGACCCGGTTCACCGAGCTGGGCGCACCGGTGCCTGCGCAGTGGGCGGCGTGCCTGGCTGCGGCGCTGTCGCCCGCGACCCCGGTCGGCTACGGCACCGCCGTCGCGCGGGCCCGGGCGATGGGGCTGCGGGATGTCCCGGGAGTGGTGGAGGCCTGGGCGGCGGGGACGGTGACGCACGCCGTCCCGCGACCCCGGGTCGCCGCCGTGCCGCCGGACCGGGTCGCCCCGGTCACGCTGCACCTGCTCGGCCGCACCGAGATCGCGATCGACGGCGAGGTGGTGGACCTGTCGACGGTGCGGCCGCGCGCCCGGTCGACCCTGCGGCTGCTCGCCCTGCGGGCAGGGAACGCCGTGCACCGCGACGTGCTCGTGGCGAGCCTGTGGCCGGACGTCGACGAGGAGTCGGCGCTGCGCAGCCTGCAGGTGGCGGTCTCCAGCCTGCGCAACGTGCTCGGCGGGCGGACCCGCGGCCGGCCCACCCTGCTGGCGCGCAACGGGGAGAGCTACTGCCTGCAGTTGCCGCCCGGCAGCCGCAGCGACGTCCGCGACTTCGACACGCGCCTGACCGACGCCCGCGCGCGGCGGCACGACGGCGACCACGTCGGTGAGCGGGTGGCGCTGGCGGCGGCGGTCGGGCACTACGGCGGCGACCTGCTGCCCGAGGAGGGCACGGCCGAGTGGGTGGTCGCCGAGCGCGACCGGCTGCGGTTCGCTGCCGCGGGTGCCTGGGGCGCGCTGGGCAAGCGGCTCGGCGACGACGGCGAGTTCCCCGAGGCCGTCGACGCCGTCCGGGCCGGCCTGCGGCTCGACGCCTACTCCGACGACGCCTGGCGCCTCCTGATCGACCTGCACACGCGCGCGGGCAACCCCGCGGCGGCGCAGGCCGCGGCCCTGGAGCACGCGCAGATGCTGGCCGAACTCGGCGTGGAACCCCTGGAACCCGCGGACCGCGAGTACCGCGAGTCCCGCGAGTCCCGCACCGTCCCCAGCTGAGCTGCTCCCCCACCCCGCGAGTCGGCACGTTCGTCAGCGCGAGTCCGCGACTTCGTCAGCCCCAGTCCGCGAGTTCGTCAGCGCGAGTCGGCACGTCGGTCAGGCGAATGGCGGGTTGCGGCGCCGTCGCAACCACACATTCGGGCTGTCGAACGTGCCGACTCGCGCGTACACCGGCGGGCCGGCAGCTCGGGGTGGGTCAGATCAGACGAGCTCGACGCGGGCCGGGAGGTGGGCGGGGACGAAGAGGTCCAGCATGCGCTGGAGCAGGTCGGCGTCGACGGGGCCGTCGGCGTCGTCCGGCTCGTCGCCGGCGTCGCGGCGGTCGAGGACGCCGTTCGTCCGCACCCGCACCACCAGGCCGGGCTGGTCCGAGCCGGGCAGCGGCGTGCCGGGGTTGACCGACCAGCCCGTCCCGCCCGACTCCTGCAGCTCGACGGGCCGGTTGCAGGCGAGTTCTACGAGCTCGCGCACGGCGTCCGGGGTGCCCCGCCACGCGTGCAGGGCCGCCGCCCGCGCGACGAGCCGGCGCCGCCGCGCCACCGGAAGCTTCCGCGCGGCGAGCAGCCCCGTCCAGCTCGCGAGCCAGTCGAGCATGTCCGGCGGCGCGGTGCGTGGGTCCAGATAGGCCGGGAAGCAGTCGAGTACGCCGATCACCGGCGCCAGCACCTCGTCGAGGCTCGCACACAGGTTCTGCGCGAACACGTCGTCGAGGTAGAGCGCGGGCAGGGTCGCGCCGAGCGGGTGCGGGGTGGGCCGGACGGCGGGCACGGTCATCCCTGGACCCGCACCTGATGCTGGTAGGAGTACACGAGCGCGCCGGGTGCGACGTCGACCCGCGCCACCGGGGCGCCGCGGTTGCCCGACGCCGGGTCGGCCGGGAACAGCAGCAGGTCGTCGACCTCGGCCAGGCCCGGGACGCGCGCGAGCACCGCCGAGACGTCGAACGCCCGCACGGCGCGCCCGAACGGCCAGCCCTTGCCGTCCGGCCCGCCGTCCTGCGGGGACAGGTACGCGTACAGCGCCCGCAGCGCCGCGTCCTGGACGGCGTCCGCCCGGACGTCCGGGCCTGCCGTCACCCGCGCCACGACCGTCACGCCCTGGTACACCGGCGGTTCGACGACCAGGCGGGTGCCGACGAGACGTCGCCGGTCCAGGTGGTCGCTGATCCGCCGCAGCAGCTCCCGCGGCGGGGTGCGCAGGTCGTCGAACGCGATCCGGCCCAGGTCGTCGGTCACGACCCGGGGCACGACGAGCAGCCGCACCGCGCCGGGCAGCCCCGCCGTCCCCGCCGGCGCCGCCCCGGTCGTCGTGGCCGGCAGGCAGGCCACCCGGGCGGCGTCCGGGGCCACGTCGCGGGCCAGCACCTCGAAGTCGTCGGCCGTCACCGCCCGGCCACTGGCCCGCAGCTCCAGCGGCCCACGCAGCTTGGCGTTGTCCATCGTCTCGCCGTCCACCCCGCCCGACGCCGGGTGCCGGTTCTCGACCTGGGTGACGTACGGGACGCTCGACTTGAGCACCCGGACCACCCCGCGCGCCACGTTGCCGCGGCGCCCCCCACCGACCCGGTACGCCGTCATCACCAGCCGCGATCCGAGCGGCGGCACGGCGCCGTACTGCCGCAGCTCCCCGTCGGCGTGGCGCACCTCGGGGCCGAACTGGACCTCGCCTGCGACCGGGTCGAGCCGGTAGTGCCGGTCGTCGGGGCCCGAGTGGGCGAAGTCACGCACCGCCACCCACGACGTCGGCGACGGGGCCCCGGGATCGGTGACCTGCAGGACGCTCGTCTCGGTCCACGGCACCACGGGGTGGCGCTGCAGCGTGAACCGCTGGCCGGGCGCGCCGTCCGAGGTGCCCAGCGACTCGTCGCGAACGGTCTCCGCATGGGCGATCCCGGCCGTGCCGCCGATCGTCATCGCCTGGACGCCCGAGATCCGCGGGCTGCGCGTGTACGCGGGGGTCACGCCGTCCGGCGGCAGCACGCGGCACCGCAGCCAGCCCGCGCGCTGCCGGGCGTTCACCGACTGCTCGTGGGTCCCCGGCACGTGCAGGACGACGTCGCCGGCCTTGTTCAGCCCGCCTGTCTCGTCGCGGTCGACCTCGCAGGCGCTCCAGCCGGAGCCGTTCCACGCCTCCCACGCCAGCGGCGGGTTGCGCGGGTCGATGCCGATGCCGCCGACGGGGCAGTTGATCCGCAGCAGCACCGCACACGACGGGACGGCCGCGGACAGCCCGATCAGCATCGTCTCTCCGGGCACCGGCACCGTCGAGAACGCCGGGGCGTCGGCGCCCTCGGCCAGGAGCCGGGTGTGGTCGGTGATCGCCCCGTCGCTGGTGACCGCGGCGAAGTTGCTGAACGAGCACGGCACGATCGGCAGGTCCGCGACCGTGCTGAACACCACGGGCTCGTCGACCTCGGTGCGCGGCGTGGCCACCTCGGTCTCGGCACGGACGAGCACGGTGGCGGGCTGCGCGGCGGCGAGCCAGAACGTCGCGGTGCCGCGCGCGGCGGTCGACGGGTAGAGCTGCAGGCCGATCAGCTCGAGGAACTTGACGTAGTGGCGGTCCGGGACCCGGTTCAGCCGGTAGATCAGCTGGTCCACCATCTGCGCGAACGCCTCGATCAGCGTGACGCCCGGGTCGCTGACGTTGTGGTCGGTCCAGTCGGGCGAGCGCTGCTGCACCAGGCGCTTGGCGTCGTCGACGAGCGACTGGAAGTCGCGGTCGTCGAGGTGAGGGGCGGGCAGGACCACGTCAGCTCCCGTCCGGCAGCGCGTCGACCTGGAACTGCACAGGATCGTGCTGCGGGATGACATAGAAGGGGAAGACCAGGTTGCGCGGGTCGTTGGTGCCGCGGATGCGGTAGGTGATGTCGATGTAGAGCACGCCCGAGTCGGCGGCGTCGAAGGACACCGAGACGTCGTCGACGTCGATCCGCGGCTCCCACCGGTCGAGCGCCACCCGCACGTCGTAGGACAGCTGCCCGGCCGTCGTGGCGTTGGCCGGGGAGAACACGTGCTCGGAGATCCGGCACCCGAACTCCGGGCGCATCGGCCGCTCGCCCGGGCTCGTGCCGAGGATCAGCCGGATCGCCTCCTGGATCTCCCGCTCACGGGCGACGAGCGCCACACCGCCGATCGCGTCGGTCCGCATCGGGAAGGCGATCCCCGCGCCGACGAACTCCATCCCCATGTCAGCCTCCGATCAGCACGGTCGGGGCACCTACGATGATCGGTGCGCTGCACGCGGCCATGTCGCCCACCCGCGCCGCGGGCAGGCCGCCGATCAGCACGGACGTCGAGCCCGGCGGGACGATCGCCGACGGCGGGTGCACCGCGGGCGGCGGGAACGAGCAGATGTGCGGCGTGCCGACGGTGGCCGCCGGCATGCCGCCGATGAGCACGGTCGGGACGCCGGGGGGCCCGATGACGCCCGGGTGCCCGGTCGGGTCACCCACACGCGCTGCCGGTGGCATCGTCTTCTCCCTCAGTTCAGTCGGATCATGGCGCCGCTCACGGCCACCTGGCCGCTCGCGTTCACCTTCACCGAGGGCCCGCCGTCCAGCGTGAGCCCGGTGGTGGCCGTGATCGAGACGTCGCCGCCCGTGAGCTTCAGGCTGCTGGTGCCCGCGTCGACCGTGACGCCGTTCTTCGCCTCGATCGTCACGCTGCCGTCGCTGTGCAGGGTGACGCTGCTGCCCGTGGCGTCGAGGGTGAACGTGTGCTTGCCGTCGGCGGTCGCGAGCGCGATGCCCTCCTTGCGGCCGTCCTGGTCGAGCAGGTCGATCCGGTGGCCCAAGCGCGACACCAGCGATCGCCGGTTGATGGCGCCGGAACCGCCGTCGACGTCGTCGATCGGGCCGGGCTTGGGGGTGTCGACGCCGTTAAACAGCCCGCCCACGACGTAGGGCCTGCGGACGTCGCCCTGCTCGAAGGCCACCAGCACCTCGTCGCCGACCTCGGGCAGCACGAAGAAGCCCCGGTCCTTGCCCGCGCCGGTGTGCACGGTGCGCGCCCAGTCGCTGACGTAGTCGTCGGACAGCCAGGGGAACGTCAGCTTCACCCGGCCCTGGTGTTGGGGGTCGCGTGCGTCGCTGACCTGCGCGATCGACACACCGGTCATCGCCCGCCGGGAGCCCGAGCCGGACGCGAGCCCGAACAGCGACCGCTCCTGGCGGCCCGTGACCGCGAAGTGCGTGGCGTAGCCGGTGGACTGGTCGTAGGTGTGCCGCGACGAGGTCACCACGTACTTGCCGTCGAACGGCGCTCCGAGGTTGTCGATCGCGATCGCGGTCCCGGCGCGGATCTTCGGGTTGCCCCGGGCGGTGCCCTCGAACTCGGCCGACGCGCCCGCGATCTGCTCCGAGAGGGCCTTCGCCGCGGCGTCGACCTCCGACTGGCCGCGGTAGGGCACATCCGTGGCGACGTACACCGGGTCGCCGAAGGTCTTGGCCAGATCCGGCGGGGCGACGCCCGGGCCGGAGAGCTGGGCCGAGCGGGTCTTCGCCGGTGCGGTGCCGATCAGCGCCTGCTTGCGGGCGACGTCCCAGCCCCGGACCTGCACCTCCTTGACCTGCTCCGCGGAGGTGACGACCGAACGGAAGCGCACCAGGTCGCTGCCCTGGCGCAGCAGCAGCGGATCCGACGGCTCGCCGCCGGGCGCGGGTGCGTCCTGCGCGGGCTTGGGTGCGCGGAACTCGAACTTCCCGTCCTTCACCGCCACCTCGTGCCCGATCTCGCGGGCCAGCCCGTCGATGAACTCCCAGTCCGACACGCCGCCCTGGCTGACGTGGTCGAAGACCGTCGACGTCGAGTCGACCGTGCCGAGCGTGAGCCCGGCCCGCTGCGCGACCTTCTTGGCGACGTCGGATGCGGTGACCTGCGTGTAGGTCTCGGTCCGGCGGCCGCGGAAGAGCCGGTGCGCGGGGTCGTACCCGCGGACGACGGTGAAGGTGCCGGTCGCGTCGAACTCCGCCTCCAGCGCCGTGACCTCGGCGGTGATCAATGGCTCCGGCGTCGTCGACGCCTTGCTGGTGGCCGCGACCACGAGCTTCGCGCCGATCTTGATGTTGGCCTTGGCGAGCACGGTGCGCTCGGCATCGCGGAAGCGGAGGATCACCAGGTCCGGCAGGTTCAGGCTGTCGTCGACGTCCGCGGAGACCAGCAGGGGCTCCAGGTCGGCGGGCAGCGGCGTGCCGTCGACGGTGATCGTGAAGGCGTTGCTGATCTGGGCCTGCGCCACGTCACACCCCGGCCGGGAGGTGGTCTGCCAAGAGATCGTCAATAGTGGGCAGCAGCACGGTCGCGCCGGCGCGCAGCCGCAGCGGGTCGTCGATGCCGTTGAACAGGGCGAGCGGGCGCCACATCGTCGGGTCGCCGTACTCCCGGTACGCGATGGAGGCGAGCGAGTCGCCCGCGACGACGGTGCGCACCGAGGTCAGCGCGAGGCCGCCGGAGGTCGGGTTCTGCTTGAGCGGGTCGCCCGGCATCTCCTCCAGCGAGAGGTTGCAGGTGGCCCGGATCGGCGTGCCCTCGGACGTGAAGAGCGTGTACTTCGCCTGCACCGACGTGACGAACGCGGCGAAGCTCTTGACCTTGCCCCACTGCAGCACGACGAGCGGTGGGGAGGCCTTCTTCTTGCCCAGGCTGTCGTCGGTCGGCACGCAGCAGGCGAACAGCTGCTCGACGCGCGCGACGACGCTGGCGTCCATCGTGTCAGTCGCGTCGAAGAAGAGTTCCATGGTCAGCTTGCAGGGATCGGCGCCGGTGAACTCCGGCGGCCCCGCCGACTTCGAGCCGCGCGCATTCTTGCGCTCCCACTTGGCCGACTTCGAGATCGACAGTTCCTTCGGGTTGAACTGGAACGGGATCCGGTCGACCGGCGCGCCCGGCTTGCTGCCGCCTCCGACGGGCGTCGCCTCGTAGAGCTCCAGTGCCGCGCGGGTGAGGTTCGGGGGCGCGGAGCCGCCTCCGCCGGCCGCGGCCGGTCCGTGCAGGGCGATCGCTTTCGGTGCCATCAGCAGACCCCTACGCCGGCAGGAAGCCGTGGTGGGCGATCTCGATGGTCTCGGTGGCGACCTTCGGCGACTCCACGTTGAGGCTGGGCCCGGTCCACCGCACGGGGACGACGCCCGACAGGTTCCAGGTCGCCACCGGCTCGTTCCGGGCGTTCCTCGCGATGATCGTGGCGGTGCGGCGCTTGACCCCCGTGGTCATGCTTGCGAACCACTCGGTGATCTTCTTCGTGTCGGGACCGAGCGGGCGGCTGAGCTTGATGTTCGTGTACTTCAGGCGGGTCGGCAGCTGCCACACCTGGCTGTTGAACCCGCCCTCCTCGCGCTGCTCGAGCACGACCTCGACGCCGAGGCCCTCGCAGCTGATGAAGGTGCCGAGCTCCTTGTCACCGATGGTCACGGAGAAACAGACGCTCACCGCGGGGTCGTCGTCAGCCATGGTTTCTCCCTATCGGCGCAGGTCGGTGACGAAGCCGGCACGCTCGCGGTCGAGCCGCAGCTCGGCCTTGAGACGGGCGGCGAGCGGGTCGAACAGACGGCGGACGAGCTCGTCGGTGGAGGCGGCGGCGAGCGCGCCCGCCGCGCCGGTGGCCTGCCCGACCGCGCCCTTGGCGGCGTCGACGGCCTGGCCGACCGCGCCGGAGGCGGTGTCGGCGGCCTGGCCGAGGGCTCCCGTCGCGGTGTCGGCGGCCTGGCCGACGGCACCGGAGACGGCGTCGGATGCGGAGGAGACGGCGGACCCGGCGCGGTCGCGGATCTCGTCGACGGCGCCGGGCATGCTCGGCAGGTCGGGGATGCCCGGCATCGAGGGCAGTCCCGGAAGCGACGGCAGGCCCGAGGGGATGCCGGGCAACGACGGCAGACCGGACGGCAGGTTCGGCATCGACGGCAGGCCCGACGGCATGCCGGGCACGTTCGGCAGTGCGGGCAGGCCCGACGGCAGGTTCGGCAGACTCGGGAGGCCCGACGGCATGCCCGGCATGTTCGGCATGCCCGACGGCAGGTTCGGCAGGGACGGCATCGACGGCATCGACGGCATCGACGGCATCGACGGCATCGACGGCATCGACGGCATCGACGGCATCGACGGGAGCGACGGGAGCGACGGGAGCGACGGCACGCTTGGCATCTTCGGCATCGACGGCAGCCCGAACCGTTGCAACGATGCGGCCGGGCCGTCGGACGGCGGGTGGAACACCACCGACCCGTCGGCAGCGCGTTGCGCGAGGCCCGCCTGCACCGCCACGCTGCCGGCGTCGCCGCCTGCGCCGGACCCGACGGCGCGCTGCACGACAGCGCCCGCGGTGATCCCCGCCGTGCTTGCCGCGGGAGTCGCGGCCGGAGCGCCGACGGACCGCTGGACCGCCGCAGGGTGGCCCTGCTGCAGTCCCGTGCCGGTCCGGCCGGCGTGCGGCGAGGATCCGGACGGACCCCTGGGGCCCGGACCGGCGTCGCCGGCCTCCGCCGGGTCTCCCCAGCGGACCGGCACCACCTCGTCCGCGGCCGACCGCTGCACGGCCGGAGTCGCCGCAGTGGGCATGGCGGTCGCGATCGGGCGGTCGCCGAGCAGCGGCGTGCCGTGGTCCGGTGCCGCCGGCCACGAGAACGCGGACTCGGGATCTGCAGGAGTTTCGGCGGCGAATCCGCTGCTCGACTCGGGACCGACCTCGGGCGGGTCTGCGGGCAGAGCTGACCGCGCCGGCTCGACGGTCGGCAGGTCCGCCGCCGGCGCGACCTGGACCGCATCGCTGCTCGCCGACTCGGGGCCGGCCGCCGGGATCTCGGCCGGTCGTGCCTCCGGTGCGGGACCGCCGACCGGCAGCATCTGGACGACGGGACCGGCACTCGACACGTCGGGTGGGTCCGGAACCCGCTCCGGTGGCCGGGTGAGCGGGGCGCCCAGACCGAGACGACGGGGTGGAACGGACAAGGGCTGCACGACAGGCCCAGATTCGACGGCGAGCCGGCTGACCGTCGGCGGCACGTCGGCCACCGACGTGACCTCGCCAGGAACCTCCCGCACGGGGTCGTCGGCCAGGAGCGGCGCGCGCTCAGGGGCCTCCGGCGGGCTCGCGGGGTCGAACGTCGAGGACTCGACCGCGCCCGAACTGTCGGCAACCGCGCTCGCGGTCGTCGAGGTGCTCACGGCAGGAACGGCGGGAGCGGCAGGAACGGCCGCCGGAGCCGGCGCGAACGCCCGCTGCACGACCCCGCCCCCCGTGTCGACTTCCGGCCTGGCTGCCACGATCGGCAGGTCGGGCCGCGCCGTAGGAGGCGCAGGGGCGGTGACGAACGAGTGGACCGCCGGCCGGTCCGGCACGACCGGGAGCTGCGGCAACGTCCGTTCGGTGGTTCCGGCCGACCGCTGGAGCACGGCCGGCGAGCCGGCGAGTGTGCTCTGCAGCGGCGTCGAACCCAGGGTCGGGCTCGGCTGATCGGCGACACCGGTCGCCGCGCCGGGATCAACGGCGGAGCGCTGGACCGCGGGCTCGCTCGGCTCGACGGACGCAGCCGGGGAGGAGGTCGCCGGTGCCGCGACCGGCGGCGCTCCCTCGGCCACCGACCCGACGGCGTTCACGGGCATGGTCACCGCAGCAGGAGCCGACGCCGCCGGCACGTCCGATCGCTGCACGACGGTCGGCGGTGCCTCGGAGGGCAGCACACCGGCCGACGACCGGGCGGCCTCCGACACGGCCCGCTGCAGCGCCGCTCCGCGAGGCGGATCGAACCGGACCTCGCGCTGCACCGCTGCGGACGTTCCGGATCCCGGCAGCGCGGTCAGCGGAACCCCGGCCGCGGGAAGCTGCGTGAGGCCCGGTCGTCCCGACACCGCGTCGACGATCCCGACGGCCGATCCCGAGGGCGCCGACGGGCCCCGCCCGTGCTCCAGCTCGGTGAGCATCCGCGGGGTCTGCCAGGTGGAGAGGCTGCCGGCGAAGTCGCCGAGCCGGGCGACGGACTGCACACCGTCGGCGAGCGTCCGCTGGACCGGCGGCAGCGCGCGCCATCCGGGATCCGGGGTGGCCACGGGTCCGCGGTCGGCGGGTGCCGTCGGCGTGGAGACCTGCGGCGCCTCCGGTCGGGGCCAGGGCTCACGCAGCCAGGACCACAAACCCATCCCCGTCACCTCCCCCGCTGTGCCCGGGCGTTCATCCTGTTGATCTGGTCCACGAAGCGGCGCCGGTCCGCGTGCTCGAGGTCGAGCAGCGGGTCCAGCGCCCAGTGGAAGTGGTAGGCGATGTACGCGACCTCGTCGTGCAGCTGGTCGGGCGCGTACGTCACGATTCCCCCAGGCGGCCCCCGGCGACGTCCACGGCGAACGAGTGCTGGCACGACGGGCAGGTGACCCCGGCGCGGGTGTGACCTTCCTGGTTCACCCGCCGGTAGAGGTCCTGCAGGAACGCCACGTCCGTGGCGAACATGTTCTCGATGATCCCGGCGTGGATGTCGTCGATCGTGCCGAGCCGCGTGACCACGCGGGCCAGCAGGACGACCGACAGGTACGCGGGGTTCTCCCGCACCCGGTCGTCGCGCAGCGGCACGAGCTCGTCGCGGCCGGTCGCCAGCCGCATGACCCCCGACCGGTGCACGTTCCCGGACCCGTCGACGTACCCGCGGGGCAGCTCGAACGGGAACTCGGTGCGTAGGGGATCCGGTCGCGGCGCGACCGGTACGGCGTCGGCCTCAGGACGCTCGTCGAGGCCGACCCCGGCGCCGTGGCCACGGCGCATCACTCCACCTCGAGGCGCTCGTAGGTCACCACGAGCTTCTCGGTGAGGACGCTGGTGTCGCCCGCCTTCAGCGAGCCGATCTCCAGGCTCTTCGGCCACGCGTTCGTCAGCTTGTAGCGCTTGAGCGCGTTGCCCTCGTAGTCGAAGACGATGATGGCCCCGCCCTTGCGGGCGTCGGGCATCTTGCCGAACTGCGAGTCCTTCACCCACTTCTCGAAGCTCTGGTCACCGGTGAGGCCGCGGGTGAGCGTGCACTCGCCCGCCTTCGGCCGCCCGGGCAGCTTCTTGATGTCGTACTTGCCGTCGGGGCCGTTCTGCTTGAGCTCGACGACGTCCTGCTCCATCTTCAGCCCGGACACCTCGGTGATGGACTTGATGGTGATGCCGTCGAACTCGAGGCCGAAGGAGTGGCCGACGGCGCTGTTGAGATCGGGAAGAGCCATGACGGATTACCTCCGGGGGTCAGTGGGGGTCACGAAGCAACGATCACTCAGCGACCAGGCTGGTTCCGCCGGAGAACTGGCTCAGGCGGAAGACGACGAACTCGGCAGGCTTCACGGGCGCGACGCCGATCATGCAGACGACCTCGCCGGCGTCGATGCCCTGGCTCGGGTTCGTCTCCCGGTCGCACTTGACGAAGAACGCCTCGTCCGGCGTCAGCCCGAACAGCGCGCCCGCCCGCCACTGGTTGACGAGGAAGTCGTTGACCGTCCGCCGGATCCGTGCCCACAGCGCGTCGTCGTTCGGCTCGAAGACCACCCACTGGGTGCCGTTGAGAATCGACTCCTCGAGGAAGTTGAAGAGCCGCCGCACGTTGAGGTAACGCCACGCCGGGTCGCTGGACAGGGTCCGGGCGCCGTAGACCCGGATCCCGCCGCCGGGGAACGCCCGGATGCAGTTGATGCCGGTGGGGTTGAGCAGGCCGTGCTCGTTCTTCGTGATCTGGGTCTCGAGCTCGACGGCGCCGCGGATCACCTCGTTGGCCGGCGCCTTGTGCACGCCGCGGGTGTCGTCGTTGCGGCCCCAGATGCCGGCGACGTGCCCGCTCGGCGGCACGTACTGCGTCGCGCGGGTAGCGGGGTCGAAGACCTTGATCCACGGCCAGTAGAGCGTGGCGTACTTGGAGTCGTAGCGCGCCTTGTCGACCCGCCACTCCTTGATCTGCTGGGCGTTCAGGCCGGGCGGCGGGTCGAGGATCGCGACGCGGTCGCCCATCAGCTCGCAGTGGGCGATCATCCCGAGCTGGACGGCCTGGACCGTCTCGAGGTCGATCGCACCCTGCTGGTAGGCGCTCATGAGGTCGGGGACGGCCACCATCGTGACCTCGTCGACGGCCTCGAGCCCGCCGAAGCCGGTGCGCTCGGCGACGTTGCCGACGTAGTCATCGGCGGTCAGCGACGGCGACGGCGCCGCGGCCGGCGGGGCGGGCGGCACGAGAGCTACCGTGCCCGTCTCCGGCTTCTCGATCGCGCCGGAGCCGACGTCCTCGATCTTGATGGTCTTCGACTCGGCGTTGACGACCGTCGCGACGTTCTGCTTGCCGCGGTTGGTCGTGACCCGGTCGAACTCCTCGACGACCTGGCCGCCGCGCTTGACGACCAGCTTGAACATGTCGTCGGTCGGGGCGTCGCCGCCGGCGGGGGCGACCTCGACCTCGAGCTCGCCGGGGCGCAGGGCGCCGTCGACGGCCACGGCGCGCAGCCGGTTGCCCAGGGCCGCCTGCGGGGCGGCCTCGATCGCGGCCCGGCCGTTCGACGACGCGCTGCTGTTGCCGTCGTCCCCGATCCGGACGACGTAGCAGTTGCCGCCGCCGTTCATGAAGTAGCCGAACACGGCGTGGGCCAGGTAGGTGCCGGGCGCGAACTCGCCGAACGTGGCGGAGAACTGCGTCCAGTTGCTGATCAGGGTCGGGGTGTTGAAGGGGCCTTGCGGGGCGAGCCCGACGAAGGCGGCGACGGCCGTCCCGACCCCCTCGATGGGCCTCGACCCGCTGTCGACCTCTTCGACGTACACACCCGGCGACAGGTACTGCGGCATCGTGGTCCTCCTCGGCGGCGCATGTCGGACTGCAGCGTCGCGCCGAGTGGGCCCGGATTGAACGACCGCACGGACGCCTTCGGGGGCACGGTCGGCTGCCTGATCGGGCAGCGGGCGTCAGCTCGGCGGGCAGTTGCCCACAGGTTGAAGCCGCCACACCCTGCTCAGCAGGGGTGACGGCTCTACGGGCTGTGTGACGGCGGCTAGACCGCCACCTCCTCGTCGTCCTCTTCGCCCTCACGCTGGACGGCGGCGTCGGTGAAGCTGCCCTGCACCGGCTCCTCGTCCTCTTCGCCCTCGCGCTGAGCGACCGGGGCCGCCCCGTCGACGCTGCGCTGGACGTCGTGCTCGGCACCGTCGTCGGAGCAGCGCTGCACCGCGGTACCGGAGGCCGACGGGCTCAGCGCCGGGGCGGGCGCGGACAACACGCGCTCGGCGTTCGCGGAAGCCTCGCGCTCGAAACGGTCGCCCGGGTCGCTGACCTTGATGCCGCCGCCCGCCGCCGTGCCGTCGACGGGGCCGCTGCGCTGCTGGACGACGTGGGTCAGCTCGTGCGCGAGCGTGAGCTTGCCGTCGGCGGACCCCGGGTCGAAGCGGTCGCGCTGGAAGACGATGTTGGAGCCGACCGTGTAGGCGTTCGCGTTGACCGCGACGGCCGAGTCGTGGGCGCGGCTGTCGTCGTGCACCCGGACGTCGCCGAAGTCGTGCCCGAGGCGCGCCTCCATGTCGCCGCGCACGTCCGTGTCGAGCGGGCGCCCGCCGGACGACACGACGTCGTGGACGGGCGAGCGCTCCTCGTCCGCGAGTGCAGCGGTGACTCCCGCGTTGCCCGCGACGCGCTGCAGGTGCGCCAGACCGTTCACGCCGACCGCGTCCCAGCGGCCTTCGGCGGCCGCCCGTGCGGCCAGTGGGGGCGCCGCCTCGGTCAGCCGTGCGCCTTTCGGCCGCAACGAGACCGCGGCGTCGACGTCGTGCTCGTGGCTGTGCATGGGTCCTCCTGCCACTCCCGTCCGGACAGCCTGGCACCGACGTGTCCGGCCCGCCAGGGCTCGCGGCCGCACGGGAGGGCAGCGATGAGATCCCGATCGGGCAGTACTACCCGCCGCACTACCCGCCGCGGTGCGAGTCGGTTGGCGTGGTCGTCTCGGTCTTCGTCTCGTGGGTGGTGGTCGTCTCGGTCTCGTGGGTGGTCGTCCTGGTCCTGGTCGTGGTCTCCGTCTTCGGCGGCGGCGGCGGCGGAACCACGGGCGCCGGAGCCTTCTGCACAGCACGCGTGGGGCGGCGCGGGGTCGTCGGAACGGTCCGCGCCTTCTTCGGCGCCGGCTTCGCCTCCTCCGTCGGCGGGGGCGGCGCCTCGGTCGTCGTCACCGGAGTGAGCGTCGGCAGCACCACCGGCACCGGGGCCAACTGCGGCGGTGCGGGCAGCGGCGCGGGGATCGACGACTGGACGCCTGTCAGCGACGTCTCCTGGCTGACGTCGCGGTTACCGAGCAGGATCCCGGCGCCGGCGGCCAGGGCGAGCACCACCGCCGCTCCGGTGCCGATGAGCACGCGGCCCCGCGTCCCCCGCACCGCGGCCGGGAGCCGGCTCGTGTGGCCGGCTCCGCCCGACGGCGAGCTCATCGGGCCGACCGTGGCCGGCGGGCGCCAGTCGGGTGCGGGGGGCGGGGTGAACTCGGCCATCGTCGGCATGTCGGCGGCCGCCGTGTACGGGGTCTCACCGGCTGCGCCGACGCCCACGGGTGCGGTCGCCGAGGCTCCGGTCTGGACCGGAGCGGTCTGCCAGTTCCCGGTCGCCGTTGCGGCCGTGGCGCCCATCGGGGTCGCCGCAGCAGCGGCCGCGGCTCTTGTCGGGGCCGACGCCGGCGCCGCGGCCGGAGGCTGGGCGGCGGGTGTGCCGCGGATGGCCGCACCGAGCGCGACGTCGTGCTTGGGGTGGTTGTCCATGGCCAGCGGCCGCCCGAAGGCCGCCGACAGCATCTCGCTCACCAAGGGGATCCGCGACGACCCGCCGACCAGCACGATCGCCGACAGGTCGCCGGGTTCGACTCCGGCGGGGTCGAGCACCCGCCGCGTCGCCGCCACGGTCTCGGCGATCGCCGGCCGCAGCATGTCGTCGAACTCGGCGCGGCTCAACCGCACCGACGTGCTGATCCCCGGCAGGGCCACGGGTACGACCGTGTCGGTGCTGAACGACAGCACCTCCTTGGCCTCGACACAATCGCGCCGCAGCCGGGCGAGCCCGACCGTCGTCGCCGGATCCGTGTCGTCGAGGTTCTGGACCTCCGGCCCGAGCGTGGTCAGGACGTGGCGGAACACCGCCTCGTCGAAGTCGATCCCGCCCAGCTGCTCGACGCCCTCAGGTGGCCCCGCCAGCCGGAACCCGGCGCCGTCGCGCAGGAGGACGGCGGCGTCGAACGTGCCGCCGCCGAGGTCGTAGACCGCGACCTTCTCGCCCTCGGCCACCCGGTTGCGCGACGCGTACGTGATCGCCGCGGCCTCGGGTTCGGTGCACGTCTCGACGTTGCGCAGGCCGGCGAGCTCGACCGCCTGGCCCAGGAGGTCGCGCTTGAACGGGCCCCAGTTCGCTGGGTGCGTCACGCACACGTGCTCGGGCGGGCCGCCCTGCCGCTCGGTGGCGACACCAACCACCCAGGCCAGCAACCGGGCCGTCAACGCCTGCGCGGAGAAGGGCGCCCCGCCGACCACGAGCGGAACCGAGTCGCCGATCCGCCGCTTGAACTCCCGCACCACCCGCGACGGCTCCGCCGCGCCCTGCTGCTCGGCGGCCTCACCGACGACGATCTCGCCGTCGGGGCGCACGAACACCACCGACGGCACCTGCATGGCCCGGATGCCCAATCCGAGCATCTCCACCCGGCCGTCGACGTTGACCGCCGCAGCCGTATAGGTGGTGCCCAGATCGACACCCAGCCGGTAACCCACGCTCCACCCCCCGAGCCGATCTCCGATGGTAAGGCGGTGGTCAGCGGTCCCGATACGTCGAAATCAGTTCGGTGCGGTTTCGGTACGGGCGGGTGTGGCGTTACCGCGGGCTCCATGCGGCGGCGGTGCCGACCTCGCCGGGCGTCGAGATCCGCCGCGGGTCGCTCCCGTCCGCGTTCATGATCCAGACCTCGTCGCGGCGCTTGAAGGTGATCTGTGCACCGTCCGGGGAGAACGACGGGTCCATGTCGCCGTCGCGCGTGGTGAGCTGCGTGACGGGGTTGCCGACCTGGAGCCCGACCGTCCAGATCCCCTGGCCGGGCCGGGTGAACGCGACGGTGTTCTCGGTCGGGGACACGGCGGGGTCGTTGTCGTGGTCGTCGCCGGGGGTGACCGGTCCGGGCGGGCTGGACCCGTCGAACGTCGCCCAGTAGATCTCGCCGCCGTCCTGGCCCACCTCGGGCGCGTGCCAGTACACGACGGACAACCCGTCCGGGGTCATCGCAGGATCGCCCACCGCGCCACTGTCGATCACGCGCAGCACGGTGCCGTCCAGCGAGACGAGGTTCAGGGTGGTCACGCCGCTGGCGGGGTCGAGGCACGGCAGCACGAGCTGCTGCTCGGGGCCGCTGAAGGCGGGACGGGTCAGGTCGGCGCACCCCGGCGGCGGGGTGGTGAACAGCGGGCGGTCGTCGCTGCCGTCGGCACCCATGACGCGCACCTCGCGGGTGGTGTCCGAGGTGCGGTGCAGGTAGGCGATGGTCCGCCGGTCCGGGGAGATGACGGGGAAGTTGTCCTCCTCGGGGCTGTCGGTCAACGTCGGGCCGAGCGTGCCGTCGGTGGCGATCGTGAGGATGTCCCAGTTGCCGTCGACCTGCCGCGGCCAGACGATCAGATCGTCGGAGAGCGGTTCGGCCGACTGCGGCAGCACCACGGCGGGCGCCGTCGACGTCGTGGGCGGCTGCGGGTCCGCGGTCGTGACCGGCGTGGGTGTGGGGGTCGGCGTGGGCTCGCCGCCGCGCGACACGAGTAACACCCCGCCACCGACGGCCAGGACCGCCACCACGCCGACGCCGGCGAGCAGCAAGCCCCTGCGGCGACCACCGCCATCCGACGTACCGCCGCCCGGCCGGCGCGGTGGCGCGCCGGGATCGGTCGGGGCGGGGCCGACGGTCGTGGGCGGGCGCCAGTCGGGCGCCGGTCCGCGCGGCGGGCCGGCGTTCCCGGGACCGAAGAACGCGTTGCCGGGGCCGACCGACGGCGGAACGGGCCCACCCGGGAGGGGCGCGGCCCCTCCGGGGCCGGCGGTTCCCGGGGCGGCGGGACCGAACGGGGCGGTGGCCCAGGCCGGAGCGGTGGCCGCCGGATGGGTCGCGGCGGCTCCCGTCGCCCGACGGGCGGCGGCGACCGGTTGCGTCTGCTGCTCGGGGGGCCGCGGCTCGGTCGGCCTCTCTCGGGTACCGGTGGCCGTCGGCACCGGAGTGGGGGACGCCGCCCGGCCACCCGCGGCCACCGTCCCGCGGATCGCCGCGCCGATCGCGACGTCGTGCTTCGGGTGGTTGTCCAACGCCAGGGGCCGGCGGAAGGCCGCCGACAACATCTCACTGACCAGCGGGATCCGCGACGACCCGCCCACGAGCACCATCGCCGACACGTCCGCCGCGCCGACCCCGGCCGAGCCGAGCACCCGCTGCATGGCCGCCACGGTCTCGTCGATCGCTGGCCGCAGCATGTCCTCGAACTCGCCGCGGGTCAGCCGCACCGACCGGTTGACCCCGGGCAGCGCGACCGCGACCACCGTGTCGACGCTGAACGACAGCACCTCCTTCGCCTCGACGCAGTCGCGCCGCAGGCGCGCCAGCGCGGTCGCCGTCGCCGGATCGGTGTCGTCCAGCCCCGCGACGTCGTCGCCCAGCGCCGTCAGGACGTGGCGGAACACGGCCTCGTCGAAGTCGATCCCGCCGAGGTGCTCGACGCCCTCCGGCGGCCCGAGCAACCGGAATCCCGCACCCTCGCGGACGAGCACCGCCGCGTCGAAGGTGCCTCCGCCCAGGTCGTACACCGCGATGCGGTCGCCCTCGTCCACGCGGTCCCGCGACGCGTAGGCGACGGCCGCGGCCTCCGGTTCGGTGCAGGTGCTCGTCGCCGTGCCCCGCAGTCCGGCCATCTCGATCGCCTGCCCGAGCAGGTCACGCTTGAACGGGCCCCAGTTCGCCGGGTGGGTGACGCACACGTGCTCGGGCGGACCGCCCTGGCGCTCGGTGACGACACCGACCACCCAGGCCAGCAACCGCGCCGACAGCGCCTGCGCCGAGAACGGCGATCCCCCGACGACCAGGGGCACCGAGTCGCCGACGCGCCGCTTGAACTCCCGTACCACCCGCGACGGCTCGGCGGTCCCCTGCTGCTCGGCCGCCTCGCCGACGACGATCTCGCCGTCGTCGTGGACGAAGACCACCGACGGCACCTGCATCGCGCGGATGCCCAGCCCGAGCATCTCCACCCGGCCGTCGACGTTGACCGCCGCAGCGGTGTAGGTCGTACCGAGATCCACGCCCAGCCGGTAACCCACGCCCGCTCCTCGTCAGAGAGTCTTTCGGCCCGGCGATCGTAGGACCGCGGCCGCCGGGGCGATCGGCCCAGATCATTCAGCGCAGCATGGCCAGGTAGCGGCCGAACTCGCGCTCCAGCACCAGCCGCCCGAGTTTGCGGTACTCCTGCTCGACGGCGGCGATCAGCTCCCCCATCCCGACCGGGCGGTCGGCCTCCGCGGCGAGGTAGGCGGCGGTGGTCGCGGCGGACCGGATGTTGCCGCCGGTCAGCTCGAACGCCGCCGCGCAGAACGCCAGGTCCAGGTCGTCCCCGAGCGGCAGCGGCGGGGCGAGGCAGTTCCGCCACAGCTGCAGCCGCAGCTCCTCGGTGGGGGTGGGGAAGTCGACGATGCAGTCGAGCCGGCGGGTGAACGCCTCGTCGATGTTGGCGCGCAGGTTGGTCGAGAGGATCGCCAGGCCGTCGAAGGTCTCCATGCGCTGGAGCAGGTAGGCGCTCTCGATGTTGGCGTACCGGTCGTGGGCGTCGCGCACCTCGCTGCGCTTGCCGAACACGGCGTCTGCCTCGTCGAACAGCAGCACGCCGTTGACGCCCGCGGCCTCGGTGAAGATCTTCTCGAGGTTCTTCTCGGTCTCGCCGACGTACTTGTCGACGACCGTGGCCAGATCGACCCGGTAGAGGTCCAGCCCGAGCTCGCCCGCGATCACCTCGGCGGACATCGTCTTGCCGGTACCGGAGTCGCCGGCGAACAGGGCGGCGACGCCGTGGCCGCGACCGCCGCCCGGACGCATCCGCCACTCGGTGAGGACCTTCTCGCGGTGCCGCGCGCGGGCGGCGAGCTCGCGCAGCTGCGCGGCGACGGCGTCGGCGAGCACGAGGTCGCTCCAGCCGACGCCGGGCTCGACCCGGCGGGAGAGGCGTTCGAGTCCGGCGGCGTTCTGCGCCCGCGCACCCGCCTGCAGGAGGCCGCGGTCGACGGGCCGGCCGTCGAAGGTGGCGGCGAGCTGCGCCCAGCGGACGGCGCGGCCGATCTGCCCGGGACCGAGATGCAGGTGCACGGGGACGGACACGGAGCCGTCGAGCGCGGACGTCCAGAACCGCTCCCGGTCCGCGGGGACGAACCGCGGCGACTCGGCCTGCAGCGGGACCTCCGTGCTCCACGTCGGGTCCCAGCTGACGTCGCCGGCCAGCAGCACCGGCACCGGGAGCGACGCCAGCCGGCGCAGGGCGTCGGCCGCCGACGCGGTCAGGGCCTCGACCGGTTCGGCGACGATCCCGCACCCGCGCAGCAGAGCCTCGCGCCCCGCCACCCGGACCAGCTCCTCCGGCGACGGGCGCGTGGCGAGCCGGTGCAGGTCGAGGGCCAGGACGCCGTAGCCCGCGGCCTGCAGTGCCGCGGCGGCGGCCCCGGTGCCGGTGCGCCGGGCGTGGTCGCGCAGGTAGACCAGCCGGATCCCAGCAAGGATTACCCGGCCCAGGTCGTCGGCGAGTGGGCCCGGCGTCGGGACGACGTCGGCGAGGACGTCGGTCAGGGCGGCGTCCGGGTCGTCCGTGCCGAGCAGGTGCGCGGCCACCCGGTCCGGCACCCGCAGCCCGCGCGAGAGGAAGGGCCGCTCCGGTTCCTCGACCGCGACGAGCAGGTGCGTGAGCAGCGGCGACCCCGCGGTCAGCCGTCCGCGTGCGGTGGCCGCGGTCGGGCGGGCGGCCCCGATCTCCAGGGCCAGCCCGATGGTGGCCCGGCGGCGGGTGACGTCGTCGTTGAGGTAGCCGTAGAGCCGCTCGAACCGCGCGTCGAGGTCCGGCACGAGAGCGGCGAGCAGGATCTCGACGTCGAGGTCGGAGAGCCCGCACGCCCGCTGCAGCGCCCGGAGCCGGGACGGGGACCCGGCGGCCTCGGCCTCGTCGCAGGCCCGCTCCACGTCGCGCAGCGCGTCGTCGTCGCGCGGTGGCCCGGTGACGCGGGCGGCGAGCAGCCGGTCGACGTCGTCGTCGGTGAGGTAGAGCCCGCGGAACGGGTCGTCCGGCGTCGGGTCGTCACGGCGGCGGTGCTCGACCATCGCCCGCACCCGGGCCTCGACCAGGGCGACGCGCGCGAACAGGTGCCCGAGCCCGACGCCGGGACCGCTCACGACCCGTCGCCGGGGTCGGTCCTGCCGACCGGCCGGCCGTCGCGATCGCCGATCGTGACCTTCGGGGGCAGCACGACCGGGGGCCCGGTCTCGCGCCGCTGACCCGTGTCGGTCGGGGCGGTGACCACGACGTCCAGCGACGGCTTGAGCTCGCCGCCGAGAGCGGACCACACGTCGGCGAAGGCGCGGTCCTCCGGCGGCGGCAGGCCGACCGAGAGCGGCACGGGCAGGCCGAGGTCGGACAGCGGCGACGCGAGCAGCTCGGTCGGGATCGAGTCGTGCCGCAGGAAGCAGGCGAGCAGCGCCGACAGCAGCCGGTGCTCGTCCTCGGGGCGCTGGGTCCACGCGGTGACCAGGTACGACAGCTTGAAGTGCCGCGGCGGCAGGTGACGGCCGACGATGCGGCCGTTGCCGTCGTACTCGTTCTCCACGCCCTTCGCGCGCCGGCGCATGTCCTCGCGGATGTCGTAGAGGTAGACGTCGACGGTGGGCGCGTTGCGCCGCCCGGCCCACTCCTTGGTGGGGGCGTCGAAGACGACCTCGACGTCGCGGTCCGCGAACGCCTCGGCCCGGATCAGCGCCCGCAGCGCCTGGTCGATCTCCTGGATCACCTGCCGCGCTCCCAGTCCTCGCCCCTGATCCGGCGCGGGGCGGACGCGTCAGGGCCCGGATCGGTCACAGCATCGCACCGGTCCGGGCGCCCGGTCACGTGGCGGCGGGCGGCCGGAAGGGCAGCGGGGACCGCCCGATCGGGCAGTTCTGCAGGCGCCGGGAGTTGCAGGAGAGCCACTTTCCTGCAACCCCGTTGCATGAACGTGGCTTGCCTGCAACCCGGCGCCTGGGCCCGACGGCGGGTCCGCAATAGGGTGCGGCCATGGAGGAGCCCGTCCTGACCATGGACGTGACACGGCTGCGTGCCGAGCCCGGTGGCCAGGCGCAGCTCTCGGTGAAGGTGAAGAACCCCGGTCACCTCGTCGAGTCGTTCCACATGGACGTCGTCGGGCTCGACCCGTCGTGGTGGCAGGTGCACCCGCCGGAGCTGAACATCTACCCGGGCAAGGAGGAGTCGGCGGTCGTCCTGCTCAAGCCGCCGGCGAACGCCCAGGCACCCGACGAGGCGCTGCCCTTCGGCGTCCGCGCGGTCTCGACGCTGGACGCGCAGCGGACCGTCGTCGAGGAGGGCGACCTCGAGATCGGCCGGGTGCTCGACCTGCAGGCGTCGATCACCCCCGTCACCTCCCGGGGGCGGTGGACCGGCCGGCACACGATCACCTACCAGAACTGGGGCAACTCCCCCACCCACCTGCGGCTCTCCGTCAGCGACAAGGACGAGTCGCTCGGCTTCCGGCTCGAGCCCGAGCAGGTCTCGGTGCCCGTGGGCAGCTCCGCGACGGCCCGGCTGCGTGTCCGCCCGCGCAACCCCTTCCTGCGCGGTGCGGCCGTGCACCGGACGTTCCAGGTCGTCGGCGAGTCGATGGGCGCGGCGCCGCCGCCCGGCACCCCGCGCTCGGCGACCGCCCGCGCGGGCGTGCCCGATCCCGGCCGTCCCGTGCTCGACGGCGGGATCCAGCACCTGCCGATCCTGTCGAAGGGCGTGGTCGTGCTCGCCGGGCTGCTGGTGGCCGCGATCGCGGGGCTCGTGTTCGCGGGGATGAAGACGAGCGCCGTCATCGGTGCCCGGACACCGGACGTGGCTCCCCAGCCGCCGACCCAACTGGTCGCCGAGGGCGTCTCGGCGGAGCTCATCCAGCTGCGCTGGGCGCCCAGCGACCGCGCCGAGCTCTACCGCGTTCAACGGGTCGACGAGGCGACCAACGCCGTTCTGGGCAGCGACGACGTGAAGGACGGCGCGACGGCGTTCGGGGCGAAGGTCGACCAGCCGCTGACGCGCGCGTGCTACCAGGTGATCGCCGTGCGCGGGCCGCTCGCGTCGGGCCCGAGCGAGAAGCAGTGTTCGACGTCGGGCGACGGCCGGTTGCCACCCCCGACGAACGTGCAGGCCACCGAGGCTCCGGGCGGGTTCAACGTCGCGTGGACCGACAGCGACCAGAACGAGCACACGGTGCTCGTCGACGGCGCGCCGGTCGGAGCACCGAGCCCGGCGGGGGTCAAGAACGTGACCGTGCCCGTGCCCGCGGGGCGGCACTGCATCACCGTGGTCGGGAAGCGCGGGGCGACGCTGTCGTCGCCGCCGAGCGACCCTCCGGTCTGCGTGCTGCCGACGGCCCCGCCCACCTCCGCGGCGCCGACGGCCCTGGCTGGAGCCGGAGCGGGTGGTGCGGGCGGCGCCGCGACGGGAGTGCCGGGCGCGGGCGGGGCGGCCGGTGGAGCGGCGGGCGGTGGAGCCGCCGGGGGCGGTGCCGCGGGTGGGGGCGGGGCGACCGGCAGCCCGACGGCGCCGGCGGCGGCCGCCGCGCTGGGCCCGTTCGTGGCCGTGGTCGGGCCGCCCTACCAGGAGCAGGCCCTGGCCGACACCGTGTTGAAGCAGATCCAGACCACGGTCCCGACGGCCCAGCTCGTGCCCGTGGCGCAGCTCCCGCAGCTGCGGTTCGTCAGCGGGCTCGCGATCGTCGTGCCGGGCTTCACCACTCTGCAGCAGGCCCAGCAGTTCTGCGCGACGCCCCGCCCGGGCTTCCCGCCCGGCTGCCAGGCGGTCCCGACCGCGCCGGCGTAGTGCGCGCGGGTCAGCGCTGCCAGAAGGTGATCTCCCCGATGTCGAGGCGGTCGGAGCCCTGGCCGTCGGGCGGGTAGCCGGCCACGACCACCACCGTCACCTGGCTCACCGTGCCCTGCTCGACGGCGAACCGCTGCAGCCCGGGGTCCTTGGCGAGCTGCACGACCTGGCACTTGCCGTTGTTCCAGCGCAGCTCCAGCGTCTGCGGCCGCCACCGCGCGGCGAGCTGCGGGTCGCCGGCGGGCAGCCCCGCCTCGATACCGATCTCGCGGACATTCGTGGGCTGCGGGAGGGTGAGGAGCAGCGAGCTGGCGGTGGCCGACGTCGCGCCGGCGCACGCCGTTCTCGGGTCGCCCGACGAGCCCGACGTCCAGCGGGTGGCGAACCCACGACCGCGCACGTCGTCGACGCCCCACGCGGCGGGGTAGCCGGGGAGCGCGTCGGCGGGCAGCGCCTGGGCCGTCACCCGCTCCACACGACCGCTGCCCGTGACGTGCCCGACGAGGTCGGTGACCCGGCGGATCGGGTGCCATCCCGCGAGCGTCAGCACGCCGGTGACCAGTGCGAGCACGAGCACGACCGAGAGGATGCGGAAGGCGACCGTGCCGCGTGTGAGATCGCCGCTGTAGGCGCCGCTCGTGCCGCCCCACCACCGACGCCGCAGGCGCTTGCCGAGCCGGTCCGGCGGGGCGGGCGCCACCAGCGTCGGCGTGACCAGCCAGGTACCGCAGCGGCGGCAGAACCGGCGGTGGGGGTCGCTCGCGGTGCCGCAGTTTGAGCACGTCCGCTGCAGCGGTGCCGTGCTCATCGGGGGCATCGCGACCGGGGCGAAGGTGGCGCCGGGATGCGGTGGCCCCAGATGCGGTGGCCCCAGATGCGGTGGCCCCAGGTGCGGTGGCGGAGCCGCCGTCGGACCCGGCGGCGGGGCCGCGGGGCGGTAGGGCGGCGTGAACGTGGCCGGGCCCGGGGCGCTCGGCGGCGGAGGTGCCTGCTGCGGTCGCGCCTGCTGCTGCGGGGCGACCGGTGCGACGGGAGCGGGTGCCGCGGCGACCGGGCCGGCTTCCGGGACGCCGCTCCAGTCGAGGAACCCGTCGCAGTTCTCGCAGAACTGTCGCCCCGCAGGATTGCTCGTACCGCAGTTCTCGCACACGACCGCGGCCATCGAGCCCCCTCGGCCTGTTTCGGCGCCGGCGACCTGCCGACCCTGCGCCGCAGGTTACCGGCCTCACCCGTCAGGAAAAGGTCGGCACCGCCGCCACGAGCGCAGATCCGTAAGAATGGCAACCATGAGGGTGGTTCCCGAATGACCGCATGCACGAGCTGCGGCCAGGACAACGCGCCTGGCGCACAGTTCTGCGCGGAGTGCGGGGAGTACCTCGGTTGGTCCAGCGACGCGCCCGCCGCCGCCGCGCCGTCCCCCTCCGCCTGGTTCACCGACGCCGCACCTGCCGAGGCTCCGGCGGCGCCCGCGCCTGCACCCGCCCCGGCGCCCGCACCGCCCCCACCGCCCACACCGCCCACACCGCCCGCCGAACGGAACGAACCGCAGCCGCAGCGCCCGGTCGCGCCGCCCCCGGCCGTCGCGCGCCCCACGCCACCTCCTCCCCGACCCGTCGCACCACCCGTGCAGCGCCCCGCGCGACCGCAGCCGTCGTCGCCGGCCCCTGCACCCACGCCGACCCGCCGCCCGGCACCCGGCCGACCCGAGCCCGCGAAGCCCCCGGCCGACCTCGCCCGCGTCGTCCGCGCCCTCGACGAGGGGAAGCAGCTCGCCGAGCAGCACGACCGCCCGGACCTCGGCAGCCACCTGGACCAGGCACGCAAGCGGCTCGACCAGCAGGTGCTCGGCGTCGCGATCGTCGGGGAGTTCAAGCGCGGCAAGAGCACGCTGGTCAACGCGATGCTGCAGACCGACGTCTGCCCGACGGACGCCGACATCGTCACCGCCGTCCCCACGATCGTCCGCTACGGCGCGGAGCCGTCGGCCGTGGCACAGCTGGAGCCGGCCGCCGGGGCCGACGGCTCCCCGGACAGCCAGATCGTCGAGGAGCCCGTCGACGTCGACCGGCTCGCCGAGCTCGTCTCCGAGGCCGCCGACGCGAGCTGGCGGCGGCGCCTGCGTTCGGTCGAGGTCCGCCTCCCGCACCGCCTGCTGAAGACCGGCCTGAGCCTCGTCGACACCCCCGGCGTCGGCGGGCTGGAGTCCGCGCACGGGATCGTCACGCTCGGCGCGCTGCGCACGACCACCGGCGTGATCTTCGTGACCGACGCCTCGCAGGAGCTCACGAAGCCGGAGGTCGACTTCCTCCGCCAGGCGATGGAGCGCTGCCCGGCCGCGGTGTGCGTGGTGACCAAGACCGACCTGTATCCCTCGTGGCGGCGGATCGTCGAGCTGGACCGCCAGCACCTCAAGACCGCGGGGATCGACCTGCCCGTGATCCCGGTGTCGTCGTTCCTTCGGCTGCGGGCATGGCGCTCACCGAAGCTGAACGAGGAGTCGGGCTTCGCAGCGCTGTTCGACTGGCTGCGCACCTCGGTCCTGGAGAACGCCACGGAACTGGCGGCCGCGGCCGCCCACCGCGACCTCGGGTTCGTCCAGGAGCAGCTGCGCCTGGAGGTGGCGGCCGAGCAGCAGGTGCTGGCGAAGCCGGAGGCGTCCGCCGAGGTCGTCGGGGCGCTGCGGCGCCGGTCCGAGCGCACGCGCAAGCTCGTCGAGCGGGGCAACGGCTGGCAGCAGTTCCTCTTCGACGGCATCGACCAGCTGATCGCCGACGTCAAGCACGACCTCGCCGGGCGGATGCGGACGGTCGTGCGCGACGTCGAGGCCGTCATCGACCAGGGCGACCCCAAGGAGACCTGGCCGGACATCGAGGTGTGGCTGCAGCGCCAGGTCGTGCGCGCGGCGAACGAGAACCACGAACTGCTCAACGAGCGGGCCGCGCAGCTGGCCACCGACGTGGCCGAGGCGTTCGCGCTGGAGTCGGAGGAACCGCTGGAGCTGGGGCTGACCGCGCCCGTCGACGTGCTGCGCGGGCTGTCGTTCGACCCGGCCCAGCTCGCCGCGCCGGACAGCCAGAAGATGGTCCGGATGCTGTTCGCCGGCCGCGCCGCACTCATCCCCGTGACGCTGGCGGGGTCGGCGGCGAGCTTCTTCGCCGGGAGCCTGCTGCTGCTGGCCGCCGCACCCGTGGTCGCGATCGGGGTGGGGTTCATCGGTCGCAAGCTCATCCGCGACGAGCGCCAGCGCCAGCTGACCTACCGGCGCCAGCAGGCGAAGATGTCGTGCAGGCGCTATCTGGACGAGGCCAACTTCGTGATCGAGAAGGACTGCCTGGACTCCCTCCGCCGCACCCGCCGCGAGCTGCGCGACGAGTTCCAGGCCCGGGCGGGCGTCATGCACGCCTCGTCGCAGCGCGCCCTCACCTCGGCCGAGCGGGCCGCCTCCCTCACCCCGCAGGAGCGCGAGCAGCGCGCCGCGGAGCTGGCCGACAAACGGGCCGAGATCGAGCGGCTCGGTCGCTCGACGCGGACGGCCTCCCGGGGGGCCGCATGAGCCCGCACGACGACCCGCTGACCGCCGCCGTACGCGAGCTGGTCGGTGTGGCCCGCGACCGGGCGCTCGACCCGGTGTCGCGCGACCAACTCGCCGAGGCCGTCGACCGGTTGTCCGGCCCGCTCCGGCTGGCGATCGCCGGCCGGGTGAAGGCCGGCAAGTCGACGCTCCTGAACGCGCTGGTCGGCGAGGAGCTGGCTCCGACGGACGCGGGCGAGTGCACGAAGCTCGTCACCTGGTACATCGGCGGCCACGCCGTGCGGGTGATCGCGGTGCACAAGGACGGGCGGCGCGAGCAGCGCCCGTTCAGCCGCGAGGGCGGCGCGCTGGACGTGGATCTGGGCGCGCCGGTCGACACGTTCGACCACCTCGAGGTGAGCTGGCCGTCGTCCCGCCTGCAGGACCTCACGCTGGTCGACACCCCGGGGATCGCGTCGCTGTCCACGGAGGTGTCGGAGCGGACGTCCACGCTGCTCTCCGCCGAGGACGACCGGCCCCCGGTGGTCGACGCCGTGCTGTACCTGTTCCGGCACAGCCACGCGAGCGACGTCCGGTTCCTCGAGGCGTTCCACGACGACGAGCTGGGCCGCGGCACCCCGCTCAACGCGGTCGGGGTGCTGTCGCGGCCCGACGAGATCGGGTCGTGCCGGCTCGACGCACTGACGGTCGCCGCCCGCGTGGCCGACCGCTACGAGCGCGACCCGCGCATCCACCGCCTCTCCCCCCTGGTGCTGCCGGTCGCGGGCCTGCTCGGCCAGGCGGGGACGACGCTGCGCGAGGAGGAGTACCGGGCGCTCGCCATGATCGCCGCGCTGCCCGAGGACGTGTGCAACGAGCTGCTGCTCACCGCGGACCGGCTGCTGGCCGACGACGCGGACGTCATGCTGACCCCCCTCGAGCGGGCGCACCTCGCGGACCGGCTGGGGCTGTTCGGCGTGCGGCTGTCGGTGATGCTGATCCGCAACCGCACGGTGCGGTCGGCGACGGAGCTGGCGCAACGGCTCGCCGCCGACAGCGGGCTGGAGGAGCTGCGCGGGGTGCTCGCGCGACAGTTCCTGGAGCGCAGCCGGCTGCTGCGGGCGCGGTCGGCGCTGGCCACGGTCCGGGCGGTGCTGCGGCGCGGCGGCTGCGCCGACGCCGACCGGATCGACGCGCGCGTCGAGGAGGTGATGTCGACGGCGCACGAGTTCGTGGAGGTCCGGCTGCTCACCGACCTGAGGACGGGCGCGGTCACCGTTGCCGAGCGGCTGGAGGAGGAGATGGACCGGCTGCTGGGCGGATCAGGGCACAGCGTCGCGCGTCGGCTGGGACTGCCCGAGGAGTCGTCGGTCCCCCAGCTGCTCGACGCCTCGTACGCGGCGCTGGACCGGTGGCGACGCGTGGAGTCGTCGCCGATGACGAGCCGCGACGCGCGCATCGCGGCCCGCGGCGTGGTGCGGACCTGCGAGGGGATCGTGGCGACGCTGGTCCCGGCCCGCGTCTGAGTGCGGGTGGGTCAGAGCAGGTGGGGGTCCAGGACGCCCCCGGCTCCCGGTCCCCCGGGACCGGCGGGGCCGCCCAGGTCGTGTTCGGCCGCGAACCCGTCGGCCAGGCCGTCGTTGTCGCTGTCGAGCAGGCGCGGGTTGAGGCCGCGAGCGATCTCGTTGCCGTCGGCGAGGCCGTCGCGGTCGGAGTCGGCGAGCGTCGGGTCCGTGCCGATCTTCTGCTCGTAGCCGTCGCTGAGGCCGTCGCCGTCCGTGTCGAGATCCGCCGTACCGCCGAAACCGGCCGCCCGTGCCGCGGCCGGGACGGGCGCACGCCCGCCGTCCGAACCGGCGGCGACCTCGGCAGCGTCGGTCAGCCCGTCGCGGTCCGTGTCGGCGGACAGCGCGTCCGTGTGACTGATCGACGTCTCGTAGGCGTCGGTCAGCCCGTCGCCATCGGAGTCGCCCTTGGTCGCGTCCGTGCCGAAGAGCTTCTCGAAGTCGTCGGTGAGCCCGTCGCCGTCCTGGTCCGTGATGCCGGAGGGCTGAGGTACGGGGGCCATCGCGAACGGATCGGCGCTGCTCGCACCGACACTGTTGGTGCCGGCGCCGTTCATGCCGGCGGCGAAGGCGGCGGAGCCTGCTCCGTACGGCCCGGCGCCATACGGCCCGGCGCCATACGGCGCGGCCCCGGCGCCGAAGGTCGACGGCAGCGCGGCGCCCGCCTGCAGCGGCTCGTTCAGGAACTTGAGATACGCCCCGTTGGTGTAGGTGCTCCAGGGGCGGAGGTTGCTGCCGCCGTCGGAGATCTTCATCGCCGCCCGCACCTGCTCGGCGGGGTTGTTGAGCAGGCGCTGGATGTCGCGGTCGCTTCCCGTACCGGTCTCCGACTTGAGCGTGCGGATCTGGAACAGCCCCACCGAGGGCCCCCAGGTGCCGTTCTGCAGCGCGACGTCGCCGATCGCGCCCGGGTTCCGCGACGACTCGGCCTGCGCGATGGCGGTCATCAACCGGGCCTTGTCCGGGCTGAACCCGCCCTGCAGCAGCAGCGTGTAGATCTGTGACGAGCTGAGGGTGGCCATCGAGCGCCCCTAGTGGTCGTGGACGTCGAGCGGGTCCAGGCCGGTGCCGGGCGCCCCGGTGCCCAGCGGGTCCGCGCCCAGCGGACCGGCGGCCCCCGCCGCGAAACCGCCCTCGGCACCGAACCCGCCGGGGGCCAGCGCCGCGCCGCCGGGAACACCGGCCTGGGCCGCGGGCTCCAGGGTGCCGGACGCCGACTCGAAACCGTCGGTCAGGCCGTCGTTGTCGCTGTCCATCGACAGCGGGTTGCTGCCCTTGGCCGCCTCGAACCCGTCGCTCAAGCCGTCGCGGTCGGTGTCGGCGGCCAGTGCGTTCGTGCCCGCCTTCTGCTCTTGGAGGTCGCTGACCCCGTCGGAGTCGCTGTCGAGCGTGGCGAGGCCGCCGAACTTGGCGGCGCGGACCGCGTCCGACACCTGAGCCCGGCCGGCGTCCGTCCCGCTCGCCAGCTCGTGCGCGTCGGTCAGGCCGTCGCGGTCGGTGTCGATCGACACGGCATCGGTGTGGCTCACCGACGTCTCGTAGGCGTCGGTCAGCCCGTCGCCGTCGGTGTCCGACTTCGTCGTGTCCGTGCCGAAGAGCCGCTCGAACTGGTCGATCAGCCCGTCCTGGTCGGCATCGGTCACCGACGGCGGGCCGCCGGGGTCGATGGCGAAGGGGTCGGTCGCACCCGCCGTGAATGCCGTGCCGGCGGCGCCACCGACCTCCGGCAAGGGGTTGAGGAAGGTGTACGGGTTGACCCACTGGCCGTTCTCGCGGACCTGGAAGTGCAGGTGGTTCGGGGTGCCCACGGCGTTGCCGCTGTGCCCGACTCCGCCGATCACCTGGCCTGCCGCGACGTGCTGACCCACCTTCAGGTGGTCGATGCTGCCGGGGGTCATGTGGGCGTAGTAGTAGAAGCGGCCGTCGTCGCCCTGAATGCGGACGACCAGGCCGCCGAGCGAGTTCTGGAAGCCCTGCACGATCGTCCCGCCGGCGACGGCGTGGATCGGCGTGCCCTCCGGGGCCATGATGTCGATGCCCTCGTGCCGCCGTCCGCCCGAGCGGGCGGCACCCCAGGTGTCGACCAGCTTCGCTCCGGTGACCGGCCGCACCAGCGCGTTCGACGCGACCCCCGGAAACGCCGTGGCGCTGCCCGCGGGCGCGGTCACGGTGCTTCCGGGGTAGGACATGTGGCAAGAATACGACTAGATGAATCCCTCGCGGACGGCGAAAGCCACCGCGTGCGCCCGGTTGCGCAACTGCAGCCGGGTGGTGACGTCGTGCAGCACGCTTTTGATCGTCCGTTCGCTGAACGCCAGCTCCCGCGCGATCTCGCCGGTGTCGAGGCCGTCGGCCACCAGCCGGAGCACCTCGACCTCGCGGTCGCTCAGACCCGAGAACCGCAGCCCGCGGGGCGCGAGCACCTGCCGCTGCAACCGCCCGACCTGCCCGAGCAGGCCGGCGAGCAGGTCCGCGGGCATCTCCGCGCCGCCGTCGCGGGCCTTGAGGATCACCGACACGAGCCGCTCCGGCGTGACCTCCGACCGGCGGACCAGCGCCGACACGCCCGCCTCCGCGGCGGTGACGACGGCCGCGTCGTCGAGCGAGCCGGCGATCAGCACGGTGCGGGGGACGCTGCCGCGGCGGACGGCGCGCATCACCCGCAGCACCTCCTCGTCGACGCGCTCGGCGACGACGACGGCGACCTCGGCCTGGTCGAGCTCCGCGGCGTCGACGACCTGGACCTCGGGGCGCGGCCGCAGCTGGCTGGCCACACCGGCCTGGGAGATCGGGTCGTCCGCGTAGATGAAGACCTTCGCCCGCTGCGTCCCTGCTCGATCCGCCAGGATCCGTTCCGACCCGATCCGATCCGACACAGCCCGATCGACCGTCATGGCCTACCCGTCTTTCCGCACGCGGAGCCCCTCCGGCCGCCGTCGGCGGCGAGTGTGCCGACAGTGCTTTGCGCCGGCTTCACGCTTCCTCAACGTGCGCTCAACACGCCTACCCGCCGTCGGGCTGCGGTCCGACGGCCGCCAGATCCAGCGCGTACACCGTCACCGATCCCGAGCGGAACGCCTCCCTCAGTCCGGGCAGGCCGTCGAGGTCGCGCAGGCCGGGCGCCAGCCGGAAACCGTCCGGGCCGGCCCAGTCCTCGGGCGAGCCCGCCGAACCGATCGCCGGAGTGTCGGTGTCGACGTACACCCACCGCACGTCGAGGTCGGCGAGTTGGCGGCGGACGGCGGGGTCCGTCGGGTAGGTGTCGAAGGTCTGCAGCAGCCGGTACGTGTACGGGACCCCGGTCAGGCCCAATGTGTAGATGTTGACGATCGGGATGCCGCGCTCGACGTAGAGGTAGGTCGACCCGTCGTTCGGCGAGTTGAAGACGCGCTCGCCCGGCCGGATGTGGGCGGCGAGCCAGGCGATCGCGGCGTCGTCGTCGGGTCCGATCCGCACGAACTCGGGCGTGCGGTAGCGGGTGGCGACCGAGACCTCGGCGATCCGGGCGTACCCGACGGCCGGTGCCGCGGCGTAGCCGACGAACGCCACGCTGACGAGCGCGAGCGCGGCCCACGACGCCCGCAGCGGCAGGCGACGGCGGGCGAGCACGGCGACCCGGTCGGCCACGAGCACCACCCCGAGCCCGGCCAGCACCGGTGCGAGCAGGTAGACGTGCGACCAGGTGCGGAGCATCGCGTGGTAGAAGAACCGCGTGACCAGGGCGTCGACGCCGGTGCCCGGGCTGAGCCACGCGCCGATCACGACCGCGCTCCACACCGCGAACGCCGCCACCGGCCCGATCCCGCGCCGCAGCGCGACGACGGCGCCGATCCCGACGAGCACCAGCAGCAGCACCCAGGTCTGCGAGCGCGTCTGCTCCGGGTCGATCCAGCCGGAGTAGGGGAAGCCGAGCGTCTCGCCGAGTGCGCGGTAGAAGGGCACCGGCCCGGTGTCCGGCGGCCAGTTCGCGGTGCGGGCCGACTGACCGAGACCGGGCCCGACGGCGGGGACGAGCAGCACCGCGGTCACGCCCGCGGCGACGGCAAGCCCCCGCACGGCGCGGCGAAGCTCGGCCCGGCCCCGCGGTGCGACGGCCATCCCGGCCCACCAGGCGACGGTCGTGACGGCGATGGACACGGCCGCGCTGGGGTGGCACCACACGGCCCCGGCGATGCTCGCCCCGACCCCCGCTCCCGCCCGGATCGGCAGGGCGCGCGGGATTGCAGCATGGTGGCTTTGCTGCACTCGGACCGCAGCAAAGCCACCATGCTGCGGTCCGCCGGAGGCCGGGCACCCCAACGCGAGCACCCCCGCCACCGCCGCCGGGACCAGCGACAGCGACACGGCGTTGGCCAGGATCCCGCCGTCGTGCATCAGCACCAGCGCCGGCCGGTACAGCCCCGCCATCACCAGCGACGCGACCCCGGCGACGAGCATCGCGCTGCCCCGGCCCAGCCCCAGCTGCCGGGCGGCGACCGCCCCTAGAGCCGCGGCGCCCGTGCACCCGGCGGCGGCGAGCAGGACGACCGTCTGTGCGTTGAGCGCGGGCACCACCGCGCCGCCCGTCAGCCCGGCGGTCGCCGCGGCGAGCAGGTGCACGCCGGACGGGTAGAACCAGGTCGGGGTGCCGGTCAGCAGGTCCACCGGGGCCAGCTGCCAGGGCGCTCCGCGGCCGGTGCGGGTCACGTATGCGGTCTGCAGGACGTGCATGATCATGTCGTGTTCCTGCGGCCGCGTGGCGAGCGGACCGATGCCCGCGACCCAGGCCCAGGAGGCGAACGCGACCCCGACGGCGACCATGACGGAGCCGACGACGAGCGGCACCTGCAAGCGCAGACGCAGAACTCGCCGTGCACGAACGCGCAACTCGCGGGGCCGGGCGAGCCGCACCGCGACGGCGGCGGCACCGACGGCGGCCGTCACGGCCAGCAGCGCGACTGGCCCGAAGGGCAGGCCGACCGGCGCGACGAGCACCGCCGTCACTCCCGCGACCGCGACGGACGCCGCCGGGGCCAGGGCCACCATGAGCAACCCCGGCGGCACCGACGCCGCGGCGAGCAGTACGAGCCCCGGCACGTACGCGACCACGGCCGCCGCGACGAACACCAGCGCGTCGTCCACCGCTAGCGATCGCCGATCCGCGTCAGGCTCAGTGTGAAGCTGACGGTGATGATCGAGAATCCCGTGATCGCCAGCACCGAGCCGACGATCGGCAGGCGCAGCGACGACGCGACGTCCAGCGGCCCGAACCCGCCTGCGCCCCACGTCGTCAGCGCCGCCACGAAGCAGACCGCACCGGCGAGCAGGAGCACCCCGCCGAGCGCCAGGCCCCGCTCGAGGGAGACGCGCACGAGCACCCGCACGAGCCCCGGCGACTGCCGGAGCAGGCCGAGGTGCGCCGCGTACGACCGGGCGATCACGGCGAGCCCGAGCCCCTGCACACCCAGCACGAACATCGTCGCGAAGGCCAGCATGGTGTGGACGTCGAACACCACCCGCCCCACCGCCCTCGGCCCGAGCAGCAGCCACAGCATCCCGGCCAGCCCGACGGCCTGGAACAACATCGACGGGTAGAGCAGCAGCCAGCGCGGGCTGAACGCCAGCAGGAAGCGCAGGTGCCGCCAGCCGTCGCGCCAGGTCCGCAGGTGCGGGGCGCGGGTCCGGCCGTCGCGCCGGAGCACGGTGGGCACCTCACGGATGCGCAGCTCCGCCAACGACGCCCGCACCACCATCTCGCTGGCGAACTCCATGCCGGACGTCACCAGCCCGAGCTCCAGCACCCGATCGCGACGGAAGGCGCGGATGCCGCAGTGGAAGTCGCCGACGGGGATGTGGAAGAAGACCCGGCCGACCAGCGACAGCACGGGATTGCCGACGTAGCGGTGCAGGAACGGCATGGCACCCGGCTCGATCCGCCCGCGGAACCGGTTGCCCATCACCAGGTCCGCGCCGTCGCGCAGCTCACGGAGGAACCCACCCAGGTCGTCGAGGGCGTAGCTGTCGTCGGCGTCGGCCATCAGCACGTACTCGCCGTGCGAGGCCCGGATGCCGGCGATCAGCGCGGCGCCGTACCCGCGCCGGGGCACGTCGACGACGACCGCACCCTCGGAGCGCGCGATGTCCTGCGACCCGTCCGTCGAGCCGTTGTCCGCGACGACGACCTCACCGGTCACGCCGAGCACGGCGAACGAGCGCTTCGCCTTGCGGATGCAGGTCGCGAGGGTCTCGGCCTCGTCAAGACACGGCAGGACGACCGACAGCTCGACCGACGACACCGCGTCGTCGGCAGGCAGGCGTGAAGTCGGCACGGCGCGAGCCCCCACCCCCGAACTCGTCGCGGCGGAGCTCGTCGCCCTCGGCAACGTCATGGCCGACGGGACCTTCCTCTGTGGACCGACCGGGCCGGGCCCGGCGCGCGCCAGGGTAGCCAACGCGCGATGGCCGGCGAACCGCCTGACGCACGAGCAGGGCGCGGCGCGATCGCTGCCCTACCGTGTGCCGCGTGCACAGGACCTCGGCGCTGCGCAGGCGCGTGGCCGAGGTCGCTCCGGTCGGCGGCGGGCTGTTCGTGCTCGGCGTCTCCGCGTACGTGGTGCTCGGCGCCGCCGGGCACACGCTCGCGCCCGGCGACTACGCCGCGGTGGCGTCGCTCTACCTGCTCGTCGCGATCACCAGCCCCGGCGTCTTCACCGCGCTGGAGCAGGAGACCAACCGGGAGGTGAGCAGCCGCCGGGCGACCGGCCTCGGCACCGGCGCCGTCGGACGGGCCGGGCTGGCCGTGGGTGCCGGCTACGCCGGTGTCGTCGGCGCGGTGCTGCTGGCCGCGGCTCCGCTGCTCGTGCCCCGCGTGCTCGGCGGCTCGTGGAGCCTGCTCGCGGCGGCGATCGTCGCGGCGATCGGAGCGGCGGCGGTCTACCTGCTGCGGGGCCTGTTCGCCGGCGAGCAGAGGTTCGGCTGGTACGCGGTCAGTCTCGGGCTGGAGGGCGCCGTCCGGCTCGTCCCGTGCGTGGTGCTGGCGCTCGTCGGCGCAACCGATCCGCTGGCCTACGGCTGGGCGTTCGCGCTCGGTACGGGGCTCGCCGCCCTGCTCTGCCTGCCCGGCCGGAGACCGTCGACGACGAACCGCGCGCCCGGCCCGCCGGTCGACGTGTGGCGGATGGCCCGCGCGACGGGCCTGCTCGCCCTCGCGTCCTGGCTCACCTACGTCGTCGCCAACGCCGCCCCGCTGGTGCTGACGGCCCGGCTCCTCGGGGCTCCGGAGGTCGCGGCGAGCTACGTGTCGCTGTTCGTGCTGGCCCGCATCCCGGTGTTCCTGTTCGGGCCGGTGCAGGCGTTCCTGCTGCCGACGCTCACCGCGGGCGCCGAGCGCGCGGACCCCGCCCACCTGCGATCCCGGTTGCGGGTCGCGCTGCTCGCGGTCGCCGTCGTCGGCGTCCCGGCGACGGCGCTGACCGCGGCGCTGGGGCCCTGGGCGGTCCGCGCCTTCTTCGGCGCACCGCTCGACCTGCCGCACACCGCGGCCGGCCTGCTCGGCCTCGGAACGGTCGCCATGCTGACGGCGCAGGTGCTGCAGCCCGCCCTCGTCGCGCTGCGGGTGCACCGGACGGCCACGATCGCCTGGGTCGTGGGGACGGCGGTGTTCGCCGCTGTGCTCGTCGTGCCCGCCGACCCGGCGACGGCGGCCGTGACCGCACAGGTGGCGGGGCCGACGGTCGTCTGCCTGATCATGGCCGCGGCGATCGCGGCCCGGCTACGCAGGATCGCCGCTCCGGCGGCCTGAGCCGCACCAGGGCGTCGGTCAGATGATCGCCACCGCGACGACCAGCCCCAGCGCCACGTGCGCTGCGGCCACCACCCACGCCTCGGGCTCCAGCACCTCCGACCGCAGCACCGCACCGATCCGGATGCCCGTCACCCACTCCAGCAGGCGCACTCCACCGACCTGCGCGGCGATGCCGACGAGTCCGAAGATCAGTGCACTCAGCAGGCCCTCGATCAGCGATCCGCTCGAGGTCCAGATGGCGGTCACCACGATGAACGCCATGCTGACCAGGCCCGCGGACGTCACCAGTACCGAGTTGGGCAGGCCCTCGCGGACCATCCGGTTGAGCTTGCCCGGGGTGGTGATGTCGATCGCCCAGAATCCCACCAGCATCAGCAGCACGCCGAGCACGGCGTAGAGCAGGATCGAGCCGATCCCGCGGCCGATCAGGGGGAAGAACCCGGGGCCGATGGCCGCGAGCGTCATGAAGGTCCTCCAGGGGAGCGGTGGTTATTCGGGGTCTGATCTATTCGGCGTAGGACTTACTCGGGGTGAATGCGGTGCGGCACGAACGCGGCGCCGTCGTCGGTCACCAGCCCGACGGTCTCGCGGATGCCCAGGCCCGCGGCCTCGTCGCCGACGATCCACGCCCCGAGAGCGGGGCGGAATCCGTCGAACTCGGGGAGCGGGTCGAACAGTTGGTACACGTAGCCCTCGTCGCCGTAGACGCCACCGGTCGCGACCTCGCTGCCGGGCGAGACGATCGTGATGTTGGCGCCCTCGCGGCCGAGGCGGGGCTTGCGGACGTACTCCGTGAGCAGGCCCGGCTGGTCCAGGTACGCGGGCAGCAGGTTGGGGTGGCCCGGGTAGAGCTCCCACAGCACCGCCAGCAGCGCCTTGTTGCTCAGCAGCGACTTCCACAGCGGCTCGAGCCACAGCGTCTCGGGGAGGCTGCGGACGACGTGCTTGCCGAACTCGTCGCTGAGGATCCACTCCCAGGGGTAGAGCTTGAAGACCCCGGCCATGGGGGCCTCCTCGAGGTCGACGAAGCGGTCGAGGGCCGCGTCCCAGCCGATGTCCTCGATCGCCAGGCCGATGGTGTCGAGCCCGGCCTCCGCGGCGGTCTCCTGCAGGTAGCCCACCGTCACGTGGTCCTCACCCGTCGCGTCGCCGGACGACCAGGTGAAGTGCACGTCGCCCGACGGCAGGCCGTCCGCGATCGAGGTCCAGCGCTCGACGAGCTTCTCGTGCAGGGAGTTCCACTGGTCGTCGTCGGGGTGCGTGTCCTTGAGCCAGTACCACTGCAGGATCGACGCCTCGAGCAGCGTGGTCGGCGTGTCCGCGTTGTACTCCAGCATCTTGCACGGCCCGCGGCCGTCGTAGCGGAGGTCGAAGCGGCCGTAGATGTGCGGGTCGTGCCGCTTCCACGACGCGGCGACGGCCTCGTGAGCCCACTCGGGCAGCGCGAAGTCGCGGAACCGCTCGGTCGTCACGACGTGGTCGACGGCCTCCAGGCACATCGAGTGCAGCAGTTCGACGTCCGCCTCGAGCGCGAGGATCTCGTCCATCGCGAAGACGTAGTGCACCGACTCGTCCCAGTAGGGCCGCTCGGCACCGCCCTGGCCGCGGCCGGGCGCGTCGTAGACCAGGCCCTGCTCGGTGACCGTCTTGTGCCACCCCGCGCGCGGGGCTCCCCTCCGGCGTTCCACGTCCAATCCCTCCTGGCCAGCTCAGCTGCCGCCGCTCTTGCTGCCACCGGAGCTCGACCCGACCGAGCCGCCCGACTTGCTGCCGCCGGAGCTGCTGCCTCCCACGCTGCTGCCGGTCGAGCTCTTGGAGACCCCCAGCCCGCCGCGGGTGACCGTCGAGCTGCCCGACGACGTGCGCACCGGCGTGCCGTCCCTGGGCACGGTGGTCGTCCCGCCGCTCACGGTCTGGCCGATCCCACCGCTACCGCCGTAGTTGTAGTGGTACTGCCGCCCGCCGCCGCCGATGAAGATCGGGAAGAAGCCGAACCCGCCGCCGCCGGCGTAGGTGCTGTTGTTGGTGTTCTCCGCAGGAACGGCGCAGTTGCTGTCGTCGACGACGACGCCGGAGTCGTCGACGCAGTGCGCCTCGATCTCCTCCTCCGGCGCCGCGGCCGAGTAGCCGACGGCGATCAGCGCGACGACTCCCACGGTGACGCCGGCCCCGACGAGGATGCGCTTGCGCTTCTTGCGCCCGGCGGCCTCCGACGTGAGGCGCTCCTCCTCTTCCTGGCGCTTGCGCCGCTCGGCCCGCTCACGGGCACGGCGCTCGGCGAGGGTCGGTTCCCGCGGGGTCGTGTTCTCGTCCTGCTGACGAATACGACCGCGGCGTGGGGTCTCCTCCGTCGTTCCCGACTCCGGGTCCACCGGGCCGCCGCTCTCGTCGCGTTCCGTCATTTCGCCTCCCCCGGCGCCTGTCGGCCGCGACCCTGTCGATCGTGGCGTCTCCGCATTCGCACAGTGCCACCACCGACAGTGCCGCGTGGCGCAGCAGGCCCGCAACCCGGCGCAGATCGACACCGATTCACGTCACGCTGCGTCATCACCACGGTTTGGTGTGGGCCACCCGTCCACCCGTCCCGACACCGCGTGCCGTAACCCTAACTTCCTGGCCTCCACCGGCGGAAACAGGGTCGTTCACAGCACCCCGTCGACCGGTCGACGCGACACACCGGGCCCCCTGCACGGCGTCGCGGTAGGTAACGGCATGATGACGAACGTCATGGACCTCCGCAACGCTCCCCAGCGCCGGTCCGCCGGGTCGCCCGTCACCGCTCCCCGCTTCGACGGCCCACCCCGCGGTACCCGGCCGCGTCCTGCCTCGGCAGAGCTCGCCGCGCCACGTCGGCTGGCTGCCGGCGTGCTGGCGGGCGCGCTGACGATGCTGGTCGTCGCGCTGCTCGACACCGTCACCGGTGCGCAGGTCCCGGTCCTCGGGTCCTTCGCCTCCCTGCCTGCGCCTGCGGCCCAGCAGGAGCTCGCCGCGGTGGCGCTCCCGCCGTCGACCCCGGGCACGTGCCTGAGCTGGACGCGCGCCGACGCCTCGGACACCCAGGCCGTCGACTGCGCGCAGGCCCACCTGTTCGAGCAGGCCGGCACGGTGCTCCTGGCCGACCAGACCGACCTGCCGGACGACGGCCGGTGGCGCCAGCTCGTCCGCGAGCGGTGCGACCCGGTCGTGAAGCAGTACCTGAACGGCCGTTTCGACCCGGACGGCCGCTTCCGGATCGGGGCGCTCAAGCCGTCGCCCGCGAAGTGGGCGCAGGGCGACCGCGAGCTGCGGTGCGGCCTGCAGAGCTCGTCGCGCTCGGGCGCGCTGTACCCGATCGCGGGCAAGGCCGTCGAGCAGGACCAGGCGGCGGTGCACGACCCGGGCACCTGCCTGGGGATCGACGGGCGCACGATCGGCGACCCCGTCGACTGCACGGGCCCGCACGCCGTGGAGGCGGTGGGGGTCGTCGACATGGCGAAGAAGTTCGACGCCGACGAGTTCCCGGCCGTCGACGAGCAGGACGAGTTCCTGCAGACCGAGTGCACGAAGGTGGCCACCAAGTACGCGGGCGGCGACGACGTCATCGGCGACAAGAAGCTCACCGTCTACTGGGACAACCTCACCGAGGACTCCTGGAAGGCGGGCACCCGCCGGGTGAACTGCAACCTGGCGGCCCTGCTGCCCGACCGCAGCGGCTTCGCGCCCGTGACCGGCACGGTCCGCGGTCCGGTGACAGTGTCCGACACTGCCGCACCGCCCGCGACGAACTCCCCGAAGCCCGGCGTCCCCGCGCAGGTGCCACCGGTCGAGCCCGTGCCGACGTCCGCGCCGGAACCCTCCCCGACCGAGCCCGCACCCACCGGCACGCCCACGCCGACGGGTACGGACGCGCCGCCGCTCGACAGCACCCCGACGTCGACGACCCCGGACGACGAGACCCCGGTTCCTGTCCCGGATCCCGCCGAGCTCCCAGCGCAGCCGACACTGCCGAAGCCGCCGCTCTCCCCCGCACCGAACCTGGCGTCGCTCGTCGGCGGCGGGGCGTGACGGCAGACTGGTGGCGTGGAGCCGGACCGGATCACGCTGACGCGTCGGCGTTTCGACGAGCTGGTGGCCGACGCGCTCGACTCGATCCCGCCTGAGCTCACGCGGGCGATGGACAACGTCGTGGTGCTGGTCGACGACCGCCACGCCGACGACCCGTCGCTGCTCGGGCTGTACGAGGGCGTCGCGTTGACCGAGCGGACGAGCAACTACGGGGGCGTGCTCCCCGACCGCATCACGATCTACCGCGAGGCGATCCTCGACGTCTGCGCGGACGAGGACGAGGTGGTGGACGAGGTCGCCGTCACGGTGGTGCACGAGGTGGCCCACCACTTCGGAATCGACGAGGCGACCCTGCACCGGCTGGGCTGGGGCTGACAGCGGCTCCGGGTGGTGCAGGCCGTCAGTCCGGCGCGCCGCCCGCGGTGACGTCCTTGGCCACCGGCTCGGCCGTGTCCCAGTCCTCCAGCTCCCAGCCGCCCGGCGTCGGACGCAGCACCACCAGGCCGGTGTTGGGGACGTACCAGGTCTCGGCGGTGTCGCCCAGCAGCGCGGCGGCCGCCAGCCGGATCGCGGCGCCGTGGCTGACCAGCACGACGTCGACATCGACATCGACATCGACATCGACATCGACATCGACATCGACATCGACGTTGCCGTCGCCGCTGTAGCCGTCGACGGCGGCCACGATCCGCTCGACGGCCGGCAGGTAGCGCGACCGCAGGTTCAGCGCCGACTCCCCGCCCGGGAGCCGGGCGTCCAGGTCGCCGCGCCACCACGCGTCGTACACGTCGCGGAACGCCTCCAGCGCCGCGTCGTCGGACCGGCCCTCCAGGTCGCCGACGAGCACCTCGTGCACGCCGTCGATCACCTCGACCGCCAGCCCGTGCGCCGCCGCCACCGGCTTCGCGGTCTGCTGCGCCCGGGTCGCGCGGGAGGCGTACACCGCGCGGACGGGGTGGTCGGCCAGCCGCCGGCCGAGCCGTTCGGCCTGATCGAGCCCCAGCTCGTCGAGCGGCGCACCCGGTGGCCTGCTGTCGAGAATGTGGGCGACGTTCGCCGTCGTGCGTCCGTGCCGCGCGAGAACGAGCCTCACACCGACCCCCCACTGCGCAGTCCGGCCAGCCAGCGCTCCGAGGCAGCGAAGGCCTCGGAGTCGGTGCCGTGCTCGGGGACCGCCGGCGCACCGACCCCGGAGGCCGCGCCGTTCCTGCCCCCGGCCCGCGGGTAGGAGCCGAGGAAGCGCACCCGGTCGCAGCGCCGGTGCAGTGCGGCCATCGCCTCACCCATCGCCGGCTCCGCGATGTGCCCGGTGCAGTCGAGGTGGAACCAGTACTCGGCGTGCCGGTCCTTGATCGGACGCGACTCGATGCGCGTGAGGTCGATGCCGCGCACGGCCAGCTCGGTCAGCAGCCCGAGCAGCGATCCGGGGCGGTTCTGGGTGGTGGCGGCCAGCGTCGTGCGGTCGTGGCCGGTCGGCGCGGGTGGCGGGCCGGGCGGGGCGACCAGCACGAAGCGCGTCACGGCACCGGCGTTGTCCGCGACGTCGTCGGCGATGATCTCCAGGCCGAACTGGTCGGCCGCCAGCGGCGCGCAGACGGCGGCGTCGATCTCGCCGCGGGCCACCTGCGCGGCCGCCTCACTGGTCGACGTGCTCACCAGGACCTCGGCGTGCGGCAGGTTCCGGGCGATCCAGTTGCGGGTCTGGGCGATGCCGTGGTTGTGCGAGGCGACCGTACGGATCTGCTCGGCGGTGGTGCCCGGCCGCACCATCACGGCGAACCGGACGGCGAGCAGTGCCTCCTTGACGATCATCAGTGGCGGATCGTCGAGCAGTCCGTCGAGCACCGGCGGCACGGCGCCCTCGACGCTGTTCTCGATCGGCACGCAGCCGGCGTCGGCCCGCCCGTCCCGGATCGCCGCCAGCACCGCCGGGTTTCCGGCACAGGGAACGAGCTCCGCACCCTCGGCCTCCGGGAGCGTGAGCAGCGCCTGTTCGGTGAAGGTCGCGTGCGGGCCGAGGAACGCCAGTCGGGGCACGGTGGGCGAGCCTAACTCAGCCGGTCAGCCGAGCAGGCCGAGGCCGGAGAGCTCCGCGGCGGGAACGGGCGCGGGACCCGCGCCGCACCGCGGCAGCAGCGTCCGGACCTCCTGCACCTGGCTCGGCGACAGGGCGCGGGCCTCGTCGGCGAGCGCCGGACCGTCCGTGTTCGCCAGGGCCTCGGCGACGTCACCGTCGGCCAGCGCCCGGGCGGCCGCGACGAGCAGGTTCAGCACGCCGAGCTGCGGGCCGTTCCCCGCGGGGGCGGTGACGACCGGCAACGCTCCCAGCACCACGAACCCTCGCTTGGACTCCGCGACCACCCTGACGAACCGCTCGACCTCGGCCAGCGACGGCACCTCGGACGGCCGGGAGCCGCCGCAGCGCAGCTTGAGCGTGCAGCCGTGCCCGGCGACCCGCCGCACCGCGTCCAGCCAGTCCGCGACGCCGCGCTCCTCCGGCTCCATCGGCCGGCGCGGTTCGACCACCGCGACGACGTCGTCCGGGACGAACTCCGCCACGCGCTCCAGCCAGACCGCGTCGACGTCGACGGGCGCGGCGGTCTCGATGGTGCGGGGGGTGAGCAGGTTGGACCGCGAGAAGACGGTCGAGAGCGCCTTCGGCACCGCCCCCAGGCCGGTGTCGACGACCAGCGACACGTCGACCGGCCGCGCAGGACCGGTTCTCGCCAGTTCCTTCACCAGCGCGGGCAGGCAGGAGACCGGGCAGACCAGCTGTCCGAGGAGGTCGCCGTGGCGGCCGTCGCGGATGGACAGGTACCGGGTGACGACCGCGTCGACCCCGGGCACCTCCGCGCGCGGCGCCAGCAGGCTGGTGTCGTCGACGAGGTGGTCGAACAGCGGAGGCACGGGCAACCGGTCCGCTGGGTCGGCCGAGGGCACCGTCGTCACGGTCGGAACGCTAACCGCTGGCAGAGAACCGACTGCGACGGGGTGACGCCCCACTCGTCGCTGGACATGAGTGCACCCTCTCTATAACTTAGGCTCACCTAATTAAAGGGGGTAACCGTGGGAAGCACGCGGCTCCGGCGTCCGCCCGCACCCACCGACGCCGAACGCGCCCGCAGCCTGGCGATGCGCGGAGGCGACGCCGCGCTCGTCGGCACCGGCTCCGCGCCGGTGACGCCGCTGGTGCACCACGTGCGCGCCGACGGATCGGCGGTGCTGCTGCTCGCCGACGACGACCCGTTGCTCGACCGCGTCCGCGGCGGGCAGACCGCCGTGATGCTGGAGCTCGCCGACCGGGCGGCGGTGGACCTGCGCGAACCCGTCCGCGGGCTGCTGTGGATCACCGGCTGGCTGTGGGTGCCCGAGCAGCGGGCGGCGCGCCGGATGGCGCTGCAGGTCGCGGACGTCCGCCCGCACGAGCGGCTGCTCGACCTCGGTCACGGAGCCACGCTGGTGCGACTCGATCCGGGGTCGGCCGTGCTCGCCGACGGCGACGGCTGCGCCGCGCTCACGCCCGTCGACCTCGCGGCGGCCCGCCCGGACCCGTTCTGCCGACTCGAGGACCACTGGTTGGCCCACCTCGAGGAGTCGCATCCCGAGGTCTTCGTCGCCCTCGCCCGGCACCTGCCCTCCGAGCTGAGCCACTGCCGGGGCGCCCGGATCCGCCCGCTGGGCGTCGACCGCTGCGGGCTGCGCCTGCGGGTGGAGACGCCGCAGCGCGACCACGACGTGCGCCTGGCCTTCCCGGGCGGCGCGTCGACGCCCGAGGAGCTGCGCGAGCAGCTGAATGCTCTCGTCGGGTGCCCGTTCCGGACGCAGGAGGCGGCGCGCGAACAGTCCGCCGACGGTTAGTGCCTCAGCCCGAGCCCAGCACCGCCCGGCCCTCGCGGACCCGGCGCGTGACCTGCCGCTCGGCGACGAACGACGCGATCGGGATCGTCCCCGCGAGCAGGATCACGACCGCGTCCAGCGGCCGCCACCGGCAGCGCTCGGCGAGGATCAGCGTGCAGACGATGTAGGCCATGTACAGGAACCCGTGCATCATGCCGACCAGCGCGACGGGCCGTGGTTCGCCGAAGAAGTACTTCAACGGCATCGCGATGAACACGAGCACGAGCAGGCCGATGCCCGTCACCCAGGCGGCCACCCGGTAGTTGCGCAGGGCCGTCGCGATCGACACCTATCGTCCTTCCTGTTCCTGCTCGCGTCGTTCGTGGCCACGCCGTTCGTGATCACCGTCGTGCGCGGCGAGCGAGGCGAGCATGCGGTTGTACTCGGCCAGTGCCGGGTTCTCGGCCTCGTCGATCGTGCCCACACCGCGAGCGCGGTAGGCGAACGGCGAGGGGCCCGAGACGACCGACAGGGAGGTGGCGGGCTCGGAGTCGACCGGACCCTGCTCCGGCGTGACCTCGGGCGTGACCTCGTCCGACAGCTTCGCGATCTCGATCCGCAGCATCCGCCACCAGATGTAGGCGAAGAACACGGCGAACACCGGCCACTGGAGGCCGTACCCGACGTTGACCGCGCTGCCCATCGCCGACCCAGCCCGCCGCCACTGCCAGGCAGCGAGAAACCCGCACGCCACCATGGCACCGAGCGCGAGCAGGTGCCAGGCGATCCAGCGCGGAGACAGGACGAGCCGGAGCACGGGACCAGACTACGCCGACCAGACGACAGCCCGGGTACCGTCGCCGCCCGTGCGGACCTGGCTCATCCCGACCCCTCCGGTCGGCCCGCCGATCGACGACCCCACGCAGCGCCGACTCGTCACGACCGAGGTGCTGGTGGTTCTCACCGTCAGCCTCGGCCTGTCCGCGCTCCGCAGCGGACTGAGCCTCGTCGACGCCCTCCTCCAGCCCGTCCCGCTGAACGAGCAGCAGGTCGCCCTGAACGCTCCTGCGGCGCAGGCCGACCTCGTCGACCTCGCGCTGCAGCTGACCCGCGTGCTGCAGCTCGTCGGCTGGGGCGCGCTCGCCGCTTACCTGCTGCTCCGCGCAGGCCTGTCGCTGCGCGCCGTCGGGCTCGACGGGCGCCGTCCGGGCCGCGACGCGCTCGGCGCCGCCGGGCTGGCCACACTGATCGGCATCCCGGGACTGGGCGTCTACCTCGTCGCACAGGCGCTGGGCGTGAGCGTCACGATCGCCCCCACGACGCTGGACGACACGTGGTGGCGGCTGCCGGTGCTGATCGCCTCCGCCGCGGCGAACGCCTGGGCGGAGGAGGTGGTGATGGTCGGCTACCTGCTGACCCGGCTGCGGCAGCTGGGGTGGTCGGAGAACCGCTCCCTCGCCGCCCAGGCCGTGCTGCGCGGGGCCTACCACCTCTACCAGGGCCTCGGCGGGTTCCTCGGCAACATCGCGATGGGCCTGGTGTTCGGCCGGGTGTGGCAGCGCACCAACCGGCTGTGGATGCTGGTCGGCGCCCACACGCTGATCGACGTGGCCGCTTTCCTCGGCTACGCCGCGCTGCGCGGCCGCGTGACCTGGCTGCCCTAGGCGGAGCCGAAGGCCGCCACGATCTCGGCGGTGGTCGCGCGGTACGACATCAGCGAGTAGTCCAGCGAGTCGAGCGAGCGCTGCGCGGCGTCCGGCTCGACGATCCCGCACGCGTCGTCCACCACCACCGGGAGGAAGCCCAGATCCGCGGCGTGCCGGGCGGTCGGCTCGATGCCGATCTCGAGGACCGCCCCGACGAGGACCAGCGTGGTGATGCCGCGGTCGCGCAGCGCGGCCTCCAGCGGCGTGCCGACGAGGGCCGACATGCCGAGCTTGTCGAACACCGGCTCGCCGGCCACGGGGGCGAGCTCGTCGACGATCGCGGTGTGCGGGGCGTCCGGCGGGAAGGCGGTGGTGACGTCCTGCGCCCGGTCCTTGCGCTGCCACGCCATCGCCGTACGCAGTGCCCCAACCCCGAGGTGCGTCGGCGGCAGCGAGACGTGCCGGACGTAGAAGACCGGGACGTCCGCCGCACGGGCGGCGTCGACGATCTCGCGGATCCGGTCGACGAGCACCTCGCCGTCCTTGACGTGCGGCAGGATGCCGACCTGCGCGTCGTAGACGAGCACGCCCGCTGCGGCGGGGCGGCACATCTCGGCGACGGAGTCGGGGACGTCGAGACCGAAGGCGCGCTGCACGGATTACACCCTTTCACAGATGAGCGGCCACGCGTACTACCGGAGCGTGACCTGCTTGCCCGCCAGCGCGCCGCGCGCGCGGCGCTCGATGTCCGTCAGCGGCGCCTCGTCGGCCAGTGCCTCGTCCAGCCGCTTCGCGAACGCCGCCGCCGGGGCCGCCCACTCCTTGGCGTGCTGCTCGCGGTCGAGGTCCCAGACGGGCACGACGAGCCCGTGCGCGCGGAACGACCCGACGTACCGGCTGCCCTCGCCCAGGTCCAGCCCCCCGGCGGCCTGCAGCCGGGCGAGTGCGGCGACGAGCCGCTCCTCGGGCTCCGGGCGCACCCAGCGGATGTGGGCCTTCGAACCGGTGTCGACCCAGAACGCCGCCCGCACACCGTCGGCGACCACCGCCTCGGTCGGCATGATCACGGCGTTCGCCCGCTCGAGGGTGGCCGCGACCTCGGCCGTCGGCGACGCCGCGTCCTCCGGCGCCAGCCACCAGGAGAAGTCGGTGTGGATCGTGAGGTCCAGGGGTGCGTCGACCTCGATGACGTCCTGCAGGCGCACCGGGTCGCCCGCGGTCGTCGGGACGACCGGCAGGGCAGATCCCGGCTCCGCGTCACGCGTCCAGCGCAGGGCTCGGGCGATGTCCGCCGACAGGTCGCCCGAGCGGGTCTGGACCTGCATGCCGAGCAGGACCTCGCCGTTCGGCCGGACGAGCGCGGCCGACGCGCCCGGCAGCACGGTCGCCACCGTGGCCTGCTGCCCGTCGCGGGTCGGCAGCGGCGCCGTCGCCGACGGCAGGAACTCGCGCATCGCGACCAGCTCGCACTCGGCGGCGAGACCGGCGAACGGACGGGTGACGATCACGTCGTCTCCCGCGCCGTGGCAGGCCTTGTAGCGCTTGCCCGAGCCGCACGGGCAGGGGCGGCGGGGGTTCTCACCGGCGGTCGCGTCTGCCGCGGCGGCGCGGCGAGTCTTCTTGGCCATCGCGGGAACGGTAGCGCTGTGCGTCACAGGAGCTTCGCACGGGCGGTGCTGGGGGTAACCCGCACAATCGACCGCGAGTTGTGCCAGGAAGGCCACCTTCATGGCGCGTCAGGACAGGAAGGTGGCCTTCCTGTCATCCAGCCGGAGGCTTCCCGTGCCGTTCGACCCCGCCGACGCCGCCTTTCTCGACGACCCTTACCCCACCTTCGCCGCCCTGCGGGCGATCGCCCCCGTTCACGAGCACCCGCTGCTGGGCATGCCCGTCGCGGTGTCGCACGCCGCGTGCTCGGAGGTGCTCCGCGGGCGTTCGCTCGGGCGGATCTGGGCGGACGCGCAGCCCGCCGCCGACTTCCCCGCGTTCAACCTGCTCCACCGCAACTCGCTGCTCGAGCGCGAGGGCGAGCCGCACGACCGCCTGCGCACGCTCGTGGCCGCCGCGTTCAACCGCGGGCACACCGCGCGGCTGGAGCCGGCCGTGCGCGCCCTGGCGGACCGGCTGATCGCCGAGCTCGCGGTCCAGGTGCGCCACACGGGCTCGGCGGACCTCATGGCCGGCGTCGCGCACGTGCTGCCGGTCGAGGTGATCGCTGAGCTGCTCGGGTTGCCCGAGGAGATCCGGCCGCGGTTGCGTGGCTGGTCGACCGCGATCGTCGCGATGTACGAGCCGGACCCCGGCGACGGCCGACGCGCCCGCGCGGAGGAGTCGTCCGCGGAGTTCGCCGGCGCCCTGCGCGAGCTGATCGCCCATCGCCGTGTGCACCCCGGCGACGACCTGGTGAGCGACCTCGTCAGTGCCGATCTCGGCCCCGAGCGGAGCGGGCGCGGAGCGCGGTTGAGCACCGACGAGCTGGTCGGCACCGCCGCGCTGCTGCTGATGGCCGGCCACGAGGCGACCGTCAACGTCATCGGCAACGGCGTGCTCGCCCTGCTCGACCGTCCCGAGCAGTGGCGCCGCCTCGTGGCCGACCCGGGGCTGGACGCGACGGCCGTCGAGGAGCTCATCCGCTACGACCCGCCGCTGCAGCTGTTCGAGCGGACCGCGATGCGCGACACCGTCGTCGCCGGACACCCGGTCCCCGAGGGCACCAAGGTCGCGGCGCTGCTCGGCGCCGCCGCCCACGACCCCCAGGTCTTCGACCGCCCCACCGAACTGGACGTCGGTCGCCGCCCGAACCCGCACCTGGGCTTCGGCGCCGGCGTCCACTACTGCCTGGGCGCCCCGCTCGCCCGGGTCGAGGTGGCTGCGGTGCTCGACGCGTTGCGCCGCCGCCTGCCGGGCATGACGCTCGCGGCGCGGCCTCGACGGCGGCCCGACTTCGTCATGCGGGGCTTGCGGGAGCTGCGGTTGGCGGCGTGACCGAGCGTGCGAGGTCACCATCGGACGCCGTAGCTGCGCCGTCCTGGACGGCGAGCAGCAACCGCCTGCGCGGCGCGCGGACCGGGTTCAGCAGCGCCGTCAGCCTGCCCACGAGCACCGCGGTGACGCCGGCCGTCGCCGCGGCGACCAGATCCAGCACGGCGTGCAGCACGACCCCGTCCGCCCTCGCCTGGACGCCGGTGCGCCACGACCAGGCCAGCACGACGGCCGCGATCACTCCGCCGACCACCCAGAGGAGCCACCAGACGCGGACCAGACGCGACGGTTGCGGACGTCGGTCGGGCGCCCGGTCCAGCGCCCCGTGCTCGATCTCGGCGAACACCGGGCCGGCGACCGCGAGGTTCCAGCCCGGTACGACCCAGCCGAGCACGATCTCGCGCCACGACCGCGACGGCCGCGACCCGGTCCGCGCCGCGGCCGCGACCGCGGCGTGCAGCGACCATGCGACCACGAAACAGCCCGAGGCGAGGCCGAGCAGGACCGTCCCCGTTCCCGCGGCGAGCACCAGCGCGTCCGACGCAGCCACCGCGTCCGCCGACAGCGCGCCCTCCCGGCTGGCCAGCAGCAGGACGTAGCGCCAGATCTCGGCACCGCCCGCCAGCAGCGCGACCGCGGCCAGCGCCCAGAGCAGGGGAACCGCGACGGCGGCCAGCGAGCGGGCGGTCCGCTCGGCCGGGACCGAGGGCGCGGACGTGTCGGGAACCGCCCACGGCGCCGCCGGGAAACCCCACTTCGGGGGCTGGGCGTAGCGCGGCGGACCGACGTAGCGGGTCGGCTGCGGAACCGGGAGCGTGGCGACGGTCGACGCAGGGGGCTCGGCCACCCACTGCAGGGTGGCGAGGTAGCGCCCGCAGTGCGGGCAGAAGGGGCCCCCGGCGGCGTCGGACACGTGCCCGCAACGGGGGCAGGGCATCCCGGCGGGGACGGACACGATCGGTGGCCGGCTAGACGATCTGCGGTGTGCCGGAGTCGGCGACCACCGCCCGGCCCTGGGCGGACCACGCCTGCATGCCGCCGTCGACGTTGACCGCGGGATAGCCCTGGGCGGCGAGGTAGGCCACGACCCGCGCCGAGCGGCCGCCGGAGCGGCAGACGACGTAGAGCGGGTCGTCGTCGGGCAGCTCGTCGATCCGCTCGATCAGCTCGGACATGGGCAGGAGTCGCGCCGTCGGGGCGTGGCCCGCGGCCCACTCGTCGGGCTCGCGGACGTCGAGGAGCGGGGCGTCGGCGGGCACGTCGGCCACCGGGACGGTGGGAACGCCGTTCATGGGCCAATCCTGCCACGCGGGGGCGTTCCGTCCCGGTGAGCCGGGGCGGCGTCGGGGCTCGCAGCATGGTGGCTTTGCAGCGGTCCCACCGCAGTAAAGCCACCATGCTGCACTCCCGGACCCCGCCCGAACGGCGTCAGCGCGCGACCGTCGCCGCTTCCGGCACCGTCGCCCGCTCCGCGCCCGCCCCCGTCAGCGCCCGGACCTCCATCTCGGCGTACCGCCGCGCGGCGTCCGGGCGCCGCCCGCCCAGCACCGTGCCCACCGCACCGAGCAGGAAGGACAGCGGGATCGACACCAGGCCCGGGTTGTCAAGCGGGAACCAGTGGAAGTCGACGCCCTGCAGCATCGACGCGCTGCGGCCGGTCGCCGGGTCCGCAGGCTTGCCCGACACCGCCGGTGAGAGCACGATCAGCACGACGCTGGTGACGAGGCCGCCGTAGATACTGCACAGCGCGCCGGTGGTGTTGAACCGGGCCCAGAACAGCGAGTACAGCAGCGTCGGCAGGTTCGCCGACGCCGCCACGGCGAACGCCAGCGCGACGAGGAACGCGACGTTCTGCCCGTTCGCCACGATCCCGCCGACGATCGCGATGATGCCGACGGCCACCGCGGTCAGCCGCGCCACCCGCACCTCGGATCGCGGCGACGCGGCCCCTCGGCGGATCACGTTGGCGTAGACGTCGTGGGCGAACGAGGCCGACGCAGTGATCATCAGCCCCGCGACGACCGCAAGGATGGTGGCGAAGGCGATCGCCGACACGACGCCGAGCAGGAACTCGCCGCCGAGGTGATAGGCGAGCAGCGGTGCGGCGTTGTTCTGGTTCGCCGCGGTCACCGTCCCCGGAGGCAGCAGCGCCGTCGCGCCGTAGCCGAGAACCAGCGTGAACAGGTAGAACACGCCGACCAGCCAGATCGCCCACACCACCGACCGACGCGCCTCGACGGCGTTCGGGACGGTGTAGAAGCGCATGAGGATGTGCGGCAGCCCCGCGGTGCCCAGCACCAGCGCCAGCGCCAGAGAGATGAAGTCGACCGGGTTCGTGTACTGCAGTCCGGGCTCGAAGATCGCCGTGCCGTGCGGGCTGCGTTCGGCGGCGCGCTCGAGCAGTTCGCCGACGTCGAGCCCGACGACGCCGAGCACCCAGGCGGCCATCACGGCTGTACCGACCAGCAGCAGCACCGCCTTGATGATCTGCACGTACGTGGTGCCCTTCATGCCGCCGACCAGCACGTAGACGATCATCAGGGTGCCGACGACCACGATCACGAGGCCCTGACCGATCCGGTCGCCGGCCGGGATCTGCAGCAGCAGCGCGATCAGCCCGCCCGCCCCGGCCATCTGCGCGAGCAGGTAGAACGCCGAGACGACCAGCGTCGACGTCGCCGCGGCAGCACGCACCGGACGCTGGCGCATCCGGTAGGCCAGCACGTCGCCCATCGTGAAACGGCCGGTGTTCCGCATCAGCTCGGCCACCAGCAGCAGCGCCACGAGCCACGCCACGAGGAACCCGATCGAGTAGAGGAACCCGTCGTAGCCGTTGACGGCGATCGCGCCCGCGATCCCGAGGAACGACGCGGCCGAAAGGTAGTCGCCGGCGATCGCGACGCCGTTCTGCGGCCCGGTGAACCCGCGGCCCGCCGCGTAGTAGTCCGAGGTCGTGTGGGTGGTGCGCCCCGCCCGGTACACGAGCACCAGCGTGACCAGCACGAACGCACCGAAGATGGCCAGGTTCAGCCCGACGCTGCCGACCTGCTCCTCGGCGCTCACCGGTGGTCCTCCATGGAGCAGCGGATCTGCGCGGCCAGCGGGTCGAGCCGGCGGGCGGCGAAGCGGACGTAGGCCGCGGTCAGCGCGAACGTCGACACGAACTGCGCGAGCCCGACCAGCAGGCCCACCGTGATCACGCCCGACACGGGCGTCGCCATCAGCTCACGTGCGTACGAGGCGAGCACGACGTACGCGAAGTACCAGAGCAGGAACGCGGCGGACATCGGGAACACCCAGCCCCGCAGCCTCCGGCGCAGCTCGACGAACTCCGGTCCGGCCTGCACCTGCTCGTGCAACGTCGCCTGCTCGTGCGCGGACGGCGGTTTCACCTCGCCGAAGTCCCAATCGGTGGCCTGCACGCTGCGCCTCCCGTGTCCACCTCTCGGGCGCCACTCGTCCGTGGTACCCGTGCCCTGGACAACGACGGAGGGTCACGGAGGGTGCGGAGCTGCGCCCGTCAGACCCGGTCGTGGTTGAGGCCGAGCCGTTCGGGGGCGTGCAGGCGCAGGAGCACGTCGTCGACGTCCGCCGGGATCTCGCCCTTGGACATCCGGCTGACCACCACCATCGTCAGGAACGCGGCAGGCACCGTCGCGATCGCGGGCCGGTGGATCAGCAGCCCGAGCAGTCCTTCCGGCAGCCGCGCGAACAGGCTCAGCAGCGCGGCGACCGTGGACAGGACCCCGCCCACCAGTACGCCGGCGGCCGCCCCGCGCGCCGTCAGCCCACGCCACCAGATGCCCAGCACGAGCAGCGGGCAGAACGTGGAGGCCGCCACCGCGAAGACCAGCGGCACCGTGAGGCCGAGGTCCAGCCGCACCACCGACAACGCCATCGCGATCGGCAGCACCGCCGAGAGCACCGCGGCCAGCCGGAGGTCCTTCCACCTGCCGCGCAGCACGTCGGTGTACAGCACCCCGGCCAGGCTCACTACCAGTCCGGACGACGTCGACAGGAAGGCCGCCGCCGTCCCGGCCGCGACGAGACCGCCGAGCAGCCACGCCGTCCAGCCGTCGCCGAGCGCGGCCGAGGGCACCAGGAGCACCGCGGCATCGGTCTCGCTCGTCGCGAGCAGGCCCGGCGTGTAGAGCCGGGCGAGCACCCCGACGAGCACGGCCACGATGTAGAACCCGCCGATCATCGCCAGCACGGCCACGGTCGTGCGGCGAGCCGCCCGGCCGTCCGGGTTGGTGTAGAAGCGGACGAGCACGTGCGGCAGGCCCATCGTGCCGAGCGCGCCGGCGATGAGCACGGAGTAGATGGCGAGCATCTGGTAGTCGGCATCGCCGGTTCCCGGCTGGAGCCACTCCCGGTCCGTGGTCGGCGCACCCGCGACCGTCGGCACCGGCGAGCCCGCCGGGAACTTCAGCTGGGTACCGGCAGCCACCTCGTGCCGGCCCGGCGCCCACGTCACCGACCCGTCCACGCGGACCCGGTCGACCGTGCCGTCGACGACCAGGTTCACCGTCTCCGAGGTCTGCAGGACCGCGTCGGTGCGGACGTCGACGGTCGTCGCGTCGCGGAAGTCGGGAGCGGTGTCGCGCTCCAGGCTCCGGCTGTCGGACAGGAACAGGCCGAGCACGAAGACGGCCGGCACCAGCAGCGCCGTCAGCTTCAGCCAGAACTGGAACGCCTGCACGAACGTGATCGACCGCATGCCGCCGCCGACCACGGTGAGCACGACGACCAGCCCCGCGCCGGCGATCCCGCTCCACGCGGGTAGGGCCGTCAGCGTGGTCAGCGCCAGCCCGGCGCCCTGGAGCTGGGGCAGCAGGTAGAGCCACCCGATGACGAGCACGAAGACCGTGCACATCCGGCGCAGGCCGTCGGAGTTCAACCGCGCGACGGCGAAGTCGGGCACCGTGTACGCGCCCGAGCGGCGCAGCGGCGCAGCGACGAAGAGCACGAGCGCCAGGTAGCCGGTGGTGAACGCGATGGGGAACCACAGGGCGTCCGCGCCGTCGCGCAGGATCATGCCGGCGACGCCGAGGAACGACGCCGCCGACAGGTACTCCCCGGAGATCGCGCTGGCGTTGGCGACCGGGCCGACGGTGCGCGACGCGACGAGGAAGTCGGACGTGCTGCGGGCGACGCGGACGCCGAGGGACCCGATGAAGGCCGAGGCCACCGCGACGAGCGCGATCGCGACGAGCGCGACGATCCCGGAGGTGCTCATGTCCACTCAGTCCTGCACGTGGTCCGCGAAGTTCTGCTCGACGCGGTCCGCCACCCGCGTGTAGCGCCACGCGACCCCGACCAGGAACGGGTACATCAGCAGTCCGAGCAGCAGCCACGGCACGCGGACGCCCAGCAGGTGGAACCGCCCGACCTCGGGCAGCAGCGTGAGGACCGCAGGCAGGGTGCCGAGGACGAACACGGTGAGCGCCGCGAACCGCAGCGTCACCATGAGCTGCGAGCGGATGAGGTTGCGGCGCAGCAGCTCGCCGACCGCGGTGCCCTCCTGGACCTCCTTGATCGTCCGCACCGGCCGGGCGACGCCCTTGCGCTCGGAGAGCACGACCCGCACACGGGTACTGCCGGGCTCCGGCGGCGCCGTGCCCACGACGGGGATGTGGCGCGGGGTCACCGGCCGCGGCGGGACGTTCCGGTTGTGGACCGGCGCCCGCTGCACCGGTATCCCGACCATGCGGGCGGGTGGCGGCGTCCCGGTGTGGATCACCGGCAGCACGGTGGTGGCCGCCTCGGCGAGATCGGTCCCGGCCGTGTCGACGGTGTCGGCAGCCGGGTCGACGGCGCCCGTGTCGACGGCGCCCGTGTCGTGGTCGTCGGCGTCGTCCGTGTCGCCGTCGCCGTCGCCGTCGCCATCGTCGTCGTACTCGTCGCCGTCGCCGTCGTACTCGTCGTCGTCGTACGCGTCGTCGTCATCGTCGTAGTCGTCGTAGTCGGTGTAGTCGGCCGGCTGCACGAGCCCGGCGCCGGCAGCGACGCCGACGTCGTCGACGGTGTCCGCGGCGTCGTCGACGATCTCCGCCGGACCGGTGTCCGGCCGCGGCGTGACCTCGGTGGGCGCCGCGGCCGCGGCCGCGAACCCGTACGGCGGGGAGGCCGGGACGCCCCACGACGGCAGGGAGTCGGAGCCGCCCGGGACTCCCGGCGGAGCGCCGAGCCGCTGGACGGGCTGGTCCGGCACGATCGAGGAGCCCGGCCGCGACCAGGGCCCGGCGGCGCTGCCGTCGCCGTGCAGCGGCACGCCGGGACCGGTGCGCCGCTTGCGGACGGGCAGCGGAATCCCCGTCGGCGGCAGCGACGGGCCTCCGACGGGCGCGCTGCGGGTCTCGATGGTGTTCGGGACCTCGGCGGTGGTGCCGTCGTCGGCCACCGGGCGCACGACCGGGATCGGCCCGCTGATCGGCGCGGCAGGCTCCGCGGCGGGGCCGGGGGTCAGGACGGAGTGCCGCGGCACGTAGTTCTCGGGGAGGTCGCCCGCCGCGACCGATCCCGGAGGCGGAACGGGCGGGGGCGGCGGGATGCGGGCCGGCGCGACGGGCTTGCGTCGACGGCCCTGCGAGGCCTCGCGGCCTCCCAGGCCGTCCGGCTGCCCGGCCGCCGCCTCACCACGACGCGCATGCCGACCGCGCGTCGAGCGGTTCTCCGCCATCCGACGCTGGATCTCGGCGCGCACCCACTGGGAGCCGTCGTCGAACTCGGACGGGTGCCGGGCAGAACCCCCGTCGTCGAGAATCCCGTCGTCCGGGTTCCCGTCGTCCGGATCCGGCGCCACCGACGGCACCGCGCCGTCGACGTGAGTGGTCACGGAACGTCTCCGCCGGACCTGGTCACCCGGTCTCGTCCCCCCGGGAACGGGGGGTCACCTCTGGCTCCATGCCTGCTTCGTCGCGCGAACCAGGCGGTCCTTCAACTCGCGGGTGTGCCGGCGGCTCACCGGCAGCTCCGCGCAGTCCGGCCCGCTGCCGACCCGCACGACGTAGCCCGACCCGGACAGCCGCAGCTCGGTGACCAGCGGGAGGGACACCAGGAACGAGCGGTGGATCCGCACGAATCCGGCCTCACGCCACCGGTCTTCGAGCACCGACAGCGGGATCCGCACCAGGTGGCTGCCCTCCTGGGTGTGCAGACGGGCGTAGTCGCCCTGCGCCTCGACGTAGCGGACCGCGGACCGCGGCACGAGCTTGGTGGTGCCGGCCAGCTCGACCGGGATCACCTCGTCCTCGCCGCTGTCGTCGCGAACCGGCTCGGCGGTGCCGACGGCCCGGTTGGTGAGCACCCGGTCGATGGAGGCCGCGAGGCGGTCCGTCCGCACGGGCTTGAGGAGGTAGTCGACCGCACCCACCTCGTAGGCGTCGACGGCCCGGTCGTCGTGGGCGGTCACGAACACCACCGACGGTGGCTGCGCCATCGACTTGAACACTCGCGCCAGCTCGAGGCCGTCGAGGCCGGGCATGCGGATGTCGAGGAACACGACCTCGACGTCCGTGCGCTCGGCCAGCCGGACCCCGGTGGCGGGGTTGACGGGCCCGCCGGGGCCGGGACGGGTACCCGGCGCCGCAGAAGCGGCCTCGCGGACCCCCTGACGGCTGTTCAGGATGCGCAGGGCGTCCGTGGCGTCGGAGGCCTTGAGCACGGTCCCCACCCGGGAGTCCTCGCCCAGCAGGTACGCGAGCTCCTCGAGCGCGGGGTGCTCGTCGTCGACCGCGAGAACGACCAGGCCGCCACCGTTGTCGTTACCGTCCACGATCTCCTCATCCTGCATTCCGGTCGTCCGGGGCCGGTGATCTTCCGTCCGGCTCCGCCGACTATGGTGACTGCGAAACGGCGTAAGTGCCAGAGTCGTGCACCGATCGGATACCGCTCGGAAGCGTTCCGGCACTACGAGCTACAGACCGTACCGTGCCCATGTCGCGCGGATCTCAACCGCCTGGGCGAACTGCATGACAAGATCGGCTGGTTCGTGTTTGGCAGCCGCCGGAGCTGCACCGATGCCCAGCCGGGCGAGCAGCGGCCGCCGCCCTTCGACCGGCACCAGCTCCGCGTCGGGGAAGCGCTCCGTCAGCACCCCCCGCGCGGTGCCGAGCCCGTCGACGAGCCCCAGCTCGGCTGCGCGGGCACCGGTCCACACCTCGCCGTCGAACAGTTCGACGTCCGAGGTGAGACGGTCGCCGCGCCGCGCCACCACCCACTCGCGGAACATCGCGTGCAGCTGGTCCTGCAGCCCCCGCAGCCACACGACGTCTTCGGGCTTTTCCGGGAGGAACGGGTCGAGGCGCGACTTCGACTTGCCGGCCGTGTAGAGCCGCCGCTCCACGCCGATCCGCTGGAGCAGCCCCTCGAGCCCGAAGCTCTGGCTCACCACGCCGATGGACCCGACGATGGACGTGGGGTGGGCGTAGATCTCGTCGGCCGCGCAGGCGAGCCAGTAGCCGCCGGAGGCCGCGACGTCTTCGCAGAAGGCGATCACCGGCACCTCGTGCTCGTCGGCCAGGCCCCGGATGCGGTCGGCGACCAGCGCCGACTGCGTGGGCGAGCCACCCGGCGAGTTCACCAGCAGGGCTACGGCGACGACGTGCTCACGCGTGAACGCGCGCTCGAGCACCTTCTCGGTGCTCACAGAGTTGATCACGGACCGGGGTACGGGGCCCGCCGTGGGAGTGATCACGCCGTGCAGCCTGACCAGCGGGACCACCGGGTGCCCGTCGTCGCCGAGACGACCGGGCAGGCGTCCGGGGAGGCGGGCGGCGAGCCGCTCGGGAAGGCGAAGCGCGTCCATGTGGCTACGTTACGCGTGGCCGTCGACGGCCCCGACGCCGCTTCACACCCGGATGCCCACCCGGAACTTCGGCACCCGCAGCGTGATCTTCATGCCGGCGCCGACGTTCGTGTCGACCACCAGGCCGAAGTCGTCGCCGAAGGCCGAGCGCATCCGGTCGTCGACGTTGCCCAGGCCGACGTGCGCGCCGGACAGGTGCGCGTCGTCGAGGTCTTCGGTCAGCCTCGACGGGTCCATGCCCACGCCGTCGTCCTCGACGATGATCACGCACTCGGCACCCGCGTTCTCGGCGGTGATCGTGATCGTGCCGCCGTTCGGCTTGCCCGAGAGCCCGTGCCGCACGGCGTTCTCCACCAGCGGCTGCAGCGCGAGGAACGGCAGCACCACCGAGAGCACCTCGGGCGCGATCTCCAGCTTGATGTTGAGCCGGTCGCCGAAGCGCGCCTTCTCCAGGCGGATGTACCGCTCGATGTTGTTCAGCTCGTCCTTGAGCGTGGTGTACTCCCCCGCCGTGCGGAACGAGTAGCGCGTGAAGTCGGCGAACTCGATCAGCAGCTCGCGGGCGCGCACGGGGTCCGTGCGGATGAACGAGGCGATCGTGGTGAGCGCGTTGTAGACGAAGTGCGGCGAGATCTGCGCCCGCAGCGCGCGCACCTCGGCGCGGTTGAGCCGGGCCCGCGACTCGTCGAGCTCGGCGAGCTCGAGCTGGCTCGACACGTACCGCGCGACCTCGCCGGTGGCCCGCAGCAGCACCGGACCGGCCGTCTGGTTGGTCAGGGCGGCGAGGGTGCCGACGATCGAGCCCTCGATCTCCAGCGGTTGCACGACGATGCCGCGGATCTCGCAGTCGGCGCGGTCGCACTGGATGCTGTTGTGCGAGAGCACCTGCTGGCGCCCGGTGCGGATCACCTCGTCCGCCAGCGCGACGACGTCCGGCTCGTGGTGGTCGGCGTCGCCGTCCCAGGCCAGCACGGCACCGCGGCTGTCCGTCATGGCCAGGGCGGGGTTGTCGAGCAGCGTGCGCAGGTAGGGCAGGGCGAAGGCGGCCGACGACGGCGACAGGCCCTCGCGCAGCGCGGGCGCGGCGAGGGCGACGGTGTGCAGGGTGCCGAAGGTGGCCTTCTCCAGCGGCGTCGCGAACGTGTTGCGCCTGCCGCGGGCGATCAGGACGACCACGACCGTCGCCAGCACCCCGACGACCACCCCGAGCAGCACCAGCAAGGGGGGCGACCCGAGCAGTACCTCCACGGCTCCTACCTCACCAGGCGGGACAGCCTGCGGTCGGCGAGAGGCCGGCCACCGGTCTGACAGCCGGGACAGTACTGGAACGACCGATCGGCGAAGGACACCTCCCTGACCGTGTCACCGCACACCGGGCAGGGCAGGCCGGTGCGGGCGTGGACGCGCAGGCCGGAGCGCTTCTCGCCCTTCAGCGTCGCCGCGCCCTGGCCGACCGAGCGGGCCACGGCGTCGCCGAGCACCCCCGTCATCGCGGCGTGCAGGTCGTCGATCTGCTCGGGCTTCAACCGGCCCGCGACCGCGTACGGCGACAGCTTCGCGGTGTGCAGGATCTCGTCGCTGTAGGCGTTGCCGATGCCGGCGATCGTCCGCTGGTCCGTGATCAGGTTCTTGATCCGCTCGGTGTGCCCGCTGAGCAGCTCCGCGAACTCGTCGCGGGAGAGCGCGAGCGCGTCGGGACCGAGCCGGGCGATGCCCGGGACCTCCTGCGGGTCGGCCACCAGGTACACCGACAGGCGCTTCTGCGTTCCGGCCTCGGTGAGGTCGAACCCGGGCCCTCCGACGGCGTCGAGGTGCACGCGGAACTGGAGCGGACCGCGACCCGGCTTCGGCGGGGCGGCGGCGGCCGTCTCGTGCCAGCGCAACCAGCCGGCCCGCGACAGGTGGGTGATCAGGTGCAGCGGGCCTGCCTCTCTCCCACCCGACCCGGGGTCGGCGAACTCGACGGCCAGGAACTTCCCGTACCGGGCCGCTCCGGTGACGACGCGCCCGTGGAGTGCTGACACCGGCGGGTCGAAGGTCTTGAGCACGCTCATGCCGGCGACGTCCACCCGCGCGACGGGCCGGTAGAGGGCGCTCTCGCGCAGGTGGTGGGCGAGGGCCTCGACCTCCGGTAGCTCCGGCATCAGTTCACCGGATGCAGGGGGCTGTCGGCGTGGCCGGGGGTGGCGCGGGTGCGCAGGCTGCGGACGAGCACGCGCATCTCCTCCTTCGCCCTGCCGCGGCCGCGGACCATGCCCGTCCAGTGCTCGGCGGGCAGGTCGTAGCCGCCGCTGGTCTCCGCGACGAGCGTCCACGGGCGCCGCATGATCCAGCGGACCGGGAAGAACAGCAGGATCACCACGGCGATCAGCCACAGGTACCACGGGATGTGCACCAGCGGCGGCTTCCAGATGATGAGCACGACCCAGAACAGGAACAGCGCCGAGAGGATCAGCAGGACCGCACCGCGGCCGCCGTCGACGTCGTGCTCGAACTCGTCCCCCGTGGCCGGGGTCTTCCACTCGATGTTGCGGCGCACCGACCAGGTGCGTCCGTCCGCTCCCGCGACCGTTCTCGCTTGCATTCCTCCCGGAGCCTCCGCCGTGGGGGTGTACGGACCCGGCGGGCCCGTATCGGGGTCCACGATTCCACAGAGTGGCCCGGTGGGGCGGACGTGGCGACGAGCGGTGAGCCCTTCGTCCGGTTCAGTCCTCCGGGCAGGGCGAGGACACGTCCTCGCTGTCGGGCACGCCCGGGGCGAGCAGCGTGGTCACCACCAGCTCGGCCGGAGCGGTGCCGTCGTTCGCGAGGCGGTGCGGGACCGCGTCGCCGACGAACAGCGCCTCCCCCTCGCCGAACCGGGCAGGCGTGCAGCCGCCCTCGCGCCCGAGCGTGACGGCGCCCCTCCGCACGATCACCGTCTCCGTGCCGGGATGGCGGTGCCACTCCTGCGTCTCGCCGGGTGCCAGCACGACGGTGCGGACCGCGTAGACGGCCGGGCCGGGGGTCCGGATGGTCACCTTGGAGTCCACCGTCCCCGCCGCCGGTTCGACGGTGGCGGGTACGGGCGCGGGCACGGCGACGGGCGCCGCCGCGGGGGCCGCGGGCGCGGCCGGAACCGGCTGGCCCAGCTGGCCGGGCTGCGCACACGCACCGAGGAGCACGCCACCGCCGAGGAGCAGGGCGGCCACCCGGGCCGTCCGGAACGGGCGGGGGATCAAGGTCACCGGTCCTCCTGCAGGTCGCTTCAGCAGGAGGTTAATGAGAGTGACCCACCCGACAGGGCACCGCCCCCGGCTCAGGCCTGCTCGTGATGACCCGCCGAAGCGGGCGTCCCGGGCCGGCTGTCGTCGCGGAGCGTGCCCCGACCCGGGGCTCGCGTCTCGGGCTGCGACGGCAGCGGTGGGCGCGGGCGGGGCCGGGTCGGCCGCGTCACCGGCACGCCGACGGCCAGCTCCAGGTCGTCGCGCTCGTGGCGCACCGTCAGCGGCTCGCCGCGCAGCAGCTCGTAGGTCGCCTGCCCGGGCTCGACCGTGACCCGCAGCAGCCGTCCGCGGAACAGCAGCCGGAAGCGCAGTCGCGGCAGCTCGTCGGGCAGCACGGGCCGGAACGACAAGCCGTCGTCGACCTGGCGCAGGCCGCCGAACCCGCACACCAGCGCCAGCCACGTCCCCGCCAGCGCGGCGACGTGCAGGCCGTCCGACGAGTCGTGCTCGGGGTCGCGGATGTCGGCGAGTGCCGACTCCACGACGTACTCGTGCGCGAGGTGCGGCAGCCCCACCTCGGCGGCGAGGACCGCCTGGCAGCAGGCAGACAGCGACGAGTCGCGGACGGTGATCTCCTCGTAGTAGGTGAAGTCGCGCAGCTTCTCCTCGTCGGTGAACGCGTCGCCGCGCAGGAACAGCGCCAGCACGAGATCGGCCTGCTTCACCACCTGCTTGCGGTAGAGCTGCAGGTACGGGTAGTGCGAGTGCAGCGGGTAGTTCTCCTCCGGGGTGCCGGCGAAGTCCCAGCGGGGCGCGAGGGTGAAGCCGGCCGACTGCGGGTGCACGCCCAGGTCGTCGTCGTAGGGGATGCAGACGGCGTCGGCCGCCTGCTCCCAGGCGGCGACCTCGTCGAGGGTCACCTCCAGCGGCTCGGCCGCCTGGGGGTACCGGCGGACCCAGCGGGCGGCGCCGCGCAGGTTCCGCTGCAGCATCAGGTTCGTGTAGACGTTGTCGTCGCCGAGCGCGCTGTACTCGTCGGGTCCGGTCACCCCGAAGACGTGGAAGCGCTCGTCGCGGCCCCAGTGGCCCAGTGAGCACCACAGCCGCGCGCTCTCCACCAGCAGCTCGACGCCGGCCTCGCGGGCGAACTCCTCGTCGCCGGTGGCGTCGACGTAGCGCAGCACGGCGTCGGCGACGTCGGCGTTGACGTGGAAGGCCGCCGTTCCGGCGGGCCAGTAGCCGGAGCACTCCGGGCCGGTGATCGTCCGCCAGGGGAAGGCCGCGCCTTTGAGGTCCAGCGTCGTAGCCCGCTCGCGGGCGGCCGGCAACGTGGCGTGCCGCCAGCCCAGGGCGTGCCGGGTGACCTCCGGACGGACCGCGGTCATCACCTGCAGGACGAACGTCTCGGTGTCCCAGAAGGCGTGCCCCTCGTAGCCGGTGCCGGTCAGCGCCTTGCCGGCGACGGCCCGGCCCTCGGCGCGCGCCGTGGCCTGCAGCAGCTGGAACAGCGCGAACCTGACGGCCTGCTGCAGCTCGTCGTCGCCGTCGATCTCGACGTCCGCGCACTCCCAGAAGCCGTCGAGGACGGTGCGCTGGCTCGCGAGGAGCCCGTCGAAGCCCTCGTGCCGGGCGACCGTCAGCGCTCCCGCCAGCTCATCGCGCAGCGCAGGCAGCTCGTGGGTGTCCGACCACGCGTACGCCACGAGCTTGGTCAGCGTGACCGACTCGCCGGGTTCCAACTTCGCGCGGACCGTGAACCGGGCGTGGTCGGGGGTCGCCTCGCCGTGCACGTCGAGCTCGGCGGGGCTCTCGACGTCGTGGTGAGCCGTGGCGCCGACCAGCAGCCCGGTGCGCAGGGTGCGGTGCACGAGAGTGAGCCGGCCGTTCGCGTCGTGTTCCTGCGGCTCGAGGGGATGCTCGAGCAGGTCGACGGCCGAGGGGTGGCTCGGCAGGTGCGGTTGCTGGGTGTTGGCGACGAGCCCGGACTGCAGCACGACCTCGACGGGCCGTTCCAGCGCGCGCACCGCGTAGCGCAGGGCGAGCACGCCGCGCTGGTCGAGCGACACGAGCCGGGTGGAGGTGACCTCGACGCTGCGGCCGTCCGGCGAGCGCCAGCGCAGCTCGCGCGACAGCGTGCCCGCCCGGAAGTCGAGCACGCGTTCGTGGTGCAGGAGCGTGCCGGTGCGGACGTCGAGCGGGTGGCCGTCGACCAGCAGCCGGACTGCCGTGCCGTCGATGGTGTTGACCAGGGTCTCGGTCGACTCGGGATCGCCGCTGCCGGTCTCGGTGTAGACCATCGTGCGCAGCTCGTGCACGCCTGCGAGGTACGTGCCCGGCATCCCCACCGGCTCCCCCTCGTCCAGGGTCCCGCGCACGCCCAGGCTGCCGTTGGCGACCGTGAGGACGGCTTCGGTGCTCGCCAGCTGGTCGAGCTCGAGCCGGGGCTCCCGAAGGCACCAGGGTTCGACGGTGAAGGTGTCTTCGGTAGTCACACCCCGGTCTTTCCCCGGCTACGTGGGAGTCAAGCTGATTCGACCGGAATGTCCCGATCCGACCTCAGACCGGCACGGTGAGGGACCCGGACTCCACCGGTGCGGTCGCCGCGGGGTTGACCAGCTCGTCCGCCGGGAGCTTCGCCGGGCCGGTGTCGGCCCCCGCTGCGGGTGCCTCGGGCGCCTCCGGCTCCTCGACCTCGTTCGGGTCCTCCGGCTCCTCGACCTCGTTCGGGTCCTCGGGTGCCTCCGGCTCCTCCGGGGCGTTCGGGTCCTCGGGCTCCTCCGGCGTCACGATGCGCGCCCGCGGGTCGATCGCGTCGGCCGCCAGAATGAAGTCGCCCATCTTGTAGTTGGGCCCGGGCACGAACGACGGGTTCGCGGTGAAGTACGAGGTCTTGTCGAGCGCCATCAGGCCGAGGATCACCTCGGCGACGATGCGGCCGCCGACCGGGCCGAGCTTCTTCCCGCCGAGCAGCTCCGACTCCTTGAGGATGTAGAACCACAGCGGCGCCTTGCCCTTCCACCCGGGCTCGGTCAGTCCCAGCTGGGCGTTGGTCAGGGGCTTGATCCCCATGACGGTGGCGACGTCCTGACCGGCCGGCAGGCCGAGCCGTTTGCCGCGGAGCAGGTTCCGCTCGGCCAACGCGACGATCGCGCCCGTCGTCGGCGCGACGACCGTCGACGGCAGCTTGAACAGCGGCAGCGAGAGCTGAGAGTCGATCAGCCGCGCCATGTTGCGGTCGTCGGGGGTGTTCATCCCCGGGATCTCGAAGAAGTAGTTCCAGTCGATCCACAGGCTGGGCGGGATCTGGCGGTTGCCGCGCAGGTCCTCGTAGCCGTCCTGGCCGAAGATCGGCACGGTGTGCCCGTCCTGCACCTCGTACTCGGCCCGGATCATGCTGTGGCCGAAGCGGTACGCGGCGCCGGAGTACTCCACCGGCATGTAGGGCTTGTTGACGTTGCGGGGCTGGTAGAGCCGGCCCGTGAACTGGATCGGGCCTGTGCCCCGGCGGCGGATCAGGCTGGTGACGACGTCCTGCCCGACGATCCGCGCGAGGAAGTCGTTGACGATCAGGTACTGGTAGGTCCAGCGCAGCTGCTGCTGGGCCTGCTCGAACGTCCTGCCGGCGTCACGCAGCTTGTTGTGCATGCGCAGGAAGACCACGTGCAGCTGCGCGACGATGAGGTTCTCGTCGTTGCGCGGGTCGCCGAGGTAGGCCGCGCCGACGCCGTCGCGGGGCAGGTCGAACAGCTCGTCGTGCGGATTGACCAGCAGGTAGCCGGGCTTGGCTGGGTCGTAGAGCTCGGGGCTGCCCGTGGGGCCCTTGCCGTAGACGCTGCCGAGGTCGAACTTCGGGGTGTCGTAGTTGACCATCCCCCGGACGTCCTGCTTCTGCTGCGTGAGCGGCGTCTTGTCCAGCGTCATGTCGTGGTCGACGAACTGGCCGAAGTAGATGTACCCGGCCGGCATGGTCTCGTTGTCGAAGGCGACGTCGCTGTCCTTGACGTCGTTGAGCGGCGCCTTGCCGTCGTTCATCTTCAGGGCCAGCGCGGTGAGCAGGGCGTCCGGCGGGTTGAACGCCTGCAGCCGCTTGAACATCGTTCCGAAGCGGGCCTCCCGGTCACGCCCGGACCGCAGAACGATGTCCGAGCCGCGCGGATCGCCGACGCCGTGGGCGCCCTTGGCCGCCCGGCCCTTCTGCAGCTTGGTCAGCGCGGCCGCCGCACCGGGGGTGGGCGTGGGGGCGGGCCGGGGAACGGGCGCCGGGACCACCGGTTGGGCGGCCGCGGGGGCGATCCCGGCGAGCACCGGGACCGCGGCGAGACCGGCCGCGCCGAACAGCACTCTCCGCCGCGACACCGATGTCTCCGCCACCGATTCGGCAGCACCGCTGAACGGACAGCCACCCATGCCGCCACCTCCCCGCCGTCCCGGCCGGGATGACCCGGGAACCTGGGAAAAGCTTGGGATCACGACCTCGAACGGAGCAGCCGCGTCGGAGGGGGGTCCGTACCCCGAATCTGGGGGACCGTCCACAGTGCAACGCAGGATCGCGTGTGACGTGCGAAGTCGCTACAGGTCGACGGCGAGCGGCACCTCCTCCACCACGCGGGTGGTCATCCACTCGCGCAGCGCGTGGGTGGCCGCGACGTCGTCCGCGTTGTACTCCAGCAGCCGCCGCCGCTGGGCGAGGTCCGGCTCGACGCCGTCCATGCCCACTGCGTCGCGGTACCAGCGCATGGAGTTCTCCCCGCTGGCCTCGGGGTCGCGCCAGGCGAAACCGGCCGCCGGGGCGATCCGCTTGAGCCCCTTGCCGTGCGCGCAGAGGAACCACTCGCCGACCACCGCGAAGAGGTCGACCCAGCGGTCGTCCGCGATGAACGCCTCGACCTCGGCGACGTCCGGGATCCCCGGCCGGCCGGCGAACCGCTGGGCCGAGGCCAGCAGCCAGCGGTTCTCCGCCTGCTCGTTGTAGCAGTACGCGGCGAACGTCCGGCCCGTCGCGGCCGCCCGGTCGCGGACGCCGACGAGCCAGGTCCAGAACGCCGCGAACGAGCGGGCCTCGTCCGTGGTCGGCACCGGCTCCCAGGTCGCGAAGGCGCGGTAGCCCTCCGGCTCGTCGCCGGGCAGCGTGCCGCCCGGCCGGGTGAGCAGCACGCCCCACATGTAGGCCCCGGACTCGCCGAAGCTCTCCATGTCGACGTCCACCTCGACGTCGGCGCGCAGGACGCGGACCTCCGGCACCCGCCGGACCACGGCCAGGCCCCGCTGCCAGGCGCGCGCCAGCGCGACCAGGTCCGGGAACGGTGCGCCGGCGAGGGGGGCAGGCGGCTCCGCCGCGGGGTCCAGCGCCGCGAGCCGCGCCACGCTGGTGACCCCCGCTGCTCGCAGCGCGGTGGCGGCATCGCCGCGCACGACCAGGCTGACGTCCTGCTCGCGCTCCAGCTCCACCTCGCAGGTGGGCCACCACGGGCATCGGCGGCACTCCATGATCCGCGACGGCCGGGCGAGCGCCGGCGCGCCCGTGGCGGCGGCCGTGGCGACGGCGATCCGGTCGGCGAACCGGGCGTCGTACTCCGCGAGCGTGCTGCGCTCGCCCGGCCAGTGCCCGGCGCCCAGGTCGTGCCAGACCACCACGTCGGCATCGAGCCCGATCACCGCGCCGTGGTCGCGAAACGGCTCTCCGGGCCCCGGGGCCCAGCCCGCGGCCTCCAACATCCGGTGCAGGTGGGCCAGCCGCAGCAGATCACGCGCCTGGGTGCGGGGCTTGCGCGCCGGATCCGGGACGGCTTGCCGCGGGTCCGTCTCGGGCAGGGGTGCGGTGAGGGCGCCGCTGCCGGGATCGGTGATGCGGTGCCGCACGACGATCAGCGGCACGTACCCGCCGCCCGGCAGGCGCACCAGCAGTTCCGCGCCGCCCCGCCGACCGCCTTCCGGCCCACCGAGCACGACGCCGGACCGCACCGACGGCACGTCGAGGACCGACCGGGGCAGGACCGCGCCCCAGATCAGCGGCGCTTCCGCGGCCACCGCGGCCGCGGTGGCGGCCACGCGGTCCGACACGTCCGGCGGCACCGCATGCCACCCCGCGCCCGCCGCGGAGGCCAGCTGCACGCCGATCTGCACGCGGTGCTCCGCGGCGTCGGCCCGGCGCTGCTCCGACGACGGATCGGGCAGCGCCCGCGGCGCCGCGACCGACGACGGGTCGTGGTCGAGGTGGATCCGGCGGCGGCAGTGCGTGGTGGCCGACGCGTCGAGCACCACCTCCACGGGCACCGCACCGGGCGCCCGCGCCGGCACAGGGTTCGCAGTGGCGGTCACGGTGCCGAGGGTAGTGACCACCCCTGACAGTTCCGGCGCTGACAGTTCCGGCGCTGACAGTTCCGGCGCTGCCAGTTCCGGAGCTGGGCCGTCCACCCACACAGTGGTCGGCGGGCAACGATCCGGGGTGATCAGCTCCTGTGCACGGGCCCGCACCCTAAGCTGGCGCCCCGGACGTGCCGGGTGTGTCCGGGGCTCGGTCCCCGACATCCGGGCTTTGCGAGGAGGAACGGATGAAGCGGCGACGCGGGGCGGGCGGAGGGGTGAGCACCGCGGTGAGCACCGCGGTGGGCACCGCCGTGGACGCGGCGGTGGCGGGCGAGGTCGGTGCCGTCGCGACGAAGGCCGCAGGCGGCGTGACGAAGCGGGCGGGGCGCGCCGCTCGGAAGGCCGGTGCCGCCGCGGAGCAGGCCGGCGAGAACGTCCGCCGCGGTCGCGGACCGATGACCCCCGCCAGGGCGCGCCGCATGATCGGCCTCAGCAAGGTCGTCCTGCCGCTGCTCGTCCCGTACGCGCTGGCCGCCGCGGGCGTCGCCCGTGCCCAGTGGGACGCCTACCGCGCCGCACGGCTCGGGGTCACCCCGTCGCAGCTCAACGCGTACTCGGGGCGCGGCGGCGCGCTGCACGCGCGGATCGACCAGCTGGCGACCGCCCTCGGCGATCTCGACGACGGCACGGAGGCGCACGCCACCACGGCCTCACGCCGGTTCGCCCGCGAGACCCGGCCCCGGCTGGAGGACCTCGCGCTCGCCGTCCGCGCCGCCGAGCAGATGCCGCCGCAGCGCCGCAAGACGGCGCACCGGGCAGTCTCCGCCGAGCTCGACCGGGTCGAGCTGACCCTGCTCGACCACCTGGGCGTCGGCCGCACGGCCTGATCCACGGTCCGGTTCGCGCGGCGAGCGGCACCCTCCCGGCGGCCACCGCGGGGTCGACCGCCCGCCGCTTGAGGGGCGCCACCCGCCCCGCTTTGGGGGTCGCGGGCGATGTGACCTGTCGGTGGGCGGGGCTAGCTTGTGAACCCATGGACGACCGGACCGCGCGCGGGCCCCGCCTGCTGCGCGGGGTGGTGACCGCCGGCCTCAGCACGCTGCTGATCGCCGTCGGGCACGTCCTCGGCGGTGGCGCGGTTCCGGACCTCGCCGTTCTCGTCGTGCTGTTCCCGCTGCTCACCGGGGCCCTCGTGGGAGTCGCCGACCGCTGCCGCAGCGTGCGGGCCACGATCGCGACGCTCGGGGGCGGCCAGTACGCGCTGCACGTCCTGCTGGCGGTCCTGCACCCGCACCCGTCCTTCGACGCCGCGCCGAGCGGCCTGACGATGTTCGCCCTGCACGCCGCGGCGACGCTCGTCGTCACCGTGCTGCTCCGGCACGCCGACCAGGCGCTGGCCGCCGTCGGCTCCGCGCTGCGCCGGGTGCTGCCCCGGCGCCCGTTCGTCCCGCCCGCCGACGGCCCGCTGCGGCCGCTCCGTGTGGCGTCGGCCGCCCGCGTCGCACGCCAGCTCGCGCGGGCCGCGGTGCCGACGCGTCGCGGTCCTCCGGTGGGGTGCTGATCCCGCGCATCCCGTCCACAACCCCGCCGCGCTCCCGCCGCGGCGTGTCGTTCATCACCGGAGAACCCCGTGTCCCGCACCTCCGCTCGTCGGCGCGCCCTGCGCCTGAGCACCGTCCTGTCCGTCGCCGCCACCGCCGCCGTCCTCGGTGCCGCCCCGGCCTTCGCCCACGTCACCGCCCAGCCCGGTGAAGCCGCGCAGGGTGGCTACAGCGTCGTCTCGCTGCGCGTCCCCAACGAGTCCGACACGGCAGGCACCGTCAAGCTCGAGGTCACCCTGCCGGCGGACCACCCGCTCAGCAGCGTCCGGACCACGCCGGTGCCGGGCTGGACCGCCACCATGACGAAGGCTGCGGTGAACCCGCCCGTGCAGGTGGGCGAGCGCACGGTCAGCGAGGCCGTCCGCACCGTCACCTGGACCGCGAACCCCGGCACCCGCATCGGCCCCGGCGAGTTCCTCGAGTTCCCGCTGTCGGTGGGCCCGCTGCCCACCGGGGTCGACGAGCTCGCCCTGCCCGCGGTGCAGACCTACGACGACGGCGAGGTCGTCGCGTGGGACCAGCCCATGAACCCCGACGGCTCCGAGCCCGAGCGGCCCGCGCCGACCCTGGCCCTGACCCCGGCAACGGGTGAGAGCGGTGGCCACGCCGCCATGACGCCCACCGACACCGCCGTGCAGACCCCCGCCACCGACACCACGGACGACACCGCACGCTGGCTCGCCGGCGCCGGCCTGCTCGTCGGCGCGCTCGGGCTGGGCGTCGGCGGCGGGGCCGTGCTGCGCACCCGCCGTGCCTCCGGCGCGGATCGCCCCGCGGCTGCCGCGCCGGAGCGCGAGCACAGCGAGGCCGGGCGATGACCCGCGTCGCGCTGCGGCTGCTCGCGGCCACCGTCGCCGCGTGCGTCGCGCTGCTCCTCGGCGCCGCGCCCGCGTTCGCGCACACGCGCCTGGAGAGCAGCGATCCCGTCGACAAGTCGAGCGTCGACACCGCTCCGGCGTCGGTCTCGCTGACCTTCAACGAAGCCATCTCGGCCGAGTTCGCGACCCTGTCCGTGGTCGGTCCGGACGGCACGAACTACCAGAGCGGCCAGGTGTCGGCGTCGAACGGTCAGGTGAGCACCGCCGTGTCGCCGCTCGGGCCCGCCGGTGTCTACGAGATCGGCTACCGGGTGGTGTCCGACGACGGCCACCCCGTGTCGGGGAAGGTGTCGTTCACGCTGACCACGGCCGGCCCCGGTGCGGCCGCCGCTCCGGCGACGGCGGCGCCCACCGCTGCGGCGGCGCCCGCACCCGCTCCTGCCGCCGCCCCGGCGACGACCGCGGTCGACCCGCAGGCCGACAGCCGATCGAGCGGGGGCGCCCCGATCTGGCCCTGGCTGGTCGGCGCGGTCATCCTGGTGGCAGCCGGTGCGGCCGTCGCGCTGCGGCTGAGCCGCCGCAGCTGAGTCGACGAATGCCGGCCCACAGAGTGCTCGGCCCGAAGTTGTCGGGCGGAAGGGAGCGAGGCATGGACCGGACGGCCATCCGCCCGGCCGCCCGGCTGACGCCGGCGCTGTGGGTGCTCGTCGCGGCCGCCACCTCGGTGGTGGCGGCCGTGCTGGCCGGCGCGCTGCGCAGCACGACGCTCCCGACCCTGTTCGGCACCGGCCTGACGCGTGCGGGCGCGGACATCGCGGGGATCACCTGCGTCGGGCTCGCGCTCGTCGGCGTCCTCATCCCGGTGGGCTCATCCGAGGCGAACCGGGTGCGCCGCCGGGCGGACCGGGCGATCGTCGCCGCCGGAGGCGTGTGGTTGGTGATCGCGCTCCTCGGGATCGCCTTCCGCGCAGCCGACGGCTACGGCCGCCCGGTCAGCTCGTTGACCGGCCCGGACCTACTCGTGTGGGCGACGAACCTGGCCGCGGGCCGGGGCGCCCTCCTCACGGTCGCCTGTGCCGCAGCCGTGCTCGGTTGCGCCGTCGCCCGGCTGCGCGACCCGGACCTGGTCGCGATCCGGGTCGTACTGGTGATCGCGCTGCTGGGGATGCTGACGCCCGGCGTGACCGGGCACGCCAGTTCCTCGGCGAGCCACGAGGTGGCGGTGACGACCGTGGCGCTGCACGTCGCCGCCGCCTCGCTGTGGGTCGGCGGGCTCGGCGCGATCCTCGTGCTGCTCGGCAGGCGGCGCGAGCTGCTGGCGCGGGCACTGCCCCGGTTCTCGACCCTGGCCGGGGCGTGCCTGGCGGTCGTGACGGTCAGCGGGTTGCTCACCGCGCAGGTCCGTCTCGGGTCGTGGGCGGCGCTGTTCCTCACCGGCTACGGCGCGCTCGTCATTGCAAAGGTGGGCGCGCTGGTGCTGCTCGGCCTCCTGGGTCTGGTGACCCGGCGCCGGATGGCCGCGGGGCGCATGCCGGTGCTGCGGTGGGCGGGCGTCGAGGTCACCGTGATGGCCGTGACCCTGGGTCTGGCGGCCGCGCTGTCGCAGGCCGCCCCGTAGAGGTCAGCCGCTCCGGTAGGCCTCCAGCAGCCGCAGCCACACCTCGCTGATCGTCGGGTAGGCGGGCACCGCGTGCCACAGCCGTCGCAGCGGCACCTCCCCGACCACCGCGATCGTGGCCGCGTGGAGCATCTCGGCGGTGTCCTGACCGACGAACGTCAGGCCTACGAGAACACCGCGGTCCTCGTCGACGACCATCCGCACCGCGCCGTCGTAGTCGTCGGCCTGGATGGTGGACCCGGCCACCGCGATCGGCAGGTCGACCACCCGGACGTTCAGCCCGGCCTCCTTCGCCTGCTCCGCGGTCCGCCCGACCGACGCGACCTCCGGGTCGGTGAAGACGACCTGCGGGACGGCCGCGTGGTCGGCCGTCGCGACGTGTTCACCCCAGGGCGCGGTGTCCACGGGATCGCCCGCGGCGCGGGCCCCGATCGCCGCGCCGACGATCCGCGCGTCGTACTTGCCCTGGTGGGTCAGCGGCGCCCGGCCCGTGACGTCGCCCGCCGCGTAGAGCCACTGCCCGTCGATCCCCTGCACCAGCCCGGTGTCGTCGACGGTCAGCGGCCCGTCGGGCGTCACGCCGACCGACTCGAGCCCCAGGTCGTCGACGTTCGGCCGGCGGCCGGTGGCGACCAGGAGCTCGTCGACCACGATCGTCTCCGGCCTGGATCCTGCAGGGCCCACCTGCAGCGCGATCGCGTCGCCGTCCGCGGCCACCGAGTCGAGCCCGGTGTCCAGCCGTACGTCCACGCCGTCGCGACGCAGCCCCGCCGCGACCTTCTCGGATCCGACGGGCTCCACCGACGGCAGCAGCCGCGGCCCGCGGACCAGCAGCACCACCTCCGACCCGAGCCTTCGCCAGGCCTGGGCCAGCTCGCAGCCGACGACCCCGCCGCCCAGCACACCGAGCCGGCGCGGCACCGCATGCGCGGAGGTGGCGTCGCGGCTGGTCCACACGCGGACGGAGTCGATGCCGGGGATCGGCGGGCGGACCGGACGGCTGCCGGTGGCGACCACGACCGCGTGTCGGGCGCGGAACACCTCGTCGCCGACCCGGACCACGCGTTCCCCGTCCAGGCGGGCCCGGCCCCGGACCACCGGGATCCCCGCGCCCTCGGCCCAGTCGACCTGGCTCGAGTCGTCCCAGCCGTGGGCGATCGAGTCGCGGCGCTTCAGCACCGCCTCGACGTCGTACTCGGCCGTGACGCCGGGAAGGCGGCGGGCCGCGACGACCGCGTCCGCCGTACGCAGCAGCGCCTTGCTGGGCATGCACGCCCAGTACGAGCACTCGCCGCCGACCAGCTCGGACTCCACCATCACGGTGGACAGTCCGGACCGGTGGGCGTAGTCCGCGACGTTCTCGCCGACCGCCCCGGCGCCGATGACGACGACGTCGACCTCGCGCTCACTCACGGGGACCGACCTCGCCCGGACCTGCCGCCGCCGTGTCCTCGGGAGAGGCTTTCCCCGGATCGTCGGTGTCGTCGTCGACCGGTGGCGTCAGGGCGATCGCGGCGACGGCGGCGAACACGTCGTCGTCGCCCTCGACCAGCTCCAGGGTCTGCCCGATCGTGCCCGGGTTGTCGAGCACCGCCGCGAGCACGGCGGCGGTGTCGTCCCGGGTGACGGCCCCGCGCGGGACCGACGACGCCAGCAGGACCTTCCCGACGCCGGGGTCGTCGGTGAGCCGTCCGGGTCGCAGGATCGTCCAGTCCAGCTGCGTGGCGCGCACCGCGTCCTCCGCGGCCCGCTTCGCCTGCAGGTAGGCGACCCACGCCTCGCCGAGGGACGCGTCCGGCTCCTCGTCGACACCCATCGCCGACACCTGCACGTAGCGCCGCACCCCGGCGAGCTCGGCGGCGTCGGCCAGCAGCACCGCGGCGGCCCGGTCGACGGAGTCCTTCCGCGGCGCCCCGCTCGTCGGCCCGGCACCCGCCGCGAACACCACGGCGTCCGCGCCCACCAGTTGCTGGGCGAGATCCGACGCGCTCACCGCCTCGAGGTCGCTCACCAGGGCCGTCCCACCTGCGGCCTCGACGTCGCCGCGATGGTCGGGATTGCGCACCACCCCCGTGACGACGTCCCCGCGTCCCGCCAGCAGCGCCGTCAGCCGCAACGCGATCTGTCCGTGTCCTCCCGCGATCACTACTCGCACGGGCGCGACGCTATCCCCGCACCCGCCGCGGCGCCGCACGAGCCACCCGAGCAGGCGCCGCCATCACCCTCCGCGACCAACACCGCCGCACCCCGATGTCAGGAAAGCCACCTTCATGTCACCACGCGTCTGCAAGGTGGCTTTCCAGGCAACACGGGACCACGGCGCAGCTACGGTGCGTGCGCGACCAGGACGCGGAACAGGTTCTGCAACCGGTAGCCGTCGCCGGTCCGGTAGGGCTCCAGCGCCGCACGCACCGCCTTCACCACCGCCTCCGGGCCGCCGAGCCGGACCGCCGCCCGGCCGATCCCCGACTCCAGCAGAGGGCCCAGCACGGCGTCGTCGTCCGGATAGTCGAACGTGCACGTCACCGCGTCGATCCCGGCCACCGCCAACCCGGCCAGCCACGCCACCTTCCGGAGGCGGTCCGGGTCGGTCAGCGCGGGCGGTCTCGGCGGGCGGCGCGGCGACGGCAGCCACGGCGCGAGCGCCTCACCGAAGATCCGCACGTCGCACTCGTGCTCACGGCCCCACACCGTCAGCACCAACGTCCCGCCCGACACCGCCACCCGCGACGCCTCGCGCAGCAGCTTGAGCGGGTTCGCGACGTGCGTGAGCAGCTGGACCGCCGTGACCACCGCGAACGGGCCGCCGAGCGCGTCGACCGGCCCGAGGTCCTGCGCGTCGCCGGTCGCGAAGCGGCCCTCCGGCACCGCGGCGCCCGCCAGCGTCACCGCCGCCGGGTCGACGTCGCGGCCCGTCACCCGCGCCCCGCGGTCCGCGGCGGCACGGGCGAACTCACCGGTCCCGCAGCCGAGGTCGAGCAGCGTCGTCCCGGCGACGACGTCCGCGGCGTCGAGCACCGCAGCGTGCAGCGGGCGCGCCCACCCGGCCGGTCCTTCGGTCACGGCTCCTCGGTCCTGGCGACTCGTGCTGTCCGGAAACTCAGCCCCAGACCTCGTCCGCCACGCGGACGATCAGCTCGAGCTTGGCGACCTGCTCGTCGTAGCTCAGCGTGTTGCCCTCCACGGTGGAGGAGAACCCGCACTGCGGCGACAGGCACAGCTGATCGAGCGGCACGTACTTCGCCGCCTCGTCGATGCGCCGCTTGAGCAGGTCCGCGTCCTCCAGCTCACCGCGCTTCGTGGTGACCAGGCCCAGCACCACCTGCTTGCCGGGCGGCACGAACCGCAGCGGCGCGAAGCCGCCGGACCGCTCGTCGTCGAACTCGCAGAAGAACCCGTCGACGGCCAGCTCGCCGAACAGCGCCTCGGCCACGAAGTCGTAGCCGCCCTCGGCCGCCCACGAGGAGCGGTAGTTGCCGCGGCACATGTGGGTGGTCACCCGCATGTCCGCAGGCTTTCCGGCGAGCGCGGCGTTGATCTGGGCGATGTAGCGCAGGTGCTGGTGGTCGGCGTCCTCCCCGCGCGCGGCCATCGCGGCCCGCTGCGCGGGGTCGTTGAGGTAGGCCAGGCTCGTGTCGTCGAGCTGCAGGTAGCGGCAGCCGAGATCGCCGAGCGCGCGGACCTCGTCGGCGTAGGCGGCCGAGAGGTCGGCCCAGAACCCGTCGAGGTCCGGGTAGACGGACCGGTCCACCGCCGCCGTCCCTCCGCGGTAGTGGACCATGCTCGGCGACGGGATCGTCAGCTTCGGCAGCGCCGTGGTCACCGCGTTCTGCAGGAACACGAAGTCGTCGGCGAAGATCGGCTCGTCGAGCCGCACCCGCGACCGCACCGCGATGCCCGCCGAGGTGAACGCGGTGTCGCCCGACGCACCGTGCATCCGCACCTCGATGCGCTCGTCGGTCCGCTCGATCCCGCCGAGCCGGTGGATGAAGTCCATGTGCCACGACGTGCGCCGGAACTCCCCGTCCGTCGCCGCCTGCAGTCCCACCCGCTCCTGCATCGCGACGACGTCCCGGATCGCCTCGTCCTCAGCCGCACGCAGCGCCGTGATGTCGATCTCCCCCGCCGCGTGCGCCGCACGCGCCGCCAGCAGGGTCGGCGGGCGGAGCAGGCTTCCGACGTGGTCGGCCCGGAACGGCGGTTCGGTGCGGGGCGTCATGCGGGCAGGTTAGTGCGGTGTCCATGAACGTTGTCGGGGTGTTCGCGGGATCCAGGTGGATGCATCGCAAGGCGGAGGAGCCGCCGATACCGGGTTGTATCGGCGGCGACGACAACGCAGCGAGGCGCCACCTGGGCCCGCGAGGACCCGGCGAACGTTTGTGGACACCGCACTACCCAGTCCACGCCGAGATCACCGACCGCCGTGGTGGGCCGGCCGTGCACTGGTGCACGCTGGAGGCATGGACGAGGACCTGCGCCACCGCATCACCGAACTGGTCGACGAGGAGCACCATCTCGAACGCGCCCACATCGGGCGACGGCTCTCCGACGACGAACGCGCCCGCCTCGACGCGCTGGGGGTCGAGCTCGACCGCACCTGGGACCTGCTGCGCCGCCGCGAGGCCCGCCGCCGGGCCGGTCAGGACCCCGACACCGAGCAGGAGCGGACGACGGCCGTCGTCGAGGGGTACCAGCAGTAGGGTGGGGATCACTCCCGTCACCCCGGAACTGCTCGTCGCCGACGTGACGGAGCTGGTCGCGGCCCGACCGGGCCGGGTACGGCTGGCCGTCGACGGGCCACCGCCGACGGCCCCGCGGGCGCTGGCCGACGCCGTCGCGATCGGGCTGCGCGCCCGCGGTCGCGCGACCGTGGTGGTGGACACGGCCGACTACCTGCGTCCCGCGTCTCTGCGGTTCGAGCTCGGCCGCACGGATCCCGACATGTTCCTCGACGGCTGGCTCGACGTCGGCGGCCTCCGTCGCGAGGTACTCGAGCCCGCGGCACCGGACGGGTCGGGCCGCGTGCTGCCCCGCCTCTGGGACGCGCGTACGGACCGCGCCCACCGCGACTCCTACGTCGATCTCCCCGCGGACGGCGTCGTCGTGCTCGCCGGTGCGCTGCTGCTGGGCCGCGGACTGCCCGTCGACCTGGCGGTGCACCTGCGGATGAACGAGAAGGCGTTGGCCCGGCGGCTACCGGAGGACGAACGCTGGACCCTGCCGGCCTACGCCCGCTACGCGACGGAGAACACACCGGAGAAGATCGCGGACCTGCTTGTGCTGGCCGACCATCCGGACCGCCCGGCGGTACAGCGATATGAGCTGAGAGATAAGGATTGTGGGCGAGGAGGGAGTTGAACCCTCACGTCCTTTCGGACACACGGACCTGAACCGTGCGCGTCTGCCATTCCGCCACTCGCCCTGGCGATCGGAAAGCTAGCACGCCTTCCGCGACCCTCATCGAACCGGGGTACCCGGTCGGGGCCCACCTCCGTGGCTAGCACGGATACGATCGGAGACGCCAAACAACACGCCGATGCGAACGGAGGAAGATCGGTGGGCCGCGTCGGGAGGTTCGAGCGCCGTCTCCAAGGGATGGTGGGCGACGCTTCCGCGCGGGTCTTCGGAGGCAGCGTCGTTCCCCAAGAGATCAAAGGCGCGCTGAAGCGGGAAGCCGAAGACCAGGTCCAGGAGCTCGCGGGAGGGCGCCAGCTGGCGCCGAACCGATTCACCGTGATGCTCAGCCCACAAGATCTCGACCGCATCGCGGGCGACGACGTGGCACGGGTCGTCAACGACCTGTCCGGCGCTGTCGCCCGACACCTCACCGACCAGGGGCTGGACACCTTCGGTGAGGTCGTAGTCTTCCTGGAGCGCTCCGAGGCGCTGCACACGGGACAGTTCCGCACCCGCTCGGCCGTCGACCCCGATGCTTCCCGCCGGGACGCCGTCCGAGCACGCAACGCAGGAGAAGCACCCATGAGCCAGCAACCGGGCCACCCGGAGGAGAACGGCCACTACGGCTACGACCGTGGCGCCCCCGGCTACGGTCAGCAGACGTACGCCCCCCAGGGCTACGACCAGCGCCGCGGTGGTTACGACCAGGGCGAGCCCGAGGGCTACGGCCAGCCGGGCTACCCCCCGCAGGGCGGCTACCCCCAGGGCGCCCCGCAGGGATACGACCCCGGTCAGGCCGGCCAGGCCGCTCACCCGGGTTACGACCCCGGCTACCCCCAGCAGGGCGGCTACCCGCAGCAGGGCGGCTACACCCCCGGGCAGCAGGGCTACGGCCAGGGCGCCCCGCAGGGCTACGACCCCGGCTACAACCCGCAGGGCCAGCCCGGCTACGGCGGCCCGCAGGCCTACGCGCCGCAGCCCGGCTACGGCCAGCCCGGCTACGACCAGGGCTACGGCCAGCAGGGTGGCTACCAGCCGCCCTACGACCAGGGCTACGACGGCGGCTACGACCCGCACCAGCAGGGCGGCTACGGTCAGCAGCCCGGCTACGGCCAGCAGCAGGGCGGGTGGAACGGCTACCAGCAGCAGCTGACGGCCACGATCAGCCTGGACGACGGCTCCGGTCGCAGCTACCAGCTCACCGAGGGCACCCACGTCATCGGTCGTGGGCAGGACTCCGCGTTCCGCCTGCCCGACACCGGCGTGTCGCGCCGCCACCTCGAGATCAACTGGGATGGTCACCACGCCACGCTGACGGACCTCGGGTCGACCAACGGCACCACCGTGAACGGGAACCCGATCCAGACGTGGCAGCTCAACGACGGCGACGTGATCCGGGTCGGGCACTCCAGCCTGGTGTTCCGTAGTCAGTGAGTCGGGCCCGTCGGCTCGACGGGTAGAGGGAGGAGTTCGCCGCGACGTGCCGGAGCTGGTGCTGCAGCTGACCAGAGCGGGCTTCTTGGCCCTTCTCTGGATCTTCGTGCTGTTCTCGCTCCGGGTGGTCCGATCGGACCTGTACGGCGCGGCGGGCTTGCGTGCGCTGGTCCCCGGCGGTGGCCGGACCCGCGGACGCGGGCGCGCCCGGACGGCCCGCCAGCTCCTGGTCACCCAGGGCCCGCTGACGGGCACCCGCATCTCGCTGGACTCCCGGCCGATCCTGATCGGCCGGGCCGACGACTCCACACTGGTGCTCGACGACGACTACGCGTCGACGAGGCACGCGCGGATCGCCCAACAGGGCGACGAGTGGTACGTCGAAGACCTCGGGTCGACGAACGGGACGTACCTGGACAGGGCTAAAGTCACCGGGCCCACCCGCGTGCCCCTGGGGGTCCCGGTCCGCATCGGCAAGACGGTGATCGAGCTGCGCTCATGACCCTCGTCCTTCGGTACTCCGCGCGAAGCGACCGCGGCCTCGTCCGGCAGAACAACCAGGACGCGGTGTACGCCGGGCCGCGGCTCCTGGCGTTGGCCGACGGCATGGGCGGTCACGCCGCGGGCGAGGTCGCATCGTCCCTGGTGATCTCGGCACTGGCCCCGCTCGACGACGACGACCCGGGCGACGACCTGCTGCGTGAGCTGCACGCGGCCACCGTCGAGGGCAACTCGGCGATCCACCGGCACGTGCTGGAGGCGCCGGACCTCGAGGGCATGGGCACCACGCTCACCGCGATCCTGTTCAAGGGCTCGCGGCTGGGGCTGGTGCACATCGGCGACTCGCGGGCCTACCAGCTGCGCGAGCAGATGCTGACCCAGATCACGAAGGACGACACGTTCGTCCAGTCGCTGATCGACGAGGGGCGCATCACCGAGGAGGAGGCGCACACGCATCCGCAGCGCTCGCTGCTGCTGCGCGCCATGACCGGGCAGGACATCGATCCGTCGCTGACCGTGCGCGAGGCCCGCCCCGGCGACCGCTACCTGCTGTGCAGCGACGGCCTCTCCGGCGTCGTCAGCGACGAGACGCTGGCGCACACCCTGAGCACCTACGTCGACCCGCGCGAGTGCGCCGACCGCCTCATCGACCTCGCACTGCGCGGCGGCGGCCCGGACAACATCACCTGCATCGTCGCGGACGTCGTGGACGTCGACTTCGGCGACGACGCACCGATCGTCGGCGGAGCCGCGGGCGACGGCCGCGACATCACCCCACCGCCCGACTCCGCGGCCGCCCGTGCGTCGGCCACCACACTGACCCGCACCGCACCGCTGCGCGTGCACCCGGTCGCCCCCGCGCCGGCCGCCCGCTTCCGCGGGCTCCGGCTGGCGCTGGGCATCGTCGCCGTGCTGGCCGTGCTTGCCGGCGGCGGCGTCCTCGCCCGCATGTGGGTGCTCCAGCAGTACTACGTGGGCGCCGAACAGCAGCACGTCGCGATCTTCCAAGGGGTCCGCGGGAGCGTGCTGGGCCTGCCGCTGCAGCACCTGGTGGAGCAGACCGACATCGCGCTGACGGACCTGCCCGAGGCCACGCGCAACACGGTCCAGGACGGGATCCTCGTCACCGAAGGCGGCCTGGCCGGCGCCCAGGCCAAGGTCGGGCTGCTGCGCGGCAACATGCTCGCGCCCTGCCCCGTACCGGGTCTGGTGTCGCCGTCGGCGGCACTGGTCCCCCCGACGCCGCAGGTCCTGCCCACCGATCCCGCCGCACTCCCCACCGATCCCTCCCAGGCCGTCCCCACCACCGATCCGAACCTGGCCGCCGTCCCGAGCGTCGACACCACCCCGCTCCCGACGGTCGCTCCCGAACCGGGCCTCAACTGTCGGCCGGTGAGCTGAGATGACGTCTCCGGACGTACTCGGTTCGGGGGGCCGGACGGTGGACCCCGCGCCGGAGAAGGCTCCTTCGCTGCCCACCGGCCGCAACATCGAGCTGGTCCTGCTCGCGTTCGCCGCGATCATCGTGACCGCCGCGCTGGTACTAGTGGAGGCGAACCAGGAGAACGAGCTCACCCGCTCGCTGATCTACGTCGGTGCGGCCTATCTCGGCCTGTTCACCGTCGCGCACTTCGCGGTGCGCAAGCTCGCGCCGTACGCGGACCCCGTGATGCTGCCGTGCGTGGCGCTGCTCAACGGCCTGGGCCTGGTGATGATCCACCGCCTCGACCTGGCGGCGGCGGACCGCGCCGTGGCGCTCGGTCGCGCGGCGCCCACCGTGCTGATCCAGCGGCAGGTGGCCTGGACGGCGATCGGCCTCGTGCTGTTCGTCGGGGTGCTCTACCTGGTGCGCAACCACCGCACGCTCGCCCGCTACGGCTACACCGCCGGGTTCGCCGGGCTGGTCCTGCTCGCGCTGCCCGGCCTGCTGCCGTCGTCGATCTCGGAGGTCAACGGCGCGCGCATCTGGCTGCGGCTCGGCATCTTCTCGATCCAGCCGGGCGAGTTCGCCAAGATCCTGCTTATCGTGTTCTTCTCCGTGTTCCTGATGCAGAAGCGCGAGCTGTTCAGCGAGGCGGGCCGCAAGTTCCTCGGCATGGAGTTCCCTCGCGCGCGCGACCTCGCACCGCTGCTGATCGCCTGGGGCCTGTCGGTCGGCGTCCTGGTGCTCGAGCGCGACCTCGGCACGTCCCTGCTGTTCTTCGGCATCGTGCTCGTACTGCTCTACACGGCCACGAACAAGGTGTCGTGGATGGTCATCGGCCTGACGTTCTTCCTGGCCGGCGGCTTCGTGGCCTACCAGCTCTTCGGGCACGTGCGCACCCGCGTGCAGATCTGGCTGGACCCGTTCGCCGACTTCAACGGCTCGGGCTACCAGCTCGGGCAGGCGCTGTTCGGCCTGGGCACCGGCGGGGTCGGCGGCACCGGCCTGGGCGCCGGGCGCCCGGACCTCGTGCCCTACGCCGAGAGCGACTTCATGTTCTCCTCGCTCGGCGAGGAGCTGGGTCTGGTCGGGCTGGCCGCGATCCTCGTCGTCTACCTCGTGCTGATCACCCGGGGCCTGCGCACCTCACTGGCCGTGCGCGACAGCTTCGGCAAGCTGCTCGCCACGGGGCTGGCGTTCACGCTGGCCCTGCAGATGTTCGTGGTCATCGGTGGCGTCACCAAGCTGATCCCGCTGACCGGGCTGACGCTGCCGTTCCTGTCGTACGGCGGGTCGTCGCTGGTGGCCAACTACGCGCTGGTCGCGCTCCTGCTGCGGGTGAGCAACGCCGCCCGGGCGCCGCTGCCCACCAGGCCGGTCGCACCGCCGGTACCGATCGCCGAGGCCGGCACCGAGCTGGTGGAGCGGCCTTCGTGAACACCCCGGTCCGGCGCGTCGCCCTGGCCGTGATGGGCATGATCGTCCTGCTGATGGCGAACCTCACCTACGTGCAGGTGGTCAAGGCAGGCGACTACCGCAACGACGCCCGCAACCAGCGCGTCCTGCTCGCCGAGTACAGCCGCCAGCGCGGCCAGATCAGCGCCTCGGGCCAGGTGCTCGCCCAGAGCGTCGAGACCGGCGACCGGCTGCGCTTCCAGCGCGAGTACCCCGACGGGCCGGTGTACTCGACCGTCACCGGCTTCTACTCGGTGCTCTACAGCTCGAGCGGCGTCGAGCGGTCGATGGACGAGGTGCTCAACGGCAACGACGACCGGCTCTTCGCCCGCCGGCTGTCGGACCTCATCACCGGTCGTGACCCCAGCGGTGGCAGCGTGGTCCTCACGGTCGACCCGGCCGTCCAGCAGGCCGCCTACGACGCCCTGACCTCGCGCGACTACGCCGGCGCCGTCGTCGCGCTGCGCCCGCAGACCGGGCAGATCCTGGCGATGGTGTCCACCCCGACGTACGACCCGAACAAGCTGGCCAGCCACAGCTCGGAAGACCAGACCAGCGCCTGGGCGCGGTTCAACGACGCGGAGCCGCCGGTGCTGACGAACCGGGCGATCTCCGAGACCTATCCTCCCGGCTCGACGTTCAAGCTGATCGACACCGCGGCGGCGCTGCAGAACGGCTACACCCCGGACAGCCAGCTCACGGCCGCGTCCGAGATCACGCTGCAGGACACGGCGACGAAGCTGGAGAACTTCGCCGGCACGGCCTGCGGCACGGGTGCGACGGCCTCGCTGCGCGACGCGCTGGCCCGCTCGTGCAACACCGCTTTCGCCGAGCTCGGCGCCCAGTTGGGTGAGGACAAGATCCGTGCACAGGCCCAGGCGTTCGGCATCGGCGCGGCACCGCCCGCGATCCCGATGACGGTGGCGCCGTCCACGCTCGGCGACATCCCGGACACCGCCTCGCTGCAGCAGTCGTCGATCGGGCAGCGCGACGTCCGGTTCACGCCGCTGCAGAACGCGATGATCGTCGCGGCGATCGCCAACGGCGGCCAGGTGATGGCGCCCTACATCGTCCAGCAGGTGCTCAGCCCGACGCTGGACGTGCTCGACGAGACCCAGCCGGACCGCCTGGGCCGGGCGATGCCCGCGGACGTCGCGAAGACGCTCACAGACCTCATGATCGGCGCGGAGAACCGCACCCAGGGCGGTGGGAAGATCACCGGCGTGCAGATCGCGGCGAAGACCGGTACCGCCGAGCACGGCACCGACCCCAAGGCCACGCCACCGCACAACTGGTACGTCGCCTTCGCCCCCGCCGAAGATCCGCAGATCGCCGTCGCCGTGCTCGTGGAGAACGGCGGCGACCGCTCACTGGAGGCCACCGGTGGCTCCCGCGCCGCTCCCATCGGCCGCGCGGTGATCGCCGCCGGACTGCGGAGCGGACGATGACCGTGCTCGCGGCCGGCCACCGGATCGCCGACCGCTACCAGCTCGACCGCCGGATCGCCGTCGGCGGCATGGGCGAGGTGTGGGAGGCCGAGGACATCCGGCTGGGCCGCAGCGTCGCCGTGAAGGTGCTGCGGCCCGAGCTGTCGGGCGACCCGGAGTTCCTGCACCGGTTCCGCCTCGAAGCCCGCACCGTCGCGTCGCTCGACCACTCCGGCATCGCCGCGGTGCACGACTACGGCGAGGACGACGGGCCCCTCGGTGGCGGGCACACGGCCTACCTGGTGATGGAGCTGGTGCGCGGCGAGCCGCTGTCGTCGTTGATCGCCCGGGGCCCGTTGGACCCCGAGCAGACGTTGCGGATCATGGAGCAGTCGGCGCGGGCGCTGCAGGCCGCGCACGAACGCGGCTACGTCCACCGCGACGTGAAACCGGGCAACATCCTGATCCGCGTCGACGGCAAGGTGAAGCTCACCGACTTCGGGATCGCCAAGGCCGCGAACGCCGTGCCGGTCACCCGGTCGGGGATGGTGATGGGCACGGCCCACTACATCGCCCCGGAGCAGGCCAGCGGCGCAGAGGCCGGGCCGGCGGGCGACGTCTACTCGCTGGGCATCGTGGGCTACGAGTGCCTGGCGGGGCACCGGCCGTTCCGCGCCGAGAGCGCCGTGGCCGTCGCGATGATGCAGGTCCGCGAGCCACCGCCACCGTTGCCCGAGACCGTTCCCGAGCACGTTCGGGCACTCATCGACTCGATCCTCGTCAAGGACCCGGCCCGCCGCTACGGCACGGGTGGCGAGCTCGCGGTCGCGGTCGCGGCGGTGCGCAACGGCGGCCCGCTGCCAATCCCCGGGATCCCGGTGCAGGGCGGGTCCGTCGGGCCGCCGATGGCGATCGACGAGACCGGCGAGACGGTGTACCCGCCCAAGCCTCCGCCCGGGAGCCCGTCGGCTCCGATCCCGGTGCCGGCGCCGAGCATGTCGCCGATCTCCTCCCCCGGAATGTCCCCCGCCCGCCCGGCCGACATCGCCTCGGACATCGACGACGCGGCCGCGCCCCTCGCCTCGGGTCCGGTCGCCTCGGTCACACCGTCGGGGCAGCCCCACTCCCACCGCGCCCGCAACACGGGCTCGCACCGGTCCGAGTCCTCGACACCACGCCCCGTCCCGGCCCACACGCCCCTCACCGAGCCGTTACGCATCCCACCCGCCCGTGGACCGGGCCGCAGCCTGCTCCTGGTGCTGTTCGTGCTGCTCACGCTGGCCGCGGTGGCCCTCGGGGTGCTCCTCCTCCGGGGAGGCCTCGGTGACCTGATCGGCGACACGGCGGGAGCCGCAGCGGCGTCGGCGGTGGCGGTCGCCCGGTTCGCCGGTAGTTTGGCGTCGGCACCCCCCGATACCGTCAGGAACCGGCACCGATGACCACCCCGCGTCTGCTCTCCGACCGCTACGAGCTGGGCGACACGCTCGGCTACGGCGGCATGTCCGAGGTGCACCGGGGCATGGATAAGCGCCTCGGCCGCGACGTGGCCGTGAAGGTGCTGCGCGCCGACCTCGCCCGCGACCCGCAGTTCCAGCTGCGCTTCCGCCGCGAGGCCCAGAACGCCGCCGCGCTCAACCATCCCGCCATCGTCGCGGTCTACGACACCGGCGAGGTGCAGAGCGACTTCGGGCCGCTGCCCTACATCGTCATGGAGTACGTCGACGGTCACACCCTGCGCGAGATCGTCAAGACGCAGGGGCCGATGAGCCAGCAGCGGGTCATCGAGGTGATGGCCGACGTCTGTGCCGCGCTCGACTTCAGCCATAAGCACAACATCATCCACCGAGACGTGAAGCCCGCGAACATCATGATCAACCGCGCCGGCGCGGTGAAGGTGATGGACTTCGGCATCGCCCGCGCGCTGGGTGAGGGGCAGAACGTCACCCAGACCGCCGCCGTGATCGGCACGGCTCAGTACCTGTCGCCCGAGCAGGCGCGCGGCGAGGCCGTCGACGCCCGCAGCGACGTCTACGCCGCGGGCTGCGTGTTGTTCGAACTGCTCACGGGCGAGCCGCCGTTCACCGGCGACTCCCCGGTCGCGGTGGCCTACCAGCACGTGCGGGAGGACCCGCGGTCGCCGTCCGAGGTGAACCCCCAGGTCACGCCGGCCCTCGACGCGATCGTGCTCAAGGCGCTGAGCAAGAACCCGATCAACCGCTACCAGTCCGCCGCCGAGATGCGGGCGGACCTGGTCCGCGTGCGCTCCGGGCAGCAGCCGCTGGCGCCGATCGTGATGAGCGAGGACGAGCGCACAGCGCTGGTCAACAATCCCCGCGCCACGGCGCAGACCCGGCGGATCAACGGTGCCGGCGCCACGCGGTACGCACCTGCGCCTCCGCCGCCGACGTCCTACGGCGACTACGACGACGAGCCGGACCGCCGCCGGGGGCGGCGGATCGCGATCGGCATCGCCGCGGCCGTGGTGGTCGGGCTCCTCGCGCTGACCGGATACCTGATCTTCGGCGGGTCGCCGTCGGTGCGGCAGGTCGCGGTGCCGAACGTGTCCGGCCAGCAGCCGGAGGCCGCCCGTGCCGCGTTGCAGGCGGCGAACCTCCTGGCCACGATCACCCCGGTGACGTCGTCGGTCGACGAGAAGGGCCGGGTCGTCGGCACGGACCCGCCTGCGAACACCGAGGTTGCCGAGCGCACCACAGTCACGCTGCAGGTCGGCAACGGTCCGGACCAGGCCGCCGTGCCGCCCCTGACCGGCAAGACCGTGGTGGAGGCCGGACCGCTGCTGATCGAGCGCGGACTCGTCCTCGGGCCGCAGACCGAGCAGAACACCTCCGACAGCAGCCAGGTCGGCAAGATCATCTCGTCGACGCCCGCCGCGGGCGAGAACGTCGCCGCAGGCACCCCCGTGGCCGTCGTCGTCGGCAAGCAGCAGGCCACGGTGGCGGTGCCGGACGTCACCGGCCAGGACGCCGACGACGCGCAGAAGGAGCTGCAGAACGCCGGCTTCTCGGTGCGGACCACGAGCGTCGACGGGGGCAACTCGGGCGAGGTCGCGAGCACGGACCCGCCCGCAGGCACCCAGGCAGCGCCGAAGAGCACGGTCACGATGCGGGTGTCCACCGGCGACAGCAACAGCATCGACATGCCGGACGTCCGGGGCCGCCGGATCGACCAGGCCCAGGCGACGCTGGCCGCGGAGGGCTTCTCCAACATCCGGGTGCAGCTCGAGAGCACGGACCGGGCGAACGAGAACGGCCGGGTGCTCGACCAGTCGCCGTCGGCGGGCAAGAACACGTCGACGGACGACCAGATCACGCTCGTCGTCGGGCAGTTCTCCGGCGGCGGCTCCACGCCCACGGACAGCAGTGGCGGCGGGAACTGACGCGCCTGCCGGACCGCCGCTTGGTTAGGCTGAATCGATGCGCGTCCTCGTCGTCGACAACTACGACAGCTTCGTCTACAACCTCGTCCAGTACCTCGCCCAGCTCGGTGCCGACACCACGGTGCGGCGCAACGACGAGGTCGACCTCGACGAGCTCGACGACGTCGACGGCGTGCTGGTCAGCCCCGGCCCCGGCACTCCCGAGCGCGCCGGTGCGAGCATCGACGTGATCCGGGCGGCTGCGCAGCGGACGCTGCCCCTGCTGGGCGTGTGCCTGGGCCACCAGGCGATCGGCGTGGCCTGGGGTGGGGTCGTCGAGAGAGCACCGGAACTGCTGCACGGCAAGACCTCGCTGGTCCATCACGAGGGCGCGGGGGTGCTCGCCGGCCTGCCCGACCCGTTCATCGCCACCCGCTACCACTCGCTGTCGATCCGTCCCGACACGGTGCCCGACGCGCTGGAGGTCACCGGCCGCACCGAGAGCGGAGTGGTGATGGCGGTGCGCCACCGCGAGCTGCCCGTCGAGGGCGTGCAGTTCCACCCCGAGTCCGTGCTCACCGAGGGCGGGCACCGGATGCTTGCCAACTGGATGGCCGAGGCGGGGCACCCCGTGGCCGAGCCGCTCGTGGCGGCCCTGACGGCGGAGACCGCCGAGGTCAGCGCACGCGCCTGACCACCGCCTGACGCGGCCCCGGTACCGTAGAGCGAGCGCGCCCGGGCGACGCCGGGCCATTTCGTCACCGCGAGGTCGCACCATGCCCAAGTCCAAGGTCCGCCGGAAGACCCCGTACACGCCGCCGCCGAACGTCCGGACGCCGGTGCAGGTCGCAGGCCCCACGCACCCCGTGTACGTCGCGGTGATGCTCGGCCTGATGCTGCTGGGCCTGGCGTGGCTGGTCGTGAACTACCTGGCGGGCGACAAGATCGGCTTCATGATCGCCCTCGGATCGTGGAACTTCGTCATCGGGTTCGCACTGATCGTGGTCGGTCTGCTGATGACCATGCGGTGGCGCTGAGCGGTCCACCCGTCCGGGGTCAGATCATCCCCAGTGTGGACAACATCTGTGGACAGTTGGTCGCGCTCGGTGAATGACAGGTCCCGCAGCGTGTCGGGAGGCACCTGGAGCCCGTCCGCCGGGCTCGTCGGGGTGGCGTGGACGGGTGCGGTGGCCGCCGCCGTGTGGTGCACGCAGCTGATCGGAACGGCGGACGTGCCCGGCCTCCTGCTGGCGGCCGCCGCCACTGTCGGCCTGGTACTGGCCGCGCTGTACGGCACCCGCGCACGGCCGCGGCTACGGGCCGACGGCGACGGGGTGACCGTCCGAGGCCTGACGACGCGGACCGTGCCCTGGGCACAGATCCGCGACGTGCGGGCGCAGGCGGTGCGCCGCTGGGGTCGCGACTCGACGATGCTGGAGCTGGACGTGGTCGAGCCGGACGGCGCCGAGCGGCTGCTCGTGTTCGGCAGGTTGGACCTCGGCGACGACCCGGTGGACGTCGCAGAGGCGGTGCGGGCGGCTCGCCCTCCGACACCCTGACCCGGCGTCGGTCGCTAGACCATCGCAGTCATGCGCAGCGCGATCACCACGAGCAGCACCAGCGAGAGACCGCCGAGCGCGGCGGTCTGCACCGGCAGCCGCCGGGCGGCCGGGGCGTAGACCAGGGCTGCCGTCGCGAGGGCTCCGACCGTGAGACCGCCGAGGTGGCCGGCGACCGAGATGCCGGGCAACAGGAACGTGATCACGAGATTGACCACGATGAGCCCGCCCACCTGACCCAGGGGGATCCGCAGCCGACGCAGGAGCACCGCGAGCGCCCCCATGAGCCCGAACACCGCTCCCGACGCCCCCGCAACGAGGGCGTTGGGCGCCGACAACAGCATCACCGCCGTCGACCCGCCGAGCAGCGACACCAGGTAGACGGCCAGGAACCGCGACCGGCCCAGCGCCGGTTCGATGTCCTTGCCGATCACCCACAGCGCCATCATGTTGAACAGCAGGTGGATGGGGCCGAAGTGCAGGAACCCACCGGTGATCACCCGCCACCACTCGCCGTCGGCGACAGCCGCGGGCACCAGTGCCCACTGCTGGAACAGCGGTGCGCGGTCGTTCCTCGAGACGCTGCCCGAGGTGGCGACCGTCCACGCGAAGACCGCGACGTTCAGCGCGACGAGCGTCGGGGTGACGAGTGGGCGCCCCCCGGGTTGCGCGCCCGCGATCGTCACTCCCCGACGCACTCCGCGGTTACCCTCGCCGACACAGTCGACGCACTGGTAACCGACGGAGGCCTCGCGCAGGCAGTCCGTGCAGGCCGGGCGGCCGCACCGGGTGCAGCTGAGCCCCGTGGAGCGGTCAGGGTGCCGCACGCAGACTGCGGCGGCGCCCTGCGGCGGCCCACCGGGCCACGGCGGTGTCGGCGGTCCGGCGGGATGGGACATGCGGGCTCCGGTCAGGCGGGGCGGGCCGGTGGCGGGGTCAGTCGGAGATCTCGACCCGCTGGATGACGACGTCGTTCAGCGGGCGGTCCGAACGGTCCGTGGATGCGGTCGCGATGGCGTCGACCACGGCGCGCGACTCGGCGTCGGCGACCTCACCGAAGATGGTGTGCCGGCGGTTGAGGTGCGGGGTCGGCACCACGGTTATGAAGAACTGCGAACCGTTCGTGCCGGGGCCGGCGTTCGCCATGGCGAGCAGGTACGGGCGGTCGAAGCGCAGGTCAGGGTGGAACTCGTCGGCGAACTGGTAGCCGGGGCCGCCCCGGCCGGTGCCCGTCGGGTCGCCGCCCTGAAGCATGAAGCCACTGATCACGCGGTGGAAGACCGAGCCGTCGTAGAACGGGCCGGAGTTGCCTCCGCTGGCGTTGGGCTGGGTGTACGACTTCTCGCCCGTCGCGAGGCCGACGAAGTTCGCCACCGTCTTCGGTGCATGGTCCGGGAAGAGGTTGATCTTGATGTCACCCTCGGACGTCCGGAGCGTGGCGGTGGGCTTCGTATTCGGTGCAGTCACGGCACCCATCGTGCCAGCACCGGCGCCGCGGCGCCCTGGCGGACGCAGCGCGACGTCCCGAACGGGCGGGCCGGGTGTCAGCTCGCGATCTCGATCCGCTCCCGGCATTCGACACATCCGGCCCGGCACCCGCCGCACAGCCCGTTGTGGCGAGGCGTCCGCGGTCGCTCCGCGTACCAGCAGAAGCCCGTGATCATCGTCACCATGGCCAGCGGTACCGCCACCATCATGGTGGCCAGGGCCGTCAGCAGCGTCAGCACGCCGAACGCGACGGTCAGGGGAGCGACAAGACGGATCACGGGTCCTCCGGGGAGCTCGATACGGGATCAGTGACGTGATCGACACCGATCCGAGACCGTGACGTTACTCCCGGCGCGTCGGCGGGTGCGTCGGACCTCACTCTGGCGCCACCTCGCCGTGGACGGCATGCTGACGGTGTCCGACTTCCCCTCGGACCGGACGTACGACCGAGGGGAACCGGGTGAACCAGAACGAGCGCACGGCCAGTTTGCGCGCCGACCGGAGCGTGATCGAGCGGGCGGCGGCCCGCCTGCGCAGCGAAGCGATCCGCTCGGGCTATGCCGGCCTGCAACATCAGCACATCGCGTTCGCCCTCGCGCTGATCCTCGACGAGCTCGCCCGGCACCTCACCGACCTCGACCGGGCGGTCCGCTGGCAGACCGTCCAGTCGTGCCGCCTGCTGCTGGGTGAGCAACCGGACGCCGTCGAGTGAGGCGATGTTTCACGTGGAGCATCGCGAGCTACGGGACCTACCGCCCGATGGGCAGCGGCGGCACGAGACCTGCCTGACCGAGGAAGAGCCAGGCGACGGCTACGACGATCACCAGCATGATCAAGCCGAACAGGCCGAGCCGGCGTTTACGGCGGCGTGACATCCCGTCCACCTCCCTGCCCTGATCATTCCCCACGGCGACCGGAAAGTTCGGATCGAGAGCCCGGTGGGCCGGGAACTCGACACCACCTGTCCGGGGAGAGCGGACGTCGTTGAGGCAATATCTGTGCCCACGCGACCAAAGGAGACACCTGTGCCTGAGCGCGACGGACGGGCTCCGGGGTTCGCACGGCGCAACGCCGTCGCGCTGGGTGTGGCCGCGGTCGTGCTCGCAGGATCGGGCCTGGTCGCCGTGCAGATGCTGAGCTCCGACCGGACCGGGGTCGGTCCTGCGGGTGGCGGCCGGGCCACTTCGGCGTTCCCGACGGGTGCGGTCGCCGAGGGGCAGGCCGACCCGCCGCTCCGCCCGCTCGACGACTCGTTCCTCGACGGCGACGACGACCCGCTCCCGGTCACCGCGCGGACGGTCGAGGTCGCCGACTCCGCCTCGCTCGACGTCGCGCTGGCGTCGATCGCCGGTGGTACGACCGTCGTCCTCGCCGACGGTACCTACGACGGCGACTTCGGGGTACGGGTGGCCGCCACGGCTGATTCCCCGGTGGTCGTCCGGGCGGCGAACCCGGGCAAGGCCGTGCTCGCGGCCGGCTCCGCGATGGTGGTCAAGAAGAGCGCTCATGTCGTCGTCGACGGCCTCACGTTCCTCGGCGGCGCGAACACGATGCTCAAGCTCGAGTCGTCGAACAACGTCCGGGTCACCCACAACACGTTCGACCGCGGCAGCAGCGGCGAGGGCTCGAGCAAGTGGCTCTACCTCGGCGGGGCGGACAGCCACCACAACCGGATCGACCACAACACCTTCCGGAACAAGACCGACTCGGGCAACTACCTCACGCTCGACGGGTCGGAGACCCAGGTCTCGCAGTACGACCGGATCGACCACAACAGGTTCCTGAAGATCGGCCCGCGCGCGGAGAACGAAAAGGAGGCCGTGCGCCTGGGATGGAGCGAGATCTCCATGTCGTCGGGCTTCACGGTGTTCGAGTACAACCTGCTGGAGGAGTGCGACGGCGATCCCGAGGTCGTGAGCGTCAAGGCGAGCGACATGACGGTCCGCTACAACACCGTCCGCCGTTCGCAGGGCGTCGTCTCGCTGCGCCACGGTGACCGCAACTCGCTGTACGGCAACGTCATCCTCGGCGAGGGACGGCCGGGCACCGGGGGGATCCGCCTGTACGGCGTCGACAACCGGGTCTTCAACAACTACATCGCCGGCACGACCGGCACGGGCTACGACTCCGCCCTGTCGATCGACGGTGGCGACGCGGAAGCAGGCGGAGGGCTCAACAAGCACCACCGCGTGGTCGACGCGATGGTGCTGTTCAACACCCTGGTCGACAACGCGACCGGCATCGTCGTCGGCGAGAACTACGCCATGGCACCGGTCAACCCGACGGTGGCGAACAACCTGCTGGCCGACTCCGGCGACATCCGCCAGGTCAAGCCGGCTGTCGGCGGCTCACTGCAGGACAACACGGTCGCGAGCAAGTCGGCGGCCGGGCTCGTCGAGGTCGGGTCGACGTGGAAGCTGGCGCCCGCCAGCCCGCAGGTCGACAAGGCCGTCGGCACCTTCGACTTCGTCGACACCGACTTCGAAGGCACCCCGCGTGCAGGACCCAAGGATGTCGGCGCCGACGAACTGGTGCGGTGACCCGGGAACCGTCCCGCCGCGTCACTCTCCGTCGGACGGCTCCGGCGACACCGGGACGGACCGGCGCAGACGTGGAGGGTCGTGCGCCATCTCGGCGCTGACCACCGCCCCGACGACCAGCAGTAGTCCCAGCACGATCAGCCACGACACCAGCACGAACGACACGCCGATCAACCCGTACCGGTCGGCCTGGTCCTGGATCGCCCACTGCAGATACACCCCGGACACCGCCGTCACGACCACCTGTCCGGCCCCGAGGACCACCGATCCCGGGAACAGGTGGCACCAGCTGACGCGTCCTCCGAGCAGGAGCCACTGCACCGGCCACCACAGCAGAACGGCCAGGATCAACCGGACCACGTACACGATCACGACCGCGTTCGCGGTGTCCACGAGCAGGCGGCCCACGAGGACGGTCACGACGACCTCCGTGACCAGTGCGGCCGCGCCGAGGAGCCCCAGCGCGAACCCCCGTAGGCCCTGCGTCGGCAGGTCCCACGCCGCCTGGCACGTCCGTTGCAGCGTCCGCGTGAACCCGAACACGGACAGGACGAGCAGCGCCACTCCCACCAGGGTGATGGGCTCCGTCGCGTCGGGCGGTCGCTGCACGAGGGCCTGGAGGTCGGCGGCCGCGGAGCCGGAGAGGTGCAGCCCGTCGACGACGTAGCCGTTGGCGACCACCCGTCCCCTCTCCGAGAGGGTCGCGGCGATCACGATCAGCATGGGCACGAGCGCCACGAACGCCTGGCAGGCGAGCGCGAGGGCACGGTCGTAGCCACTCACGGCCAGGTAGCGGCGTGCCACCCGGATGGGGAACCACGTGCCGATCCGCTGGATCAGCTCGTCGCCGACGACACCCACCACGGAGTCGACAGTAGAGAGTCAGACGGCGAGCGGCCCCGGCATCCGCCCCGTCACCACATAGACGACGCGGCGCGCCACGCTCACCGCGTGGTCGGCGTAGCGCTCGTAGAAGCGGGCGAGCAGGGTGATGTCGACCGCCGGCCTGACGCCGTGCGCCCAGCTCGGCGCGAGAAGCACGCTGAAGATGTGCCGGTGCAGGTCGTCCATCGTGTCGTCGTCGGCCTCGAGGGTCGAGGCCATGTCGACGTCCCGGGTGCGGATGACCTCGGCCGCCTTGCGTGCGAGCGCCGTCCCGGTCGATCCCATCTCGGCGAAGTAACCGGTCACCTCCGCCGGAAGCACGGGATGGGGGTGGCGGCGGCGGGCGGTCTGCGCGACGTGCAGGGCGAGATCTCCCATCCGCTCGATGTCGCCTGCGCTGTGGATCGCCGACGTCACCACGCGAAGATCGGTCGCGACCGGCGCCTGCAGCAGGAGAAGTCCGAACGCCTTCTCCTCCGCGTCGGCCCGCAGGTCGTCGATCCGCAGGTCCTCGGCGATCACCTGCTCGGCGACTTGGAGGTCGACCTCCAGGAGGGCCCGGGTCGCCTGCTCCATCGCCGTCGCCACCTGAAGACACATGCCGGCGAGAACGTCGCTGAGGCCGGCGAGCTGCTCCTGATAGACGTCGCGCATCTCACGAGGGTAGTTCTGTCGCATGGACCGTTCCGGAGCGATCAGCATCTTCGTGACGCCGGCGGCCCAGGAGCGGCCTGGTTGCCGGCGTTGACGTCCGCTGCTGCTGCCGTCGCGAGCGCCCCTTCCGGAGTGACCGGCGGGGTCCTGGGGATCACCCTGGTCGCCGCGGTGCTGCACGCGGTGTGGAACGCGATGGCCCACGGGGTCTCCGACCGCCTGGTCGGATTCGCCCTCATCGGCGTGGCCTACACCGTCATCGGCGGGGCAACCGCCCTCGTGCTCGGGCTACCGCCATCGGCGGCGTGGCCCTTCATTGTCGCCTCGGCGGTACTCCACGTGATCTACACCCTGCTGCTGTGGGCGAGCTACCAGCTCGGCGACTTCAGCCAGGTCTACCCGGTCGCCCGCGGCACCGCGCCCCTGGTGGTGGCGGCGATCGAGGTCGCGCTGGGCCATGTCCTGCCGGTGTGGCAGCTGGTGGGGGTCGCGGTGATCTCGCTGGGCTTGGTCAGCCTGGCCCTCGACGGCGGCCGCCTGACGCGCGCGGCGTTGCCTGCCCTGGGGGCCGCGGGAGCGACCGGGATCTGCATCGCCGGCTACACCGTCGTCGACGCCGGCGCCGTCCGCACGACCCCGGTGCTGGTCTACGCGGCCTGGATGTTCCTGCTCCAGGGCCCGGTGATGCCGGTGATCGCCCTGCTGCGTCGTGGAGCCGGCTGGAGAATCCCGCCGCGGGTGTTGGGCGCGGGACTCGGCGGAGGTGTGGTGTCGCTCGCGGCCTACGGGCTGATACTCGTCGCCCAGACCAGCGGGGCCACCGCCGCAGTCGCCTCGCTGCGGGAGACCAGCATCGTCTTCGGTGCCGTCATCGGCACGGTGTTCTTCGGGGAACGCTTCGGGGTCGGTCGCGTGATCGCTGCCGCCGTGGTCGCACGGGGCATCGCCCTGGTCAACCTGTAGCGCCTGTCCGGGATCACCGCGTGGTGGCGCTGCGGCGCCGATGGGCGGTCACCTTGACGTGGTTGCCGCAGGCCCGCATCGAACACCAGCGGCGCCTGCCCGACTGGGATTCGTCGACGAACATGCGTGAGCAGTCGGGATGTTCGCATTCCTTGATGCGATTCGCCGGAACCGTGGCGACCAGGTCGATCGCGTCGCGGGCCAACAGGGTCAGCGCGCTGGCGAACGGCTCCCTCGAGGTCCATGTCACGCCGCGCCCGCCCCGCCCCCGCGGAAGGCTCGGCACGAACTCCGGCCCGGCCGACGCGGTGTTGACGGTGACGAGGTCGTCTGCGGGCAGGCTCCGACCCGCTCGCGCCGCGAGGACGATCCGGTGGATCGCCTCACGCAGTTCGATCAGTGAATCCCGCTGGCCCGCGTCGACCGGACAGTCCCGCTGTCCGGGCAGGGCCCCGGCTGCTCGCAACCAGCGCCGGACGGCCGCGACGTCTGGCAGGCGCTCGATCGGGGCCGTCGAGTGTCGCTTGCCGAAGGTCGCCACGAGGTCGAGGCAGACACGCCCGCCGTAGAACGGGAACTCCTCGTCCGCGGACGAGCCCGGCCGGGTCATCGCATCGATCCTCGTGGTCAGGCGTACTACGAGCCGCTATGGTTTGTAACTAGTTGAAAAGGTTACAGGTACCCGGACGACAGGAGAACCTCGATGCGCAGCGTCGTGCTCGACCACTTCGGCGGCCCCGAGGTACTGCACCTGACCGACACCCCGACCCCGGCGCCCGGCCCCGGCGAGGTCCTCGTTGACATCAGCGCCGCCGGCGTCAACCGGGCCGACCTGCTCGCCCGCGCGGGCAACTACCACCGCGCCGGCAAGCCTCCGCTCGTGCTCGGCCTCGAGGCCTGCGGCACCGTCAACCGGATCGGCAGCGGCGTCACCGGTCTCGAACCGGGCACCCGCGTGATCGCCCGCGGCGCCACCAACGAACCGGGCTTCTACCGCGAGCAGGCGGTGGTCCCCGCCACGCACGTCGTGCCCGTTCCCGACGGCGTGGACGACGCCTCGGCCGCCAGCCTGCCCACCGCGTGGCTCTCCGCCTGGTACTGCCTGCATCACCTCGGCCAGGTCCAGGCCGGGTAGACCGTGCTCGTCCATGCCGCAGCCAGCGGCGTCGGCAGCGCCGCGGTCCAGATCGCCGGGGCCGCGGGAGCCACCGTCGTGGCCACCGCCCGCACACCGGCCAAGACCGAGTGGGTGCGCGAGCTCGGTGCCGACACCGTCATCGACACCGCGGAGGGTGACCGGGCAGCCACGCTGGCGGCGATCCACGACGTCACCGGCGGGCGCGGAGCCGACATCGTGCTCGACACGGTCGGCGGGGACACCTTCGCCGACAGCCTCAAGGCCGCCGCCTACGCGGCACGCGTGGTCGCCCTCGCGAACGTGGCACTCGCCCCGAGCACGATCGACACGCGCGACTTCTACCCCAAGAACGTGCAGATCCTCGGCTTCCAGATCACCGCGCTCATGGAACACGGCTACGACCCGCGCACCGATCTGGAGAGCCTGCTGGCAGGCGTCGCCGCCGGTCGGTTCACCGTGCCGATCGCCGCCACCTTCGACCTCGCCGATGCGGCGAAGGCCCACGAGAAACTCGAGAACCGCGCCACCCGCGGCAAGGTCGTCCTCACGACCGGGCCGGCTGCTCCTCTCCGGTGAGTGACAGCGCGAGATCACTGCCCAGGACCGGGGCGAACTTCATGAGGTTGTCGCCGTAGACCACGGTGACCGGGCCGTTGCGGCGGAGATGAATCCCGTCTCCGAGTTGTGGGTCGGTCGTGCAGTAGAGACTGTCCACGACCGAGGGGTCGACGGCGAGGTGCTCCCGTGCGTAGTCGACGAGCGCGACTCGAGAGGCGTCGACTGCCGCATCCTTGCCGACCTCCCACACGGTGAGCCCAGGGTCGACGCGGCCGCCCACCGCCCACTGCCCGGGGCCGGTCTGGTGCTGGTAGGTGCCTGGCCGGTCCGCCGGCTTGTCGATCCACGACTGCCAGGCGTCGCCGTCGACGCGGAACGTGCAGCGCAGGTGATGAGCCAGCGACGGCGACGTGGAGATCCCGACCTGCTCGGCCAGATGAGCCGTGTTCGCCCCGGCCGCGACGAGCAGGGCGTCGTAGTCGCGTCGGCCGTCGACCGCGGTCACCCGCGCAGCGCCACCCGGAGTGACGTCGAGGCGGTACACCGGCTCGGGAACGACAGCGGAACCGGCGCGCCGGGTGAGGAAGTCGCGCACGGCGTCGACGTCGACGACTCCCCCGCCGACGTCGATCAGTGCGACCGCCGGCTCGTCGCGAACGGGCAACCGGAGTCGTCCGGAACCGGCACCGACCACCTCGTGGTCCGCGCCCGCCTCGGCCATCGCGGCAGCCCGGGCGGCCATGTCGGTGCCCGTGACGACGCACTCGCTGTTGACCAACATCGGCCGTCCGGCCTGCTCGCTCCAGCGGTCGAAACCGACCTTCGCCCGCTGGGCGAGGCGCACGAGTTCCGGGTCGACGTGAGCGAAGCGGAAGATCCGGGTCGAGCCGGCAGAACGCTCGCCCATGATCGTGCCGGACTCGTAGCAGTCGACCTGGTGTCCGGAGTCGAGGAGGGCGGCCGTCGTGGAAATGCCGACGACACCGGCTCCGACCACCGCGATCCGCACCCCACGAGGCTAGCCAGTGCAGCTCGGCATCGACGACCTCGCGAGGGTCCGGGGCGAACGAGGGTTCCGGGTCATAGACTCACCGCAGCGATGCAGAACCGGGAAGTCGGTGCAAGTCCGACACGGTCCTCGCCACTGTGACCAGGGAGCCCGTCCCGAACTCGCCACTGGACCGCACGGTTCGGGAAGGCCGGGGTGCAGCGCCTGACCTGGGAGTCAGGAGACCGCCTGCATCGGTCCTGTAGTGCCGATCCACGAGAGATGGAGGGCTGCGCTCATGAGTGACCGCACGCCAGACCGCACATCACTGACCGACCGCCTCGACGCAGGCCCGGTGATCTGCGCCGAGGGATTCCTGTTCGAGCTCGAACGGCGGGGCTACCTCACCGCCGGCGAGTTCGTCCCCGAGGTCGCCCTGGAGTACCCCGAGGCGCTGCGTGCGTTGCACGTGGACTACCAGCGCGCGGGCTCCGACATCGTCGAGGCGTTCACCTACAACGGGCACCGCGAGAAGATGCGGGTCATCGGCAAGGAAGACCTCCTCGAACCGCTGAACCGGGCGGCCCTGCAGATCGCCCGCGAGGTCGCCGACGCGCACCCCGGCAACCTGATGGCCGGCAACATCTCCAACAGCAACATCTGGGACCCCGCCGACCCGCAGCGCCAGCGCGAGGTCCGCGACATGTTCTCCGAGATGGTGGGCTGGGCCGTCGAGGGCGGCGCCGACCTGATCATCGGCGAGACCTTCTACTACGCCGGCGAGGCCCTGGCCGCCCTCGAGATCGCCAAGTCGAGCGGGCTGCCGGTGGTGCTCACCATCGCTCCGATGGCGCAGAACGAGATGACCGACGGCGTGGGGATCGTGGAGACCTGCCAACGTCTCGAGCAGGGCGGCGCGGACGTGGTCGGCATGAACTGCTTCCGCGGTCCGCGGACCATGCTGCCGTGGCTCCGCGAGATCCGGGCGGCCGTGTCCTGCCACGTCGGTGCGCTTCCGATCCCGTACCGGACCACCGACGCCGAGCCGACGTTCTTCAACCTCAGCGACCCGGGCGCCGACGTACCCGCCCCGCACGGCCGCACGTTCCCGACCGCACTGGACCCGCTGTACGCGAACCGCTACGAGGTCGGCGCCTTCGCCCATCAGGCAGCGGAGCTCGGGATCAACTATCTCGGCGTCTGCTGCGGTGCGTCACCAATGCTGATCCGCCAGGTCGCCGAGGCGGTGGGGCGTACCACGGAGGCCAGCCGGTTCTCCGAGAAGATGCAGAACCACTTCATGTACGGCGACAACGAGCGTCTGCCCGAGCACATCGTGGCACTGGGCGACCGGGCCTGACCGGGCGACGACGACGCCGACCAGCTCGACGGGTCGCGGGCGGACCAACGCCCGCCCGCGACCCCGCCCGCAACCGTCACGCCTCGGCGCCCACGTTCGCCGCACGGACGAGGCGCACCAGCAGCTCGCCCAGCGTGGCCGCATCGTGGTCGGGCAGCGTGGCGAGCAGCCGCCGGTCGGCGGCGGCGATCGTGTCCTGGCCCGCGGCGAGGAGCCGGTTGCCTGCGTCGGTGAGGTGCAGCTCGGCAGTGCGGCCACGCCCGGACGGGCTGCGGCGCTCGACGGCTCCGAGCGCTTCGAGCTGACGCAAGGTGGCCTGCATGCTCTGCACGGTGATGCCGGCGCGGCGGGCGAGTTCGCTGTAGGACCGCCCAGGATCCCGTCGGAGGTGGCCGAGCGCGGACAGGTGCCGGAGCGTGAGCCCGTGGACGACCAGGTCCCCTTCGATCTCGGCACTCAGCCGTCGGCCCAGCATGGTGATCAACAGCGCCGGACTGGGCGCGGGCAGGCCGCCGCCGGTGGGCGGGTCAGCCGTGGTCCGCTGCGTCACGGCGCCAGTCTCACATCGATCGCGTCGCCTGCGCAGTGGAGGCCGATCCACCGTCTTTCAGCCCTCCTGAAACCGCAACAGGAGACGTGCTAGCGTCAGTTTCAGCTGAGCTGAAACCACGACGGAGGTGACGACGGTGAGCAAGCTGCTGCTGAGCGCGCACGTGCTGGCCGCGATCGTCTTCATCGGGCCCGTGACGATGGCGGTGAGCCTGTTCCCGCGGTATGCGGGGCAGGCGCTCGTCGAGGCCTCCCGACGACTCGTCGGCGCCGGCCCGGCCGCGGTGTCCGACGGGGAGGCTCCGCCCGACGCCGTCGACGGTCACCTGTCGTCCGCGGAGCCGGTCACCCGCCTGCTGCACCGGATCAGCCGGGTCTACTCGGTGCTCGGGCTCGCGGTGCCCGTGCTCGGTCTCGCCCTCGCGATCCGGATGCGCGTGCTGGGCGACGTCTGGTTGCTGGCGTCGATCGTCCTCACGGTGATCGCCGCAGTTCTGCTCGCGGCGGTCGTGCTGCCCGCGCAGCACCGGGCCATGGCCTTGCTCGACGGCGAGCCGGGTGACGGACCGGCTTCGGCCTCGGCGGTCGAACGATGGGTGTCCGGTGCCAAGCGGCTGAGCATGAGCTCGGGAATCTTCGGGCTGCTGTGGGCGGTGGTCGTCGTGCTGATGGTCGTCCGCCCGGGCTCTACGACGGGCTCCTGACCGTGCCCGCCGCCGAGTCGCCCAACCTGCGGTGGTTGGCTGTCGTCTCCCTGGTGGAGACCGTGTCGCTGGTCCTGCTCCTGGCCAATCTGGCCACTGTGCACGTCCCACAGGTCGCGTCGGTGCTGGGCCCTGTGCACGGATTCGCCTACCTGGCCACGATCGCCACGGCATTCCTGCTCCCGGTCGACACTTGGACACGGCTCCTCACCCTCGTCCCCGCGATCGGCGGGCTGCTGGCCCTGAGCCGTGCTCGCCGGTCTCCGTCGGATGCTCGACGACCAGAGAAGGAATGGCGACGATGACGACAAGCCCGGCCGACGGTGTGCGCACTGCACGCCCGAGCCGACGCGAGGCGCTGACCTCGCGTCGCTTCGTCCTGCACTACCTGCAGATGCTGGCGGCGATGCTCGTCGGCATGGCGCTGCTCATGCCGGTGTCGATGCTGGTGGGGGCCGGCGCCGGTGTTGAACTGCAGACACTGCTCATGGCGACGTCGATGTCGGTGGGCATGGCTGCTCTGATGGTGTGGCACCGGAGCCCCGTGTCGTCGATCGTCGAGATGTGCCTGGCGATGTACCTCTCGTTCGCCGTCCTGCTGCCCGCCCACTGGCTGGGAGTGCTGTCAGGCGAGGCGGTGATCGGCCTGGGCCACGTCGTCATGCTGCCGATGATGGCTGCGGTGATGCTGCGTCGGCGCGAGCAGTACCTCGACGACCACTGAGCCGGCCCGCGTCGTGGGACAGCGGTTTCGTCAGTCTCGTCAGTCGGTGCGGCGCCGTTCGAGGAAGACGGTGTCGCGCCACACGCCGTGATGCCGGCCGATGCGTTCGCGGACGCCGAGGGTGCGGAACCCCGCGGACTGGTGCAGGGCGACGCTGGCACGGTTCTCGGGGAAGATCGCGGTCTGCAGGGTCCACAGGCCGGCGGTGTCGGCGGCGGTGACCTGGCGGTGGATGAGTGCCTTGCCAACGCCTCGGCCGCGGTGGCCGTCGCCGACGTAGAGGGAGGTCTCGGCGACCCCGGCGTAGACCGGCCGAGTCGACACCGCTCGGGCGGCGGCCCAGCCGACGACCTGGCCGTCGATCTCGGCGACCCATCGTTGGTCGGGCAGCCACGCGTGGTCGAGAGTGCGACGGTCGGGGACCTCGGTCTCGAAGGTGGCGTTCCCGGTGGCGATGCCTTCGGCGTAGATCCGGCGCACGTCTGCCCAGTCCCGGTGCTCCAACGCTCGGACGGTGACATCGGCTGGCAGGTCCTCCGGGCAGCACGGCCGGGGCCCGAGCATGCCCATGACGGCGTCGGCCGCGTGCGGCAGACCTGTGCAGCAGGCGGCATTGACCGTCACGAGGGTTGCGGTCTTCTCCTTGCGGAGCACGACGAAGCCGACGTCGGCGAGTTTGCGGATGTGGTGCGAGCACGTGGACTGGCTGATGCCGACCTGCTCGGCCAACTCCCCCACCGGGACAGCGCGTCCGGCGACCGCGACGGCGTGCAGCAGCCGGACCCGGGTCGGGTCGGCCAGGCAGGCGAACCATTCCGCGTAGGTCGCCGCGTCGACCGACGACAGCTGGGCCGGCGCAGTGGTCGGGAGCACGGTCACGGGCAGGTCCACGCTCATGCCGGACAGTATCGACGTGCATCGATGGTTGCGTCAATCGACAAGCGTCGATACAGTCACGGCCATTCGATCGAACTTCGTCGATGGAGGCCGTGATGAGGACCGACGAGCTGCCGGTGCTGGTGATCGGTGCGGGACCCAGCGGGCTTGCCGCGGCGGCACACCTGCTGGGCCGGGGTCTGAATCCGCTGGTGTTGGAGGCGGGCCCGTCGGCGGGGGCATCGGTCCGGGAGTGGCATCACGTGCGGCTGTTCTCCCGCTGGGGCGAGCTGGTCGACCCGGCCGCGGAGAAGCTGCTCGCCCCGACCGGCTGGCAGGCGCCGGACGCGGACCGCTACCCGACCGGCGCGGACTGGGCCGAGCTCTATCTGCAGCCCTTGGCCGACGCGCTGGGCGACCGGGTGCGCTTCGGCGCTCGTGTCGTGGGAGTCACCCGTCGAGGTCGTGACCGCGTGGTGGACGCCGACCGGGACATCGAGCCGCTGATGGTGCACGTGACGACCGCAGGAGGTGAGGAGCGCATCACCGCGCGCGCGGTGGTGGACGCCTCGGGAACCTGGACGCAGCCGAACCCGCTGGGTGGGGACGGGCTACCGGCGCTGGGCGAGCCCGCCGCCGCCGACCGGATTGCCTACCAGGTACCTGACCTCGACGACCCGGCCGTCCGCGCCCGGTACGCGGGCAGGCGCATCGCCGTCGCCGGTGCCGGGCACTCCGCCCTCACGGCACTGATCGCCTTCGCCGATCTCGCCGAGCATGCTCCGGGCACGCGGGTCGACTGGCTGCTCCGCCGGGGATCGATCGGCAACACCTTCGGAGGCGGCGACGCCGACCAGCTGCCCGCGCGCGGCGCTCTCGGACAGCGGGCAGCACAGGCCGTCGCCGCGGGACACATCCGTGCGGTGGCCGGCTTCCGCACCGCCGCGGTGCATCCCCGGCCGGACGGGCGACTCGTCCTGGAGGCGGTCGACGGGCGCCGACTGGACGCGGTCGACGAGGTCGTCGCGGTGACCGGGTTCCGGCCGGACCTGTCGTTCCTGTCCGAGATCCGCCTCGACCTGGACCCGGTGCTGCAGGCGCCCCGTGCCCTGGCCCCGTTGATCGACCCGAACATGCACTCCTGCGGCACCGTCTACCCGCACGGTGCCGTCGAGCTCGCGCAGCCCGAGACCGATGTCTACCTGGTCGGGATGAAGAGCTACGGCCGAGCGCCGACGTTCCTGGCCTTGACCGGGTACGAGCAGGTCCGCTCCGTGGCCGCGGCGATCGCCGGTGACCGGGAGGCGGCCGAGCGTGTCGAGCTGGTGCTGCCCGAGACCGGTGTGTGCACGGGCGGTGGCCTGGTCGACGAACCCGAGGCAGAAGGACAGGCCTCGCCCGGCGGGTGCTGCGGACCGATCGAGCCGATCGCACTGGCGGCGCCGGCGATCGCTCGCCGCTGACGAGCTGTCGGCCTGATGCAGTCTGCGCAGGTGACGGAGGAGCCCGAGACACTGAACGAGTTCGGGCTCCGCCGCGTCCTGGTCGTGCTCTGCGTGACCGAGATCGTCAGCTGGGGCGTCCTCTACTACGCCTTCCCGGTGCTCGCTCCGAGCATTGCTGCCGACACCGGCTGGACCATCGCCGAGGTGACCGCCGCGTTCTCCACCGGCCTCGTGGTGTCCGCACTGCTCGGCATCCCGGCCGGTCGGTGGCTGGACCGGGCCGGTCCACGTCCGGTGATGACACTCGGCTCGGTACTCGCGGTCCCGGCCGTGGTGGGTATCGCGACGGCCTCGACGCTGCCCCGGTTCTTCGCCGCGTGGGTCCTGGCCGGCGTCGCCATGGCCGGCACCCTCTACCCGCCTGCGTTCGCCGCGCTGACGCGCTGGTGGGGACCCCGCAGGATCACTGCGCTGACCGCCGTGACCCTGCTCGCCGGCCTGGCCAGCACGATCTTCGCGCCGCTGACCGCCACCCTTCTCGGGCACCTGCAGTGGCGACACTCCTACCTCGTCCTGGCGGTCGTGCTCGGCGTGGTCACGATTCCTGCGCACCTGCTCGGGCTGCGGGGACGCTGGCCCGATCCCGACCGTGCCGACCAGCCGTCCGCCCATGTCGACGACGCTCCTGGGGCGATCGCGCGTAGTCGACCGTTCCTGTTCCTGGTCGCCGCGATCGCGTTGGGCACGTTCACCGCGTTCGCAGTCGTGGTGAACCAGGTGCCGCTACTGATCGAGCGCGGCCTGTCCACGAGCGTCGCGGCCTGGGCGTTGGGCCTCGGCGGGCTGGGCCAGGTCGCCGGCCGCCTCGGCTACGGACGCCTCACGCGGGCGACAGGTGTCCGCACCCGCAGTGTCCTGATCCTCGCGCTCGCCGCCGTGGCCACAGCACTGCTGGCGGTTCTTCCGGGGCCGACCTCGCTGCTGATCGCCGCGGCCGTGCTCGCCGGTGCCGTCCGAGGCGTGTTCACCCTGCTCCAGGCCACCGCCATCAGCGACCGCTGGGGTGCCGCCCACTACGGCCGACTCAACGGACTGCTCTCCGCCCCGGCCCTCCTCGCCACGGCACTCGCTCCCTGGGCGGGCGCCGCCCTCGCTCAAGGCCTCGGCAGCTACCCTGCGGTCTTCTGGGTTCTCGCCGGGACCGCAGCACTGGCCGCTGTACTCGCCACAGGTTCCACACCGGCAGCGAGACCGAGCGGCCCTTGACCTCCGCTCACCAGCGCCGAAGGAGCCACCCGATGAGCACGCCGTCGGTACTGTTCGTCTGCGTCCGCAACGGCGGCAAGTCCCAGATGGCTGCCGGACTCATGCGCAAGGCCGCCGGTGACCGGGTCGCCGTGCACTCCGCCGGCACGAACCCCGGCACCTCCATCAACGCGCTCTCCGCCGAGGTACTCGCCGAGCTCGGCGCCGAGATGGACAGCGACACCCCCCGCCCCGTCGACCTTGAACTACTGCGCACGGTGGACCTGGTGGTCACCCTGGGCAGGGAGGCTGTCGTCGAGGTTCCGGCCGGTGTCGAGCTGCGGAACTGGGACACCGACGAGCCCTCGACGAGAGGCATCGACGGTATCGAGCGGATGCGCCTGGTCCGCGACGACATCGACACCCGCGTCCATGGCCTACTCGCCGAGCTGACCCATAGAACGCGCTGACTAGCCGGTAGCTGAGCTGCGGCGATCGGTGGTGGAGACGAGGGGAATCGAACCCCTAACCCCCGCCTTGCAAAGGCGGTGCTCTGCCAATTGAGCTACGTCCCCGGGTCCCTGAGGACGGTACCCGCACGACGGGGGCGGTGGGACCTCAGGTCAGCTGTTCGTGGCCTCGTGCCACAGGTCGGCGTCCTGGCGCGAGCTGCGCACCTTGGAGAAGACGAACGCCCCGGCAGCGAGGCCGACGACGACAGCGAGGAGCTTCTTCATGGAGACCGTCCTGTCGGGAAAGCCGTGGTGGGAGTGGGCCCAGCTGGATTTGAACCAGCGACCTCGTCGTTATCAGCGACGCGCTCTAACCAACTGAGCTATGGGCCCCTGCAGCGTGGACGAGGTTACCCGAGCCCACGACCGCCCCGAGCGGGGGGTCAGTCCCGCTCGGACAGCGTCACCTCGATGCCTCCGACCAGGTCGGCGGACACGTTGTAGACGAACGCCCCGACCGTCACCGCCACGGCGAACAGCAGGCTGTTGATCGCCCCGATGACGGCTGCCAGGCCGAAGACGCGCCCGGCGCTGATCAGCGTGCTGCCGGTCTGGGCCTCGCCGGAGACCAGGTCCGCATACGTGCCGTTCAGCCGATCCCAGACACCCATGCCGTCGAGCACGCCGTAGAGCACCCCGACCGCGACCAGCCAGATGAAGAACAGCACCACGGCCAGCACGAGGGCCAGCTTGAGCACCGACCACGGGTCGAGCCGACGCAACTGCAGCGCGGCCTGGCGCGGCGGCCGCGTGCGGGTGGCCCGGGCCCAGCCACCCGTCTCACTGGCAGCCGAGGTCCCGCCGCTCTCGCGGGCAGGAGGCGGGATGAAGCCGGGCGCCTCGAGAAAAGCCGTGGGCCCCTCGTCGAGCAGGTTGTCCGCACTCGAGGCGACCGGGGCCTCCCGGTTGTCGTGGCCCGGCATCCGACGCCACGGCGGCGGCTGGGCGGCAGCCGGGCCGGGTGCGGGCACGGCCGACACCGGATCCAGCGTCGGAGCCGCCGGGGTGGAGTCGACCGCCGGCTCCGGATCCTTGCCGTCTTTCGACGGCGTCGACCCGGACGGCGTCGACCCGGACGGCGTCGACCCGGACGGCGTCGGAACGCGGAGCCTGGTCGTCGCGGTCGCGTCCGTCGTGCGGGCCTCGTCACCTTCCGAGGCAGGTGCCTCCGAGGCGACGATGTCCGCACCGGTGACCGCTGTCCCCTCCTCGGGCGTCGCCGGCTCCGGACCCGCCTCGGCGGGCTCGACGACAGCGTCGCCGGCCCGACCGTTGCCCGCACTGCCCTCGCCGTTGTGCTCGGGGGTGTGCTGTCCGGTCGCGACCGATCCGCGATCCGGCTCGGCCGGGGTCCTCTTGGTGCTGCTCACGAGGTGGAGCTCTCCTGGGTCGCTTTCGGGGGTACCGGGCTCGGGGTCAGCTCGCCGGATCTGCGTCGGGGGTCTCCGCATCGTCCTCGGCGTTGCGCGCGACGGCCAGCAGCGAGGCGGTCTCACCCAGGTTCATCAGGCGGACCCCCTTCGTCTGTCGACCGGCCTTCCGGACCTCGCGGGCCGAGGTCCGGATCACACCTCCGGTGGAGGTGATCGCGTACAACTCGTCGTCGAGTCCGACGATGAGCGCTCCCACCAGCGTGCCACGCCTGCGGTCGTACTGGAGCGTCAGCACGCCCTTGCCGCCCCGACCCTGCACCGGGTAGTCCTCGATCGGAGTGCGCTTGGCATACCCGCCCGCCGTGGCCACCAACACGAACCTGTCGGGCTGGACGACGGCGAGCGAGAGCAGCCGGTCGCCGGCGTTGAACCGCATCCCGAGCACCCCGGATGTCGCGCGGCCCATCGGGCGCAGCGCCTCGTCGCTGGCGTTGAACCGGATGGACTGGCCCTCGGCGGAGATCAGAAGCAGGTCGTCGGACGCCGAACACAGCACGGCGCCGACCAGCTCGTCGTCTTCGCGCAGATTGATGCCGATGAGACCGCCGGTGCGGTTCGAGTCGAAGTCGGTGAGCCGCGACTTCTTCACGAGACCGGTGCGCGTGGCCAGGACCAGGTACGGGGACGCCTGGTAGTCCTTGATCTGCATGACCTGGGCGATGTGCTCGTCCGGCTGCAGTGCCAGCAGGTTCGCCACGTGCTGGCCGCGGGCGCTGCGGTTCGCCTCGGGCAGCTCGTACGCCTTGAGCCGGTACACCCGGCCCTTGGTGGTGAAGAACAGGATCCAGTTGTGCGTCGAGCAGACGAAGAAGTGCGCGACGATGTCGTCCTGCTTGAGCTGCGCACCCTGGACACCCTTGCCGCCGCGCTTCTGCGCCCGGTAGAGGTCGGTCTTGGTCCGCTTCGCGTACCCGGTCTGGGTTATCGTCACGACGACGTCTTCGACCGCGATGAGGTCTTCGTTCGTGACGTCGCCGTCGTCGGCGACGATCTGCGTGCGCCGCTCGTCGCCGTGCTTCTCGACGATCTCGATCAGCTCGTCGCGGACGATCTGCCGCTGCCGCTCCGGCCGGGCGAGGATGTCCTGCAGATCTGCGATCTCGCGCTCGATCTCGGCGAGCTCGTCGATGATCTTCTGGCGCTCCAGCGCCGCGAGGCGGCGCAGCTGCATGTCGAGGATCGCCTGGGCCTGGATCTCGTCGACGTCGAGCAGGTCGATCAGGCCGGCCCGGGCGACGTCCACCGTCGCCGACGCACGGATCAGCGCGATGACCTCGTCCAGCGCGTCGAGCGCCTTGACGTAGCCGCGCAGGATGTGGGCGCGCTCCTCGGCCTTGCGCAGGCGGTAGCGCGTGCGCCGGACGATGACCTCGATCTGGTGGCGGATGTAGTTGCGCACCACCTGGTCGAGCCGCAGCGTGCGCGGCACCCCGTCGACGATGGCGAGCATGTTGACGCCGAAGCCGTACTGCAGCTGCGTGTGCTTGTAGAGATTGTTCAGCACGACCTTGGCCACGGCGTCGCGCTTGAGCGTGACCACGATGCGCATGCCGATGCGGTCGCTGGACTCGTCGTTGATCTCGGCGATGCCCGCGAGCTTGCCGTCGCGCACCAGCGTGGCGATCGACTCGATGAGGTTGTCCGGGTTGACCTGGTACGGCAGTTCGGTGACGACGAGGATCGCGCGCCCCTTGGCGTCGTCCTCCACCTCGACGACCGCGCGCATCCGCACCGAGCCGCGCCCGGTGCGGTACGCCTGCTCGATGCCGTCGCGGCCGACGACGAGCCCTGCGGTCGGGAAGTCGGGGCCCTTGATGCGCTGCATGAGCGCGGTGAGCAGCTCCTCGTCCGGGACGTCCGGGTTCTCCAGAGCCCAGACGACGCCCGCCCCGACCTCGCGCAGGTTGTGCGGCGGGATGTTGGTGGCCATGCCGACGGCGATGCCGGAGCTGCCGTTGATGAGCAGGTTCGGCACCCGCGCCGGCAGGACGTCGGGCTCCTCGGTCTTCCCGTCGTAGTTCGCCGAGAAGTTGACGGTGTCTTCGTCGATGTCCTGCAGCATCGCCATGGCGAGCGGGGACAGCCGGCACTCGGTGTTGTGGCTGACGAAGCCGTCGGTGACGAACGAGTGGTCATCAGTGTCGACCCGCAGGGTGTAAACCGGCTGCACACCGGCGTCGGCCACGTCGGCCACCGCAGCGAAATAGAACCGCCCGCCGGCGAGCTCCTGAGCGATTGCGCGAGCGTCCGGCTCGGTCACGTGCTCGAGAATCTCCTCGGCCCGGCGCTCCCACCGCTCGATGCGGTCCACGTTGTGGCGCAGCAGCCACGTGCGGTCGGCGGCGTTCGTCGCTCCGTGTTCGCGAAGGAATGACGCCAGCCCCGGAACGTGATCACTGCTCATCGCGGTGCTGTCAGGCACTTCGTCACCGAGAATGGCGGTGAGCTTGTCCTGCTTGCACCCGAGGAATCCGACCCGGGTGGCGAACAGGCGTGCGTCGCGCCGGTTGGTCAGAACGACCTTGTGCTCGCCAGAGGCGTGCCGGTAGCGGCGCGATACGACCCCGAACTCCAGCAGCAGTTGCTGGACGTCCTTCGCCAGTTGCTCGCTCTTGGTCGAGTACGAGACCTGGACGGTCGCCCGCGGAAGCGCCGAGCACGACCCGTCGCCGGTGAACAGTGCTTGGAGGAACCAGCGCTTGCGCGCAGCCGAGCCGGTCCACACCGACTCCGGTACCCGCTTCTCTGCAGCTCGGCCCGTGACCTCCGACAGCACGCTCTGTCGTAGAGCTGTCAGGTCCTGCACGTCGAGTTCGTGGAGCAGGGATCCCGAGGCGATCGTGCGGGAGTACACGTAGCGCGGGCCGCCCACCACCGCGTCGTAGGCGGAAAGGACGAAGGAGAAGAACTCCTCGTCCACGTTGTTGAAACCCGCACGCCCGGCGGACACGAAGCCCTCGCTCACGAACGCACCGAGCAGGAAAGCCTCGGTCGCCCCCGACACGGACCAGACCGCCGAGTCCTCCCGCGGGGTCCGCTGAAGTGCCACCCGGTCACCCGGACGGATCTCCTCCATCAGCTTCCACAGCAGCGTGGGCACGCCCAGCACGTCGACGAGGCAGAGCACCGGGTGGTTGTGCGTGCCGGTCAACTCGTAACCCTCGACCGTCGACACCCGTAGCGTCGGGTGCTCCCCGGAGTGGAAGAGCGTGTCGGCCCTGACCGGATCGCCACTACGGTCGAGCACCTTGAGGTCGATGGGGTTGTCAGTGTGCGGCGCGGCATCCGCAACGACGTCGCCGATGCGGACCGAGGAGCCGTCGGCCATCCGAACGCGGCTCTGGCTGACGACGCAGTACCGCATGGCGGCGGCCGGGTCGTTGCCCCGCGACCCGAAGTTGCCCTGCCCGTCGATCAGCGGGTAGCGCATCGACCAGGGCTGGGCCAGCCGCACGAGGGCGTCGTAGATCGAGCTGTCGCCGTGCGGGTGGTAGTTGCCCATCACCTCGCCGACCACGCGCGCGCACTTGACGTACGAGCGGTCGGGGCGGAAGCCGTTCTCCCCCATCGAGTACAGGACGCGCCGGTGCACCGGCTTGAGCCCGTCCTCGACCAGCGGCAGAGCGCGACCGACGATCACGCTCATCGCGTAGTCGATGTACGAGCGCTGCATCTCCTGCTGGATGTCGACCGGCTCGATCCGGTCGCCGCCGCCGGTGGCGGGGGGCGAGCCCGGTACGGGCGGCACGGGCGGGTCCAGGGTGTCCGTCACGAAGACCTTCTTCTTCTACGGGGGGAGCGAGGCGAGATCGGGGACCGGGACGTCAGACGTCCAGGAACCGCACGTCCTTGGCGTTGCGGGTGATGAACGACCGGCGCGAGTCGACGTCTTCCCCCATGAGGATCGAGAACAGCTCGTCCGCGGTGGCGGCGTCGTCCAGCGTGACCTGCAGGAGCACCCGGTTCGCCGGGTCCATCGTGGTCTCCCACAGCTCCTTGGCGTTCATCTCGCCGAGGCCCTTGTAGCGCTGGACGCCCTCTTCCTTGGGCAGCTTCTTGCCCGCGGCGCGGCCGGCCTCGATGAGACCGTCGCGCTCGCGGTCCGAGTAGGCGAACTCCGGCTCCGAACCCCGGCCACCCCACTTGATCTTGTACAGCGGGGGCTGGGCGAGGAACACGTGGCCGGCTTCGACCAGCGGACGCATGAAGCGGAACAGCAGCGTCAGCAGCAGGGTGCGGATGTGCTGGCCGTCGACGTCGGCGTCCGCCATCAGCACGATCTTGTGGTAGCGCAGCTTCGTCAGGTCGAACTCGTCGTGGATTCCGGTGCCCAGTGCCGTGATGATGGCCTGGACCTCGGTGTTCTTCAGTACGCGGTCGATCCGCGCCTTCTCGACATTGATGATCTTGCCGCGGATCGGCAGGATCGCCTGGTACATCGAGTCGCGGCCGGACTTGGCCGAGCCCCCTGCGGAGTCGCCCTCCACGATGTAGACCTCGGAGCGGACCGGGTCGCTGCTCCGGCAGTCGGCGAGCTTGCCGGGCAGGCCGCCCAGGTCGCCCGCACTCTTGCGACGGACCAGTTCGCGGGCCTTGCGCGCCGCCGCCCGAGCCTGCGCCGACTGCACCGACTTGTTGACGATCGTGCGGGCCTCGGTGGGGTTGCGCTCGAACCAGTCGGCCAGCCATTCGTTGCTGACCCGCTGCACGAACGACTTGACCTCGGTGTTGCCCAGCTTCGTCTTGGTCTGCCCCTCGAACTGGGGCTCCTTGACCTTGACCGAGACGATCGCGGCGAGGCCCTCACGGATGTCGTCGCCGGACAGCGCCGGGTCCTTGTCCTTGAGCAGCTTCTTGTCGCGCGCGTAGCGGTTCACCGTGGAGGTCAGCGCCGAGCGGAAGCCCTCCTCGTGGGTGCCGCCCTCGTGGGTGTTGATCGTGTTCGCGAACGTGTAGACCGACTCGGTGTAGCCGGAGTTCCACTGCATCGCGACCTCGACGGCGTGCCCCTTCTCCTCGCCCGAGAACGAGACGAGCTTCTTGTGGATGGGGTCCTTCGTCTTGTTGAGGTGCGCGACGAAGTCCTCCAGACCACCGGGGTAGCAGAAGACGTACTCCTTGATCTTCGCCACGAAGCCCGCCGCGTCCGGCTCCTCCGCCTCGGCGGTGTCGCCGTTGCGCTCGTCGCGCAGCACGATCGTGAGGCCCTTGTTGAGGAAGGCCATCTCCTGCAGCCGGCGCCGGATCGTCTCGAGGTTGAAGTCGAGCGTCTCGAAGATGTCGCCGTCCGGCCAGAACGTGACCGAGCTGCCGGTCTTCTTCGTCGCCTCACCCTTGCGCAGCGGGCCGGGCACCGAGCGGGCGTAGTGCTGGCGCCAGACGTGGCCGTCGGTGTGGATCTCCACGTCCACCGCGGCGGACAGCGCGTTCACCACGGAGACGCCGACGCCGTGCAGGCCGCCCGAGACCGCGTAGGAGTCGCTGTCGAACTTGCCACCCGCGTGCAGGACGGTCATGACGACCTCGACGGCGGGCTTCTTCTCCACGGGGTGCATCCCGACCGGGATGCCGCGGCCGTCGTCCACGACGCGCACGCCGCCGTCGTCCTGCAGCGTCACCTCGACGCGCGTGGCGTAACCGGCCATCGCCTCGTCGACGGCGTTGTCCACCACCTCCCAGATCAGGTGGTGCAGACCGCGCTCACCGGTGGAGCCGATGTACATGCCGGGGCGCTTGCGCACCGCCTCGAGACCCTCGAGAACGGTGATCGACGACGCACTGTAGGCGTTCTTCTGGGCAGCCACGGACAGCCTGTCTCCTCATCGAAGAGGGCGCCTCCGCACGACGCGGTGACGCTTGTCGGCCGGTCGGCAGTAGTCACTCCTGAGGGAGCCCGCTCCGGCGCACCCCTCCATGATACTGGTGCGCGCCGACAGAAGTGCAGGAAGGACACCCCCAGCGTCGTCGCTGGCGGCCGATCCGGGCCGAAATCAGGAGCGACCGGCCGATCGGGGGGTCACAGCGGGTTCAGCGGCAGTCATGGCGCGCTGTACGGCCGCCTGCCCGCTCGTGGACCGGAGGCACGTGTCGGAGAGCGGACCCGGGGGTCGTCAGCCGTACGTGTCGCGCGGGCCCCGTCCTCGGACGTGCCGCGGACCGTGCCGCCAGCTCGGCCCGCTGGGCCCGACCACCCGGATGCGCCGGACGACGTCCTTCCCGACGCCCACCGCCAGCCGGTGCAGCAGCTGGCGCGACAGGGTCCGCAGCTGGGTCGCCCACGCCGTCGACTCGGCCTGCAGCACCAGTTCACCGTCGCGCAGCGATAGAGGCGTGCAGTGGTCGGCGATGTCCGAGCCGACGAGCTGTGGCCAGCGTCCGAGCACCGTCGCGTCGGTCAGCCGGGGCGACCAGCCGCGATCCAGGGAGACCCGGGAGACGAGCCGACCGAACGGCTGGGGGTCGCGATCGTCCGGTCCGGGACCGGACCACCGGCGCCGCCTACCCTTCGCCCGGCGTGCGACGCCCGACCGTTCGGCGGCTCGCTCGGCGGCACGAGAAGACGACGCCTCGCGGGCGGCACGCAGCGCCTCACGGGCGAGATCCGCCCCTCGGGCGCCGCTGTTCGCCCGATCGGGCGTGGGGACAGGGTTTACGACTGCGTCCGAACGGGAATGCTGTCGGCCAACGGTCGACGCACCGCTGTCCCCAGGCCTGGGGACAACTGCCCCCGATTCGCCCGCGACGGGCGGTCGGCGAGGGTCGGCGGACGGTCGTCTCTGCTGCTCATCACCAGTCGGGCCGAAGTTATCCACAGTATCCACAACCTTGTCCACAACCGTGGGTGATCATGCTCGAGGCGCTGACGTGGTGCTCTGCGGCGGAACGTCCACGAGATGCTCGATCCGGCCGCCGTTCACCGCAAACCGGACACCGGTGAGGCCGGCCGGTACATCGTCGGCGACCGCGGCGGTGACCAGCACCTGCTCGGCGCGGGCGGCCACTCCGGCCAGAGCCCGGCGGCGCCGGTCGTCCAACTCCGCGAAGACGTCGTCGAGGATGAGTACCGGCTCGGCGCCGTCCGCGCAGAGCAGCCGGTAGGACGCCAGCCGCAGCGCCAGGGCCAGCGCCCACGACTCCCCGTGGCTCGCGTAGCCCTTCGCGGGCCCCTCGCCGAGGCGCAGGTCGAGGTCGTCGCGGTGCGGGCCGACCAGACACACGCCGCGCTCCACCTCCTGGCGGCGCACCCGCAGCAGGGCGTCGAGCAGCATCGGCTCCAGGTCGTCGGCATCCGCGGGCAGATCGCCCTCGAGGGAGGACCGGTAGACGAGCGCGATCGGCTCGGACGACGGCGCCACCTCGGCGAACGCGTCGACGGCCGGTGCTGCGAGACCGGCCACCAGCTCCAGGCGCCCGGCCAGCAGCGCGGCACCGTGCCGGGCGAGGTGGCCGTCCCACACGTCCAGGGTACGGAGATCCGCCCCCGTGGAGGACCGGGCGCCGTTGCGGGCGGTCTTGAGCAGCGCGGATCGCTGCCGGAGCACCCGGTCGTAGTCGGCGCGCACCGCCGCGAACCGTGGTCGGCGGGCCACCAGCAGGTCGTCGAGGAACCGGCGGCGCTCGGCCGGATCGCCGCGCACGAGTGCGAGATCCTCGGGGGCGAAGAGCACGGTGCGGAGGATGCCCAGGACGTCGCGGGGCCGGGCCACCGGTGCACGGTTCACCCGTGCGCGGTTGGCCCGGCCCGGCGCGATCTCCAACTCGACGGTCAGCTCCCGGCCCTCGTTCACCACGGTCGCGCGGACCACCGCGCGCTCGGCGCCCCGCCGGATCAGCGGGGCGTCGCCCGCGACCCGGTGCGACCCGAGCGTCGCCAGGTAGCCGACCGCCTCGACCAGGTTGGTCTTCCCGACCCCGTTGGGCCCGACGAGCACGGTGACGCCGGGCTCGAGATCGAGCTCGGCGCGCTGCCAGGACCGGAAGTCGGCGACCGCGAGACGGCGCAGGTGCACGCGTGGTTTCTACGCCGGGTTCGGGGTGGAGCCGGTACCGGAGCTCGGGCCGGCGAGCTGGCCCGGAGTGCCGGACGGGCCGACCTGGTGCACCGCGTGGCCGCCGAACTGGTGGCGCAGCGCGGCCACGGCACGCATCGCCGGCGACGACTCCTGCCGCGAGGTGAACCGGGCGAACAGCGCCGCGGAGATCACCGGCAGCGGGACGGCGTGCCGGATGGCCTCCTCGATCGTCCACCGACCCTCGCCGGAGTCGTCGACGTAGTCGCTCAGCTGGGTCAGCCCCGGGTCGTCCTTGAGCGCCAGCACCAGCAGGTCCAGCAGCCAGGAGCGCACGACGGTGCCGCGCGACCAGGCCTCCATCACCCCGGTCACGTTGGTGATCAGCTTGGTCGCGGCCATGAGCTCGTAGCCCTCGGCGTAGGCCTGCATGAGGCCGTACTCGATGCCGTTGTGCACCATCTTCGCGAAGTGCCCGGCGCCCACGGGGCCGGCATGGGCGAAGCCCTCCTCGCGCGGACCCTCCGGACGCAGTGCATCGAAGATCGGCAGGGCGCGCTCGATGTGCTCGTCCGCGCCTCCGGCCATCAGGCCGTAGCCGTTCTCCTTCCCCCAGATGCCACCCGAGACCCCGCAGTCGACGAAACCGATGCCGCGCTGGTCGAGCAGCACGGCGTTCGGCTCGTCGTCCGTGTAGCGGGAGTTGCCGCCGTCAATCACCAGGTCGCCGGGCGAGAGCACCTCGGCCAGCTTGCGGACGGTCTCGCGGGTCGGGTCGCCCGACGGCACCATCACCCAGACCACGCGCGGCGCCTCGAGGGCCTCGGCCAGAGCCTGCAGCGATTCGACGTCCGTGACCTCCGGCCGCGGGTCGTAGCCGATGACCTCGTGGCCGGCGGCGCGCACACGGTCGCGCATGTTGCCGCCCATACGGCCGAGGCCGATCAGTCCGAGTTGCACGCTCGCCCTCCAGGGGTGGGTAGGAGCCGGGCGCCGTCCACGACGACCACAGGTCAGCCGGGCAGGCGCACGGGCATCAGGAGGTGCAGGTACCCGGAATCCGGGGTCTCGTCACCAGTCTCCTGATCGATGTTTCCCGCCGCCTCGTCGCTCGACCCCGCGTCGGTCGCCGGCGGCGGGACGGGCCGCATCAGCGCGGGGCGGTTCGGCGTGGTGAAGGTCATCCGGGCCCGCGGGGTGTGCAGCGCGCCGAGCGCGTCGAGCAGGTAGCCGGGGTTGAACGCGATGACCAGGGGAGCACCGACGAGCTCACACGCGAGCTCCTCCTCGGCGCTGCCGACCTCGTCGCCGCCCGCGGACAGGCGCAGCCCGTCGTCACCGAACTCCATGCGCACCTGGGCGACCCGGTCCGTGACGAGCTGGACGCGCTTGATCGCCTCGACGAGCGCGGCGGACTCGAGGATCGCGGAGCTGGTGTGCTCGGTCGGGATGAGCTGGCGGAACCGCGGGAACTCGGCGTCGAGCAGGCGCGTGGTCGCCCGGCGGCCACCACCGGTGATGCCGAGCATGCCGTCGCCCGCCGAGAGCGCCAGCTCGACCGGCCCCGCGCCGGCGAGGGATTTCGCGACGTCGGCGAGGGTGCGTGCCGGGATCAGCACCGACGTGGTCAGGCCGGTGTCCTCCGGGCTCCACTCCAGCTCCCGCACCGCGAGGCGGAACCGGTCGGTCGCCGCGAGGGTCAGGCGGGGGCCGTCGATCTCCAGGCGGATCCCTGTGAGCATCGGCAGCGTGTCGTCACGCCCCGCGGCCACGGCGACCTGCTGGACGGCCTGGGCCAGGACGTCGCCCGGCACGATCCCGGCGACCTGCGGCATGGCCGGCAGCTGCGGGTAGTCCTCGACGGGCATCGTGGGCAGGCTGAACCGGCTGTTGCCGCACGAGATCGTCGCCCGCGCGCCGTCGACCACCACGTCGACGGGCTTGGCCGGCAGGGCCTTGGTGATGTCGGCCAGCAGCCGCCCGGAGACGAGCACCCGGCCGGGATCGCCGATCGTCGCGTCCAGTTCGACCCGGGCCGAGGTCTCGTAATCGAAGCCGGAGACGGTCAGGCGGTCGCCCGACGGGCCGGAGGTGGCCTCGAGGACCACGCCGCCCAGGACCGGAACCGGGGGACGGGCGGGCAAGCTGCGGGCCACCCACGCAGCTGCGTCGGCCAGGACGTCGCGTTCGACCCGGAACTTCATGGCGGGTGCTCCTGCCGGATGGACTCGTGCTGGGGCGGGGATCGTGCTCGTCGGGCTGGGGGTCAGCGGTCGGCGTATCGGCTCTGGGCACGGGCCGAGCTGGTCCGGTCACCGTAGAGCCTCGGCGCAACCAGGGCCATCCCAGGTCCGGGTCCCGGTCGGGGGGTTCCGGACGCCCCGCTCCGCTTCATCCACCGCCTTGTTCTTCTTCGTTCTTCTGAGAGAGAGACATCAAGCAGTAATAGAAGGGCCTGTGGATGGTGTGGATGGACGTCGTCCGGGCAGGTCGCAGGGCGTGGCGTGCTGTGGGTGGAGCTCGGGACCGGTCCGTGGACGGGTCGGTCCCGCGGTGGACAGCTCGGTTCCCCCGACAGTTGTCCCCGGACGGTCCACGAGTTGTCCACGGATCCGTCCCCGTTCATCCACCGCCCCTGAAGTAACTGTCCACAGAGTTGTCCCCAGATGTGGGTGAAGTGTGCGCGCACGACGACGCTGGGCGACCGATCGGTGACGTCGGGGTGGTGACTCGGGCGTCGGTCAGTCGTTGGACATTCCCCGCCGCAGGTAAGACCACACGCAGGGTCACCGGATCGGGGTCGATGACGATCACCGGGGTGGGTGGCGGTGCGTCGAGTGTCGCGGCGGACACGATGAACGGCTGCGTGTCGCAAGAGCTGTGGAAGATCGTGTCCTCGCGACGGACCGTCAGCAAGCCTGTGGACAACTCGGCGACGGCACGCGCCGACGTGTCGTGCGGACTTCGCTCGCCCTCCAGGGCGCCGCGCACGTTCTGACCCGTGTGCCGCACCTACGCCGCGCGATGTCGCCGACCCGTCGAGACGGGTCGTCAGTGTCGGGCGCGCTGCTTGATCCGCGCCGTCAGCTCCTGGACCTGTTCGAAGGTCTTGCGGCGCTGGGCGATCTCGTTGCGGATCTTCTTGTCGGCGTGCATCACGGTGGTGTGGTCGCGGCCGCCGAACGTCTGCCCGATCCGGGGCAGCGACAGGTCCGTCAGCTCACGACACAGATACATGGCGATCTGACGCGCCTGCGCGAGCGCCTTGGTCTTCCCCGGCCCGCACAGCTCGTCCATGGAGACGCTGAAGAAGTCGGACGTGACGGCCATGATCGTCGGGGCGGTGATCTCCGAGGCCGAGGAGTCGGGGATGAGGTCGCGGAGCACGATCTCCGCGAGCTGGGTGTCGACCGGCTGCCGGTTGAGCGAGGCGAAGGCCGTGACGCGGATCAGCGCGCCCTCCAGCTCGCGGATGTTGCGCTCGATCCGCTCGGCGATGAACTCCAGGACGTCGCCGGGGACGGCCAGCCGGTCCTGCGCGGCCTTCTTGCGCAGGATCGCGATCCGCGTCTCCAGCTCGGGCGGCTGGATGTCGGTGGTCAGGCCCCACTCGAAGCGGGTGCGCATCCGGTCTTCGAGGGTCTCCAGCCGCTTGGGTGGCCGGTCCGACGACACCACGATCTGCTTGTTCGCGTTGTGGAGGGTGTTGAAGGTGTGGAAGAACTCCTCCTGGGTGCCTTCCTTGCCCTCCAGGAACTGGATGTCGTCCACCAGCAGCACGTCGACGTCGCGGTAGCGGCGCTGGAACGCCACCTTGCGGTCGTCGCGCAGGCTGTTGATGAAGTCGTTGGTGAACTCCTCGGTGGAGACGTAGCGCACGCGCATGCCGGGATAGAGGCGCTGGGCGTAGTGCCCGACGGCGTGCAGCAGGTGCGTCTTGCCCAGGCCGGAGTCGCCCCAGATGAACAGCGGGTTGTAGGCACGCGCGGGCGCTTCGGCGACGGCGACGGCCGCGGCGTGGCTGAACCGGTTCGACGCCCCGATGACGAAGGTGTCGAAGATGTACTTCTCGTTGAGCCGGCTCTGCGAGGACTGCGAGGACTGCGAGGACTGCGAGGACTGCGAGGACTGCACGGCGTCGCCGCCACGCGGCGGGGTGGATGCCGCGGCATACCCCGGCCATGCCCCGTTGCCGTTCGAGCGCGGGTCGTCGGAGGCGTCGGCCGGCTGAGCGCCTGCGGGGACGAGCAGCTCCTCGTCCGTGGGCTCGGGGTCACCGGAGCGGGTGGCAGGGAACATCGCGCCGTCCGGTTCGGTGAAGCCCGGCGGGGCCGGGGCGGGTGCGGGTTGCGGCCGGACGGCGCCCGGCGGATCGGGCACCTCGGTACCACCTGAGGCGGCGTCGACGTCGACGACGACGGCCAGATTGACCGCGAAGCCGAGGTGACGGCCCAGCGCGTCGCTGATCGGCCTGCGCAGGATCCGCTCGATGGCGTCCTTGGCGAACTCGCTAGGGGCGGCGAGCAGCGCGGTGCCGTCGATCAGGCCGAGGGGGCGGGTCAGGCGGAGGAACGCGCGTTGCTGCGCCGACAGGGAGGTGCCGGACCCGGCCGAGGTGCCGGACAGGTCGGCGATCACCCGGTTCCACACGTACGCGAGCTCGCCGGGTTGGTCCGCCACGTCCGCACCCCCTTCGGCAACCCGGGCGGACAGCCGTGACGGACGCCGCGTTCTCGACAGGGCCCGGGGCGGCAACCATCCCCAGACCTGTCCACACCTGTGCGCAAACGGTACGCGGACGCGCGCGACGTTGAGGTCGCGGGGCCCGGCGGCTGCCGTACGGGCTGAAGATCCCCCCGGATCGAACTGTGAGGGGGCACGCTAACCGACATCGGCCTCCACTCACAAGCCGCCGACGGGCCGCAAGATGCAGGGGGGTGATCGGGTGGTGGCGTCGGCCACGGACGGCGATCGGCGGTTGCGCCACCGGGCTGTACAGGGGCGGTTTGACCCTCTCTCGCGGCGCTGCGTACCCTGATATGAATCGTGTCCGTCGACGGTCGCGCGCTGCGCGTGGACCGCCGAGCACCATCGCGGACCAGCATGTTCCGTCCAGAGCACATTCAGCAGACCGGCGGCCGGTTTCGTTCCGTGCCGTCGACCGGGAGAGTCGACCGTGAGCAAGGGCAAGCGCACCTTCCAGCCGAACAACCGCCGCCGGGCGCGCACGCACGGTTTCCGGCTGCGGATGCGCACCCGGGCCGGGCGCGCCATCCTCGCCGGTCGCCGCCGCAAGGGCCGCGAGCGGCTCTCGGCCTGACGCGGCCGCGCCGGTGCTGCCGGCCGGCTCCCGGCTCACCCGCCGGGACGAGTTCGCCTCGGCCGTGCGCCGGGGCCGACGCGTCGGCCGCCCTCGACTGGTCGTCCATCTCTTGGTGCCTGCCGCCGTCCCCGACCCCGCCGACGCTCCGCCGCGAGCGGGTTTCGTGGTGAGCCGGGCCGTCGGCGGCTCGGTCGTGCGACACCGCGTCGCCCGGCGCCTGCGCCACCTGGTCCGCCCGCATCTGGCGAGCCTGCCTCCGGGATCACGTCTGGTCGTCCGGGCGTTGCCGCCTGCCGCCGAGGCACCGTCGTCCGTCCTGGGCGACGACCTCGACTCCGGCCTGCGAGCGATCCTGCGCAGGACCGGACGACGGCCGTGAAGGACATGGCGACGGACGACGGTCCCCAGGGCCGCTCCGTCGGCGCCTCCTGGGGCGCGCGGCCGTTCATCGCCCTGGTGCGCGGCTACCAGCGCTGGATCTCTCCCGCCCTGCCGCCGACGTGCCGCTTCTACCCGTCCTGCAGCGCCTACGCCGTCGAGGCCCTGCAGGTCCACGGCCTGTTCCGGGGCGCGGCCCTGGCGGCGTGGCGGTTGCTGCGGTGCGCGCCGTGGCACCCTGGCGGTGTGGACGAGGTCCCGCCGGCGTCCCCTGCCCGTAGAACGTCTCCGGACGGGTCGCGCGCCGACCCCCGGACCCGCCCGGCCGAGAACCACGAGGAGCAAGCGCCGTGCTGAACTTCATCTACTACCCGGTGTCGGCCATCATGTGGTTCTGGCACAAGGCCTTCGGGTACGTGTTCGGCGAGGCCAGCGGAGCCGCGTGGGCGCTCTCGGTCGTCTTCCTCGTGTTCACCCTCCGCGCGCTGCTCTACAAGCCGTTCGTGCACCAGGTGCGTTCCATGCGCAAGATGCAGGAATTCGCGCCGGAGATGCAGAAGCTCAAGGCGAAGTACGGCAACGACCGGCAGAAGCTCACTGCCGAGATGCAGAAGCTGCAGAGCCAGCAGGGGGTCAACCCGCTGGGCGGCTGCCTGCCGGTACTGGTGCAGGTCCCGGTGTTCATCGGCCTGTTCCACGTCCTGCGCGAGTTCGAGCCGGGCAAGACCGAGAACTACATCTTCGGTGCGCGTGAGGTCGAGTCGTTCAACGCGGCCAGCCTGTTCGGGGCCAAGCTCGGCGCCTGGGTGACGATGGGCGCCGACCAGCTCGCGGCGCTGGGCACGTCGATCACCAGCATGCTCATCGTGATGATCCCGCTGATGATCGCGGCGGGCGTGTTCACCCACATCACGGCGCGACACTCGGTGGCGCGGCAGACCGAGGCCCAGGCGGCCAACCCGCAGTCGGCGATCATGAACAAGCTGATGCTGTACGTCTTCCCCATCGGTGTCGTCGTCGGAGCGCCGTTCCTGCCGTTGGCGGTGCTGCTCTACTGGGTGGCGAACAACCTCTGGACCCTCGGCCAGCAGTACGTCGTCTACAAGAAGATCGACGCCGAAGAGGCCGAGAAGAAGACGCAGGCCATCGCCGAGCGCCAGGCCCGTGCGCCCCGGCCCGGCCAGAAGCCGGCCCGTCCCGAGACCGTCGTGGCCCCCGAGAAGACCCCGGGTGGCAAGCCGATCGTCCGGCGCACCCCGGCGGCCGGCGGCGGGTCCGCCGGACAGGGCGACGCCACGACCACGAACGGCGAGGCGAAGCGCACCGACGTGCAGGGAACCGGTGCGAACGGATCGGGATCGAACGGAGCCGGAGCGAAAGGCGCGGGGACGAACGGCGCGGGGACGAACGGCGCGGGGACGAACGGCGCGGGAACGAGTCGCCCGGCGGCCGGCGGTTCCACCCGGCCTCCGGCCCGCCGTTCCCGGAAGCGGCGCTGAGCCCATCGACCACCGGCGGCCCCGATCGACGGCCGCCGCGGCGGGTGCCCGGGAGTGAACCGGAACCCGTCGACCCGAGAAAGGAGACGATCGTGGCCAAGGCTGCAGAAGACGGATCGGTGGACACCTCCGGCGGACGGTCGACGTCGGTCGAGGACCAGTTGGTCCGCGAGGGCGACGTGGCGGGCGACTACCTGGAGCGCCTCCTGGACGTGCTGGACTACGACGGCGACATCGACCTGGACGTCGAGGCCGGGCGCGCCATCGTGAGCATCGACGGCGGCGAAGACCTCGACAAGCTCGTCGGCGACCGCGGGGCGGTGCTGGAGGCGTTGCAGGAGCTGACGCGCCTGGCCGTCCAGCAGTCGCTCGGCAACCGCAGCCGGCTGATGCTCGACATCGCCGGATGGCGCCGGTCCCGCCGCGACGAGCTGACGGAGCTGGGCACGCGCACCGCCAAGGAGGTGCTCGACAGCGGCGAGCCCGTGCGCCTGCGGCCCATGACCCCCTTCGAGCGCAAGGTCGTGCACGACGCGGTCGCCGGCATCAAGGGCGTGGAGAGCGAGAGCGAGGGCGAGGAGCCGCGGCGCCAGGTCGTCGTCTCGCGCAGTGCCTGAGGTCATGGCAACGACGACGCAGAGCCTGATACAGAGTGTCTGACTCCACCGCTCCGGGCCCCGGTTCGCCGGGGCCCGACGTGTTTCACGTGAAACATGCGTCGGCCGAGGAGACCGACGTGGAACACGACATGTTTCACGTGGAACCACCGCCGGAGGCTGCAGCCGTCTTCGGCGACCGGCTCGCGCTCGCCCGGCGCTATGCGGTCCATCTCGTCGGCTCAGGGGTCGAGCGCGGCCTGCTCGGCCCACGGGAAGCGCCCCGGATCTGGGACCGCCACATTCTCAACTGCGCGGTCGTCGCGGAGTTGCTCCCGGACGGCGCACGGACGGTGGATCTCGGGTCCGGTGCCGGACTGCCCGGGATACCGTTGGCCCTCGCCCGACCGGATCTCTCGGTGGTACTCGTCGAACCGCTCGCGCGTCGCGTCGACTGGCTGCGCGAGGTCGTGGAGGATCTGGACCTGCCGGTGACGGTCGAGCGAGGACGGGCCGAGGAGCCGGGTGTCCGCGCGCGATGGGAGGGGGCCGACGTGGTGACCGCCCGGGCTGTCGCCCCGCTCGCGCGCCTCGCCGGCTGGGCACTCCCCCTGCTGCGGCCGGGTGGAGTGATGCTCGCCCTCAAGGGCGCGTCGGCGGACGCCGAGGTCGCCAGGGACGCGGTCGCCGTGCGCAAGCTCGGCGGAGGTGAGCCGCGGACGGTGCGGTGCGGCACAGACCTGATCGACCCCCCGAGCACGGTGGTGGTCGTTGAACGAGCGCGCGGTGCCACCGGGCCACGGCCCGGACGCCGGCGCCGTAGAGAGGAACGAAGCTGATGGCCGACGGCCGGACGCGCGACATCACATCGGACGAGGTCTCCAGCCCCGGTGTTCCACGAGCCGATGTTTCACGTGGAACATCGGCCTACGCCGACTGGACGCCGATCGCGGAGGAAGCTGCCCGCGCCGCCCGTGTGCTGCACCCCGACAAGCACCGCATGCCGAGGCCGCAGCAGCGTCGCGTGCTGACGGTCGCGAACCAGAAGGGCGGCGTCGGCAAGACCACCAGCACGGTCAACGTCGCCGCTGCGCTGGCCATGCACGGCGTCCGGGTCCTCGTCGTCGACCTCGACCCGCAGGGCAACGCCAGCACCGCACTGGACGTCGAGCACCGGTCGGGTACGCCCTCGGTGTACGAGCTGTTGCTCGGGGAGATCCCGCTCAGCGAGGCCGCGACGCAGAGCTCGGCGTCGGAGAACCTGTGGTGCGTGCCGGCCACGATCGACCTCGCGGGTGCGGAGATCGAGCTCGTGTCGATGGTCGCGCGCGAGCAGCGGCTCAAGCAGGCGCTGTCGCCTGCGGCGTTGGACGAGCTGGGCGTCGACTACGTGCTGATCGACTGCCCGCCCTCGCTCGGCCTGCTGACGGTCAACGCGCTCGTCGCGGCCGAGGAGGTGCTGATCCCGATCCAGTGCGAGTACTACGCGCTGGAGGGCCTCGGGCAGCTGCTGAGCAACATCGATCTGGTCCGTAGCCACCTCAACCGGGACCTGCACGTCTCGACGATCCTGCTGACGATGTACGACGGTCGCACCAAGCTCGCCGACCAGGTGACCAACGAGGTTCGCAAGCACTTCGGCGACACGGTGCTGCGCACGGTGATCCCGCGGAGCGTCAAGGTCTCGGAAGCGCCCGGCTACAGCAAGACGGTGCTCGGCTACGACCCCGGCTCCCGGGGTGCCATGAGCTACGTCGACGCGGCCCGGGAGATCGCCGACGCCGGAGCGCGACGCGGGCGGAACGGTCGACCGTGAAGAACGGAACCGGGGGGGCCGCGCATCCGTCTGTGTCGGCATGTTCAAGCGAGGAGCGGGCGTGATCGAGCGGAAGGTCGCCGAGCGGAGGGGCGGGCTCGGGCGTGGCCTCGCCGCCCTGATCCCGACCGGTCCCCCACCGACGGAGTCGGCACCTCCGCCGCCGCCCCCGCCCCCGCCGGTGCGCACGCCCGCACCGGACCCCACCGCCATCCTGTTCGGCGGACCCCGGCCGGCCCCGCGCCCACTCACGCCGGATGTTCCACGTGAAACAACGGCGCGCGCGGCCTACTACCGCGACATCGACGTCGACGCGATCGAGCCGAATCCACAGCAGCCGCGGACCGTCTTCGACGAGGAGGCGCTTGCGGAGCTCGAGCACTCGATCCGGGAGTTCGGGTTGCTGCAGCCGGTCGTCGTCCGTGAGGCGGGGGCCGGGCGGTACCAGCTCGTCATGGGCGAGCGGCGCTGGCGGGCATCGCAGCGGGCGGGTCTCGCGCGCATCCCTGCCATCGTGCGGCGGACGGGCGACGACATCCTGCTGCGCGACGCGCTGCTGGAGAACATCCACCGGGTCCAGCTCAACCCGTTGGAGGAGGCTGCCGCCTACGAGCAGCTGCTGGTCGAGTTCGGCGTGACGCACGCCGAGCTGGCCGACCGGCTCGGGCGCAGCCGTCCGGTCGTCACGAACACCATCCGGCTGCTCAAGTTGCCGGTGACCGTGCAGCGCCGCGTGGCGGCCGGAGTGCTCTCGGCCGGACACGCGCGCGCGCTCCTCGGCCTGGAAGACGCGGGGCAGCAGGAAGACCTCGCGATGCGGATCGTCGCGGAAGGGCTGTCCGTGCGGGCGACCGAAGAGGCGGTGCTCGTGGCCCGGCGCGAGGAGCCGGCCACTCCGCGCCCGCCACGCCGGAAGTCGCCGGCGGATCCGACGACACATGAGCTGGCCGAGCGCCTGTCCCACACGTTCGACACCCGGGTCCGGGTGGAGATGGGGCAGCGCAAGGGACGAATCGTGGTCGAGTTCGGGTCGGCGGACGACCTGGAGCGGATCGCCGGTCTCATGGGCGGCGCGCTCGGCTGAATCGACCCGTCGAACAACAGGGCCGGTGTTCCACGTGGAACACCGGCCCTGTTTCACGTGAAACACCGCCTCGCGCATGTTCCACGTGGAACATCGGGCGACTCAGCCGCGAGCGACCGCCCGGTCCACGAGCCGGGCGAACAGGGCGCCGAGGTCCGTGCCTTCCGTCGCCGCCGCGGTCGGGAGCAACGAGGTGTCGGTCAGGCCCGGGGAGACGTTGACCTCGAGGATCTGCACCCGCCCGGCGGCGTCCACGACGGCGTCCATCCTGGACACGTCGCGTAGGCCCAACAGGCGGTGCGCCGCGAGGGCGGTCTCCTGCAGCGTGGCCAGGACCGCGTCGTCGAGCCGTGCGGGGCAGTGGAAGGTGGTGGCGCCCGGCGTGTAGCGCGCGGTGTAGTCGTAGACGCCGCCTTTCGCCTCCACCTCGACGGGCGGAAGAGCACGCGCCTCCGCGCCGTCTTCCACGACGGACACCGCCACCTCGGTGCCCTCCACGAACCGCTCCGCGAGCACGGTGTCGGCGTAGGCCAGGCAGCTCACCATCGCGGCAGGAAGGTCCGCCGACTCCGTGACCACCTGCGCGCCGAGGGCCGAACCGCCCTGGTCCGGCTTGAGCATCAACGGCAGTCCGAGCCGCTCCACCATCGCGTCGAGCACTCCCCGGGCGCCCAGCTCGCGGAAGGTCGCGTGCGGGAGCGCCACCCAGTCCGGGGTGTCGAGCCCGGCACGGGCGAACTCGGCCTTCGCGGTCGGCTTGTCCCAGGCGCGTCGGCAGGCCGCAGCCGACGTTCCGACGAACGGCACTCCGAGCAGTTCCAGTACGGCCTGGACCGAGCCGTTCTCCCCCTCGCCCCCGTGCAGGGCGACGACGACGGCGTCCGGCCGGTCCGTCCGCAACCGCTCAATCAGTGCTGCGTCGGCGTCCCACTCCCGCACGGACATCCCCACGCCGCGCAGTGCGGCCGCGAGCCGCATCCCGGAGCGCAGCGACACCTCGCGCTCGTGCGACAGCCCACCGGCCAGCACGGCCACCGTCCGATCGGTCCGTGGCTCGGTCGTCGGACTCGGGAACGCGGGATCCGCGGGGTGGTTCGCCGGAGGGTTCACCACGGCATTCGACTCGGTCACCGGCGCATTGTCGCCGGGCTCAGTTGGTGTCCGGCGACGGGGCCTGCGGCCCGCGGAGCGACGGCCTCGGCCGTGACGCGCTGCCGAACGTGCGCATCACGTCCAGCTCGGCCTCCAGGACCGCCGCCAGCCGCCGCACGCCCTCGGTGATCCGCTCGGGCGTCGGGTAGCAGTACGACAGCCGCAGCTGCCGGCTACCGAACCCGTCGGCGTAGAACCCGGTACCCGATGCGTACGCCACGCGCGCCGTCACGGCCCGCGGCAACATCGCCTTCGTGTCGACGCCCTCGGGCACCGTCAGCCAGACGTAGAAGCCGCCGTCCGGGATGTTCCACGTGGAACCTTCGGGCAGGTACGTCTCCAGCGCCGCGAGCATCGCGTCGCGGCGCTCGCGGTAGACCTCGGTGAAGGTCTTGATCTGGCCACGCCAGTCGTGCGCCGTCAGGTAGCGCGACACCAGCAGCTGGTTGAAGGTCGGCGGGCACAGCGTCGCCGACTCGGCGGCCAGCACCAGTCGGTCGCGGACCGCGGGCGGCACGAGCGCCCAGCCGACCCGCAGGCCCGATGCGAACGTCTTGGAGAACGAGCCGAGGTAGAGCACGTTCGGGTCCATCGACCGCAACGCGGGATAGACGCGCCCGGTGAACCCGAGCAGGCCGTACGGGTTGTCTTCGAGCACGGGGACGCCGTACTCGGCGCAGATGTCGAGCACCTCGCGGCGACGCTCGACGGCCAGCGTCACCCCGGCCGGGTTGTGGAAGTTCGGGATCGTGTAGAGGTACTTCGGCACGACCCGCTGGGCCGCGAGCGTCCGCAGTGCCTCACGCAGCAGCTCAGGGACCAGCCCGTGGGCGTCCATCGCCACGTGCACGACCCGGGCCTGGTACGCGGCGAAGCTGCCCAGGGCACCCACGTAGGACGGTCCCTCGGCGAGCACGACGTCGCCCGGGTCGCAGAAGATCCGCGTGATCAGGTCCAGCGCCATCTGCGAGCCGACGGTGACCACGACGTCGTTCGGGTCGGCGTGGATCCCCTCGAGGGCCATCACCTCGCAGATCTGCTCGCGCAGCGCCGGCACACCCTGCGCCGAGCCGTACTGCAGCGCGACCTGGCCGTCGCGGGAGACGAGCTCGGCGACCTCGTGGGCGAGCGTGTCGAGCGGCAGAGCGGCGAGGTTCGGCATGCCTCCGGCGAGCGAGACCACCTCGGGACGGCTCGCCACGGCGAACAACGCCCGGATCTCGGATGCGGTCATGCCCGCCGTCCGCGCTGCGAACCGCTCGACCGGCCGCCCGTGTTCGACGTGGATCTCGGACGGCCGGAGCGGCTCCGGGACGGGCATGAAAGGTCCTCCGATGGGGGTGTCCGATGGCCGACCGCTGGGCGGACGGCCGCTGCAGCGACCGATCGAGTGTAGCCAGTTCGGTTGATCTTCCCGCCCTTCGTCGAGGCTGAGGCCCCGGTCGCAGCACAAAGGGTGTTTTCGCGAGCTGGATCGATCTATCGTCGTTCGTCGGCGGGAGCACCCGCCGCACGATCTGCACCGAGCCGTCCGCCGGAGGTTGCTCTTGTCCTGGCACATGGCGGCGATGACGCTGGACAACCTCGGCGACCTGCCGAAGCGCTGCCGCTCCTGCGTGTTCTGGGAGCTGTCGCAGCAGGCCGGCGAGCAGGCGACCCGGTTCGGCTCGCCCGAGCTGGAGAAGGAGGCGTGGGTCTCCGAGGTCCTGCTCGAGTGGGGCTCGTGCGGCCGGGTGGTCTACATGCGCGGCGCCCCTGCCGGTTATGTGATGTACGCCCCTCCGGATGCGGTGCCGCGGGCCGCCGAGATGCCGACCGGCCCCGTCAGCGCCGACGCCGTCCTGCTGACCACGATGCAGGTGATGCCCGAGTTCTCCGGCGAGGGCATCGGCCGCATGCTCGCCCAGGCCGTCGTGAAGGACCTCACCCGCCGCGGCGTCAAGGCCGTCGAGGTGTTCGGCGACGCCCGGCCGGGCACCGAGCCCAGCTGCATGATCCCGGCCGACTTCCTGCGCAGCGTCGGGTTCAAGACCGTCCGCCCGCACCCGCGGTGGCCGCGGCTGCGGATGGAACTGCGTTCGGCGATGACGTGGAAGGAGGACGTGGAGGCCGCGCTCGAGCAGCTGCTCGGCTCCATCAGCCTTCCGCTGCAGTCCACGGGTATCGGCGAGGTGGCCCGCCGTCCGGTACGTACCCCCGCTCCGACAGGCCTCAGCGGCGCGCTCAGGGCGCGCTCAGAAGGCCGCTGCCAGGTGATCAGGAGCGGGGCGGAGTAATCCCCTAGCTGCGGCGGGAAATCGCCGGAGCGGTGTCCTCGCGCGCCAGTTCGCGGGCGAGGACGTCCGAGAAGGTGAACGTTCCGGTCGGCTGGTCGTCCTGCCCCTGCAGGTACAGCCGCTTGACCCCGACGAGCACGCCTTCGGCCACCACATCGCGGAACGCGGGATCCAGCAGCCGACGCCGGTCGCCCAGGTTCGTCAGGTAGCCGATCTCCACCCGCACCGTCGGCATCCGGGTGAGCCGCAGCAGCTCCCAGGTGCGGGCCTGGGTGCCGAGGTCGAGCATCGCCGTCCGGCTGGTGAGCTCACGATGGATGAAGCCGGCGAGCGCCTCGCCGACCGTCGACGTGATGCCCGAGCCGTTGCCGAAGTGGAACGTCGCGAGCCCCTGGGCGTGCATGCTGCGGTTCGCGTCGACGTGCAGGGACAGCACGAGATCCGCCCCGGCGGCGTTCGCGAACGCCGCCCGCTCGGCCTCCGTGGGACAGGTGTCCTCGCGCCGGGTCAGAAGCGCCTCCATGCCGGTTGCGGCCATCCGGCCCTCGAGCCGGCGCGCGAGGTCCCACATGAGGTCCGCCTCGGTGACACCCGCGACGGTCACGCCGCGGTTCGGGCCGCCGTGCGCCGCGTCGATCACGATCCGCTTGCCGCGCAGCCGGGGGCCGGCCTGGCGGAGCAGCTCCTGCTCGCGCAGCAGGTGCGGGCGACCGCCCTTCACCCGGCGCGCACCGAGCTGGCGCAGCGCCCGCAACGTCGACGGCCCGCAGACGCCGTCCGAGATGTCGCAGTAGTCGCGCTGGAAGGCGCGCAGGCCCCGCTCGGTCTGCTCGTCGAACACGCCGCTGGGACGGCCGGTGTCGTAGCCGAGCTCGAGCAGCTGCTCCTGCAGCGCCACGACGTCGTCACCGCTCATCGGCGTCGAGATCAGCAGAGCGAGCATGCGGTCGCCGAGCGTCCAGCCGGCCTCGCGCAGGGCGCGGTAGGTGGCAGGCCCGACGATGCCGTCCGTGATCAGCCCACGCTGCTGCTGGAAGGCGCGCACCGCGTGCTCGACGACCTGGTCGAAGTGGTCCGCAGGCCCGTCCGTCGCGTCGCCCAGCAGCCCGAACTGGCTGAGCATCCTGTGGATCTCGACGACCGCCGGACCGGTGTCCCCTCGGCGCAGCGGCTGCATGCACTCCTCGCTCGATCTGCTCGTCTGACGGTCGACCGGGCCGCTGGGCGGCGCAGGGTGATCGACGCAGAAGGTCATTGTGCCCTGTCGCCACCCGACCGGGGGTCGGAGGGCGCACCCGGGCGTGTCCCCCTGCGTGACAGCTACGTTATCCCGTGCAGCGATCTGCTCCGGTCGGACCCCGACCGGAGCAGATGGTGTGCTGGTCAGCCCAGGTAGTCGGCGAGGTCGCGGAGCAGCGCGGCCTTCGGCTTGGCGCCGCGGATCTCCTTGACCACCTCGCCCTTCTGGAAGACCATCAGCGTCGGCACCGCCATGATCCCGTACTTGCGCATGGCGTCCGGGTTGCGGTCGATGTCGACCTTGGCGACGGTGATCGTGTCCTTGTTCTCGCCGGCGATCTCGTCGAGGACGGGGGCGACCATCTTGCAGGGGCCGCACCACTCCGCCCAGAAGTCGACCAGCACGGTCTTGTCGCTCTCCAGCACGTCCGTGCTGAAGCTGGCATCGGTCACGTCGACGGTGTTCTTACCCATGAGAAATCTCCTGTTCGCGCGAAAGGGACGGGGTGTCAGTGGAAGACGGCCGCGACCTCGTCCGCGGCGGTGCCGTAGCCGCCGCCCGCGAGCTCGGGCTCGACCGGGCCGTCGGCGAGCCAGCGCTCGGCGTCGATGGCGGCCGCACATCCGGAGCCCGCGGCCGTGATGGCCTGACGGTAGGTGTGGTCGACGAGATCGCCACAGGCGAAGACACCAGGGATGTTCGTCTGCGTGCCGGGCGCCTGCGTCAGCACGTAGCCGGCGTCGTCCGTGTCGACCTGACCGTGGACCAGCGCGCTGCGCGGGTCGTGCCCGATCGCGACGAACATGCCGGTGACGTCCAGCGTCGACTCCTCGCCGGTCTTCGTGTCACGAAGACGCAAACCGGAGACACTGCCGTTGCCGAGCACCTCGCTGACCGTGGCGTTCGTCCGCCAATGCATCTTCGGGTCGTTCTTCGCGCGCTCGATCATGATCTTCGAGGCGCGGAAGTCGTCGCGGCGGTGGACGACCGTGACGGAGCGGGCGAACCGGGTGAGGAAGGTCGCCTCCTCCATCGCGGAGTCGCCGCCGCCGACCACCGCGATGTCCTGGTTGCGGAAGAAGAACCCGTCACAGGTCGCACAAGCACTCACACCGCGGCCGAGCAGCTGCTGCTCGCCGGGGACGTCGAGGTACCGCGCGGCCGCGCCCATCGCGAGGATCACGGCGCGGGCCCGGTAGGTGCGCCCGTGCGCCGTCACCGTCTTCACGGGGCCGGTCAGCGACACCTCCTCGACGTCTTCGCTGCGCAGCTCCGCACCGAAGCGGATCGCCTGGTTGCGCATCTGCTCCATGAGCTCGGGGCCCATGATGCCGTCGGTGAAGCCCGGGTAGTTCTCCACCTCCGTGGTGGTCATCAGGGCTCCGCCGAACTGCGTGCCCTCGAACACCAGCGGCCGCAGCTGCGCCCGGGCCGCATAGACCGCTGCCGTGTAGCCGGCCGGCCCCGACCCGATGATGATCAGCTCGCGCACCTCGTCGGTGGTCACCGTGGTCCGTCCTCCTTCATGAAGCCTCTCTGACCCGTGGAACACGATCCCATCAGCAGTCATTCCCGGCGTCGCCGACCTCACTTCCGGCTGGTCAGCCAACCGTCACCCGCGCGAGCAGGGTTCCTCCGGCAGGCCCGCACCCCGGATCGACGGTGACGACGTCCAGGCCGCCGCGCGTGCCCGTGGCGAGCACGAGCAGCACCCCGGGACGCCCGTCGAGAACCACGCGGCGGCCCCCCAGCAGCCGCAGGCCCGCGGCGTCGGGCAGAACGGCGCGCAGACAGGCCTGCCGGCGGTCGGGATCGGCGAGAGCGCCGACGTCGACGGTGCCGACCGCCGCGGTCGCGACGGCGACGAGGTCGACCCGGCCGACGGTGAGCACGGGCGGCCCGGGACGCGGGGCGCCGACGACGACCACGGCGACGGCGGCGGCCGCGGCCAGCACGGCGAGCAGGACCCGGGAACGGGACCGCCGTCCTGAGGGCCGGCTGGAGAACTGCTCCGGGTGCTCCGCCGCCACCGCGGCCGCCCACCGCGCGGCCACCGCCGGGGGCACCTCCGGCTCCGGGAGCGCGGCCAGATCCGCGCGCGTCGTCGAGAGGGCGTCGAGCACCTCCGCCGCGCGGGGGTCGGTCCGCGCGGCCCGGCGCCGCTCCGCCGCCTCGGCCGCGTCGGGCAGGTCCGCATCCAGTGCGGCGAGTGCGGGGACGTCGACGGGATCGGACGGCCGCTCGTTCATCGGCTCTCCTCCCTGAGGTGCCCGAGCAGCACGGCCAGTCGCGCCCGGCCCCGCGCACAGCGGCTCTTCACGGTGCCGACGGGGATCTCCAGGATCGCCGCGGCCTCGGCCACGGGATAGCCCTGCACGTCGACGAGCACCACCGCGACCCGTTGTTCCACCGGCACCATCGCCAGCGCCTCGCCGACCGCCAGCCGGGTGACCAGCTCGACGGCCGGGTCGGGGCGCCGGGACGGGAGGTCGCGCTCCGGCCACGGCACCGTCCGGCGCACCCGCTCGTGCCGGATCCGATCGATGCAGGCGTTGACGACGATCCGGCGCAGCCACGTGCGCACCGCAGCGTCGCCACGGAACGTCGAGGCCCGCCGGTAGGCGGACACGAGCGCCTCCTGCACGGCGTCAGCGGCGTCGTCCGGGTCGCCCAGCGTCCGCAGCGCGATCGCCCACAGCTCGCGCGAGTGCCGCTCCGCCAGCTGCCCGAAGGCGTCGGCGTCGCCGGCGCGATGGGCCGCGAGCAGTTCCGCATCGGAGGGTGGGGCGGCGGACACGCCCGGACACTAGGTCGGGGCCCGGTCCGCCCGAGGCCGTTTGGTGAAGTTGCCCCGCAGCCGACGGAAACCGGATGGATCAGTCGGCGACGCGGCGGAACGAGACCTCGCGGATCTCGGTGCTGTTGTCGCTCCCACCGCCGCCGAGGTGCGTGATCCACAGCAGCACGTACTGGACGGGCTGGCTGTCGGTCAGCGCCACCGTCGTGTCGCCGTCGTCGAGCGTGGTGCGGGTGAGCAGCACGGTGTCGCCGAGCCGCGCGTCCGACGACGGTGCGGAGCGGATCTCGATCTCGGTCCCGGGGCTCGGCGACTCGATCACCAGGCTCGACAGCTGCACCGGCGACGCGAACGACGTCATGATGCCGACGCCCGGCTTGAGCGCAGGAAACTGCTGCTTGTAGTTGAAGGTCTTCCAACCCGTGTCCGGATTGCCGTCGATGACCCGCGATACCCGACCGGCGTTGTCGCGGTCCCCCGCGTCGTCGTAGACGTCCGCCCCGACGGCCTTGACCGCCGCGTCCGTCACCGGCGCCCCGGACCCGTCGCCCGACTGCTGCGGCGCGGCCTGACCGCCTCCCGCGCTGCTGCCGACCACGATGCGCGGGGTGGGATCGCCGAACAGCTCGCCGAGCTGCACGCTCATGTACCCGGCGACGGCGAGCACGCACAGGGCCAGACCCGCCAACCCGATGGTCAGCTTGCGCCGCCTGCGCGGGTCGGGCTGCTTGGCCAGCGCGCCGCGCGGCTGCCAGACGTCGCCCGGCTCCGGGGGCACCCCGTCGTGCTCGGGCGGGAACAGGACGACGCGGTCCGCCTCGGCCACGACCTCGTCGACGACGCTGCGCACCGCGGCCGCGGTGCGGACGCGGCCCGTGTCGGAACCGGTGCCGAGGGTGCCCACGACCAGCGTCTCCAGCTCCACCGGCACGCCGGGGCGGACGACCGACGGTGGCAGCGGCGCCCCGTCAGGACCGCGGTCGGCGGCCCGGAGCCCGGCGCGGGCGGCATCGGATGCCGAGAGCGGCCACAGCCCGGTGAGCAGCGTGTACAGCGCGGCACCGAGGCCACGTACGTCGTCCGCCGGGGTCAGCTCCGGGCGTGGCAGTGCGAAACCGAGCTGCAGGCGGCCGTCGTGGTTCAGCCGGATCCGCTGCGGGTGGTCGCAGCCCAGCACGTGGCCGTGCCGGTGCGCCGCTTCGGCGGCGGCCGCCAGCGGCTGCAGGGCGCGGGCTGAGGCCAAGGGCTTGAGCATGCCGTCCGCGACGGCCTCGGCCAGGCTGCGACCGGGAACCCATTCGGCCACGGCGGCGCCCAGCACCCCGTCCGGCAGGCCGGGAGCGCCTGGGGCGAGCACGTCCAGCAGTCGTGCGCAGCCGGGATGCTCGAAGCTGCCCGACCGCAGCGCTCTCGCGATGATGTCCTGGGCGCGGCCGGCGCCCCCGTCGTCGTCGGGATCGGTGCCCGCGCCGAAGCGACGGAGCACCGTGGCGGCGACGTCGCGGCGCAGCACGGTGTCTTCCGCGCGCCAGAACTCCGCCCCGGCGGCGGCGTCGGAGCCCACGCGGCTCCCCAGCCTGTACCGGCCGGCCAGCAGGGAACCCGCGGCGGTGGTGGTCTCCGCGTGGCCGTCGGAGTCGGCGGCGGGGCCGGGTTGCGCGGGGACGAACGGCGCGGGCTCGACGAGCCGCGGCTCGGTCTGACCGGTCACGAGACACCGCCGCACGCCGCGACCGCCGGTGCCGTGCCGAACGCGGATTCCGCGCGCTCAGTCACGTCGCCTCCTCGATCACGACGCGACCTCCCCCGGGCCGATGAAAATGACCCCTGCAGGACGCCGAGCCTACGGCAGGGGAAGGCCTACCGCCCGGATTCGCCCCGCTCGGTGGGGTGCGCCACCTTACCCGTCACCCGACGGCGCAGAGCCGCCACCTCCGGTATCCGGAGCGCCAGCATCACCGCGACGACGACGGGCCCGCCGATCACCGCCGCGATCGCCAGTTCGATCCACGACCCTGCCACGGGACCGACGGCGGGCAGCGCCGGGCCGACCAGCAGCACCACCCCGAAGGCGAGCCCGGCGCCGACCACCGAGGCGACGGCCATCCGGAGCAGCGCTCCCAGCACGGGGCCGGTGCCCAGCGGACCCAGCCGCCGCCGCAGCAGCACCTGGCCCAGGACCCAGCCCACCAGGAACGACAGCCCGTTCGCCGCCGCCAGCCCCAGCACGACCCACTCCGGAGGAAGCACGAACGGGGCGGCGAGGAGCAGGGGGATCTTCACCACGACGATCACCAGCTGCAGCAGCGTGGGCGTGCGGCTGTCCTTCAGCGCGTAGAACATGCGCGCCTGCAACATCATCACCGCGAACGGCAGCAGGCCGAACGCGGACGCAGCCAGGGTGGCACCCAACCGGGTCGAGCCCTCGCCGGCCGATCCCGCGCCGAAGGAGAACAGGGCCACGCCGAGCTGGGTGCCGAAGAGCGTCAGCAGTGCACTGACGGGCAACAACACGACCGCGGACAGCCGTGTGCCCAGTGCGAGGTCGGCGACGACGTCGGTGATCCGTCCCTCTGCGGCCGCCCGGCTCATGCGTGGCATCAGCGCGGTCAGCAGCGAGACGCCGAGGACGCCGTAAGGCACCTGGAGCAGCAACCAGGCGTTGGCGTAGATCGCCACGCTGCCCGGCGCGGCGTCGGCGGCCACGCGGGTGGTCACGATGTAGCCGGCCTGCCCGATCAGGACGTACGCGACGACCCAGACGGCGAGGCCGCCGGTCTCGGAGAGGCGCCGGTCCCAACCCCACAGCGGCCGGTAGCGGAAGCCGGTGCGGCGCACCGACGGGATCAGGATCAGCGCCTGGACGACGATGCCGAGCGTCGTGCCGATCCCGAGGACCAGCAGCTTCGGGTCGCTCAACCGGACGGGCTCCAGGCTGATCTCGCCGGGGACGGCGACGAAGGCCGCCAGCACGCCGAGCACGACGACGTTGTTGAGCACCGGCGCCCAGGCGAACGGCCCGAACACCCCGCGGGTGTTCAGCAGCGCGCCGAGCATCGCGCCGACACCGTAGAAGAAGATCTGCGGCAGCAGCAGCCAGGCGAAGGCCGTCGCGAGCTGTGCGTGCGCCGATCCGCTGCCGCCGAGGTAGAGCCGGGTGAGCAGCGCCGCGGTGGCCATCGCCACGAGGGTCGCGACGGCGAGTGCGGCACCCGCCATCGTGAGCAGGCGACGGGTGTACGCCTCGCCCCCGTCCGCGTCCTCGGTCTGCGCGCGGATCAGCAGGGGCACCATCACGCTGGTCAGCACGCCGCCGAGCAGCAGCTCGTAGACGATGTTCGGCAGGGTGTTCGCGACCGTGTAGGAGTCGTTGACCACGCCCAGGCCGAGCACGGCGACGAGCGCGAGCTGGCGGAGGAACCCGGTGATGCGGCTCACCAGGCTCGCGACCGCCATGAGGCTGCTCGCCCGACCCAGCGACGGACCGCGGCGGGGCCGGTCCGGGTTGGTCACGGGCGGCGGGCCGGTACCGGACGCGTCGGGGGCTCCGGGTCGCGCGGCGTGCCGAGCGGTGTCGTCGGCGGCTCCGGCACGGGCGCCGGGGGGTTCGTCGCGACCGGCGGTGGGGGGTCCCGTTCCACGGTCCGGGAGTCCGAGGTCGGGGGTTCGGGCACCGGCGGACCGAGGGTGGCCGGGGGGCCCACCGAGGGACCCGTCCGGTCGCGCGGGCTCGGTTCGCCGCGGATCCGGCGCACCACCCGGTACGCCGCCAGCACGACGAGGAGCACCGCCGCGGATCCCGTCAACCACACCGTGATCGTGCCGTAGGCGGTGGAGCGCACCTGCAGGCGGCTCGGCGGACCGAGCGCCCGGCCCGCCGGGCTGTGCACCGTCGCCTCGACGGAGAACTGCCCCGACCGCACGACCTCCGCGCTGACCTGCACCTGCCGTCTGCCCAGCGGGGGGATCCGCTGCGGCGGGATCGGTGCGACCCGCAGACCGGTCGTGCTCGAGATGCTCAGGCGCACCTCCATCGTCACCGGGAGCCCGTTCGCCACCGTCAGGAGCAGCGGCGCGTCGGTCGTCCCGAGCGAGTACGGGCTGGGCGGAGGCAGTACCCGGATCGACTCACGCAGCTCCTCGATCCGGGCGGCCGCCGCCGTGGCCGCCGCCGTCGCGAGATCCGGGCGGCCGTGCCAGGTCGCCGACGCGGGCCGCAGCACGGCCTGCAGCAGCGGCGTGAACGTCGCGTCGACCGAGGCGCCGACCCCGGTCTCGGGCACGGCGGCCGAGCGCAGGTCGAGAACGTCGGCACGCATCTCGCGCACCGACTCGAGGACGGTCGGCGGGATGTCGCGGCTGCCGGCCTGCAGCGGGTCCGCCGCCTGCCGCGCGGGGCCGGGCGTCGTGGGTCCGGCGGAGACGACGTCGGCGAGCCCGCGTGCCCGCAGCCGACCGGAGTCGAGCAGGAGGTCGACCGTGGCGAGCAGCGCACGGGCGCCCGTCTCGTCGGTGTTCCAGACGTGCGGAGGAGCGAGGACGATCGGGGGACCGCCGCTGACCGGCTGCCCCTGACGGGCCAGGGCGCGGAACACGAGGGTGGCGGCCGCGTCCTGGGTGGCGAGCGGAGGGCTCGTCGCAGCAGCGGAGACCGTGGTTGCGGTGCCGCCTCCCATCGAGGCGGGCGTGTCCGGGGCGGCCGTCGCCCGCGTCAGCAGGGTGTCGGTGAGCACGGCGACCAGCGAGGTCGGGCCGACGGTCACGGGGACCGCACCGCCCGTCTCCCCGGCTTCACCGCCGGCCACGGCGTCGGCGTCCAGCACCACGGTGCGCGTGCCGGCGGCGGCGACACCGGCCAGCGCCGCCTCGTCGAGCACACCGCCGCTCGGCCAGGTGGTGGCGTCGAGCACCGGTGTGCCGAGGATCTCCGCGACGACAGCCCGCCCGTCGGCGACCGCCGGCCCGGTGAGGTCGGTGAGCTTCCCGCGGGCGAGCGCGACGAGGTCCGCGTCGGCGAAGGGCAGGGCGACGACACAGCCGCCGCGCGCGGCGGCCGACAGCGTGTCCAGCCAGGTGCCTGCCACCTCGGCGCCCGTGCCCGGCACCGTCCCGTCCGGCCCGCGCACCGCGTAGCCCTGCCGCATCGCGGCGGCGGTGGCGACGAGGTCGGGATCCACGGCCAGGCAGGTCGCCCCGCGAACGGCCGAGCCCGACGGGGCCTCCTTGCCGAACGCTGTCAGCAGGCCGCCGAGGCGGCCGTCGGGTGCCAGCGATCGGGCGAGGTCGTCGTCGGTGAGGAGCGTCTGCTCCCCGGGGACCGCCGGCAGCCGGTGCGGGCTGTCGACCAGCGGGTAGAGCACGGTGACACCGGCGGGGCCGCCCGGCTTCGGGGGATCGACCGGGACGTCGGCGGGACCCGGACCGGCCGGCAGCGACAGCACCGGCAGCAGCAGCCGGGCGGCGGCGACGCGGGCACGCAGGCCGTCGCGCGGCACCCCGTTCACGTTGACGAGCACCTCGTACACGCCCGGCTGGGCGAGCGCGAGGCCGTCGGTCGGGGCGCCGCGCAGCGGAACGGTGAGTTCGACGGGCAGCGATCCGCCCGGGGCGAGCGTGCCGGGCAGCGGGGTGAACGCGGGGGTGGCGGCGTCGACGCGGCCGTCGCCGGCCAGGGCGTCGCGCACGTCGCCGTCGGTGCGCAGCGCCTCCCCACGCTGCAGCCGGACCTCCAGGTCGTCGACCGGGCGGTCGCCGGTGTTGCGCAGGGTTCCGGTCACGGTGACGGTCGACGGGCTGTCGGAGGTGACGACACGGGGCGTCAGACCGGCCAGCTCGAGCCGCAGCGGCCCGGACGCTGCCGGGGCGGGAACGGTGGCGGCCGGCTGCGCCGCCGCGGTGCCCGGAGCGGAGAAGAGGCCCGCGAGCACGAGGAACAGAACGGCGAGCAGGGCCGCGAGTGGCCGGCCTGCCACCGCGGGCGGCCGTGTGGCGACGGCCGCGGCACGGGTCACGCGCTGTCCGCCAACAGTTCGGTGGCGCGCCGGATCAGCCGCCGTTCGTCCGCGTAGGCGAGCCGCGACTCCAGCTCGCCGAGGGGCACCCACGCGACCTCGGCGACCTCGACGTCGTCGTCGCACAGCTCCCCGCCCAGCGCACGCAGCAGGAAGTGGTGCACGGTCTTGTGCACGCGACGGTCTTCGGCGACGAACCAGAAGTCGATGGTGCCCAGCGGCGCGACCACGCGACCGATGATGCCCGTCTCCTCCTCGACCTCGCGCACCGCGGCCTGCTCGGCGGTCTCCCCCACTTCGATGTGCCCCTTGGGTAGCGACCACAGGAGCCGGCCGCGCCGGTCGAGACGGCCGATCAGCGCGGCCCGGCGACGGAGGTGGTCCACCACGAGGCCTCCCGCGGAGGTCTCGTCGACGGTGCGCAACCGGCGTCGACGTTCGACCGAACGGCCCGCGCGGCGCCCGCCGGAGCGACCGCGGGAGGTGGACATGCGGCGATGGTAACGATGCGGCCACCTCGCGGCCGGGTGCACGTCACGCGCGCGCCACCGGGCCCCGGTCGCGGCCCGCGGGCGCCGCCTAAACTGGTTCGCCGTGCCTGTCCCCGTCGTCCCCCCCGATCTCGTGCGCGCCCAGGAGAATGCGGCGGTGGACCTCGTCCCGATCCACCCCGTGGCCGACGAGCTCGCCGTCCGGTTCGCCGCCGCCGGCCACCGGCTCTACCTCGTCGGCGGCAGCGTCCGCGACGCGCTGCTCAGCCAGATCTCCTCGAGGGCCACCGAGCAGACCGACCTCGACTTCACCACCGACGCGCACCCGCCCGCGGTCCTCGCGGTGCTCGAGGGCTGGGCCGAGGCGGTGTGGGACACCGGCATCGCGTTCGGCACGGTCGGCGCGCGTCGGCACGGCACGACCGTCGAGATCACCACGTTCCGGGCCGACGCCTACGACCGCGTGAGCCGCAATCCGGTCGTGGCGTTCGGCGAGACGATCGACGACGACCTGGTCCGCCGCGACTTCACCGTGAACGCGATGGCCGTCGAGCTGACGGGTGGTGAGCAGGGCCGCGACCGGCGGTTCGTCGACCCGCACGGCGGCCTCGCCGCCCTGGCCGCCGGAACGCTCGACACGCCGGCCACGCCCGAGGAGTCGTTCGCCGACGACCCGCTGCGGATGCTGCGCGCGGCCCGCTTCGTCTCCCAGCTCGGGCTGACCCCCGCGCCGCGGGTGGTCGCGGCGATGACGGCGATGGCCGGGGAGCTGGCGCGCATCACGAAGGAGCGGGTGCAGGTCGAGCTCACCAAACTCGTCCTCGGCCGGCATCCGCGGCGCGGGATCGAGCTGCTCGTCGACACCGGCCTGTGCGAGTACGTGCTGCCCGAGGTCCCCGCGATGCGCCTGGCCATCGACGAGCACATGCAGCACAAGGACGTCTACACCCACTCGCTTGTGGTGCTGGAGCAGGCGATCGACCGGGAGACCGCGGGGCCCGACCTCGTGCTCCGGCTCGCGGCGCTGCTGCACGACATCGGCAAGCCCGCGACAAGGCGCAAGGAGTCCGACGGGCGGGTGAGCTTCCACCACCACGAGGTCGTCGGCGCGAAGCTCACGCGTAAGCGGCTGCGCGACCTGCGCTACTCCAAGGCCGTGATCGACGAGGTCACGCAGCTGGTGTTCCTGCACCTGCGCTTCCACGGCTACGGCACCGGCGAGTGGACGGACTCGGCGGTGCGCCGCTACGTCACGGACGCGGGCCCGCTGCTGGACCGGCTGCACGCGCTCGTGCGCTCCGACTCGACCACGCGCAACCGGCGGCGGGCGGCGGCGCTGCAGCGCAGCTACGACTCGCTCGAGCAGCGCATCGCGGCCCTGCGTGCGCAGGAGGAGCTCGACGCGATCCGTCCCGACCTCGACGGCAACGCCATCATGCAGCTGCTGGGCGTCCCGCCGGGCCCGCTCGTGGGGAAGGCCTACAGGTACATGCTCGCGCTGCGGATGGAGCGCGGCCCGCTCGGTGCGGAGGAGGCGGAGGCCGAGCTCCGACGGTGGGCGGCGGAGAACGGGATCGGATAGGCCCCCTCATCGGACGAGTGGGCCGTCGTCGGAACCTATGCGGCGAGCGGCCCGCTCGTCCGGTCCTCGTCGGGTTCCGTCCGGCGGCGGCGGGCGCGGCGGAGCACCCGGTCGTGGGCGAGCAGGCCGAGCAGGTACACGCCCGCCGTCGCGGCGATCAGCAGCGGGGCGACGCCGGTCGGCGGGGCGAGCAGCGCGGCGACCGCGATCGCGAGCACGTAGCAGACGTTGAACACCGCGTCGTAGAGCGCGAAGACCCGGCCGCGGACCTCGTCGCCGACCTCGCTCTGCACCCCCGCGTCGGCGCAGAGCTTCACCACCTGCCCTGCGGCGCCGAGCAGGAAGGCCGCCCCGAGCACGGCGGGGAGCGTCAGCCACGCCGCGAGCGCCACCTGGGTCCCGGCGGCCGCGAGCAGCGCGATCCGCACCGTCCACGGCCGCCCCAGCCGGTGCACCAGCCACGGGGTGAGCAGCGCGGCGACGCCGAGCCCGGCCGCGGTCAGCACGACCGCTTCCCCCACGCCGCCCATCCCGCCGCGCAGCACTCCCGTGCCGGTGAACGTGTGCCGGAACAGCATCAGCATCAGCAGGGTCGACACACCGAACGCCAGCCGGTGTGCGGCCAGCGCGAGGAACGACGCCGCGACCGTCGGTGTGCGCGCGGTGGCCCGGGCACCGTCGACGAGGCCGTGGGCGACGGCGACGAGCGTGCGGTCCGGCTCGTCGGTGCGGTCCGGACCGAGCAGCCGGGCCGCGAAGCCCGCGGCGAGCACCGCGGCCAGGACCGATCCCACCGCGGCCACCGCAGTGGTCAGTGCCGAACCCGCGTCGCCCGCACCGAGCAGCGCGCGGGCACCGATCGCGGTGGCCCCGCCCAGCGCGGCCACCCCGGCCCCGGCCGTGGCGGCGACGACGTTGGCCTCCACGAGGTGGCGTCGGGTGACGACGTGCGGCAGCGCCGCGGACAGCCCGGCCAGCACGAACCGGCTCACCCCGGCGACGGTCAGCGCGGCGAGGTACAGCGGCGCGCCGGCCACGCCCGCGAACACGATCACGGCGACGACCAGCGTCAGCACCGCACGCAGGCAGTTCGCCACGAGCAGCACCCGGCGGCGGTCCCACCGATCCAGCAGGGCCCCGGCGAAGGGCCCCACCAGCGAGTACGGCAGCAGGATCACGGCGAGCCCGGCGGCGACGGCCAGCGGATCGGCCTCCCGTTCCGGGTTGAACAACACCGCCCCGCCCAGCGCGGCCTGGAACATGCCGTCGCCCCACTGCGCCGCGAAGCGCACGGCCAGCAGCCGCCGGAAACCCCTCTCCCGGAGCAGCCGCAGCCAGCCCAGCCGCTCGGTACCCACCGCCGTCGGCGAAGCCGGCGGGGTCGTCGACGGCTCCTGGAGCCGTCCGGGTGGCGGGGTCGACACGGCTACGAGGCTACGACAGGACGATCACGGCACGGGCGCACGCCGGTGGGCCCGGTACCCGGTCGCGGATGCGACGATGGAGCCGTGGACGACCGCTCTGCGACCCGGGTGGGCCCGGGCGCGCTGCTCGTGGCGGCGCCGGGGCTGCTCGACTCGAACTTCCGTCGCACCGTCGTCTACCTCATCGAGCACCGCGAGCGGGGCAGCCTCGGCGTGGTGCTGAACCGGCCGAGCGAGGTGGCGCTGAACGACGTGCTGCCGGGCTGGGCGCCGTTGTCGTCGCGGCCGCCGTCGGTGTTCGTCGGCGGTCCGGTCGACGGCAAGACCGCCCTGTGCCTGGCCGCCCTCCGCACCGGGCACCGCGCCGACGGGATCTCGGGGCTGGTCGCGGTGAACGGCCCCGTCGCCCTGGTCGACCTGGACGGCGATCCCGAGGCCCTGGCACCGCGGCTGCGCGGTCTGCGCGTGTTCGCCGGCTACGCAGGCTGGGACGCCGGCCAGCTGGCCGGGGAGATCGCGCGCGGCGACTGGTTCGTCGTCCCCGCACTGCCGGACGACGTGCTGGCCGGCCAGGGCCAGGACCTGTGGTCGCGGGTGCTGCGGCGCCAGGGCGTCCCGCTCGCCCTGCTGGCGACGTTCCCGGTGGACGCGCGGCACAACTGAGCGCTCGTCAGGCGGGCTGGGCGGGGCTCTCCGGCACGTCCGCCGCGGGGCGGCACCCGGCCACGAGGTCGCATCCCGCACACGTCCCCGCGCATCCCGACGTCGGGGCCTCCACGCGGGCCGCCGCCCGGTCGCCCACCGCGCCGCCGAGGCCGGTGAGCCCCAGCATCCCGGCCGTGGCCACCAGGAGCACCGTCCAGACGACCGCAGCCGGGCCGCCCACGATCAGGCTGACGCCGCCCAGCAGGGCGACCAGTCCGGCGGCTCCGAGGGGGGCTGCCGCCACCCGGTTCGCCATGGTGAACGCCTCGTCCGAGGCCAGGGTCCGGCTCGTCCGCACGCCCGCCCAGGGGTTGCGGCGGAGCCGGCCGCGTGCCCCGAGCACGGCGACGGTCAGCAGCACGGCGGCGGCGAGCAGCAGCGCGCAGCCGAGGACGAGACGCGGGGCGGCGGACACCGCTCCAGCGTAGGTCAACCCCGGTGCGGGGCTCCTCCCTGCGGGGCTACGCTGGCCGCATGGCCCGCGAGCTGCTTCTCGCGTAGCCGCGCCGGTCGACGACCAGCGTCCCGGCGCGGCGACCCCTCCTGCCCGAGCGGCGCGAGGGGTCGGTTGTTTTCCGGGCCCCGAGCACCAGAGGTGAAGTATGAGCACGGACACCGGCGCGGAGACGCGAGACGCGGCGCGGAGCACGGAGACCCCGTTCCGCTACGGCGCGGCGCTGGCCGAGGAGATCGAGCTGCGCTGGCAGGACCGCTGGGAGCAGGAGGGGACGTTCCGCGCGCCCGACCCCGGCGAGCCGGGCAGCGAGCGCGAGAAGGTGTACCTGCTCGACATGTTCCCCTACCCGTCGGGTGCCGGGCTGCACGTCGGCCACCCGCTGGGCTTCATCGGCACGGACGTGCTGGGCCGCTACCTGCGGATGACCGGCCGCAACGTGCTGCACGCGATGGGATTCGACGCCTTCGGCCTGCCCGCCGAGCAGTACGCGGTGCAGACCGGCACGCACCCGCGTGCCACCACCGAGGCCAACATCGCCCGCTACAAGGCGCAGCTGCGCCGGCTGGGCCTGGCGCACGACGACCGCCGCTCGGTCGCGACCACGGACGTCGACTTCTACCGCTGGACCCAGTGGATCTTCTTGAAGATCTACGGCTCCTTCTACGACGAGCAGCAGCGGCGCGCGCGGCCGGTCGAGGAGCTGGAGGCCGAGTTCGCCTCCGGCACCCGCCCCACCCCGGACGGGCGGCCGTGGGCGGAGCTGTCGAAGGTCGAGCGGCGCGACGTCGTCGACTCGTTCCGGCTGGCCTACATCTCGGAGGCGCCGGTCAACTGGTGCCCCGGGCTGGGCACCGTGCTGGCGAACGAGGAGGTCACCGCGGACGGACGCAGCGAGCGCGGGAACTTCCCCGTGTTCCGCCGCAACCTCAAGCAGTGGAAGATGCGGATCACCGCGTACGCGGACCGCCTGGCGGCGGACCTGGACCGGCTCGACTGGCCCGACTCGGTCAAGGCCATGCAGCGCAACTGGATCGGCCGGTCCGAGGGCGCGCGGGTCCGGTTCGACGTCGTCGGCGCCCGAATCGAATCCTCTCAGGCCGCGATCGAGGTCTTCACCACCCGCCCGGACACGCTGTTCGGCGCCACCTACATGGTCCTGGCACCCGAGCACCCGCTGGTCGAGCAGATCGTCCCCGGCGCCTGGCCGATGGACACCGACCCCCGCTGGGCCGGCGGTGCCACGACACCTGCCGACGCGGTGGCCGCATACCGCGCCGCCGCCGTGCGGAAGTCGGAGCTGGACCGCCAGGAGAACAAGGACAAGACCGGCGTCTTCACCGGCGCCCTGGCCGTCAACCCCGTGAACGGCCAGGCCGTGCCGGTGTTCGTCGCCGACTACGTGCTGATGGGCTACGGCACCGGCGCCATCATGGCCGTGCCCGCGCAGGACCAGCGCGACTGGGACTTCGCCACCACGTACGGCCTGCCGATCGTGCGCACGGTGGCACCGCCGGAGGGCTGGGACGGCGAGGCGTACACGGGCGACGGACCGGCGATCAACTCGCACAACGACGAGATCAGCCTGGAGGGCCTGGGCGTCGCGGAGGCCAAGCGGGCGATCACGGACTGGCTGGTCGGCAGGGGCGCAGGCGAGGCCGTCGTCCAGTACAAGCTGCGCGACTGGCTGTTCTCCCGGCAGCGCTACTGGGGCGAGCCGTTCCCGATCGTCTGGGACGACCACGGCCCGGTGCCGCTGCCCGACGACCAGCTGCCGGTCGAGCTGCCCGACATCGCGGACTACGCGCCGAAGGCGTACGACCCGAACGACGCCGACACCGAACCCGAGCCGCCCCTGTCGCGCGCGTCGGAGTGGGTGAACGTCGAACTGGACCTGGGCGACGGCCTGCGGACCTACCGGCGCGAGACCAACACGATGCCGCAGTGGGCCGGCTCGTGCTGGTACTACCTGCGCTACCTGGACCCGCACGACGACAAGTACTTCTGCGCGCCCGAGATCGAGCAGTACTGGATGGCGAAGGACCCTGCTCGTCCGGGCGACCCCGGCGGGGTCGACCTGTACGTCGGGGGTGTCGAGCACGCCGTGCTGCACCTGCTGTACGCCCGGTTCTGGCACAAGGTGCTCTACGACCTGGGCGAGGTGACGTCGGAGGAGCCCTTCCGCCGGCTGTTCAACCAGGGCTACATCCAGGCCTTCGCCTACACCGACGCCCGTGGCAGCTACGTGCCGGCCGAGGAGGTGGTCGAGGCTCCCGGCGGTGGTTTCACGTGGAACACCGAACCCGTCACCCAGGAGTACGGGAAGATGGGCAAGTCACTGAAGAACGTGGTGACCCCGGACGAGATCTGCGAGCGCTACGGCGCCGACACCTTCCGCCTGTACGAGATGTCGACCGGGCCGATGGACGTCTCCCGGCCGTGGTCGACCCGCGACGTCGTCGGGTCGCAGCGCTTCCTGCAGCGGGTCTGGCGCAACCTGGTCGATGAGACCACCGGCGCGTCACGGGTCTCGGACGACGAGCCGGACGACGCGACGCTGCGGCTGCTGCACCGCACCATCGACGGGGTGCACACGGACCTGCAGGCCCTGCACTACAACACGGCCGCCGCGAAGCTGATCGAGCTGAACAACCACCTGACCAAGCGCGGCGGCGCGGTCTCGCGCTTGGTCGCCGAGCCGCTGGTGCAGATGCTCGCCCCGCTGGCTCCGCACGTCGCCGAGGAGCTGTGGTCCCGGCTGGGGCACGACGCCTCGTTGGCGCACGGCCCGTTCCCGGTGGCGGACGAGCGGTGGCTGGTCGCGGAGACGGTCGAGTACCCGATCCAGGTCAACGGCAAGGTCCGATCGCGGGTGACGGTGCCCGCCGACGCGGACGCCGCCGCCGTGCAGGCCGCCGCGTTGGCGGACGAGAAGATCGTCGCGGCCCTGGACGGCCGCGATCCGCGGAAGCTGATCGTGGTGCCCGGCCGGTTGGTGAACGTCGTCGTCTGACGCCGGTCGAGCAGGCGGCCGCCCGGCCTCACCGGGCGGCCGCCTGCTCGGAACTGACGGGCTAGACGCGGCGGGCGGAGTTGAACGGCATCCGGCTGATGTCGGAGATCTTCACCGGGCTCTTGCGGCTGCTCGCGTGAACGACCTTGCCGTTGCCGATGTAGATGCCCACGTGGCTCACCGGCTTGTAGAAGAACACCAGGTCGCCGGGCTGCAGGGCCGACTTCGACACCGGGCTGCCGACGCGCGACATGGCGTTGCTGGTGCGGGGCAGCGACTTGCCCGAGCTCTTGAAGGCCCACGTGACGAGGCCGGAGCAGTCGAAGGCGTTGGGGCCCGTGGCGCCGTAGCGGTAGGGCGAACCGATCTTGCCGAGGGCCTTCTGCATCGCCGACCTGCGCGCGGCGGCGGGCGCGGCGGCGGCGACGGCCTGCGGGTCGAGCGTGATGGTGGCCGACCTCGCGGCGAGCGGCACCACGGTGGTGCTGACGGTGACTGTCGGGCTCGCGGGCGGGGCCGCCGGTGCGGCGGCCGGAGCTGCCGGCACCGTGGCGAACAGGGCGGCGGCCGCGGCGGACCCGGCGACGACGGCGGCGCGGCGGGTCAGCGCGGGCCGCAGGGACACGGGTTTGGGGGACACAGCGTCGTCCTTCGTGAGCACCGCCGTCCCGACTGATGCGTCGGATCGGAGGGCGGCGCAGGATGCGCTCGCACTCCCGTGCGGTGACCCCATGCCCGCCGCTCCGGGTGAGCTGCGGTCCATCGGGGCCGCCTACAACATTACGAACGCATTTCGATGCTTTGCCATGATGTAGATAACAGAAAGGTCTACTTCTTTTAGTGAGCCTCTTCACGGTAAATCATGCCCCGAGTGGTGGAGTCACACGCTTGTTGTTCCGGATAGTGGCAGCGGATATGGGACTCATCAGAGTGAGCGCGGTCACCAAACCCGCGATTCGGGGCGAGATCGGGTCGTGATTGAGCCGGTGGAGTGAAACACCTTCCAGACCGGAACTGTGCAAGCGTTTCCGCACTGGAAGGAGTTCTGCGGGCGAAAGCATTTCCAGAACGGAAAGGAATCCACAGTGGAACGAGCGTCGGCGCAGGCAGGCGGCCACGAAAAAAATCGGCCCCGGATACGGTGGATACCGTGCCCGGGGCCGACGACCGATGAACGACCTAGTTCTCTCGCTCCCCGCGGATGAACTCCTCGACGGCACGCCGTGCCTCGTCGTCGCTGTACTGCTCCGGAGGCGACTTCATGAAGTAACTCGACGCCGACAGGATCGGGCCGCCGATTCCCCGGTCCTTGGCGATCTTTGCGGCCCGAACGGCGTCGATGATGATGCCGGCCGAGTTCGGTGAATCCCAGACCTCGAGCTTGTACTCCAGGTTGAGCGGGACGTCGCCGAACGCCCGGCCCTCCAGCCGCACGTAGGCCCACTTGCGGTCGTCGAGCCAGGCGACGTAGTCCGACGGCCCGATGTGCACGTTGTCCCGGCCGATGGGATTCTGCCGGTCGCGGTCGACCTGTGAGGTGACGGCCTGGGTCTTCGAGACCTTCTTCGACTCGAGCCGCTCGAGCTCCTTCATGTTGAGGAAGTCCATGTTCCCGCCCACGTTGAGCTGCATCGTGCGGTCGAGCTGCACGCCGCGGTCCTCGAACAGCCGGGCCAGCACCCGGTGCGTGATGGTCGCGCCGACCTGGCTCTTGATGTCGTCGCCGACAATCGGCACGCTGGCGGCCCGGAACTTCTCCGCCCACACGGGATCCGACGCGATGAACACCGGCAGCGCATTGACGAAGGCGACCCCGGCGTCCAGCGCGGCCTGGGCGTAGAAGCGGTCGGCCGCCTCGCTGCCCACCGGCAGGTACGACACGAGCACGTCGGCGTGGCTGTCGCGCAGCACCTGGGCGACGTCGACCGGCTCGTCGTCCGACTCGGTGATCGTCGCCCGGTAGAAGCGGCCCAGTCCGTCGAGGGTGTGGCCGCGCTGCACCGGCACGTCCAGCGGCGGCACGTCGGCGATCTTGATGGTGTTGTTCTCGCTGGCGGAGATCGCCTCGGCCAGGTCGCGGCCGACCTTCTTCGCGTCGACGTCGAACGCCGCGACGAAAGTGATGTCGCGGACGTGGTAGCCGCCGAAGTCGACGTGCATCAGGCCGGGGACCCGGACCGCTGGGTCCGCGTCGCGGTAGTACTGGACGCCCTGCACGAGCGACGCGGCACAGTTGCCGACGCCGACGACGGCCACCCTGACCTGATGGTGGCGTGTGGTCGGTTCGCTGGTCATATTTCTCCCGGGTTCTCATTCGTGGGTTCGGTCCGGATCGTCCGGTCGTTCGCCGCCCGCTCCTGCTGGATCAGCTCGTTGAGCCACCGCACCTCGCGCTCGCTGGTGTCGAGGCCGAGCTGGTGCAGCTCGCGGGTGTAGCGGTCGATCTGCTCGCCCGCCCGGGCGAGCACCGCACGCAGGCCCTCCCTGCGCTCCTCGACGGCACGCCTGCGGCCCTCGAGGATCCGCATCCGGATCTCGGCGGGCGTGCGGGAGAAGAAGGCGAGGTGCACGCCGAAGCCGTCGTCGTCGAACGACTGGGGGCCGGAGTCGGCGAGCAGTTCGGCGAAGCGCTCCTTGCCCTCGGCGGTGATGCGGTACACGCGCCGGGCGCGCCGGGACCAGGAGGCGTCGGCGGCCGGGGCGGTGTCCTCCACGATCAGCCCGGCTCTGGTCAGCCGACGCAGCGCTGGGTACAGGGAGCCGTAGGAGATCACCCGCAGGCCGCCGAGCCGCGTGCTGAGCTGCTTGCGGAGCTCGTAGCCGTGCTCGGGGGCCTCGTACAGCAGGCCGAGGATCGCCAGCTCGAGCATCGGGACCCTTCCTGCCGCACTCCGATGGGTGACGTCAGCATATCGATCCGATACATCCGGAAGAGGGACGGCAGGCGTCGTCACCCACCTGGCGGCAGGACGCGCAGGCGGTCCGGGCCGGGGCAGGTGCCACCCCGCGTACCCTGACGCGGGTGCGTACCCAGCGACAGGTGGTCGACTACGCGTTGCAGCGCCGTGCGCTGCTCGCGGACGTCCACGCCGGTCGCGTCGCCGTGGAGGAGGTCTGCGATGCGGGGCCCTACCTGCTCCGCGCCGCCCGCTTCCACGGTGAGCCGACGGAGCAGGCCTGCCCGGTCTGCCGCAAGGAGCGGCTCACGCTCGTCTCGTGGGTCTTCGGCGATGCGCTGCGGCATGCGGCCGGCAGTGCCAGGCGACCCGACGAGCTCGAGCGTCTCGCCGCGCTGCACGCCGACTTCTCCGTCCACGTCGTGGAGGTCTGCAACAGCTGCCGGTGGAACCACCTGGTGCTCTCCTACGTCATGGGTAGCGGCGGCGATCCCGACACCGGCACCGGCCGTGCCCGCGAGCGACGCCGGACCGTCGCCGAGTGAACCCCGACCTTCCGGCTCCCCCCGGATCGACTCCCCCCGGAGAGTGCGTTGACTGACCAGCGCGAGTACCCCCCCGGCCCGGAGCATCCGGTCGGCCGTCCGCCGGCGGCGGTGCCGCCCGGTCGTCCCGTAGCCCGCCCGGTCCCGCCTGTCTCGCCACCCTGGCCGGCGCCGATCCGGCAGCCGGGGCCACGCCCCCAGCCCGCCGGCGGCGTTCCCCTGCTCACGCACGACGCCACGGGCGGCGGGTGGACGACGGCGGGCTACCCGCCCGAGCCGGTCGCGGCGCCCGGTCCGGTCGGTGCCGCCGCTCGCCAGGCCGCACCGCCCCGCAGGGGTTACGGCCCACCGCCGGGACCCCCGCCCCCGGGACGCGGCCCCACCCCACCCGACGACCGTCCCGGTCCGTCCGCGGGCGACGGCTCGGGAGGCGGCCGCCGCTGGTCGCGCCGGGTGCTGTGGACGTCCGTGGGGCTGGTCGGCCTGGGCCTGCTCGCGCCGGTGGTGGCGTTCCTCGTGGGCTGGGTGGTGTTCGACGTGCCGTCGGCGAACCAGACCGCCGTCACGCAGGTGGCCACGTTCAAGTACGCCAACGGCCCCGCGCTGGCCACCATCCGGCCCGACAACGTCAACCGCACGATCGTCACGCTCGACCAGGTCCCCGAGCACGTGCGGCAGTCCGTGCTGTCGGCCGAAGACCGGTCGTTCTACTCCAACCCGGGCTTCGACCTCACGGGTATCGGCCGCGCGCTGTGGAACCAGGCCACGGGCGGGGTCGGCGGCGGCTCGACCATCACGCAGCAGTACGTGAAGGTCTCGACCGGGCAGGACTCCGTGTCGCTGCTGCGCAAGTACAAGGAGATCGTCCTCGCGGTCAAGATCTCCCAGGAGCAGAGCAAGGACCAGATCCTCGAGAACTACCTGAACGTCATCTACCTGGGCCGCGGTGCGTACGGGATCCAGGCGGCGAGCCAGGCGTACTTCGGCAAGGACGTCAAGGACCTCACGGTGTCCGAGGGCGCGATGCTCGCCGGCACCATCCAGTCGCCGTCGCGGTGGGACCCCGCGAAGAACCTCGAGAAGTCGACCGAGCGGTGGAACTTCGTCCTCGACGGCATGGTCGCCCAGGGCTGGCTGCCGGCCGCTGACCGGGCCCAGGAGCAGTTCCCGAAGTTCCTGCCGGAGGCGCCACAGGCCGGAGGCATTCCCGGCGACGCGGGCGGCCACGTCTACAAGCTGGCGATGGACGAGCTCGCAGCCCGCGGGATCACCGACCAGGAGATCAACACCGCGGGCCTCACCATCGACCTGACGATCGACTCCAAGCGCCAGGAGCAGGCCGTCGCCGCGGTGACGAAGGTGCTCAAGGGGCAGCCGGCCAACCTGCGGGGCGCGCTGGTGTCGGTCGATCCGAAGACCGGGGCGATCCTGGCGTACTACGGCGGCTCGAACGGGGTCGGCGTCGACTACGCCCAGGCCCGGCGGCAGCCCGGCTCGTCGTTCAAGCCGTTCGTGCTCTCGGCGGCGCTGCAGGACTCCCGCCAGGACGTCGGGCTGGGCAGCACCTACGACGGGTCGTCACCGCAGGACTTCCTCGGGGTGCGGGTCGGCAACTCCGAAGGGTTCAGCTGCAACCCCTGCACGGTTCAGCAGGCGATGACGAAGTCGGTCAACACCGTCTTCTACAAGATGGGCATCGACACCGGTCCGCAGCGCGTGGTCGACGCCGCCCACCAGGCCGGGATCCCAGGCGACGAGCTGCCGAACCCGACGGCGGGCATCTCGCTGGGCGACAAGGAGGTCCGCCCGGTCGACATGGCCTCGGCGTTCGCCACGTTCGCGGCCGACGGGATCCGGCACGACCCGTACGTGGTCGCGAAGGTGACGGCGGCCGACGGCCGGGTGATCTACGACCGCGGCACCGAGACCGGCCAGCAGGTCGTGCCGCAGCCGGTGGCACGCAACGTCACCGAGGCGATGGTCGACGTGGCCGCCTCCGGCGGGATCGCCCCGGCCGGGCGGCCGGTCGCCGGCAAGACCGGCACCGTCCAGCACCCGACGCTGAACGGGCAGAACAAGGACGCGTGGATGGTCGGCTACACCCCGTCGGTGTCCACGGCCGTCTGGGTCGGCACCGACCAGAGCGATCCGATCAAGAACTCGGCCGGGCGCCCCGTGTTCGGGCGGATGCTGCCCGGCTCGATCTGGCAGACGTTCATGACCGGAGCGCTGCGCGGCACCCCCGTCGAGCAGTTCTCCCCCTTCGTCGCGCTCGGCGCGCCGCCGGTCGTCGTGACGGAGTCCGACGGCTCCGACGACGAGGACTCCGACGAGAAGTCGGACGAGGACAAGGACAAGAAGGACTCCGACTCCGACAGCGACTCCTCGAGCAGCGGATCGGGTAGCTCGAGCGACTCCGACAGCTCGGGCGACTCGCGCGGGAGCGGCTCGGACAGCGGGTCCGACGGCCGCTCGAGCAGCGACGACTCCTCCGACGAGGGGGCTGCGTTCGACCAGAGCCCGTTCGACGTTCCGGGTCTGCGCAGCAGCAGCCAGCCGGTGTCGCGGACGTCGGGCCGGCAGCCCCTCACCGCCGGGACACCGTAGACGGGATGAGCCGCCCGCCGGGACCGCACGCCTCCCCGGAGCCCGTGGGCCGGGTGATCCCGACCTGGACGGAGCCGCTCGCGGCTGCCGCGAGCCGGGTCGTCGGTGGCCCGCTGGGGGCGCACGCGGTCGTCGGGCGCAGCCGGTTCTGGACGCCGCTGCGCGCGATGCTCCTCGTCGCGGTCGCCCTCCTGGCACTCGGCTGGCTGGGCAAGGCGCCGTGCCTCCAGCAGTACAAGACGGACGACGGGCTCGCGCTGGACTGGCGCAACAACCGCCAGTACGTCGCGATGTGCTACTCGGACACCGTGCCGCTCTACGGCATCGAGCGCCTCGACAGCGGGGCCGTGCCGTACCGCGACTCGTGGGTGCAGGACCCGGGCACGGCCACCGAACAGGTCCAGTACATGGAGTACCCGGTGCTGACGGGCTTCTTCCAGTACGCGAACGCGCGGCTGACCGCCGGATGGCTTGCGCTGGTCGCGCAGCACCCGTGGCTGCCGAGCGGGCTCCCGGTCGTCGTCTACTTCACCGTCGGCGCGTTCTGGCTGGCGTCGTCCTGGCTGGTCACCGTCTGGGCGGTGTGCCGGCTGCGTCCCGCGCGGCCGTGGGACGCCGTGCTCGTCGCCGGCTCGCCGCTGGTGGCGGTGCACGTGTTCACCAACTTCGACGCGCTCGCCGTCGCGTTCGCGACCGCCGGGCTGCTCGCGTTCCCCCGACGCCGGCCGGTGCTCGCCGGGGTGCTGCTGGGTGTGGGCGGCGCCCTCAAGCTCTACCCGTTGCTCCTGCTGGTGCCGCTGGTGCTGCTGGGCATGCGCCGCCGCGATCCGGGCACGGTGGTGCGCACCACCGTGGCGGCGCTCGGGACCTGGGCGGTGGTCAACGTGCCGGTCGCGCTGGTCTGGACCGCGGGCTGGTGGGAGTTCTTCCAGCTCAACAACAGCCGGACCGCGGATCCCGACTCGCTGTGGTACGTCGTCTCCTACTTCACCGGCTGGCCTGGGTTTGACGGCGATCTCGCGTCGGGGGAGATCCCGACGCTGCTCAACGCCGTCGTCCTTGCACTGTTCGTGGCGACGTGCGCGGGGGTGGCCCTGCTCGTGCGCCGCGCCCCGCGGCCCCCGCGGCTCGCGTCGCTGGCCTTTCTCGTCGTCGCAGCGTTCCTGCTGGTCAACAAGGTGTGGAGCCCGCAGTACTCACTGTGGCTGGTGCCGCTGGCCGTGCTCGCGCTGCCCCGCTGGCGCCTGCTGCTGGCGTGGATGACGCTCGACGCGCTCGTGTGGGTGCCGCGGATGTTCTACTACGTCGGGCCCGCCGCGCGGGGGCTCCCGCCCGACTGGTTCCTCGGCGCCGTCGTCGCCCGCGACGCTCTGGTGGTGGTGCTGATGGTGCTGGTGGTGCGCAGCATCCTGCGACCGGACACGGACCCGGTCCGCGCGGCCGTCGGCCCGGCTGCGCCAGGTGTGGACGACCCGGAGTGGCCGGCCCCGCCGTCCGGGAGCGGGCAGCTCGTCGCCCGCCGACCGGTGCTCAGCTCGTCCGCACCGCGGTAGCGGGGGCGAGCCGATCGCTGACCATCGTCGTCGGCACCTTCAGCATCACGATGAACAGCCCCACCAGCAGGGCGGCGCGGCCCCACACCCCGATGGCCACGGCCTGGGCGGCGAACCCGCCCCCGACGCCGACGTCCATCCCGGCGTTGAGCAGGTAGAACAGGCGGAAGATGCCGACGTACATCGCGAGGTCGGCCAGCAGGTAGGCGACGATCCACCCCCAGCGCACCCGCAGCAGCACGAAGAACGGCAGCAGCCACAGGGTGTACTGCGGCGAGTGCACCTTGTGCAGCAGCAGGAAGCCGCACAGCATCGCGGCACTGACCCCGATCCACGGGTAGTGGCTGTCGCCGCGTCGCCACCGCCGCCAGCCCACCGCCAGCGCGATCGTGAACGACGCCAGCACGAGGACCGGCGAGAGCCGGTCGACCGTCGCCTGGAAGTCGAGGTTCGTCGGCTCCGACCAGGGCCGGAAGCCCCAGTACCAGACCGAGTTCGTGGTGATGTCGACCTTCCGCAGCTCCTGGAAGGTGAACGACGCGCGCCAGCCCTCGTAGCCCGCGATCGCGAACGGCAGGTTCACCAGCACGACCGTGAGCACGGCGGCCGCGACGACCCGCGCGGCGCCCCGCCAGTCCGGTGGCGCGCCGCGTCCGGGTGCGGTGAGCACCAGCAGCGCGAGCGGGGCGACGAACGCGCCGGGGTAGAGCTTGAACGCGAAACCGAGCCCGAGCAGCACCGAGGCGACCACGGCCCGGTCGGCCAGCGGGCGCGGGGTGCGCCAGCAGTGCACCGCGTACACCGCTCCCACCGCGCAGGCCACCACCGGGAGGTCCCAGTTGTGGAAGGCGTAGAGCACCAGCGGTGGCCCGAGCGCCCACAGCAGCGCCCGCCAGCGGGCCATGCGACCCAGCATCCAGCCCGTCAGTAGCCCGAACGGCGCCATGAGCAGCGCCGACCAGACCAGGAACTCCCCGTCGGTGTGCGACGGTACGGCCGCGACCCACATGAGCAGCCCGGAGAGCACCGGGTACTCGACGGTGCCGCCGCGCAGCTCGCCCTCCGGCGTGATCGACCCCGTGAGGTAGGGGAACACGTGCAGGTCGATGTCGCGGCCCAGCCACAGCTTCTGGATGTCCGAGTAGCAGACGTCGCGGTTCGCCCGGACCGTGAAGTCGGGGGCGCTGCGGCCCTGCGCGTCGAACTCCGGGCCCACGCAGCGCGCCTTGTTCGCGTACCCGGCGACCAGGGTGAGCCCGGTGAGTATGACGACGACCGCGAGCAGCAGTCGGCCGGGCCCGGGCGCGCGCCCCCTCGACGCCCGGGCGTCGCCTGCGACGTCCGGGGTCAGGCCGGCGGCCACGCCCGTCACGGGGTCACGAACCGAGCCGCTCGCGCAGGAACGCGATGTCCGCCGCCTGGCCCTCCGCCGGGGTCTCGACCACGACGGGCGCGCCCGCCGCGGCGCAGACCGCCACGAGGACGTCCGGCTCGATCGTGCCGTCGCCGATGTTCGCGTGCCGGTCGCGGGCCGAACCGAACTCGTCGCGCGAGTCGTTGAGGTGCACCAGGTCGATCCGTCCCGTGATCGCCTTGATCCGGTCGACCGCGTCGGTGAGGTCCTCCCCGGCGGCGAACGCGTGGCAGGTGTCGAGGCAGAAGCCCACGTCGAACTCGGCGACGGCGTCCCAGAGGCGGGCCAGCGCGTCGAACCGCCGGGCCATCGCGAAGTCGCCGCCCGCGGTGTTCTCGATCAGTACGGGCACCGGGAAGCCGCCCTCGTCCGCCTGGCGGGCGAGGAACTTGCGCCAGTTCTCCACGCCGTCCGCGGGGTCGTCCTTCGCGGTGACGTGCCCGCCGTGCACCACGAGCCCGATGGCGCCGACCTCGGCCGCGCCCACGGCGTGCTGCGTCACCAGCTTGCGGGAGGGGATGCGGATCCGGTTGTTCGGCGAGGCCAGGTTGACCACGTAGGGCGCGTGCACGACGACCGCCAGGGGGCCCTCGCGCAGCTCCGCCGCCTGCGGGTGCGCCGGGGGCTTCTTCCACCCCTGCGGGTCGGCGAGGAACATCTGCACGATCCCTGCGCCACGCTCGGCCGCCGAGGCGACCGGGTCTGCCTCTCGTACGTGGGCACCGATGAGCATGGCCCTTAGAGTAGTGACCTCCCCCGACGGTTTCCGGCGCCGCCTCGGGACCGCCCGGTCGGAGCGGTCTCACCCGGTTGGTACTCTGTGGTACCGCCCCGATCGGCCGCGTTCCCGTGGCCGCCGACGTCCGCCCTCGCGGCGAGCCGTTCTTGTCGGGGCTAGGTGAGAACCTCCTGCCGCGGACCGACCGTGGCCGCTACCAGTCCATAGGAGGTGATTGGTTCTCATGCGTCACTACGAGCTGTTGGTCATTCTCGACCCGAGCCTCGACGAGCGTACGGTGCAGCCGTCGCTGGAGACCTTCCTGAACGTCATCCGCACGGATGGCGGGTCGGTGGAGAAGATCGAGATCTGGGGCAAGCGCCGCCTGGCCTACGAGATCGAGAAGAACGCCGAGGGCATCTACGCGCTCCTCGAGGTCACCTGCGAACCGGCGACCGTCTCCGAGCTCGACCGCCAGCTGGGGCTCAACGAGTCCGTGCTGCGCACCAAGGTCCTGCGCCTCGAGCGCAAGCGCGTCCCCGCGGCTGCGAGCTGATCATGGCTGGCGAGACTGTCATCACCGTGGTCGGCAACCTGACGGCCGACCCCGAGCTGCGCTTCACCCCGTCGGGTGCGGCCGTCGCGAACTTCACCGTGGCCTCCACCCCGCGCACTTTCGACCGCCAGTCCGGCGAGTGGAAGGACGGCGAGGCGCTGTTCATGCGCTGCAACGTGTGGCGGCAGCCGGCGGAGAACGTCGCCGAGTCGCTCACCCGCGGCATGCGGGTCATGGTGTCCGGCCGGCTGCGGCAGCGGTCGTTCGAGACGCGGGAGGGCGAGAAGCGCACCGTCGTCGAGCTCGAGGTCGACGAGGTCGGGCCCTCGCTGCGCTATGCCACGGCGAAGGTGAACAAGGTCGCCCGCAGTGGTGGGAGCGGCGGCTACGGCGGCGGCGGCGGAGGTGGCGGCGGTGGGTCCGCCCCGGCCGGCGGCTACGACGACCCGTGGGGCTCGGCACCGGCTGCCGGCAGTGGCCCCGCTGCGGACGACGAGCCTCCGTTCTAAGCCCCCACACCAGAACCACCCAGGAGCACCCCATGCCCAAACCCATCTTGCGTAAGGTCAAGAAGAAGGTCTGTGCGTTCTGCAAGGACACGGACCAGGACATCGACTACAAGGACACAGGCCTGCTGCGGAAGTTCATCTCCGACCGCGGCAAGATCCGGGCCCGTCGGGTCAGCGGCAACTGCCGCCAGCACCAGCGTGACGTCGCGGTCGCAGTGAAGAACTCGCGCGAGGTCGCCCTGTTGCCCTACACCTCGACCGCGCGCTGAGCGGAGGGAACATCGTGAAGCTCATTCTCACCGGTGACGTGCCCAATCTTGGTGCGCCCGGCGACATCGTCGAGGTCAAGGACGGCTACGGCCGCAACTACCTGCTTCCGCGTGGGCTGGCCGTGGTGGCCACCCGCGGCGCGGAGAAGCAGGTCGACGCGATCCGTCGGGCCCGCAAGTCGCGCGAGATCCGCGACCTCGGGCACGCCCGCGAGGTCGCAGCCCAGCTGGGCGGCCTCTCGGTCACCGTCAAGGCGAAGGCCGCCGGCGAATCGGGTCGGCTGTTCGGCTCGGTGACGTCCGCGGACGTCGTCGACGCGGTCCGGGCCGCGGGTGGCCCGGCCCTCGACCGCCGGGCGGTCGACGTACCGGCCCAGATCAAGACCGTCGGCAAGCACCCTGTCACGGTGCGCCTCCACCCGGAGGTCACCACCGAGCTGGACGTCGCGGTGGTCGCCGGCTGACGCCAGTCGTCACCCAGCGTAAGGGGCGGGTGCCGAGCTTCGAGCTCGGTACCCGCCCCTTCGTCGTTTCCGGGTGAGTCCGGAGCCGGTGAGTGAGCGGCGCTCGACCGCAACTTCCGGGACACGTGCAGGTTGCGCTGCCGTCGCCGAACGGACTTGTGGACGCGCCGTGTGGACAGGCGTCCCGGGAGGGCGACACGCCGAACGACGATCTTCTCGGCGTGTCGTACCCCCAATCTTGTCCACATCTCACTTACCTTCTCTGAGCTGCGGAAACTGCCTAAATCCGCGAGTTGTCCCCACGGTGTCCACAGGATGGTCGGGACAGCATGCTGGGCCTTTACCGGTCATCCCCATGCTGTCCACAGACCCGGCCGCGGGCATGCTCGACGGCCCGCCCCGCGACGCCTAACCTCCCGGCACGAGGGGTCGCGCGAGACGTGCGTGCCGCCTGCCGTTCATCGGTGGGACACCGGTGAACTCCCCGAGCACATCGAACGCATGTTCGATACACTGACGACCGGGGGTGACGCTGCGTATGGCCGTGACGGACGATCGAGCAGCGGGCCGGCCGCGTCCGGTGCGCTCCGCCGACGCGCCGGGGTCCGGCGCGGACATGTCGCCGTTCGACCGCCAGCCCCCGCAGGACCTCACCGCTGAACAGTCGGTGCTCGGCGGCATGCTGCTGAGCAAGGACGCGATCGCAGACGTCGTCGAGGTCCTGCGGCCCGACGACTTCTACCGCCCCGCGCACCAGACCGTCTACGAGTGCATCCTCGACCTCTACGGCCGCGGCGAGCCCGCCGACGCGGTCACCGTCTCCGCGGAGCTGCAGCGCCGGGGCGACCTGATCCGGCTCGGTGGCGCCCCGTACCTGCACACGCTCATCGCGACCGTCCCCACGGCCGCGAACGCCGCCTACTACGCCGAGATCGTCGCCGAGAAGGCCACGCTGCGCCGGCTCGTCGAAGCCGGCACGCGGATCGTCCAGCTCGGCTACCACGGCGCCGACGGTGCCGAGGTCAACGACGTCGTGGACCGCGCCCAGGCGGCCATCTACGAGGTCACCGAGCGCAGCACGAGCGAGGACTACGTCGCCCTCGAGGAGCTGCTGCAGCCCACGATGGACGAGATCGACGCCATCGCCTCGCGGGGCGGGGTGTCGCTGGGCGTCCCCACCGGCTTCGCCGACCTCGACGCCGCCACGAACGGCCTGCACCCGGGTCAGATGATCGTCGTGGCGGCTCGCCCGGGGCTCGGGAAGGCGCTCGCGCTCGACACCCCGCTGCCCACCCCGCACGGTTGGACCACGATGGGGGAGGTCCTGGCGGGTGATCTCCTGCTCGGGGCCGACGGGCACCCGACCCGGGTCCTCGCGAGAACCGAGGTGATGCTCGGCCGTCCTTGCTACGATGTCGTGTTCTCCGACGGAACCGTCATCGTCGCGGATGCGCAGCACCAGTGGCTCACCGCGGACCGCGCCGGGCGTCGGTGCGTGTGGACCACCCGAGCGTTGGCCCGCACTCTCCTCGGCGCCGACGGTCGGCCGAACCACGTCGTCGACATCGAGCAGTCCGCCCTCATCGGGGCGGGCCGGACGGCAGGGTGGGGTCGGGCCCCCGGGCGGGACATGCTGCGGGCCCCACAGCCGCGCTGGGTCGTCGACGTGCGAGCCGTGGCGAGCGTTCCGGTCCGGTGCGTCGAGGTCGACGCCGCAGACCATCTTTACCTCGCCGGTCCCTCCATGGTGCCGACCCACAACTCCACCCTGGGGCTGGACTTCGCCCGCTCCTGCTCCGTCAAGCACGGCATGACCAGCGCCGTGTTCTCGCTCGAGATGAGCAAGAGCGAGATCGTCATGCGGCTGCTGTCGGCCGAGGCGCGGATCCGGCTGTCGGACATGCGTGCCGGCCGGATGAGCGACGACGACTGGACGCGCATGGCGCGGCGGATGAGCGAGATCAGCGAGGCGCCGATCTTCATCGACGACTCGCCGAACCTCACGCTCATGGAGATCCGCGCAAAGGCGCGCCGGCTCAAGCAACGCAACGACCTCAAGCTGGTCATCCTGGACTATCTGCAGCTCATGACCTCAGGGCGCAAGGTCGAGTCGCGTCAGCAGGAGGTCAGCGAGTTCTCCCGGCAGATCAAGCTCCTGGCCAAGGAGCTCGAGGTGCCGGTGGTGGCCATCAGTCAGCTGAACCGCGGACCGGAGCAGCGCACCGACAAGCGGCCGATGATCTCGGATCTACGTGAGTCGGGCTGTGTGACCGCCGGTACCCGGCTTCTGCGCGCCGACACCGGTGCCGAGATCACCATCGGCGAACTGCTCTCCTCGGGGGAGCGGGGTGTGCGCCTGTGGTCGGTGGACGAGCGGATGCGGATGGTGGCCCGCGAGGTCACCTCGGTGTTCTCGAGCGGTGTCAAGGAGGTGTTCCGCGTCCGCCTGGCCTCCGGCCGAGAGGTCGAGGCCACCGCGAACCACCCCTTCCTCACCGTCGACGGCTGGTGCGCACTCGGTGATCTCGCCGTCGGCGACCGTGTTGCCACTCCGCGCCGTGTCCCGGCCCCGGTCCAGATGGTGGCGATGCCCGACGAGCGGGTGGTGCTACTGGCACACCTCATCGGCGACGGGTCGTTCGTCAAGCGTCAGCCGCTCCGGTACGCGAGCACGGACGAGGCGAATCTCGAGGCTGTCGAGGCAGCCGCGTCACATGAGTTCGGGATCACCGCGGTCCGCGACGAGTACGCAGCCGCCCGGGTCACGACCATGCGGCTGCCTGCTCCGTACCACCTCACTCACGGCCGGCGGAACCCGATTGCCGAGTGGCTCGACGGGCTGGGCCTGTTCGGCCTGCGCAGCTACGAGAAGTTCGTGCCGGCGCAGGTGTTCTCCCTGTCGGACGAGCAGGTGGCGCTGTTCCTGCGGCATCTGTGGGCGACCGACGGGTCGGTGAGCTGGGACGACCCCAACGGAATCGGGCGCATCTACTACTCGTCCACGAGTCGACGGTTGGTCGACGACGTGTCGCGGCTGCTCCTGCGCTTCGGCGTGCTCAGCCGAATCAAGCGGATCAAGAACCCGGGGTACCGAGACGGCTGGCACCTGCACGTCACCGGTTCGGAGCACCAGCGTGTCTTCGTCGACGTCATCGGCGTGCACGGGGCGCGTGGCGAGGCTGCTCGCGCCGTCGGCGAACGTCTGCGTGACATCGCCGCGAACACGAATCTCGACACCGTTCCGCGTGAGGTCTGGGGTCGGGTGCGGGAACTTCTCACCGAGCAGCACATGACCCACCGCAGCTTCGCTGCGGCGATGGGTTCCAGATTCTGCGGATCGACGATGTGGAAGCACGCTCCGAGTCGGTCCCGGTTGGCCAGGGCGGCCGCGGTTCTGCACGATTGCGATCTGGACATGTTCGCGACGAACGACGTCTTCTGGGACGGCATCGTCGAGATCCAGAGCCTCGGCGATCAGGAAGTGTTCGACGCCACCGTGCCCGGGACACACAGCTTCATCGCCGAGGGGATTGTCCTGCACAACTCGATCGAGCAGGACGCAGACATGGTCATCCTGCTGCACCGGCCCGACGCCTTCGAACGCGACGACCCCCGTGCCGGCGAGGCCGACCTGATCCTCGCCAAGCACAGGAACGGTCCGACCAGCACCATCACCGTCGCGCACCAGCTGCACTACAGCCGCTTCGCCGACCTCGCCCACGGCTGAGCCACCGAGGACGGCGGCGGCCGGCCCACGGTGGCGGTCATGACGACCGCCGCGAGGGTTCATCCAAGTCGGTCGGCGGTTCCCGAGGGGAAGTTGCCTAGGCCGTGTTCTAGCAGTGCCAGCGCTTCGACGGTGTGTGCGCGCACATCAGCGGCGATCGTCCGGGGGCTTTCGGCGGCGGCCAGGCGTTCGCGGGCGTAGTCGAGGAGGGCGGTGTGCACTCCCAGCAGGGCATTCGCCACGGCGTGCCGGACCGGACCTGCCGTCCGGCCATCGAGAGCGCCCGCCAGGGCGGTGGCGATGCCGGCCAGGACCTGCCGTTCCCGGGTTTGCAGGGCCGGGCTGGCCAGCACGACCCGCGCGTTCGCGCTGGCGTGTTCGAGTGCGACCTGGTCGTTGGCGATGCGGTCGAGCTGCTCGGCCTCGCCGAGCAGGAAGGTCCGGAACGCCACCAGCGCCGGCTCCCCGGCCGGCCGCTGCCGCACCGCCTCGACCAGCCGCGCGCCGAACTCCTCCAACCCGGAGTAGAACAGGTCCTCCTTGGTCGGGAAGTAGTTGAACAACGTGGCCTCGGCCACGTCGGCCTCCCGCGCGACCTCGGCCACCGTCACCTGCTGGAAGCCGCGCTCGCCGAACAGCCGGTGCGCGGTGTCCGCGATCCGCTGCCTCGTCTGTGCCTTCTTGCGCTCCCGCAACCCCACACGAACAGGGTAGCAATAATCGTCTTGCTGCCCTATGTTTGGGGTCACTGCAAGTTGCAGGAGGGGCAGATGACCGACAACGACGTACTCGATCTGGTGACCAGCATCGGTGACCGCGACGTCTCGGGCCGCTACCGGCTCACCCTCACAGCCGTCCGTTCCGGCGGGGCATGGAAGGTCGCAGCCGTGCACGTCGGCGCTCTGCAGGCCGCCGCGTCCTCGCCACCCGGGGAGCCCCGGTGAAGGCGGGCGGCCGGGCTGTCGGCCAGCCGCTGCGGCCTTCGTCCGAAAGGGGCCACCGGTGAGACTGAGCCTGAGCATCACCAACTTCTCGTGGCGCGACACCGACATCGCCCCCGCCCTGTCCCGCATCGTGCAAGCCGCCGACCAGGGCGGCCTCTACGGGGTGTGGGTCGCCGACCACCTGCTGCAGGCCGATCCCTACGGCGCCCGCCCGGGCGAGACCGAGATGCTGGAGGCCTACACCACCCTCGGGTTCCTCGCCGCGCACACCCGACAGGTACGGCTGGGCACCCTGGTCACCGGCGTCACGTTCCGGCCACCCGCACTGCTGGTCAAGGCGGTCACCACGCTGGACGTCCTGTCCTCAGGCCGAGCACTGTTCGGAGTAGGCGCCGGCTACGAGGCCGCCGAGGCCACGGCGATGGGGCTGCCGCTGCCGCACGTCGCGGAACGGTTCGAGCGGCTGGAGGAGACCCTGCGGATCGCCCGGCACCTGTGGTCCGGCGACCAGACGCCCTTCCACGGCGAGCACTACCAGCTTGCGGCGCCGGTGCACAGCCCGCCGACGATGTCCCGGCCGCACCCGCCGATCCTGATCGGCGGCACCGGCGAACGCCGCACCCTGCCATTGGTCGCCCGCTACGCCGACATGTGCAACGTCTTCGACATCCCCGACGGCGGCGCTACCGCCCGCCACAAGCTCGGCGTCCTGGCAGAGCTCTGCGCCGCGATCGGCCGCCCGTACGAGGAGATCGAGAAGACCATCTCCACCCGCCTCGACCCCGGCGAGACCCCGGCGTCGTTCGTCGAACGCTGCCAGGCGTTCGGCGAGCTGGGCATCGACCACGTCGCCGTGGTCACCACCGGGCCCTGGACGGTCGAGGCCGTCGCCACCCTCGCCGCCGCCGTCCCCGACCTCGCCCACGGCTGAGCCACCCCGCAGACAGCACGAGCGGGTCACCAGTCGGGCTCGGACTCGACTGGCGACCCGCTCACGACCGATCGATCGCTTGCCGGGCGGCTACCCCGGGTGCAGCCCGGACAGGTGGTGCTGGAGATCCTTCGTCGCCGGGTACAGATCCAGGTAGTGCCCGAACAGGTCGTCGTAGATCTGCTTGTTGTCCGGGTTCGGCCGGACCGTGTGCGCGATCTGTGCCCAGTTCGTCGACTCGTCGGCCAAGCCGGCGACCTGCGCGGCGAGGAGCGCGTCGCCGTAAGCGGCACCGATGGCGTACTTCGGCAGGTCCTGCTCGATGCCGCACACGTCGGACATGATCTGGGTCCAGACCCCGCCCTTCGTGCCGCCGCCCACCGCGACGCAGCGCTTCCCGGCCGCACCGGCCTCCGCCATCGACTGCAGCAGGTGCCGGGTGCCGAACGCGGTGGCCTCGAGCAGGGCCCGGTACAGCTCACCGCGTGTGGTGCTCAGCGTCAGCCCGGCGATGACGCCGCGCGCGTGCGGGTCGCTGATCGGTGTCCGCTCGCCGGCGAAGTAGGGCAGCGCCAACAGGCCGTTCGAGCCGGGCGCGACCTCCTCGGCCTCTTCGGTGAGGACCGCGTACTCGACCCCGCCGACGATGTCGCGCAGCCACGTGGTCAGCGCTCCACTGGCCGACAGGCCGCCGGCCAGGGAGAACGTGTTCTCGTACGTCCCGGTGAGCGACCACAGTGCCGGGTGCGGGACCGCGCGTTCGGTGATCAGGTCGGCCACGATCGTCGAGCCGTACATCAGCATGATCTGGCCGGGATCCTTCACCCCGACGCTGAGCGCCTCGGAGAACGCGTCGATGGTGCCGACGGCCACCGGAATCCCCTCGGGCAGTCCGGTCCTCCGGGCGCCCTCGGGGGTGATGTGCCCCGCGACCTGGTTGGAGTACATGAGCCGGGGCAGCGGCAGACCCGGGGCGACGTCTTCGCACCACTCCGGGATCCAGTCGCGGGCCGCCGGCGAGTACATCGGCTCGCACATCGACGCTGAGAGGTGGTCGAGCACGTACTCCCCGGTCAGCCGGAACACCGTGAAGGTGTGCGACATGAAGAAGTACCGGGTCTTCTCGTAGATCCACGGCTGGTTGCGCACCAGCCACAGCCACTTCGCGCCCTGCGACTGCGCGGTCAGCGAGTTGCCGCACCGCCGTACCACCTCGTCGTCGCCGTACTTCTCGGTGAGCTCGGCGACCTCCTTGTACGCACGGGTGTCGACGCCGTAGAGGATGGCCGGGCGCAACGGCTGACCGTCGGCGTCGGCCGGCAGCTGGCACGGTCCGATGCCGGACGTGCACACCCCGACGATCGGTCCGTCGGCCTTGGCCAGCAGCGCCTCGACGATCGAGGTGAAGTCGTGCCACCACACGTCTTCGGCGTCGTGCTCGAAGAAGCCCGGTCGCGGGTTGGACGTGCGGTGCTCGCGCGCCTCCTGGGCGACCATCTCCCCGTTCGGCCGCACGAGGACGCCCTTGGAGCTCCCCGTGCCGAAGTCGATGCCGATCAGCAGTCCGTTGTCAGCCACGTTGGCTCCTTCTCGGTCTGGCCCTGCTCAACTGTTCGGGAGGACGGCGACCTTGATGCCTTCGCCGCCGGCCACGGAGGTGATCGCTTCGGCGGCCTGGTCGAGGGGGAACCGGTGGGTCACCATCCGGCCGGCGTCGATGCGGCCCGACGAGATCAGCGCGACCGCCCGCTCGTAGTCGGCCGTCCCGGAGTTCGCCGCGCCGAGAAGGCTGATCTCCTTGTAGTGGATGAGGTTGGCCTCGATCTCGGCCCAGCCCTTGTCGGCGAGGCCGGCGAAGACCGACACCCGGCCGCGCTTGCCGACCAGGTTCAGGGCGTCGTTGACCAGCTGCGGGCGGCCGATGCAGACGACGGCGACCTGCGCGCCGAACCCGCCGGTGGCGTCCGCGACGACCGCGGCGAGGTCCTCGCTCGTCGGGTCGACGGTGGCGCCTGCACCCAGCTCGGCGGCCACCTTCCGCCGTGACTCCGACGGGTCGGAGACGATCACCGTGCGGGCGCCGGCGATCACGGCGAGCTGCAGGTGGAACAGCCCGATCGGGCCGGCACCGAGGATGACGCCGACGTCGCCGACGTCGACGCGGTACTGGTCGATGCCGTTGAGGCAGCAGGCCAGCGGCTCGGCCAGCGAGAGCTGCTCGGGCGGGAGCCCGTCCGGCGCGGCCACAAGCCGTCCGGCGCGGACGCCGATCTCCGGGATGACCATCCACTCGCCGAGGCCACCGTCGACGTCGTAGCCGACCACCAGGGCGTTCTCACAGAGGTTCTGCAGCCCGTTCTGGCAGTACCGGCAGATGCCGCAGGCGAAGATCGGGCTCACGCCGCAGAGCTGGCCGACCTGGTAGCCCTCGACGCCGTCGCCGAGTGCGGCGATCGTGCCGCTCGCCTCGTGGCCGAGCACCACACCGTGGCGAACGCCTTTCGTCTTCTCCCCGCGCATGATCCGCAGGTCGGTGCCGCAGACGGTGTTCGCCTCGACCTTGAGCAGGATCTCGCCGGGACCCGGTTCGGGATCGGGAAGCTCGGTGAGTTCTGCCTTGCCGGGTCCCTGGAACGTGAAGCCGCGCATTGCTCCCCTTCGTGCTCGAACCGAGGCGGTCAGACCGCGCCGTGGACGATGTCCAACAGGTTCTTGGTGGTGGTGATCGGATCGTCGGCGGCCCAGACGTTGCGGCCGAAGATCAGGCCTTTCGCGCCGGCGGTGATCGCGTCGCGGGCGGCGGCCTCGACCGCGTCCGCGGCCCCCCGCGCGCCGCCGAGGGTCAGCACCGGCACCCCGACCGACCCGATCACCTGCCGCATCGACTCGACGTCGCCGGTGAACTCGGTCTTGATCGCGTGGGCACCGAGCTCGTAGGCGATCCGGCACATGTGCTGGACGGCTTCCGGATCCTTCTTGTCGGTGTGCCTGCTGCCCCAGAGGGTCGCCTCGACGATCAGCGGTATCCCGACGCGGTCGGCCTCGTGGGCCGCCTTCGCGACCGCGGCGACGTTGCCCGCGAACATCTCGCCCGTGGCCGGACCGCCGATGAGGTACATGCAGATCGCTCCGGCCCCCATCGCCGCGGCCTCGGCCGGCGTGACGACGACCCGGTGGAACTCGCCGGAATCGGCCTTCCAGTCCTCGTCGATGACGGTCCAGTCGGCCCGGACGACCGGTACCGGAGCGCCGCGCCGGGCGAACAGGTCGGTGTTCGTCGCCAGCATGCCGGCCGACAGCAGGACCCCGTCGGGGCCGCTGTCGACGATGGTGGACAGGACCTCGCGCGGTCCGGGGCCGGACATCGGCATGCGCAGCGTGGTGCCGTGGTCGAACGCCGTGACGAACGCCCGGCCGCTCGAGCGGAACAGGCGCCCGAGGCGGAGCGCGGTGCCGGTCATGTACGAGGACCCTCCTCGACGAGGGGTGACAACCATTCCGGATCACGACACTAGGGCCGAGCGGAGCATCGCGCCATGGTCAACGGCGCAGGGCGTCGCGTCGCCGGGGCCATTCGCCGCATTCCGTGCACCGTCTGTCGCGCAACGTCCGGCCAGGGCGCGGAGGCTGCGTACGCTACGTGACGGCACTGCTCCGTTCGGACTCTCTCCGCGCGGAGCGCCTCCGACACCGGCTCCCCACCGGAAGGCGCCCTCGATGTCCGTCTACGACACCACGCCGTACGACACCAGCCTGCCGTCCCGTCGTGCCCGCCGCGCCGCCGATGCGGCGCTCCGCGCCGACGTCCGCCGCCGCGACCGGATCGACCGGCACGCGCGCACCGTCTCCACCAGCACGCCGTCCGGCGGGCTCGTCGGGCGCCTGTTCGCCGCCGTGATCCGGCAGGCCCACGTGTGAGACGGGCCGAGTGGTCACGGCGCCCCTCGTCGTAGCCACTCGATGGGATCGCCGTCGCGGGCCGGGTCCGGCGGACCACCCGGCCGGGCCGGATCGCCCACCGCGGCTCCGGCCTGACGCAGCAGAGCGCGCGCGAGGCCACGGCGTTGCGCGGAGTAGGTGAGCACGTGCGCGAGCACGCTCCCGAGCACGAAGCTCTCGGGCGGGTCGCACAGCGCGTCGACCAGGCGGTCGCCCCAGGCGCGGCGCCGCTCGACGTCGCGGACGAACGCAAGCCACCGCGGCGCGACGTCGTCGAGCCGGGCTGCCAATTCGACCGGGTCGGCGTCGTCGGTGAGCCGACCGGGATGATCGGCGCCCTCGATGGAGGCCAGCCAGATCTCGTAGGTCCCCACGCACCGGTTGAGCAGCGCCGCGATCGAGCCCTCCGGGCCAGCCCACTGCAGCAGGACCAGCCCGGGCAGCCGGTCACGGGCGTACTCGGCGGGGTCGAGACCCTTGGCCAGCTCCACCAGCGTCCGCACGTCGTCGATGTCGTGGTGCACCATCAGGGCAGTCACCTCGGCCGCCGACGCGCCGGCCGCACCCTCCATCCACAGTCCGTCCGGAGCGTGGAAGTGAATGCCGTTCGGTGCCGGGAGCCAGTGCGCCGAGCCGGCGGCCGACCCGGTGGGCGTCGCGCTCGGGGGATGCCCGTAGGCGCGGGTGAACGCGCGAGTGAACCCCTCGACCGAGCCGAACCCGGCCGCGAACGCCGCATCGGTGACCGACGCGCCACGGGCGATCTGCCAGGCGGCGCGCTCGAGCGCCACGCGCCGCCGCATCGCCACCGGCGGCTCCCCGGCGTCGCGGGCCAGCCGCCGGCTGAAGTGGAACGGCGAGGAGTACGCCCCGTGGGCCATGTCCGCCAGCGACCGGTGCTCCTCGTCGAGGACGGCGTCGAGCAGCTCCCGGAGCCGGTCGCGGCCCGTCATGCGGACCAGTCCGTGGTGCGCGGTCCGAGCACCGCGTAGCGGGCGCAGGCGAACGCGCCGTTGCGGGCAACATCGGTCAGGCGCAGCGCGTAGCGGCGCGGGAAGATCGGGCGGCCCGCCCCGAGCGTCACCGGGGCGATCGCCGCGACGATCTCGTCGAGCAGACCGGCGTCGGCGAACTGACCCGCCAGGTCGCCGCCGCCGACCACCCAGACGTCCTTGCCGCCCGCGGCCGCCACCAGCTCCGCGTGGACGGCGGCGACGTCGCCGGAGACGAACCGGAGGTCGGCGCCGTCGACCGTGGGCAGGTCACGGTGGGTGAACACGACCGCGGGCATGGCGTAGCCCCACTTCTCGGTGCCCTCGGTGATCCGCGCGCGGATCCACTCGTAGGTCGTGGCACCCATGGCGATGGCACCGACCCCGGCGATGAACGCGTTGTAGTTCATGGGCCCGTCCGCGTCGATGTCCTGGACCAGCAGCCAGTCCAGGGAGTCGGCGGGGTCGGCGATGAACCCGTCGAGCGTGGTCGCGGTGTAGTAGACGGTCTTCTGGGTCATGGAGTCAGCGTGGCGGACGGGCCGCCAGGTGCGCCCGACCGTTCTTGCGCACCTGCCCGATGGGCCGACTGCAGCCATGATCAGGATTCGCGGCGCCGTCCGTCGTCGGTCCAGTTGGCCTCGACCTTCTTGCTCGGCTGCACCCGCGGCGGCTCGCCCGGCATCTTGGGATAGTCGGGTGGGTACGGCATCTCGCCCTCGCCCGACTCCTCGTAGAGCCGCAGCAGCGGTTCCAGGGAGTTGGCGACGTCGTCGATCGCGGCCCAGGGATCGCCGTCGGCCAGCCGGTCGGGCACCGTGAACAGAGTGAACGCGGTCGGATCGGTCGTCTCGGCCAGCTCGTCCCAGGTCAGCGGGGTGCTCACCGGCGCACCGGGGATGGGGCGCAGTGAGTAGGCCGACGCGATCGTGCGGTCGCGGCTGTTCTGGTTGAAGTCGACGAACACGCGCTCGCCGCGCTCCTCCTTCCACCACTTGGTGGTGACGCCGTCGTCGCGCCGTTCCAGAGCCCGCCCGAACCCGATCGCCGCGTGCCGGACGTCGACGAAGTCCCACTCGGGCCGGATGCGCACGTAGATGTGCACCCCGCGGTTGCCGGAGGTCTTCGGGAACCCGACGAGGCCGAGCTCGTCGAGAAGTTCCCGGGCGACACCGGCGACGCGGGCGGCGTCGCGGAACGAGGTGCCCGGCTGGGGGTCGAGGTCGATGCGGAGCTCGTCGGGGTGGTCGACGTCGGTGCGCCGGACCGGCCAGGGATGGAACGTGAGCGTCCCCATCTGCGCGCACCACACGGGCACGGCGATCTCCGTGGGACAGATCTCCGCGGCTTTGCGGCCGGACGGGAACGCGACCTCCACGCTCTCCAGATAGTCGGGCGCGCCCTTCGGAACCCGCTTCTGGTAGAACGCGTCGGCCTTCTCGCCCGGGCGGCCGGTGGCGAGCTTGATGTCGGGGCGGACACCGCTCGGCCAGCGTTCGAGCGCGGTGGGGCGGTCGCGCAGGGCGCGCATCAACCCGTCCTCCACCCGCGCGAAGTACTCGGCGACCATCAGCTTCGTGACGGCGGGCGTGCGGTCCGTGGCCTCGTAGATCACCCGTTCCGGGCTGGACACGCGGACCGCGCGCCCTCCCGCCTCGACCTCGACGGCGGACGGCTTGGGCATCCGCCCACGCTAGTGCAACTGGTGACGGAGGTCCCGAAACGGGGCAAAGGTGCTTCATCTCGAACCGTCGGGGTACCTCGCCCTACATGGTCGCCTTGTCTGGTCCGCGCGTCGTCCTTGTCACCGGAGCCTCGTCCGGGATCGGCCGCGAGTCGGCGCTGGCGTTCGCCCGGCGCGGCGACACGGTCGTCGGCGTCGCCCGGCACGCGCCCGCACTGCAGGAGCTGGCCGCCGAGCACCCCGGCATCCACGTCGAGACCTGTGACGTCACGGACGCCACCGAGCGCGCCGAACTGGTGAAGCGCGTTGTCGACGCGCACGACCGGATCGACGTGCTGGTCAACAACGCGGGCGTCGGCGCGCTCGGCTACCTCGACGAGATGACCGTCGACGACATCGAGCGGGTCTACGGCACCAACGTCGTCGCCGTCGCCGACCTGACGCGGCTCGTGCTGCCGGGCATGCGCGCCCGCAGGCACGGCGCCGTCGTCATGCTCTCCTCGGTTGCAGCCTGGGCCTCGGTCCCGCCGGCGACCGTGTACTCGTCGAGCAAGTTCGCGGTACACGGTCTGGTCGAGGGCCTGCGCCGGGAATTGCGCGGCAGCGGCGTGCGGGTCCACTCGGTGAACCCGGCGCCGATCGCGACCGACTACCTCGCCCGAGCGGTGGACCGGTCGCCGCAGCCCGGTGATCCGGACCGGCCGAAGGCACCAGGGTTTCCCCCGTCGTGGGTCGCGGCCGCAGTGCTGGACGCCGCGGACGCCGGCCGGCCGACGACGCGCTCCGTGCCTCGCATCGGCGGGCTGGTGCGACTCGCGCGCATGGCACCGGTGGGTGCGGTGCTCGACGTGGTGTTCGGCCGCTTCGGTCGGGCGATCACCGAGCGGGTCGTGGGGCTCGAGCGGGAGCAGGCGCAGGGCGTTCCTGCCCGCTGACCGTCAACCGGGAGTTGACGTTCTCCTCCTCGTCAACTTAGAGTTGACGGATGACGAAACCCCTCCGCATGACCGGTACACCTCGGCTGGACGACCTCATCGTCGGCGTGGAGACCGCGCACGACGACCCGCTGGACCGGGTCGCGACCGCCGTCCTCGTCGGCGAGACGCTCGGCGAGACCGCCGACCACCTCATCGGCCACTTCGTCGACCGCGCCCGCCGGGCCGGGGCCTCGTGGACCGACATCGGCCGGAGCATGGGGGTCAGCAAGCAGGCCGTGCAGAAGCGCTTCGTGGCGAAGGAGCCGGCGCAGGACTTCACCCGGTTCACCCCGCGGGCCCGCAACGTCGTCGTGGCCTCCCAGAACGAGGCCCGCGCGGCGGCCAACGCGGAGATCCGGCCGGAGCACCTCGTCCTCGGGCTGCTCGCCGAGCCCGACGGGCTCGCCGTCCGGGCGCTGGTGGCGCAGGAGATCACGACGGAGGCGGTGCGTCAGGCGGCGGCCGCGGCGCTTCCCGAAGCGGCGGCCGAGCTTCCGGCGTTGATCCCGTTCGACGCCGCGGCGAAGAAGGCGCTCGAGCTCACCTTCCGCGAGGCACTGCGGCTGGGGCACGACTTCGTCGGGACCGAGCACATCCTGCTGGCGCTGCTGGAGGTCGAAGACGGGAGCGGCGTGCTGTCCGGGCTCGGCGTCGACAAGGCGGCGGTCGAGGCGGCGATCACCGGCTATCTGTCGACGTCGTCAGGTGTTCCATCAGCAGGCCGGTGACCGCCTCGGCCGACTCGATGTTCGCGAGGTGCAGGCCGGGGACGACCGCCAGCCGGGCGCCCGGGATCCCGTCGACGATCGTGCGGGCGTGTGGCTCGACGGGGGTCGCGAGGTCGTCGGCACCCGCGATCACCAGCGTCGGCGCCGTGATCGCCGGAAGCCGGTCGCGGTGGTCCCAGACGACGAGCGCGGCGCAGCAGCCCGCGTAGCCCGCGTCGGACGTGTCGGCGACCATCTCCTCCGCCTCGCCGACGACGTCCGGATGCGCGGCGGCCCAGCCGGGCGTGAACCAGCGCGCCACGACGGCCTCGGCGATCCCGGCCGTCCCGCGCTCGGCGACGGCGGCGATCCGCTGCTGCCAGACCGTCGGGTCGGGGAAGTGGGCGGACGTGCAGCACAGGGTGAGGCGGCCGATCCGCTCGGGCGTCTCCGACGCGAGGTGCATGCCGACCATCGCGCCCAGCGACAGCCCGCACCAGTCGACGCGGTCGAGACCGAGGTCGTCGAGCAGCTCGAGTACGTCGTCGGCCAGGTCGGCGATCTGATAATCACCCGGGGTCGCGGGCGAGCCGCCGTGACCGCGCAGGTCGATCCGCACGACCCGGAACCGCTCGGCGAGCACCGGCAGCTGCGGGCGCCACATCTCTACGGTGCTGCCGAGGGAGCCGGCCAGCACGAGCACCGGCCCGTCGGGTGGCCCCTCGGCGACGTGGTGGAGCCGCACCGTCACCGGCGGCCCGCACCCACGGTCTTCATCGCGCGCAGAGTCGTGAGCTCCCGCTCCGTCGGCGGGGTCGTCTCACCGAGCTCGTCGGAGATCTCCAACGACCATCCGGTCTCCGCCCGCACCTGCTCGACGGTGACGCCCGGGTGCAGCGCGGTGAGCATGAGCTCCTTGGAGTCGGGCGCCGGCTCCAGCACGCCGAGATCGGTGATCACCCGCATCGGTCCGGAGCCGTGCAGCCCCAGCAGGGCGCGGTCGGTCGGGCCCGAGCCGTGCCCGAACGTCGTGATGAAGTCGACCTGGTCGACGAAGGCCCGCTTGCGGTGGCGCATCACGACGATGATCTCGCGGCAGCCTGCGGAGATCTCGGGGGCGCCGCCGGAGCCGGGCAGCCGCACCTCCGGTTCGTCGTACGCGCCGATGACCGTGGTGTTGAGGTTGGCGTAGCGGTCGATCTGGGCTCCGGACAGGAACCCGACGTCCATCCGGCCGGGCTGCAGCCAGTAGTTGAAGACCTCGGGAACACTGACGACCGTCAACGCGGTGTCGGCCAGCACGCCGTCGCCGATCGACAGCGGCAGTTCGGCCGGCTTGGTGTCGACGGTCCCCGACTCGTAGACGAGCACCAGACCGGGCGCGTGCAGGCGTCGGGCGAGGTTCGCCGCGCGCGACGGGAGGTCGATCCCGACGAAGACCACCTGACCGTCGCGCAGCTCGCGGGCTGCGGCGACGGTCATCATCTCCTCGGCCGTGTGGTTCACGGTCTCCTCCGCTTCGTGCCTGGTTCGCCCTTCTCCGGGTCCCCCTTCTCCGGGTCCCCTTTCTCAACGTCCCGCAGCCAGGCGGTGAACGTCTCCCGGTCCCGGCTGATCGTGTCCCACTCCAGGTAGGCGGCGTTGTCGCGGTCGTAGTAGCCGTGCGCGTACGACGGCGCCGCACCACCGGGCACGACCGCGACGGCGTTCAGCGTGAACCGCGGCAGCACGATCGCACCCGGCTCCGGCGGCAGCTCGTTCACGACCTCCTCGACGGTCGCCAGCGCGCGGCGGGCGGCGAGCACGGCCTCCTTCTGCACACCCGTGATGCCCCACAGCTGGACGTTGCCGGCCCGGTCGGCGCGCTGGGCGTGCACGATCGTGACGTCCGGGTTCAGCGCGGCGACGGCGGTGAGGTGCTCGCCGGTGAACGGGCAGCGGACCGTGGTGACGGTCGGCGTGTGCCGGGTCAGGTCGGTGCCCGCAGCGCCGCGCAGGACCGCGAACGGCAGGCCCGACGCGCCGGCGACGTAGCGGTTGGCCATGCCGGCGTGGGTGTGCTCCTCGATCTCCAGCGGGACCGGCCACCCCGCGGTGATCGCGTCGCGGAGGCGGTACAGGGAGCCGACACCCGGGTTGCCGCCCCACGAGAAGATCAGTTTGCGGGCGCAGCCGGCGCCGATGATCTGGTCGTAGATGAGGTCCGGGGTCATCCGGGCGAGCGTGAGGTCGCGGCGGCGCTGGCGGATGATCTCGTGGCCCGCGGCGAACGGGATGAGGTGTGTGAACCCCTCAAGAGCGACAGTGTCGCCGTCGTGAACGAACTCGGCCACGGCGTCGGTCAACGACACGATCTTGGCCACGTGCGGAACGCTAGTGGGCGACCCCGGGCGCGGCAATCGCGGCCGGACACCTTCCGCCGATTCACCCGAGACACGCCGGAGGAGATGGGCGGCTCAGACCTTCGCCTCCCGCTCAGCGGCACGCGTGATGTTGCGGACCATCCCGCCGAACACCAGCCCGTGGAACGGTGCGACGGCCCACCAGTACAGGTGGCCGGCCAGTCCGCGGGGGAGGAAGACGGCGCGCTGGCGGTAGCGCGAACTCGCGTCCGCGGCAGGGTGCACGGTCATCTCCAACCAGGCACGGCCCGGCACCTTCATCTCCGCGCGCAGGCGCAGCAGTCGCTCGCCGTCCCCGTCCTCCAGCCGCTCGACGCGCCACCAGTCCAGCGCGTCGCCGGTGTGCAGCCGGTCGGGATCGCGCCGTCCGCGACGCAGCCCCACCCCGCCGACGAGCCGGTCCAGCCAGCCGCGGACCGCCCAGGCCAGTGGGAACGAGTACCAGCCCCGTCCGCCGCCGATGCCCGTGACGACCGACCACAGCGCGTCGGGATCGGCGGTGCATTCACACTCGCGGTCGTCGAGGTACACGGTCCCGCCGGCCCACTGCGGGTCGCTGGGCAGCGGGTCTGCCGCGGCGGCGGTGCCCGCGGCGTCGGACCAGCGTGTCTCCACCTCACCGGTGCCGATTTTGGTGAGGGCGAGCGCGACGGCCTGGTCGTAGCCGATGCGGCCCTCCGGCGGGTCCGGCACGTACTCGAGGATGTCCTGCTCGCGGCACACGACCTCGTGCACCAGTGAGTCGATCAACGGCATGGCGATGGCCCGTGGCACGGGCGTCACGAGGTTGACCCAGTGCGACGACAGCCGCGGGGTGAGCACAGGGACCGGGAACACCCGCCGCGGCGGCAGTCCGGCGACGGCCGCGTAGCGCATCATCATCTCCCGATAGGTGAGCACCTCGGGGCCGCCGATGTCGAAGGTCCTGTTGACGTCGTCCGGGAGGCGGGCGGCGGCGGCGAGGTAGCGCAGCACGTCGCGGATGGCGATCGGCTGGATCCGGGTGCCGACCCAGCGCGGCGTCACCATCACGGGCAGCCGCTCGGTGAGGTACCGAAGCATCTCGAAGCTGGCCGATCCGGACCCGAGCACGACGGCCGCCTGGAGCACCGCGGTCGGCACACCGCTGGACAGGAGGATCTCGCCGACCTCGCCGCGGCTCTCCAGATGTTCCGACAGCGGCCCGTCGGGATGCAGGCCGCCGAGGTAGACGATGCGGCGCACACCGGCGTCGCGTGCGGCGCGGGCGACGATCGTGGCGGCGCGCCGGTCGATGGCCGCGAAGTCGCGCTCGACCAGGGAGTGCACGAGGAAGTACACGACGTCGACGTCCGCGCAGGCGGCGCGCACGGCGTCCTCGTCGAGCAGGTCACCGCGCACGACCTCCGCGTCACGGGCCCACGGGACCTCCCGCAGTTTGGCGGGGTCGCGGACCAGGCAACGCACGGCGTCGCCCTCGGCGAGGAGTCGGGGGGCCAGTCGGCCGCCGACGTAGCCGGTGGCGCCGGTGACGAGATGTCTCACGCGTCGATGTTGCTCTGCTTCGGCGGCGTCGGCATGTCGACCACGGGCTGTGTGCACGTGACCCGGTCGGGTGTTCCCGGTCGGGTACCTGCGTGAGCGCCGGAGCCGCCGAGTGGGTGACGGCGGCGGCCGATCGGGATCGTTGAACCGGGGTCGTGACCGCGCCTGCGTGCTGCTCGACACGCCCGATCCACCTGATCGGGTGGCAACCGTCCCCGAGCCCGGTAGTGGTTGCTCCGGGAGCGTTTCCCCGTGCGGGTGATCGCCGTTGTGGGTGGTGAGTGCGTGGACGGACAGGGGGGCACGGCGTGAGGGAGCGATCGAGGATGTGGAGCGGGGTTCGAGACCGGTGGGCCTCGAACCCGACGGCCCCGGATCCCGATCGGTGGATGCCGGAGGAGCCCGTCGAGTTCGACCGCGCCGAACCGACGGACGGCCGGCACGCCTTCGACCGCGACGCGGCTCTGACCCCGATCTTCACCTCGCTGCGCCGGACGAGCGCGCGGCGGCCGCGCGGCCGGACGGGGGGCGGGCCGCTGCGGGTGGTGCCGGAGCCCGTCGACCGCTTTCGCGACGACCCGCCGACGGCCCCGATCCCGATCGTCCCGGCCCTGCACGCGGTCGACCCGTACGGATCGGGTGGCTACGAGCCGTACCCGCCCGTCGACCCGTACCGGTCGGGCGGATACCGCGCTGCTCCCGTCGACCCGTACTCCCCCGGGTCGTTCGCGCCGCGGCAGGTGCCGGTCGAGCCGCCGCCGGGTCGGGCCGAGATGACGGCCGTGTGGCCCCGCATCGACGACCCGGCGTACTACGACCCGGCGACCTATCCGCCGGCGTCCTACGCCCCGGGATATCCGGTGACCGACACCGGCCGCCACCACCGCCACCTGGCCCCCGCCGGCTGGTGACCCGCGAGTCGGCACGTTCGTCAGCGCGAGTCCGCGGGTTGGTACGCGCGAGTCGGTACACCCTGGCGCGCGAATGTGCGATGTCGAACGTCGCGCCACGGTGGGCGCGGGCTGCCCTGCAGCCTCGAGCCGCCTAGGCTCTCGACCCGTGTGGACCAACTGGTCCGGAGGCCTGCAGAGCCGGCCGCGGGCGACCGACCGCCCGCTCGACGAGGCGGGCGTCGTCGCGGCTGTCCGTCGTGCGGCGGGGCGGGGGCAGCGCATCCGTCCGGTCGGGGCGCGCTGGTCGTGGAGCCCTGTCGCGGTGTCCGACGACGTCGCGCTCGACACGTCCGCGTTGACCGGCATCGTCGCGTCCGACGCGCAGCGGGTGCGGGTGCGGGCGGGGGAGAAGCTGCACGACCTGCTGGCCGAGCTGGCCCGGCACGACCTGTCGCTCGACGTCGTCCCTCGCGGCGACGGCGTCACCGTCGGCGGTGCGGTCAGCACCGGGACGCACGGCAGCGGAGCCCGGATCGGCTCGCTGTCGTCGCTCGTCAGAGCCGTCCGGCTGGTCGACGGACGTGGCGAGCTGCACCGGATCGACGGACCGGACCTGGACGCGGTGCGGGTGGGCCTGGGCGCGCTCGGCGTGCTGACCGAGGTGGACCTCGACGTCGTCCCCGAGCGGACGCTCTCTGCGGGTGAGGAGCTGCGTCCGCTCGTCGCACTGCTCGACGACGGCTTCCTCGAAGTGCACGACTGGACCGAACTCGAGGTCTTCCCCGACGGGACCGCCCTGGCGCGGTGGGCCGACCCGGTCGAGGCGGAGCCGGTGGAGGAACGTGGCGTCGCAGGGCGGGCCGTCGCGGTGGGCTCGGCCGCGGCCGTCGGGTCGGCGCACGCGCTCAGTCGTGTGGTTCCGCGCCTGGCGCCCGCTTTGCGGCGCTCCGCGAGCCGGTGGAGCGGCTCGACGGTCGGGCCCGCGCACAGGGTGCTCGTCGCGGAACGGCCGGTGCGGGCCGAGGTGAGTGAATGGGCCCTGCCGCGGGAGGCCCTCGGCCGTGCGCTGCGGGAGCTCGACGCTGCGACCGCGGCCCGCGGCCTCGTGCCCCGGATGCCCGTGTTGGTGCGAGTCGGGGCGGCCGAGACGGGATGGCTGCACCCGGCATTCGGTCGCGACACGGCGTGGGTGGCGGTGCGGGTGCGGAACGGCACGGATCCGGAGCCGTTGTTCAGCCTCGTTTCCTCGGTGCTGGGCGACGTGGGTGGACGGCCGCACTGGGCGACCCGGCACGACTGGACGGCGCCGGACGTCGACGCGGCGTATGCCCGTGCATCGGACTTCCGGCGGGTCCGCGACCGCCTCGACCCGGACCGCCGCTTCGCCAACCCCCACCTGGACGCGGTCCTCGGTCCCTGAGCCCGGGCACTCCACCGCGATCGCCTCAAGGTGCGCCCGACCGCGGCCGCTCAGCTGCCCGCGAGTCCGCGTGTTCGTCAGCGCGAGTCGGCACGTTCGTCAGGCCGAATGAGCAGGAACGCGGACTGAGTTGTCCCCATTCTCAGAGGCTGTCCACAGATTGTCTCGAACGGCTCCGCGTGACGTGCGACTGGGCAAGCGTGCAGCACATGCCAATTCACCTCCCGGGCCTTCACGGTGCCTGCCTCCGCAGCGAGGCTGTTCAACTGTTCGGTCGTCATGGCGTGGACAGCGCCCTCGCCCACGGCGAGGTCCTGTCGCCGTGGCGCGGGGTCGTCGTGGACGCGCGCCGCGCCGCCGAACCGCTGACGATCGTCAGCGCCGCCCGGCTCGCGATTGGACCTCAGGCGCTCGTGACCGGAGGATCTGCGGCTTTCCTGCACGGACTGACAGCAGTCGCACCGACTCCCGTGCATGTCGTGGTGCCGTACGAGACGCGTAAGCGATCACGGCCGGGGATCGTCGTGCACAACGGCGCTTTTCTCGACGTGGATCGGGAGGTGCAGTTCGGGCTCCCGGTCCTCGGCATCGATCGCGTCCTCGCCGATCTCGCCTGCACCACCGCACCGTGGAGTGCACTCGCTCTACTCGACGAAGCGCTCGCCCGCGCGGCGCCGCCGGACCGCGAGCGCATGCGTCGCCGGATCCGCGATCTGATTGCGACGAGGCCCGATCCGCGCGGCACCCGCATTGGAACTCGTTTGATCGACCTGGCGACCGGCCGTGCCGAATCTCCACCGGAGAGTTGGCTTCTCTGGCGCGTCGTCGACCTGGGGTTCCCGATTCCGGAGGCGAACCTGCCGGTTCTCGACATCGATGGCCGCGAGCTGTACCGCCTGGACCTCGGCTGGCGAGAACTGAAGATCGGCCTTGAGTACAACGGTTACGCCGCGCACGTCGACAAGGAAGAGGCCGACGACGAGCGGCGTGGCGACCTGAAGCGGCGAGGGTGGCGCATGGTCGACGCCGACACGGACGATCTACAGGCGGGCTCCCGCCTCGAGAAGGAGCTCGACGAGGCGTTCATCGCCCGAGGTGTGGACATACGCGGTCGGACGCCGGGTGCGCTGCGGCCCCGCCGGCATCGCGAACGCCGTACGCGGTGAGAGTCGCCGAATCGGGTCTTCCTGCCGAACACGCGGATTCGCGCCGGTGAATGTGCCGACTCGCGCTGGCGAATGTGCCGACTCGCGCCGGTGAACGTGCCGACTCGCGCTGACGAACACGCGGACTCGCGCTGACGAACGTGCCGACTCGCGGGTCAGGCGTGGAGGCGGGCGGCGATCTCGCGGAGGTCGCGGGTGGCGGCGGCGCGGTCGACCCGGGTCGGGTCGCCGTCGGACAGCACCTGGTCCCCCGCCACCCAGACGTCGCGCACCAGCCGTGCGCCGCCCGCCCACACCAGGTTCGACAGCAGCTGGGCGTCGTCGGCGGGGTCGACGAACGCGGGGTCGGCCAGGTCGACGTGCACGAGGTCCGCCCAGCGGCCCGGTTCCAGGGCGCCGAGGTCGTCGCGGCCGATGGCTGCCGCACCGTCGCGCGTGGCCATCAGTAGCAGCTCGCGGGCCGTCAGCGCCGCCGCGTCGCCGGTGGTCACCCGCGCGAAGAGGCCGGCGAGCCGGGCCTGGTTCCAGAGGTCGAGGTCGTCGCCCGACGCCGGGCCGTCCGTCCCCAGCCCCACCCGGACCCCCGCCCTGCGCAGCGCGGACACGCGGGCGACGCCCGCGGCGAGCTTCGCGTTCGACCCCGGGCAGTGCGCCACCGCGGCCCCGCGTGCGGCCAGCAGCCCGATGTCGGAGTCGGACAGCTGCACGCCGTGTGCGGCGAGAACGCGCCCACCGAACACGCCCAGCCGATCCAGCAGCGCGGCCACCGAGCCGTGCTCGGCGCGCAGCGCAGCGTCCTCCTCCACGGTCTCGGCCAGGTGGATGTGCAGCAGCGCCCCTCGCTCGCGGGCGTGCTCGGCGACCGACTGCAGCGCCTCGGTCGGCAGCGTGTACGCCGCGTGCGGCCCGTACCCCAGCTCCACCCGCTCGCCCGGGCCGTAGCGCAGACCGTCACGGTCGATGCGACGGGAGATGCCGTTGCGCATGGCCTGCCAGCTGCCGAGCCGGTCCCAGCCGGGCGCGGCGATCACACCGGGCGTCAGCAGCACCCGGGAGCCGACCGCCAGTACGGCGTCGACCACCGCGTCGGTGAAGAAGTACATCTCGACGCTCGTGGTCGTGCCCGTGCGCAGCAGCTCGATGCAGCCCGACGTCATGCCGGTCCGCACGTCCGACGCCGTCAGCCGGCCCTCGGCAGGCCACATGACCTCGTGCAGCCAGCGCAGCAGCGGCAGGTCGCCGCCCATCCCGCGCAGCAGCAGCATCGGTGTGTGGCAGTGGGTGTTGACTAGCCCGGGCATGAGCACCCCGGGCAGTTCGCGGACCGGACCGGCAAGGGGCGGAGCCTCCGCGACGGGCCCCACCCAGGTGATCCGGCCGTCGGCGACGTCGACGGCACCGTTGCGGAGCACCGAGCAGGCGGGGTCGCACGGCAACACCACCGGCGCGGTGTACCGCGTGGTCGTCACCGCCGGGGCTCAAGCAACGACCGCAGCGAGCGGAACGGCGGCAGCCAGGCCCCCACGTCCGGCAGGGTCTCGAGCGTCATCCGCGGCAACGGCTCGCGGAACACTCCGTCGATCTCCTCCAGGTCGAGGAACTCGATCACCTCGGAGGCCAGCGCGAAGTTCGCGTACTCGCGGAACCCGATGACCGTCACGCACGTGCCCTTGGCGACGAGCGTCTCGAGCGGCTGCCGGAACGCCCGTCCGTCGCCCGACGCCACGACGACGTGCGACAGCCCGCCCTCGGTCGCGCGCAGGTCGATGTGGGCGAGCATGTCGTCGTCGACGTCGCTGTCGTCGGTGACCTTCGGCTTGGCGAAGACCGCGAAGCCGACGTTGCGCAGTGCCTCCACCCATGGCCGCACCACCTCGGTGCTGCCGGGCACGACGTTGGTGAACACGCACGCCTCGGCGACCGCGTCCGGTCCGGCGACGTCCAGCAACCAGCGGCCGACGGCGTCGAACCGTGGCCGGAACGCCGACGTCGGACGCGCCCCCAGCAGCGAGCCGAGGCTCATGTCCATGTTGGGGGCGTCCCAGACCAGCAGCACACGGTCCGGCCGCGCGGAAACGTCAGCGGTCATGCCGCGGGGGTGGGGAGGGCCATGCCGGAAAGCGTAGTCCCGCCGTCAGTTCGGGGGCTGCGGGTGCGGAGCGGAGATCCGCCGGAACACGAGATCCCGCACGTCACGGCCCTCCGCCAGCGCTCGACGCTCAAACTTGGTCTCCGGGCGTCCCGCCGGCTGGGGGGTCCAGCCGTCGGCGGCGGTGGAGGTGTTCTCCAGCAGCGGCTCGCCCGAACACACCGCCCGCATCTGAGCGGCGTAGTGGGCCCAGTCCGTCGCGAGGTGCAGCACGCCGCCGGGAGCCAGGCGGGACGCGACGAGCGTGACGAAGGCGGGCTGCACGAGGCGACGCTTGTGGTGCCGCCGTTTCGGCCACGGATCGGGGAAGAAGATCCGCACCTCGGTCAGTGAACCGGGCGGCACGCGCTCGCGCAGCAGGTCGACGGCGTCGCCGCGGAGCAGCCGCAGGTTCGTCAGGCCGGCCTCGTCGATGCGCATCAGCAGCTGGGCCAGTCCCGGCTCGAAGACCTCGACGGCGAGGTGGTCGACCTCCGGCGCTGCAGCGGCTTGCAGAGCGGTCGACTCGCCGGTGCCCGAGCCGATCTCCAGCACCAGCGGGGCGCGACGCCCGAACCAGGCGGGCGGGTCGTAGGGCACCAGACCGGAGACGACGTCGGCGACGTCGAGGCCGAACGCCGTCCAGAGCCGATCCCAGGCGTGCGTCTGCCCCTCGGTCAGCCGGTTCCGCTGTTGGACGAAGCTGGTGATGCGCCGGTGGGTGCCGGCCTCGTCGGACGCCGTGCTCGCGCCTGCCTGCTGGTCCACCGACACCTGCTCAGACACCGCCGGTCCGGTTCGTCGCGAGCGCGGTCGGCGCGCCGTCCGCTGCCGGCAGCCGCACCGCCGCCGTCGCTCCGGGCAGCCGTCCGCGCAGGTACCCCGCAGCGGTCGCGGTCAGCGCCGTCACGATCGCCAGCGCCGAAGTAGGCCGTCCCGCCCGCAGCTCGCGGGCGACCGCTCCGGGGAGGACCGTCGCCACGTAGGCGCGCTCGGTGGACAGGGCGTCGTCGCTGCCGACCAGCCGCGACACCGCGGCCTTCGACAACCCCTCCGACCAGCTACGCCGCCGCAGGTACGCCCACCGCACCCGATCCCCGCTCACCCGGTGGTCGACCTGCGCGGCGGGTTCGAACACGACGCGCGCATCGCGGCCCATCCGCCGGTAGGTCTGCCGGATCCGGATGCAGAGCTCGGTCTCCTCGCAGCCCAACGGATTGCGCCCGATCCGGCCGAGGTCCTCGGCGAAGCCCCCGACCCGGGCGAACACCTCGCGGCGCACCGACATGTTGCAGCCCATCAGGTTGCGCACCTCGGCACGCTCGGTGGGCTGGCCGGTGTAGGTGCAGCCGACGACCCAGTCGAGCTCGCCGGTCGCGTCGGCGCTGCTTCCCCCGGTGGGCAGCAGACCGGGGCGCGTGTCGGGGAACCGCGGGTGCGCCACGCCGCCGACGGCGACGACATCCGGGTCGGCGTACGGCGTGAGCAGCGCGCGCAGCCAGCCCGGTCGGGCCGCGGCGTCGTCGTCGAGGAAGACCACCACGTCACCGGAGGCGGCCGCGACGGCGGTGTTGCGTGCTCCGGACAGGCCCTGCCGGTGCGCGTTGGCCAGCACCCGAACATGCCCGTCGGATCCGGCGCCGAACTCTGCGCGGGCGCGCTCAAGCAGGGCGGGGTTGTGGTCGACGACCACGAGCACCTCGGCGGCACGGACGTCCTGCGCCGCCACGGATCCGACGGCCGCGACGATGTCGTCCCACCGCTTCTCGGTGTAGACGCAGATCACGACGGTCGCCCGCGGCAGGACGGGGGCCGGGCTGGTCACGTGCGGGGTCCTCCTCGGGATACGGCTGCGGGGACCCGCACGGATCAGTGCCCCGAGCGGGCCGCCTTCCGGCGGTCGGCCCGCCGGTGCTCGGAAAGAAGGGTACGCAGCACCCGGGTGCCGTCCGCGAAGGTCCGCAGGTTGGTCTCTCCGAAGATCCGTTGGCGTTCGACGGAGGGGACTTCGGTGATGCGGAGTCCGGCGGCGGCGATGCGGCAGTTGAGGACGGTCTCGATTTCGAAGCCGTCGCCCCAGAGCATGCCGTCGGTGGGTGCGGGGGCGGCGGGGTCGGGGAGGTCGAGGAGGGGGAGCAGGTCGGCCCAGAAGGCGTTGTAGCCGTAGCAGAGGTCGGTGTAGCTGGTGCCGAACAGGGCGTTGGCGACGCCGTTGAGGCCGGCGTTGCCGCTGCGGCGGAGCAGGGTGATGTCGTCGCTGCCGCCGCCGGGGGCGAATCGGGAGCCTTTGGCGAAGTCGGCGCCGGCGACGAGGGCGTTGACGAAGGCGGGGATCTCGGTGGGGTCGGCGGAGCCGTCGGCGTCGAACATGACGATGACGTCGCCGGTGGCGGCGGCGAAGCCGCAGGCCATGGCGTTGCCTTTGCCCTTGCGGGTCTGGGTGATCGCCCGTACCCAGGGCAGGGTGCGCCGGGCGGCGCCGATCGAGTCGTCGGACGAGTGGCCGTCGACCACGATGATCTCGTGCACGGCAGGGCGGACCGCGGCGATCGCGGGCAGGACGACCTCGAGGTTGCGCGCCTCGTTGCGGGTCGGCACGACGACGCTGACCGCCGGGAACGCCGACCGCCGCGGCTGGGGGCGCGGACGTGGGCGGCGGCGCAGCATGCGCCGCGCTGCGGCGTACCCCGGGCCATCCGGCAGCAGGGCCGGAACAACCGGTCGGGGGGGTGATATGGCGCTCACTCAACCTCCATGCAGGTCCACTCCGTCGGGGCAACGACCCACGTGCGGGGGCAGATGCGGGCTGATGGGGACACCACCCGCCCGTGCGCTCGGTCCCTCCTCCCGGTGCAGACCGTGATCTTTTCCGACGTCCGTCAGACGCCCGGCCTCCATTCCGGTTGCTCGCACGGGCGTGTGGAACCTGCGGCCTTCGCGATTGCACACGGTTGTTCCGTTTCGCCCCGCGGACGCCCTTTCTGCCGCCACGATCGCCCTTGTGCCCGGATTTCCCCTGCCTCGCCGAGCCGCGCCGGACCGCTACGCCGACGCCGTCCGGTCGCGTCGCGCCGAGCTGCGGGCCGTGCGGGCGCTGCTGCTCGGCGGTCACCGGGTCGAGCTGCGCCACAGCCTGACGGCCTCCCGGCTGACGGCGTCCACAGAGCTCGCGGCGGCGCTGGCGTCGCTCGGTCGCGAGCTGCGCCACCACGTCGCCCACGCGAACCGGGCGGGGCGGGCCGCCGTGCCGGCGCTCGCCGCGGCCGCTGTGGGCGCCCTGGTGGACCGGGTCGTCGCGGGATGGATCACGGCAGTGCTCCCGGGACTCCGCCGCCTCGCCGCTCCCCGCTGTGTTCCGGGAACCCTGCCGGGGCCTGCGGGCGCCCTCGAGCCTGTCGTGACGGTGCTGGCCCGCCGCCCGTCGATCACCCTGCCCGGGCCGGATCCGCCGCCGAGTGCCGCCCGAGCGCTGCTCGCCGGCGTGACGGGAGGAACCTGGCGGCTGGCGCTGGTACCTGCAGCCGTGCTCCCGGCGGTCGGGCTGCCTGCACTCGGGGGCCGCGCGCTGCTGCCGTCGGCGCTCGGGATCGCTCTCGCCCTGCTGGCCACGGCGGCGCGCGCCCACCGGACGGCGGCGGACCGGGCACGCCTGCGGCGATGGGCCGACGACGTCGTCATGGCCGTGCAGTCCGAACTGGACACGGAGCTCGCCCGGCGGCTGATCGACGTCGAACGTGTCGCGGCCGCGGAGCTGGACGAGCTCGTGGCGTGTCGTCTCGACCTGATCGACACGGAGCTACAGGCACTCGCCGCAGGAGGGTGAAGAGAATGGACGACAACCGATCGACGCGACTACGGGGACCGGACGCCGTCCCGGACGAGAACGCGGGAGTCGACGTGGACGTCGAGCCGGCGGTCGACACCGACGGCGACGGTGTGCCCGACACGCTGCTCACCACCGAGCTCACAGCCGACGGCGCGGACCTGCTCGTGCACACCGACCTCGACGCCGACGGCGTTGCAGAGCGTGTGTTCCGGATCGGTCCCGACGGGGCCGTGCACACGGACCCGGTGCCCGGCGTCGCGGCGGCGGGTCCGGTCACCGGCAGCGTGCGGGCGGAGTGGCCGGGGTTGCTCGGACGGCTCTTCGGTCCCGGTCCGTAGAACCGGTTAGCGTGCCGTCATGACCGAGCGGATCGAGCCGGGCAGGATCGAGCCGGGCAGGATCGACCCAGCCAGGATCGACCCTGCCTTCCGTGCGCTGCCCCTCGCGCGGCTCGCGGACGCCGCGTTGAGCCGGGCCCGCGAGCTGGGCGCCGAACACGCCGACGTCCGGGTCGAGCGGATCGTGTCGCAGTCGGTCGAGCTGCGCGACGCCGGCGTGACGGGGGTCGTCGATTCCACCGTCGAGGGGCTCGCGGTGCGGGTGGTCGTCGACGGCACGTGGGGCTTCGCCTCGCACGTGGATCTCACGCCGGAACGGGCCGCGGCGACCGCGGAACGGGCCGTCGGCGTGGCCCGGGCGCTGGCTCCGCTCGCCCGCGAGCGGGTCGAGCGGGCCGCCGAGCCCGTGCACGGCGGGGTCGAATGGTGTTCGGATTACACGATCGACCCGCTGACGGTCCCGACGGGCGAGAAGGTCGCGGTGCTGACCGACTGGTCCCGGCGCCTGCTCGCCGCTCCTGCGGTGGACCACGTCGAGGCCGGGCTCGCGGTGGTGCGGGAGAACAAGTTCTACGCCGACCTGGCCGGTACCTCGACGCTGCAGCAGCGGGTCCGGACGGCCCCGTCGATCGCCGTCACCACCGTCGACCACCACGGCGGCGGGTTCGAGACCATGAGCTCGCTCGCCCCGCCCGCCGCCCGCGGCTGGGAGTACCTGACCGGTACCGGGTGGGACTGGGACGACGAGCTCGCCCGGCTGCCCGAGTGGCTGGCTGAGAAGGCCATCGCCCCGTCCGTCGAGCCCGGCCGGTACGACCTGGTGATCGACCCGTCCAACCTGTGGCTGACCATCCACGAGTCGGTGGGACACGCCACCGAGTACGACCGGGCCATCGGGTACGAGGCCGCGTACGCGGGCACCAGCTTCGCCACGCCGGACCTGCTCGGCGCCCTGCGCTACGGCTCGCCGCTCATGCACGTCACCGGCGATCGCACCGTCCCGCACGGGCTGGCGACGGTCGGCTACGACGACGACGGGGTCGCGACCGGCGAGTGGGACCTGGTGCGCGACGGGATCCTGGTCGGCTACCAGCTCGACCGCACGTTCGCCCCACGCCTCGGCCTGGACCGCAGCAACGGCTGCGCCTTCGCCGACTCCCCGCACCGGGTGCCGCTGCAGCGGATGGCGAACGTGTCGCTGCAGCCGGACCGGGCGGTCGACCGCGCGACGGACGACCTGATCGCCGACGTGGACGACGGGATCTACGTCGTGGGCGACCGGTCGTGGTCGATCGACATGCAGCGGGCGAACTTCCAGTTCACCGGCCAGCGGTTCTTCCGCATCCGGGACGGAAGGCTCGCCGGGCAGCTGCGCGACGTGGCCTACCAGGCCCTCACCACCGACTTCTGGGGATCGCTCGACGGGCTCGGCGGCCCGTCGACGTGGCGGTTGTTCGGGGCGATGAACTGCGGCAAGGCGCAGCCGGGACAGAGCGCGGCGGTCGGCCACGGCTGCCCCTCCGCACTGTTCCGGCAGGTCAACGTGCTCAACACCCGTGCGGAGGCGTAGTGCCGGTGCGACCACAGGAGATCGTCGAGCGGGCCCTGGCCGGCCCGGTCGGGGCCGGGCGTGCCGTTGTCGTCACGCAGACGAGTGAGGCCGTGCTGCGCTGGGCCAACTCCACGATGACCACGAACGGCCACATCACCGCGCAGGAGGTCGCGGTGGTCGCCCTGGAGGTCGTCGAGGGTGGAACCGCCGTCGGGGTCGTCAGCTCCGGGGCTCCTCCGTCGGGTCCCGCGGCGGTCGACGACCTGGTCGCGGCGGCCCGCCACGCCGCCCGTGAAGCCGGGCCGGCGCGCGACGTCGCGCTGCTCCCGGAACCCGGCGGGGACGACCCGGCGTGGTCGGACGGCCCCGCCGAGACGTCGATCGGGGTGTTCGACCGGCTGGTCACGGGCCTCGCCGACGTCCTGGACGGCCCACAGCGCCACTACGGCTTCGCCTCCCACGACCTCACCACCGTCTGGCTCGGCACGTCGACGGGCGTGCGCAGGCGGTGGGTGCAGCCGACGGGCTCGATCGAGCTCAACGTCAAGACCCCGGATCTCGACGGCTCGGCGTGGACGGGCATGTCGACCACCGACTTCACCGACGTCGACGTCGTCGCGCTCGCGGCGGACGCCACCGCCCGGCTCGGGTGGGGCCGCCGCCGGGTGAGCCTGCCGGCCGGTCGCTACGAGACGCTCCTGCCGCCGTCCGCGGTGTCGGACTTCCTGCTCATGCTCGCCTGGTCGATGGGTGGGCGGCCGGCGCAGGAGGGCCGCAGCGCCTTCGCCGGGCCGGACGGGCCGCGCGTCGGGGAGCGGCTCACGGACCACCCGCTGACCCTGGCGAGCGACCCGTCCGCGGCCGGGCTCGAGTACGCGCCGTTCGTCACCGCCCTGCACTCGGGCGACGGGGTCAGCGTGTTCGACAACGGAGCGCCCGCGAGGCGCGTCGAGTGGCTCCGCGGCGGTGCGGTGGGCGAGCTGGCCTACAGCCGGCCCGAGGCTGCCGACTTCGGCACGGAGTTCGCCCCTCCCGGCGACAACCTGCTGCTCACGGGCGGATCGACGGCGTCGCTGGCCGATATGGTCTCCCGCACGAGACGCGGTCTCCTGCTGACCTGTCTTTGGTACATCCGCGAGGTCGACCCCGCCACGCTGTTGCTCACCGGCCTCACCCGCGACGGCGTCTACCTGGTGGAGAACGGCGAGGTGGTGGCCGAGGTCGACCACAACTTCCGGTTCAACCACTCGCCCCTGGACGTCGTGCGACAGGCGACCGAGATCGGTGCCACCGAGCGGACCCTGCCGCGGGAGTGGAAGGACTGGTTCACCCGGGTGGCGATGCCCCCGATGCGCGTGCCGGAGCTGAACATGTCGTCGGTGTCCCCGAGCCGCTGACGTCCGCGCGTGGCGGCGTTCCCGATCCCGGCCCGCCTGGCCGCGCACTCCGCCGACCGGGGCGGGTGGCTCGCCGCGCTCCCGGACCTCGTCGCGGGCCTGGCGCGGCGGTGGTCGCTGGAGCTCGGGCCACCGTTCGAGCCGGGCGGGGAGTGCTCGTGGGTCGCGCCGGCCGTGAGCGCGGGCCACGGGGGCGTCGTGCTCAAGGCCGGCTGGGTGCACGACGAGGCCCGTGACGAGGCGGCCGGGCTGCGGGTCTGGGACGGGCACGGCGCCGTGCGGCTGCTCGACGCCTTCGCGGCGGGAGAGACGTCGGCCCTGCTGCTGGAGCCGGCGACGCCCGGCACACCGCTGTCCCTGCTGGACGGTCCGGAGCAGGACCGGGTACTCGCCGGGCTCTTGCGGCGGCTGTGGGTCGACCCCGGCGCCGGCCACCCGTTCCGCCCGCTGCACGTGATGTGCGACGCCTGGATCGAGCAGGCGCAGCCCGAGATCGGCCACCTCGATCACGGGCTCGTCCGCGACGGGCTCGCGCTGTTCGGCGACCTACCGCGGGACGCGACCGACCGGGTCCTCCTGGCCACGGACCTGCACGCGGAGAACGTGCTCGCCGCCCGCCGGGAGCCGTGGCTCGTCATCGACCCGAAGCCCTACGTCGGCGATCCCGCCTACGACGTGGTGCAGCACCTGCTGAACGATCCGCTCCGGCTCACCGCCGACCCGCGCGGGTTCGCGCGGCGGATGGCCGCACTGGCCGGCGTCGACGCCGACCGGGTAGTCGCATGGCTGTTCGCCCGCTTTGTGGTCGAGGCGGCGTGGTGGCCGTACGACCCCGTCCCGATCGCCGTCGCCCTGCGTCCCTAACGGCTCAGCTCTCGGCCGGTAGCTGGGGACGGAGCCGGGCGAGCAGGTCGTCCACGGACAGGCCCTCGGGCAGCGGGGTGCCGATGAGCGTGCGCAGGTAGAGCCCGTCGCCGACGAGCTGGACCATCCAGGCGAGCACCGGGTCGCCGAGCCGGTCGCGCAACGCGCCGAGGGCGTCGGCGTCGACGGCGGCCAGCGCGTCGCGGACGGCCGTGGCGTCACGCGCGTGCTCGGCCACCCGCAGCGCCGCGAGGTAGGTGCGGGTCAGACCGCCGGGGATGCCGCCGCCGGGCGCGGAGGTGCGCAAGTAGTAGGCCGTGGCCCCGTCGGCGGCACGGATCGCGTCGGCGTCGGACGCGCTGCGCTCCCGCAGCCGGGCCAGCAAGCCCGCGGCCAGCGCGTCCTTCGACGCGAAGTGGTACAGCAGGCCGCCCTTGGACACGTTCGCGGCAGCGGCCACGGCGTCGAGCGTGGCGGCGCCGGGGCCCGTCTCGATGAGGAGCGTCTCGTAGGCGTCGAGGACGCGATCACGGGCGCTCGCCATCAGCCGAGTCTAGGCAGGAGCGCGGCGGGGAATATCACCATCGACTATACCGTCTGGACGGTACAGTACGTGTGGTACCTGATCCGAAGGAATGTCCGATGTCTGCCGTCTCCCTGTCCGCCCCCACCCGGTCGTCGCCGCCGCGCGCCGGCCGCCGTGAGTGGTTCGGGCTGGCCGTGCTGTTCCTGCCGACCCTGCTCGTCGCCGTCGACAACACGGTGCTCAGCTTCGCGCTCCCCGCGATCAGTGCCGCGCTCGCGCCGGGCGCGACCGAGCTGCTGTGGATCGTCGACGTCTACCCGCTCGCGCTGGCCGGGCTCCTGGTCACGATGGGCACGCTCGGCGACCGGATCGGCAGGCGCCGCCTGCTGCTGATCGGCGTCGCCGGCTTCGGTGCGGTCTCGGCCGCCGCGGCGTTCGCGACGGGCGCGGCACACCTCGTCGCGGCCCGCGCACTGCTCGGGGTCTTCGGCGCGATGCTGATGCCCTCCACGTTGGCGCTGCTCCGGACCCTGTTCGTCGACCGCACCCAGCGCCGTCTCGCCCTCGCGATCTGGGCGACCGGGTTCGCGGCGGGTGCGGCGCTCGGCCCGGTGCTCGGCGGCGTGCTGCTGGAGCACGCCTGGTGGGGATCGGTGTTCCTGGTCAACGTGCCGGTGATGGTGGCGTTGCTGGTCCTCGCGCCCCTGCTGCTGCAGGAGTCCCGGGCCGCTGCCGCCGGCAGGCTCGACCTGCTGGGCCTGGTCCTCTCGATGATGACCATGATCGCGTTCGTGCTGGGCGTGAAGGCGTTCGGCAGCAGCGACGTCCCGCTCGCCCTCGCGCTGCTCGTCGTCGCGGCCGTGGCGGGCTGGGCGTTCGTCGCGCGGGCCCGCGCCCGGCTCCGGGCCGGTCGTGAGCCGCTGCTCGACGTCGAACTGTTCGCGGCGCCGCTGTTCCGGGTGGCCGCGCTGGCCAACGCCACCACGATGTTCGCCTACACCGGCCTGCTGTTCCTGCTGACGCAGTACCTGCAGCTGGTGGCCGGGCTCTCCCCGCTGCACGCGGGCCTGCTGCTCGTCCCGGGGTCGATCGTGACCATGGTGGCGGGCGTTGGGGCGGCGCGGCTCGCGCGGTACGCGCCGTTCCGGGTGCTCGTCCCGGTCGGCCTGCTGCTGGCAGCGTCCGGCTACGTCGTCGTCCTCCTGCTGGACGGCGTCGGCGCGGCGGTCGCAGCTTCTGTGCTGATCGGCGCGGGGATCGGCCTGTCGGAGACCCTGACCAACGACGCGATCCTCGCCTCGGCCCCGCCGCAGCGGGCGGGATCGGCATCGGCCGTGTCGGAGACCGCCTACGAGGTGGGCGCGGTGCTCGGTACCGCGGTGCTGGGCAGCGTTCTCGGAGCGGCCTACGCGCGGACTCTGGACGTGCCCACCAGCATCGGGCCGGTGTTCGCCGTCGAGGCCCGGAAGACCCTCAGCGGCGCGGTCGCGCTCGGTGACCGCGTCGGCGGCCTCGAAGGTCAGCGGCTGGTCGACGCGGCGACGGCCGCCTTCGTGCACGGCTCCGCGGTGGCGTCGGTCGTCGCCGCGGTGGCCCTGGTCGGTGTCGCCGCCACCGTGGTCGTCGGCCTGCGCCGCCGCTGAGACGAGCCGCGACGAACGAGAGCGGCGTCCGTCAGATCGGATCTGACGAACGCCGCTCTCGTGTGTGACGAGACCCGGAGTGGAGGGTTACAGGCCGTTCGGCGGAACGACGGGCTGGACGGGGTGCGCGGTCTGGGTGCTCACCGGGTGCGTGCTGATGCCGCCGTCGGCCAGCTTCAGCTGGACCTCTTCGGAGATCTGGTCGGCACGGCGCTGCTGGCGGACCCGGATGAGCACCAGCATCGAGATCCCGTAGGCGATCCCGAGCACGATCAGCACGATGCCGATCTTGAAGACCATGTTCTGCAGCTGTGAGCCGACGTCGATCTGCCACACCGAGATGATCGTCAGGACGCCGATGGTGATCAGGTGGAACAGGACCGACAGCAGCCGGTTGACCGAGCTGGTCACCTTCTCGTCCTCGAACACCTCCTGGAGGAAGGGCCGGCCGGACATCGACAGCACGCGCCCCACGGCGATCGTGATGGCGACCGAGATCACCAGCAGCGTGATGTACTCAGCGGTATCGGTCATCGGTCTTCACCCATCGCTCTTCACCCTCCGGTCTCGCCCGGGCGACGGCGCACGGTGCGTCTCGATAGCGTCGCGTTGCCGTGAAGTACCCGCAAGGGGCACGAAACAGTCCCCCGCGACGGTGGACTGAACTGTGACCTCCCGTGCTCCGACGGGTGAGTTACGCAAACGCGAGCGTATGTACTGAATCGATTTCTTCATCGGTCCTGTGAGTGAGCCGACAGTTGCGGGGCGTACATGGAGCGCGAGGCCGCAGGTACGGTTTCGGACACATCAAGCACCGGCTCACCCGCTAGTCCAGCAGCGGGTGCGCGTCAGCGTTCCCGAGGTCGGGCCAGCGCGCCCGGCCATCCAGGAGGCAGCCCATGACCGCAGCGACCGTGCCAGGGATCGACGAAGCCCCGACTGCGAACGCGCGCCTGCTGTCATGGGTGCGCGAGGTGGCCGAGCTGACCACGCCGGACCGGATCGTCTGGTGCGACGGGTCGGACGAGGAGTGGGAGCGGGTGACGACCAGCCTCGTCGAGGCGGGCACGTTCGTCCGGCTCGCGGCCAAGCCGAACTCCTTCTGGGCCGCGTCCGATCCCGACGACGTCGCGCGGGTCGAGGAGCGCACCTACATCTGTTCCCTGCTGGAGTCCGACGCCGGCGTCACCAACAACTGGCGTGATCCGGCCGAGATGAAGGCGGTCATGACCGAGCTGTACCGGGGGTGCATGCGCGGCCGGACCATGTACGTCGTCCCGTTCTGCATGGGCCCGACCACGGCCGAGCGGCCGATGCTCGGGGTGGAGATCACCGACTCCGAGTACGTGGTCGCGTCGATGAAGATCATGACGCGGATGGGCGCCTCGGTGCTGCCGTTGTTCGACGGCCCGGCAGGCGACGACTTCGTCCCCGCGCTGCACTCGCTCGGCGCCCCGCTCGAGCCCGGCCAGGACGACGTCGCGTGGCCGTGCAACGAGACCAAGTACATCTCGCACTTCCCCGAGGAGCGCCTGATCTGGAGCTTCGGCTCCGGGTACGGCGGCAACGCCCTGCTGGGCAAGAAGTGCTACTCGCTGCGGATCGCGTCGGCGATGGCGCGCGACGAGGGCTGGCTCGCCGAGCACATGCTGATCCTCAAGCTCATCAGCCCGGAGAAGAAGACCTACTACATCGCCGCGGCCTTTCCGTCGGCGTGCGGCAAGACCAACCTCGCCATGCTCGAGCCGACGATTCCCGGCTGGAAGGTGGAGACGCTCGGCGACGACATCGCCTGGATGCGTTTCGGCGACGACGGCCGGCTCCGAGCGGTGAACCCCGAGTTCGGTTTCTTCGGTGTCGCGCCGGGCACCAACTGGAAGACCAACCCGAATGCGATGCGCACCATCGAGCGCGGCAATTCGCTGTTCACCAACGTCGCGCTGACCGACGACGGCGACATCTGGTGGGAGGGCATGGAGAACGAGCCCGCCCATGCCACCTCGTGGAAGAGGCAGGACTGGACGCCGGAGTCGGGTGAGGACTCCAGCCACGCGAACTCGCGGTACTGCACGCCGATGGCACAGTGCCCGGTGCTCGCCCCCGAGTGGGACGACCCGAACGGCGTCCCAATCTCGGCGATCTTCTTCGGCGGTCGGCGCAAGGAGACGATCCCGCTGGTCACCGAGTCGCGCGACTGGCAGCACGGCACGTTCATGGGGGCGACCCTGTCGAGCGAGAAGACCGCGGCGGCCAGCGGCGGGCTCGGGCAGGTCCGCCGCGACCCGATGGCGATGCTGCCGTTCATCGGCTACAACGTGGGCGACTACTTCCAGCACTGGATCGACGTCGGCAAGGGCGCCGACGCGACCAAGCTGCCGAAGATCTTCTACGTCAACTGGTTCCGCCGCGGCGACGACGGCCGGTTCCTGTGGCCCGGCTTCGGCGAGAACGGCCGCGTGCTCAAGTGGGCCATCGAGCGCATCGAGGGCAAGGCCACCGCGGAGGAGACGCCGATCGGGCACGTGCCGACCGCGGATCAGATCGACCTCGACGGCCTCGACGCCCCGCGCGCGGACATCGAGGCCGCCCTCGCGGTGGACGTCGAGGAGTGGAAGGCCGAGATCCCGCTCATCGAGGAGTGGTTCGACAAGATCGGGCCGTCGCTGCCGACGTCGATGCGCGACGAGCTCGACGCCCTCAAGCTGCGTCTCGGGGTCGGCTGACCGACTCCCGGGTCGCCGGGCGACACCCCTCAACGGTGAGGGGTGTCGCCGTTCGGTCTCGATCCCGGTGAATGTCGGTGGCCGGTCCTAACATCCCCTGCGACGAGGTCGTCGAGCAGGGGGAGGGGTTGTGTCGGAGCCGAAGTCGGGCGTGGATGCGGGTGGGGGCTTGCGGTTGAGCCCGTGGAACCTGCTGTTGCTGCTCCCGTTCCTCATGCTCATCACGCCGTGGATCAACGCCGACGAACCGCGGTTGTTCGGCATGCCGTTCTTCTACTGGATCCAGTTCGCCTTCGTGCCGGTCGGCGTCCTCGCCGTCGCCGTGGTCTACCTCAAGACGCGCGACGACGGGCCCGTGGCTCCCGGCGTCGCGCCGGACGTGGACGAACTGGACGAGGGCACCGCGGGCGGGAGCCTGGCCCGATGATCCAGTGGTTCGAGCTCGTGGTGTTCGGCGTGCTGTTCGGCGTGGTCAGCGTGATGGGCTTCCTCGCGTCGCGGTGGCGGCGGGCCGAGTCGCTGGAGCATCTCGACGAGTGGGGCCTTGGCGGGCGCAAGTTCGGCGCCTGGATCACCTGGTTCCTGATCGGCGGCGACATCTACACCGCGTACACGTTCGTCGCGGTGCCGGCGCTCCTCTTCGGCGCCGGGGCGCTGGGCTTCTACGCCCTGCCCTACACGGTCGTCCTCTACCCCATCGTGTTCCTGCCGGTGCTGCGGCTGTGGTCGGTCTCGCGGGTGCACGGCTACGTCACCCCGGCCGACTTCGTGCGCGGGCGCTACGGCAGTCCGTTGCTCGCGTTGCTGGTCGCGATCACCGGGCTGGTGGCCACGATGCCCTACATCGCGCTGCAGCTCGTCGGCATGGAGGCGGTGCTGCGCACCATGGGCCTCAACGCCACCGGCGTCGCCGGGCACCTGCCGCTCCTGATCGCGTTCGTGATCCTCGCGGTCTACACCTACCAGTCGGGGCTGCGGGCGCCCGCGCTCATCGCGTTCGTCAAGGACATCCTGATCTACATCGTGATCCTGGTGGCCGTGATCTACCTGCCGGCGAAGCTCGGGGGTTGGAGCGCGGTGTTCGGGGCGGCCTCGGACAAGCTCTCCCAGCCCAACCCGGTCACCGGTCGGCCGCAGGGCTCGATCCTGCTCACGGCGAACAACCAGCTGCAGTACATCACCCTCGCGCTGGGGTCGGCGCTCGCGCTGTTCCTCTACCCGCACTCGCTCACGGGTGTTCTCGCCTCCCGCGGCCGCAACGTGCTCAAGCGCAACATGATGGCGCTGCCGGCCTACTCGTTGCTGCTCGGACTGCTGGCGCTCCTGGGCTACGTGGCGATCGCCGCGGGGGCCAAGCCGATCACCAACAACGCCACCGGCCGGCCCGACACCAACACGATCATCCCGGTGCTGTTCGACCAGCAGTTCAACAGCTTGTTCGCGGGCATCGCCTTCGCCGCCATCGGGATCGGCGCCCTGGTGCCCGCGGCGATCATGTCGATCGCCGCGGCGAACCTCTGGACCCGCAACATCTACAAGGAGTACCTGAAGCGCGACGCCACGCCGGCGCAGGAGGCGAAGCAGGCCAAGCTCGCCTCGCTGGTGGTCAAGTTCGGTGCGATCCTCTTCATCATCGCGGTCGACCCGCAGTTCTCCATCGACCTGCAGCTCATCGGCGGCGTGATCATTCTGCAGACGCTGCCCGCCGTCGCCATCGCGCTCTACACACGGTGGCTGCACCGGTGGGCGCTGGTCGCCGGGTGGGCGGTCGGCATGGGGTACGGCCTCTATCTCCTCTACCTCATCCCGAACCCCGCAGCCGGCCGTGCGCACTTCGGCGGTTCCGCGCTCGCGCTCGACAAGCTGACCCTGCTCGGTTGGCACCCGTTCGGCGGTTCGCAGGTCCAGATCTACGTCGGTTTCGTGGCGCTGGTGGTCAACCTGGTGGTCGCCGTGGTCCTCACGCCCGTGCTGCGTGCCCGGCGGGTGTCGGAGGGCGTCGACACCACGTCTCCGCTCGACTACCACGCCGACGAGGAGTCCGACCTGCGGCCGACGGACACACCGGCCGCAGAGGGAGTGGCCACCCGCTGACGACAGGGAGACGCGTGGACGGTGCGGCTGTGCGGCCGCACCGTTCACCGTCCGGAGTGGGCCGCCCGGCGTACCTGTCACCGCAACGACATCAGACTGTCTCGGAGCGCCGAGAGAGCGTCGTCAGAAGTGGGGAATGTGAATCGATTGAGCGATCCGGACGTCGCAAGGAGTGGCCTCTCGGCGCCGGTCCGTTGAGGATGCGCCAGCAGGGCTGCAACATAACGTGCAGCCCTGCGATACGAACAGTGACCATCGCCTCAGTGGCGTCGAAGCGGGCGGAGGTGACCGAATGCTGGAAATCGGGCCGGGCCCGAGCGACGACGAGGGCTTCATGGCCGTCGTCGACCGGTTCGGTGCGGCGGGGTCGGACCGTGCCGCGGCGTTCGCGTACGAGCAGATCCGCCGTGCTACCTCCACGGGCGCCCCGCTGCCGGGCCTGCGCCGTCTCGCTGCGAGCCTGACGACGGTCGGCGCGGGCGAGCTGCCCCCGCTGCCGCGGCACCCGGTGGACGAGCCCGGCTCGGTGGTCGCCGCGATCCGCGAGAACCCCCTGATGGTCCTCGACGACGTCGAGCCCGCCGAGGTGGCCGCCACGGTCGCGGCGCTGGTGGACGACGGCCGCCGGGTGATCGTCACCGCCTCGGACGCCGGCTCCCTCGCGGCGCTGCGCGGCGTGCTGCCTGCCGCCGTCGTCGACCGGGTGGTCGACGCCCTGCCCACGCTCCCGCCCGCCGACCTGCACCGGCTCCGCGGCCTGCTCGCCATGTCGACTCCCGCGCGGCGGGCGCGGGGCACCCAGCAGCTGCCCGACCCCGCGGCGTTCCCGCCCGCCGTCGAGGTGGAAAAGCTGTGCGCCACCGCGGCGCGCGCGAGCTCCGCGGGCGTCGAGCTGATCGCCGGCCTGCTCGGTGAGGTGGACGCCGAGCGCCGGGCCGCCGTCACGGCCATCGCGCAGTGCGTGCAGCGCGCGCTGACCGTGCTCGGTGCCCGGAGCGAGCCGTGGATCTGGGAGCTGCTGGGCGATCTCGTGCACGGCAGGCGCCGGTCCGAGTTCGACAGTCTCGTGCAGTCGACCGCGCAGGCCCTGACGACGATCGACGACGGTCGGGGCAACCCGCCGGTACGCGCGGTGGGCCCGCTGCCGGAGAACGCGGTTGATGCGCTCGTCGCCTACCTGGAGTTCCTCGACGCCGGTGGTCGCGCGCGCAGCTACTTCCGCTCCCCGGTCCAGCGCGACGTCGAGCCCGTGCTGCGCCAGCTGCGCGTCGGCGACCACGAACCCGAGACCGCCGTCGAGCTGCGCGTCGTGCTCACGCACTTCGAGCTGGGCGAGCGGCTCGTCGGGGTCGACACCGACTGTGCCGCGCTGGACCTGCCCACGCCGCAGAACCCGGACGAGCTCGCCACGCTGTCGCAGGCCCTCACCGACATCGGCGCCGCCGCGCGATCCGTCGCGGCGCTGCGCCACGACGTGCTGTTCCTACACCCGGGATCGCCGGTGTCGGTGCCGGACGTCGCCGCCGCCGAACAGCTCGCGGCCGCCGTTCTCGCCTTCGACGAGAACGGTTCCCCGCGTGAGGCGGCCGAGCGGCTCGACGACCTGGCCGACTCCCTAGCCGCGTTCGCGCCCCCGCACGCCACCGCCCCCGAGCACGCGCGTGCGGTGGCCGCCCTGCGGGATCACGACCCCGACGCGTACGCCGCGGCGGTCGACGACCTCCTCGGTGCGCACCTCGCGCAGCGCGACGAGCGGCGCATGGCCACCCTGCTCGCGGAGCTGGGCTCCCCGTCGCTCGCGCGGGCCTGGGCGCCCCGCGACGACGGCACACCGGTCCGTCCGGGCCTGGTCTGGTTCTCGTCGTCGGAGACGCTGCTCGCCGAGCTGCCGCCCCCGGACGGGGCGGACATCGTGGTGGTGCTCGACGCCGGCCGCGTCGGCGTCGACCGCGCCATGCTGGCTGCCGCCGCACCGCGGATGCTGGCCGTCGCGGGGCCCGGAGCGCGCAGCGGTGGCACGACCCTGCTCGGCCTGCTCCACCGGGCGGGCGCGCTGGTGATCCGCGGTCGGTCCGCCGCGGCGCCGGGGCGGGTTGTCCCGCTCACGGTCGGTCCGCGCTCCGTGCCGATGCCGCGCGGCGAGGTGGAGCAGGCGGGCGCCTGACCGCGCCACCACGGGGCACTAGCGTCGGAACCGTGACGGAGAACCGTACGGACGACCACCCGGTGAGTCGCTTCGGCCACGTCGAGCCCGACGACCTCCCCAACGACCTGCGGGTGCGGATCGAGGCGATCGCCGAGAAGTCCGGCTTCGTGCCGAACGTGTTCCGCGCCCTGGCGCGGCGCCCCGCCGAGCTGCGGGCGTTCCTCGACTACCACGACGCGGTGATGGAGCGCGACGGCGGCTTGTCCAAGGCGGAGCGGGAGCTCGTCGTCGTCGCGACGTCCGGGGCGAACCACTGCACGTACTGCGTGGTGGCGCACGGGGCGATCCTGCGCATTCGCGCCCGTGACCGGGAGATCGCCGACCGCGTGGCGACCAACCCGTGGACCGCAGCGCTGTCGCCGCGGTGGCGCGCGATCGTCGACCTCGCCCTGGTCCTGGCCACCGATCCCGCCCGGCTGACGGCCGAGCACCTCGGCGCCGCCCGCGCTGCGGGGCTCGACGACGACGAGATCTGGGACGTCGGCGCGGTGACGGCGTTGTTCGCCTTGTCCAACCGCATGGCGCACCTGACGGCGCTGCAGCCGAACCCGGAGTTCTTCCTGATGGGCCGCACGTCCCGTACGTAGGTGAAGTTGTCCACAGTGGTGCAGGCCGACCGCCTGCGACGATGATCCGGTCATGATGCTTCCCGCCGGTCGACGCGCAGCGATCCTGTCCTACCGGCTCGGCACGGCCGACGGCGTCTCGGTGACGGCCGCACAGTGGGCGACGGCCCTGCGCCGGCTCGGGATGCGTGTGACGACGGTGGCGGGTGCCGGGCGGGCCGACCTGCTCGTCGAGGGGCTCGCCATCGACGCGCTCCGGCCGCCGTCGCAGGCCCGGCTCGCCGCCGCGCTCGGCGACGTCGACCTCGTGGTGGTCGACAACGTCTGCTCGCTGCCGATGAACCCCACGGTCGGGGAGGCCGTGGCGGAGTACCTGGCCGGTCGTCCCGCCGTGCTGCGCCACCACGACCTGCCCTGGGAGCGCGAGCAGTACGCCGGGTTCACGTCGTGGCCGCCCGACGACCCGCAGTGGCGGCACGTGACCATCAACGAGCCGGCCCGCCGTGCGCTCGCGGAGCGGCGGGGAATCGCCGCCACCACCGTCTACCACGGGTTCGACGAGCGACCGGTCCCGTGGCGACGGACGGAGGCCCGTGCGGCGCTGGGGGTGCCCGACCGCCGCACGCTGGTGCTGCAGCCGACGCGGGCGATCCCCCGCAAGAACGTCGACGCGGGGCTCGCCCTGGCCGCGGCGCTCGACGCCACGTTCTGGCTGACCGGCCCCGCGGAGGACGGGTTCGCCGCGGAGCTCGACCGCCTGATCCGTGCGGCCGGGGTCCCGGTGCTCCGAGGCATGCCGGCCGGGGTCTCGATGGCAGCCGCCTACGCCGCCTGCGACGTCGTCGTCCTGCCGTCGACGTGGGAGGGCTTCGGCCTGCCGCTGATCGAGTCGGCGTTCCACCGTCGCCCGATCGCCGTCGGCGACTTCCCGGTGGCTCGCGAACTCGCCGCCTTCGGGTTCCGCTGGTTCTCACCGGCCGATCCCGAGCCGCTGCGCCGCTGGTCCGCCGCGCCGGACCGCGCCCTGCTCGACCACAACGAGGCGACCGCCCGGCGGCACTTCGGGCTCGACGCACTCGTCCGCCGGCTCGACCTCCTCCTGTCCGGCGTCCCGATGTGCCACCATTCCGGCGCCTCGCCGGACGGCGACTCGGAAGAAGGGAATGTCACCGCATGCGACTGCTTGACGGTCTGATCACCCGGTTGCTCGACGGGCCGTTGGAGGCCTTGGTCACGAAGAAGGTCGACGAACGGGTGGAGGCACTCAAGCTCGACGCGCTCTACAGCCACCGCTGGCACGGCGACGAGAGCCGGCTGCGCATCGACGAGACCGCCATCGTCAACAACGCGCTGTTCAACGTCTCCGGGGGCACGATCACGGTCGGCAAGGACGCGTTCTTCGGCCACGACGTCGCGATCCTCACCGGCACCCACGACATCGAGAAGTTCGGCCGCGAACGTCAGATGGCCTTCCCGCGGTCGGGCCGCGACGTCGTGATCGGCGAGGGGGTGTGGCTGGCCAGCCACGTCCTCGTGCTCGGCCCGGTGACGATCGGCGACCACGCCGTCGTCGCCGGGGGCTCGCTGGTCCGCGAGGACGTCGCCCCCTACACCGTCGTCGCCGGCCGTCCCGCGAAGGTCGTGAAGACGATCGCCCGGCCCGACGCTGCGGAGGCCACGCCGCAGGAGGCGCAGGCGGAGTCGCCGTGAGGGTCGAGATCGGCGCCGGGGAGAAGCCGCACCCCGACTACGAGATCCACGTCGACATGCTGGCGCTGCCCGACGTCGAGGTCCGGGCAGGGGTGGACCGGCTGCCCTTCGCGACGGACTCGGTGACGGCCCTGCGGGCGAACCACGTGCTGGAGCACCAGAGCTACGAGCTGATCGGGGTGACCCTGCGCGAGTGGGCGCGGGTGCTCGCCCCGGGCGGCCGGCTCGACATCGGGGTGCCCGACGCCCGGTTCGTGGCGGAGCAGTGGGTGCGCGGCGAGATCGACACCGCGGAGGCCAACCACTGGATCCTCGGTGGCCACTCGGAGCGCGCCGCGCACCGCGGCGTCGACTCCCGGGGCGTCCCGCTGTGGATCTGGAACGCCCACCACACGATGTTCGACGCGGGGTCGCTGCGCGCGGCCGTCGAGGAGTTCTTCGACGTCGACGAGCTGTTCACCTACGACATCCGCAACCTGCGCCTCTACGGGCGCGGCCGCGCCTGAGCCGCCGCCCGGATGTAGCGAAAGCGGCTTTCGGTGCGTTGAGTGCACTCAACGCCGCTTTCGCTACATCCGCGGCAGCTACAGGACCTTCGAGAGGAACGCCTGCGTGCGCTCGTGCTGCGGGTTCGCCAGCACCTCGCGCGGCGCCCCGGCCTCGAGGATCCGGCCCTCGTCCATGAACACCAGCGAGTCGGCCACCTCGCGGGCGAAGCCCATCTCGTGGGTGACCACGATCATCGTCATGCCGTCGCGGGCCAGCCCGCGCATGACGTCGAGCACCTCGCCGACGAGCTCGGGGTCGAGTGCGGAGGTCGGCTCGTCGAACAGCATCAGCCGCGGCTCCATCGCCAGCGCCCGCGCGATCGCCACCCGCTGCTGCTGCCCGCCCGAGAGCTGCGTTGGGTAGTTGTCGCGGCGGTTGCCCAGCCCGACCCGGTCCAGCAACCCCACGGCCGCCTCCCGCGCCTCCTTCTTCGACCTCCGGCGCACCGTGCAGGGCGCCTCCATGACGTTCTCCAGTGCCGTCATGTGCGGGAACAGGTTGAACCGCTGGAACACCATGCCGATGTCGCGGCGCTGGCGGGCGACCTCCGACTCGCGCAGCTCGTGGAGCTTGTCGCCGCGCCGGCGGTAGCCGATGAGCTCGCCGTCGACCGTCATCGTCCCCGCGTCGATCGACTCCAGGTGGTTGATGCAGCGCAGGAACGTCGACTTGCCCGAGCCCGACGGCCCGATCACGCACGCCACCTCGCCCGGCCGCACGGTGAGGTCGACCCCGCGGAGCACCTCCGTGCTGCCGAAGCTCTTGTGGATGCCGACGGCCTCGACCATCGGCCGGTCGTGCCCGTTCTCCGTCATGTCGCCCCCGCCGTCTTGCGCCGCGGCAGCAGCCGCGCACCGGTCGGTCCCCGGTGCACCCCCCGGCCGTATCGCCGTTCCACGAATCCCTGCCCGATCGAGAGCACCGACGTCAGCGCCAGGTACCAGATCGCGGCCACGATCAGCAGCGGGATCGTCTGGAAGTTCACCGAGTAGATCCGCTGCACCGACGTCATCAGCTCGAAGTAGCCGATGACGACCACCAGCGAGGTGGTCTTGAGCATGGAGATCGTCTCGTTGCCGGTCGGCGGGATGATCACCCGCATGGCCTGGGGGAGCACGATCCGGCGCAGCGCCTGGCCCCGGGACATGCCGAGCGCACCGGCGGCCTCGCTCTGCCCGTGGTCGACGGACTGCAGGCCGCCGCGCACGATCTCGGCCATGTACGCCGCCTCGTTGAGCCCGAGGCCGAGCAGGCACGCCGTGAACTGGTTGATCAGCTGGTTCGTGTCGAAGGAGACGAACTCCGGCCCGAACGGGATGCCCAGCGACAGCCGCGGGTAGAGCGCGGCCAGGAAGTTCCAGAACAGCAGCTGGGCGATCAGCGGCGTGCCGCGGAACAACCAGATGTAGAGCGCGGCCACGTAGCTGAGCACGGGATTCGGCGACAGGCGCATGATCGCCAGCGCGATGCCGCCGACGATGCCGATCAGCATCGACAGCACCGTGAGGATCAACGTGTTGCTCAGCCCGTTGAGGACCGGCCCGGAGAACAGGTACCGGCCGACGACGTCCCACCGGAACCCGTCGTTGGTCAGGATCGTGTTGACCAGCATCGCCGCGAGCACGGCGAGCACGGCGATCGCGACCCAGCGCCCCGGGTGCCGGACCGGCACGGCCTTGATCGGGGTCGGGGCCGGGGCCGAGCCGGAGGTCGGCCCGGTCCCGTCCGCGGTCGTGTCGTCGGTCGGCGCGGCCATGGTCAGACCGACGGGTTGATCTCAGCGCTCGGGATCGCGCCGTTCGACACCCCGTACTTGTCGAGGATCGTCAGGTACGTGCCGTCTTCCATCATCGACTGCACGGCGCCCTGGACGGCCTGCGCGAAGTCGGTCTGCCCCTTGTTGAGCACGATGCCGTACGGCGCGCTGTCGTAGGGCTGGCCGACGGACTCGACAGCGCCCTCGGTGGTCTTCACCGCGTAGTCGACGATCGGCGTGTCGGCGAGCATCGCCACGATCCGGTTCGCGGTCAGCGCGAGCGTGACGTCGGTCTGCGCCTGCAGCTCGGTCACCTGGATCGCGGGCTTGCCCTCCGCCGTGCACTTCGAATTGCGCTCCGCGATGTCGTCGACCTGCACCGTGCCGGCCTGGACGCCCACGGCCTTGCCGCACAGGTCGTCCGGGTTGATGTTGTCGGGGTTGCCCGACTTCACGCCCACTGCGGTGCCGGCGCTGAAGTAGCTGACCATGTCCACGGTCTGCAGGCGCTCGGGATTGATCGAGAACGACGACATCCCGAGCTCGTACTTGCCGCCCTGGATGCCCGGGATGATGCCGGGGAATGCGCTGTTCTGGAACTCGGCGGTCAGTCCGAGCTTCTGTGCGACCGCGGTACCGAGGTCGATGTCCATGCCCTCGATCGTGGTGCCGTCCGGCCCGGTGAACTCGTTCGGCGGGTACGACGCGTCGGTGCCGAACACGATCTTGCCGTCCGCGGAGACGCTCTGCGGGACCTTCGCGGCGAGTGCGTCGACCTTGGCCTGGGTGGGGACGGCGCTGGGCTCGGCGGCTCCGGCGGACGTCGGCGCGGCCGACGAACCGCTGCCGTCGCCGCCCGCACCGCACCCGGCGAGAACAGCGGTGAGCGCAGCACAGGCGAGCGCGGCGGGGAGTGTGCGGGGGAGCGACACGGATCAACCTCCTGAGGGCCGTTGGTACGCGGGGATGCTCCCACTTTCGGTCGCATCCGGCCCACCGCTGTGCATCTGTTGTTACCCAGCCCGTACCGAGGACGTCCGAGGGAGACCGTGCAGGAGTCATGGGAAGTTCACCGGGGTGTCACAGACGGTGATTCGCTCCGATTGTGCGGTGACCGCATGGGGTAACCGGAACCCGGCGCGCCCGAAAGGCGTTGGCGAGACAACCCCGCGAACACGGAGGACATCCTCAGATGCCGAAGATCAAGAACCTGGCCGCGCTGGTCGCCGCCGTCGAGGCGGCCCGCCGGTACGCCCGCACCAATCCGGACAAGGCTGCCAAGTACATCGACCAGGCTGCCGCCTTCCTGGACAAGCAGACCAAGGGCAAGTACTCGGGACAGGTCGGGGGCGTGGTCGGAAAGGTCAAGAGCGTCGCCGGCCTGCCGCAGTCGTCGGGCAACGGCACGCAGAGCTACACCGCGAACGCCGGATACGGGAAGCACCAGGGCTATGGGGCGCAGCAGGCGGTGGCGCCGGACCCGCTGACCACCACGGCGCCGTCGTCCACTCCGCCGAACGCCGCCTCGACGGCCCCGTCGAGCACGCCCCGGCCGGGCGCCGGCGGGACGGCGACGACCGCGTCGACCACCGTGCCGCCCGTCTCCACCCCGCCCACGCGGGCGACGGTGGACCCCGAGCGCACCGGCGACAGGCACTTCCCGGGCAGCAAGGACCTCTGACCGGGGAATCACCCGGGGGAGTAGTCGTGTCTCCTCCTGGGCCTCCTCCCGTGCGCACGTCCGTCGTGCCACGATGACAGGACCCACCCGGCCCGTGGCCGCTCCTACAGGGGTGGTCACGGGCCGGTGCCGTTCGGGCGCGGTCCGACGACCCGGAACGCGTCCGGGAGTCCGAGGAGGCACCCGTGTCCGTTCCGCACGACTGGATCCCCGCCGTCGACGCCCCGCCCGGCCCGCCCCGCGAGCACGTTCTCGCCGGATTGCGAGGCACCGACGAGGGCCCGGACCTCGTCCAGCTGCTGACGCCCGAGGGCGAGCGGATCGCCTGCCCGGCCTACGACGCGCACGTCGCGGACGTCGACACCGCCGCGCTCCAGGCGCTCTACCGCGACATGGTGCTCGTGCGCCGCGCGGACCGGGAGGCCACGGCACTGCAGCGCCAGGGCGAGCTCGGCCTGTGGGTGCCGTTGCTCGGCCAGGAGGCCGCGCAGATCGGCGCGGGCCGCGCGCTGCGCGCCGGCGACATGGCCTTCCCGAGCTACCGCGAGCACGGCGTCGCGTGGTGCCGTGGCGTCGATCCCACCGAGTTGCTGGGCATCTTCCGCGGCACCGACCACGGCGGCTGGGACCCGGTCGCGACCGGCTTCCACCTCTACACGATCGTCATCGGCAACCAGTGCCTCAACGCCACCGGCTACGCCATGGGCCAGCGCTTCGACGGCCGGGTCGGCGGACCGGAGGCGGAGGCGACCATGTGCTTCTTCGGCGACGGCGCCACCAGCCAGGGCGACGTGCACGAGGGCTTCGTCTGGGCCGCGGTCTACGACGCGCCGGTCGTCTTCTACTGCCAGAACAACCAGTGGGCGATCTCGGAGCCGAACGAGCGCCAGACCCGGGTGCCGCTCTACCGTCGCGCGCAGGGTTACGGCTTCCCCGGCATCCGTGTCGACGGCAACGACGTGCTCGCGTGCCTCGCCGTGAGCCGGTGGGCGCTGGAGGAGTGCCGGAGCGGCAACGGGCCGGTGCTCATCGAGGCGTTCACCTACCGGATGGACGCACACACCACGTCCGACGACCCCAGCCGCTACCGGCTGGCCGATGAGCTCGAGCTGTGGAAGTTGAAGGACCCGCTGGAGCGGGTGCGCGTGCACCTGGTGCGCGGGCTCGGCGTCGGGAACGACTTCTTCGACGAGGTCGCCGCCGACTCCGACGCGCTGGCGGCGCGGCTGCGCGCGCACTGCCTCGCGATGCCCCAGCCGGGGCCGGAGAGGATCTTCTCCCACGTCTACGCGGAACCCTCGCCGGAGCTCGACGCCCAGCGTGACGCGTACCTGGCCTATCACGCATCCTTCGAAGGCGGCGCGGAATGACCGTGACGATGGCGAAGGCGCTCAACGACGGGTTGCGCGCGGCGATGGAGGGCGACCCCAAGGTCGTCGTGATGGGGGAGGACGTCGGCCGGCTCGGCGGCGTGTTCCGGGTGACCGACGGCCTGCAGAAGGATTTCGGCGAGCAGCGTGTGCTCGACACGCCGCTGTCGGAGTCCGGCATCGTCGGCGCAGCCGTCGGGCTCGCGTTGCGCGGGTACCGGCCGGTGTGCGAGATCCAGTTCGACGGCTTCGTGTTCCCGGCCGTCGACCAGATCTCGTCGCAGCTGGCGAAGCTGCACTACCGCTCCCAGGGGCGGGTGCGTATGCCGGTCGTCGTCCGGATCCCCTTCGGTGGCGGGATCGGCGCCGTTGAACACCACAGCGAGAGCCCCGAGTCGCTGTTCGCGCACATGCCCGGGCTGAAGGTCGTGGCCTGCGCGAGCCCGTCGGACGCGCACTGGATGCTGCGGCAGGCCATTGCGTCCGACGACCCGGTGATCTTCTTTGAACCGAAACGGCGGTACTGGGAGAAGGGCGTGGTCGACGACGACCCGCCGCCGCTGCACACCGCGCGGGTCCTGCGCCGCGGCACCACCGCGGTCCTGGCCTGCTACGGGCCGATGGTGCGCACCTGTCTCGACGCCGCGGCGGCCGCCGAGGCCGACGGGCACGATCTCGAGGTGATCGACCTGCGCACGCTCTCGCCGCTGCACCTCGACCCGGTGTTCGACGCGGTGCGGCGCACGGGCCGGCTGGTGATGGTGGCCGAGGCGCCGTCGTCGGTGTCGGTGGCGGCGGAGGTCGCGGCCCGAGTGCAGGAGGAGTGCTTCCACTCCCTGGAGTCGCCGGTCCTGCGGGTGACCGGGTTCGACACGCCGTACCCGCCGTCGCGGTGCGAGGACGACTACCTGCCGGACCTGGACCGGGTGCTGGACGCGGTGGACCGGGCGGTGGCGTGGTGAAGCGGGAGTTCCGACTACCGGATGTGGGTGAAGGGCTGACCGAGGCCGAGGTCGTCGCCTGGCGGGTGGCGCCGGGCGACGTCGTGGCGGTGAACGACGTGCTGGTGGAGGTGGAGACGGCGAAGGCGGCGGTGGAGCTGCCGTCGCCGTTCGCCGGCACGGTGGCGGCGCTGTTGGTGGAGCCGGGTCGGACGGTGCCGGTCGGCACCCCGATCGTCGCGGTCGAGACGGCCGAGGCGGGGGATGCCGGGGACGGTGCCGCTGCAACCCTGACGGGCGAGGCGGGTCCGGACGGACGGATCGCGACGCTGGTGGGCTACGGCCCGCGGCCCGGGGCGGCCGCCAGGCGGCCGCGCCGCGGTGGTGCACCGGCTCCCGCTCCGGTTCCCGACGCCCCGCGGTCGGCCGCCGGAACTCAGCATGGTGGCTTTGCTGCGGTAGGAGTGCAGCAAAGCCACCATGCTGCACTCCCGGAACCCGCGCCGGCGACCGTGCCGCTCGCCAAGCCCCCCGTCCGCAAGCTCGCCCGCGACCTCGGCATCGACCTGCGCACGGTCGACGGTTCCGGGCCCGGGGGCGTCATCACCCGCGACGACGTGCGCACCGCCGCCACGCCGACCGCCGAGACCGGTACCCGGCGCGAGCCGGTCCGCGGCGTGCGTCGGGCGACCGCCGCGGCGGTGGTCGCGAGCGCCTTCACCGCGCCGCACGTCACGGAGTTCCTCGCCGTCGACGTCACCGCGACGATGGCGCTGCGCGACCGGCTGCGGGCCACCCGCGAGTACGCCGACGTGCCGCTGAGCCCGCTCGCGTTCGTGGCCAAGGCCGTCTGCCTCGCGCTGCGGCGCACGGCAGTGCTCAACGCGCGATGGGACGAACCCGCGGGCGAGATCGTCTTCCACGACCGCGTGCGGCTCGGGATCGCCGCTGCCACGCCGCGCGGCCTGCTCGTCCCGACGATCCGCGACGCCGACACGCTCTCGCTGCGTGAGCTCGCCGGTGCCCTGGACGACCTCGCCACGACGGCCCGGGCCGGCCGCACCACGCCGGCCGACCTCACCGGCGGCACGTTCACCATCACGAACGTGGGGGTGTTCGGCGTCGACTCCGGCACCCCGATCCTGAATCCCGGCGAGGCCGCGATCCTCGCCGTGGGGGCGATCAAGGAGGCGCCCTGGGTGGTCGACGGGGCGCTCGCGGTGCGCACCGTGTGCCAACTGGCGCTGTCGTTCGACCACCGGTTGGTGGACGGCGAGCAGGGGTCGCGGTTCCTCGCCGACGTCGGCGCGGTGCTCACCGATCCGGGGCTCGCACTCACCTGGTGATCGACGGGAGCACAACGGGCACTTCGCGCGTTGTAGAGGCATGCCGTTCGTGCTCCTGTACCTCGTCGTCGAGATCGTCGCACTCGTCGCGCTCGCCTCGTGGATCGGAGTCGGGTGGACGCTGCTCGTGCTGCTCGCCGGTTCGGTCCTCGGCCTGTGGCTCGCCCGGCGTGAGGGGCTCCGGGCGGTGCGGGCCATGGCCGAGGCCGCGCGCGACCACCGAGTGGCTCACGTCGAGATGACCGACGGCCTGCTGGTGGCGATGGGCGGGTTGTTGCTGCTCGTCCCCGGCCTGGTCACGGACGTCGCGGGGCTGCTGCTCCTGCTGCCGCCGACCCGGTCGCTGGTGCGGCGCCGCATGGTGCGCGAGGCCGAGCGCCGCGCCCCGGTGCTGCGGACGGCGCGCATCCGCGGCGACGGGTCGATCGTCGACGGCGAGGTCGTCGACGGCCCCGCGTGGACGGAACCGCGTGGGGCGCGTCCCCTTCGGCCCGGTGTGATCGAGGGCCGGATCGTGCAGGGCGAGACCGGGGCGGGTCCGGTCGTCGAGGGTGAGGTCGTCGACGGGCCCGACACCGGCGGTGGCCGCCGCGCCTCCTGATCGGACCTGGTCAGAGAAGTAGTTCCCAGTTCGTCGTACACCGGACGGTGACGCGCACCGGCTCGGGTTCGAGGCCCAGCTCGCGCACGTCGGGCGCGGCCTCGGCACGCGCCATCGCCGCCATGCGGAACACCCGGGGTTCGACGCCGCCGTCGCCGGCCTCGGAGAGCCGCAGCAGCGCGCCCAGCCGCCCGCCGAGCGCGGCGGCGTAGCCCTCCGCCCGGTCGCGGGCGTCGGCCACCGCACGCCCCTGCGCGGTGCGACGGGCGGCGTCGGGGTCCTTGAGCATCCAGTTCGGACCGTTCAGCGTCGCGGGCTCGCTCGCGACCACCGCGGTGAGCACCTCCTCGAGCGCGCCGACGTCGTCGAGGCGCAGCACGACGTCTTCCGTCGCCCGGCAGCCGACGACCCGATTACCGCGCCACTGGTCGTGCACCGCGAGCCGGCGGTGCAGCACGGTGACGCCGCGCAGGACGAACACCGGCTCCGCCTCCGCGATCTGCTTCCCGAGCTCGGCCACCGCGGCCGCGCGCGCCCGCCCCGTGCCGGCGTAACCCACGTGCAGCTCGGCCCGGTCGGCCTCCTGCTCGTGCCAGCCCGATCCCTCGGTCACGATCTCCGGTGCCATGGCGCACAGCCAACCAGATCGGGCCCCCTACAAGTTTCTGGGGAATGAGCGATACACCGGCAGAAAGAGCGATGTCGCTCGATATCCGGCTTTCTCCGCTGACAGCTAGAGAGCGCGATACTTCTCGATCGTTCGGTCCGAGATCGGCAAGAGCGGCCCCCGAGCCGCGTCCTCGCGGTTGCTGCACCGATCGGGGCGATCATGCGGCATGGTCCGCTGACGGTGCTGCGCTCCCCCGCGTAGAGCGATGCTGCCCACACCCCCTCGTGGCGGTTTCTCGCACCGATCGCGCTGATGATGCGTATCTCTATTGCTCTCTAGCGCGATGCCGAGAACATCGGATACGCCCCGATCCGCGACACGCCATCGCGTTCGCTAGCCGCTTCTACGGTTTCGGCGAGAGTCGCCGATACCGTCGGATGCATGGACCCGGTGCGCAACCCGTTCGCTCCCGGCGCTGGTCAACGCCCGCCGGAGCTGGCCGGCCGCGACCGCGAGGTCGACGCCTTCGAGATCGTGCTCGAGCGCGTCGCCCGGGGTCGTCCCGAGCGGAGTCTGGTGCTGACCGGGCTGCGCGGGGTCGGGAAGACCGTCCTGCTCGGGGAGCTGCGCTCGATGGCGATCCGTGCAGGGTGGGGTGCGGGGAAGATCGAAGCTCGGCCGGACGCCGAGCTCCGCCGTCCCCTGTCCGCCGCTCTGCACCGGGCGATCCGCGACCTCGCCGTGCGGCACGACGACGGCGAGCGCGTCGACGAGGTCCTCGGCATCCTCAAGGCGTTCGCCCAGCGCTCCGCGGCGGAGGGCGCCAAGCTGCGCGAACGCTGGCAGCCCGGGATCGACGTCGCGGCGCGCAGCGGCCGGGCCGACTCCGGCGACATCGAGATCGACCTCGTCGAGCTGTTCACCGAGGTCGCAGGCCTGGCCGCCGACGTGGGCACGGGCGTTGCGATCCTCATCGACGAGATGCAGGACCTGCGCCCGGACGACATCTCGGCGCTGTGCGCGGCGTGCCACGAGCTGTCGCAGTCGCGGGCCCCGCTCGTGGTGGTGGGCGCCGGGCTGCCGCACCTGCCCGCGGTGCTCTCGGCGTCGAAGTCGTACTCCGAGAGGCTGTTCCGCTACTCCCGCATCGGGCAGCTCGACCGCAAGGACGCCGACTTCGCCCTCCTCGCCCCCGCCGAGCGCGAAGACGCCACGTTCGACGCCGACGCCCTGGACGCGTTGTTCGACGCCTCCGGCGGCTACCCCTACTTCGTGCAGGCCTACGGTAAAGCCGCCTGGGACGCCGCGGTGCGCAGTCCGATCACCGCCGCGGACGTCAAGATGGCGGCCCCGGAGGCCGAGGCGGAGTTGGCCGTCGGCTTCTTCGGGTCGCGCTACGAGCGGGCGACCCCGGCGGAACGCGAGTACCTGCGCGGGATGGCGGAGCTCACCGAGGGGCGCGACGAGCCGGTGAACACCTCGAGCGTCGCCGATCACCTGCAGCGGCGCGCATCGTCGCTCTCCCCGGCACGCGACAGCCTGCTCAAAAAGGGCCTGGTGTTCTCCGCGCAGCGCGGCCAGATCGCCTTCACGGTGCCGCACTTCGGCCGCTACCTGCTCGCGAACGGCGCCTGAACCTGCACTACTGCTCCGTTCGAGTGGAACGATGCCTGGGCGTGCCGAGAGGTAACGAACAGTAGGGCGGCGACGACATCACGGTCAGCCCCGCGGTGCTGTCGGACCCCCGACCTGCCAGCCCCGCGGGGTCATCCATGTCCGGACTCCGGGGGTGCTCGACGGCGCCGGCGGAGGTGTCCCCGTGGGCCCGGGGTGACGCCCCGTAGGATCGACCCGGTGCAGGACCCGAAGCTCCAGATCCAGATGCTGCATGACCGCGTCATGGTTCGGGTCACGGACGGTAACGGCGAGCGGCGCAGCAGCGCCGGGATCGTGATCCCGGCAACCGCCGAAGTCGCCAAGCGTCTGATCTGGGGCGAGGTCTACGGGGTCGGCCAGAACGTGCGCACCGTCAAGGTGGGCGACCGCGTCCTGTTCGGCCGCGAGGAGCAGTACGAGGTCGAGGTGCAGGGAAGCACCTACCTCGTGATGCGCGAGCGGGAGCTGCACGCCGTCGCCACCGAGCGCACCGAGCACGGCACGGGCCTCTACCTGTGACGGGCGCTCACGCCACCCGGATATGAGCCAGGCAGAGTCGAGGGGAAGAGACGTACGCATGCCCGAGCGGCAGACCTCGTCCGACACCATGGGGTCCGACGCGGAGGAGCCCGACACCGAGGGGTCGGACGCGAGGCGATCCGACGCTGTCGGGTCCGGCGAGGTGACCGGGAACGGGTCCGGCGCGCACTCGTTGTTCGACCACCCCGCGCCGCCCGCCCCCGACGACCTGGCGAGCGACTCCGCGCAACCGGAATCGTCCGCCGAGCCCTCGCCGGCTTCCCCCGAGGCTGACGGTGTCGCCCCGCCGCACGACCCGGCGGTCGCCGGCGCCACCGAGGTCATCCCGCGCAGCGGTGCGGTCGAGGAGGCCGTCGGAGCCGTTCCGGCCGGAGCGGCCGCGACCACGGAGATCATCTCCCGCGAGGCCCTGAATCCGGAGTCACCGATCGCCCACTCCCCGACGCCCCATCCCGTCGCGTCGCATGCCCCCGTGACGGATTCCTCTGCGTCGAGCTCTGCGTCGAGCTCTGCGTCGAACTCCTCTGCGTCGAACTCCTCTGCGTCGAACTCCTCTGCGCCGCAGCCGCCGCAAGGTGATCCCTCCAGGCTCGCCGGACCCGGCGACGAGCCGCCGACCGAGCTGATCCCGGTCGTCGGCGCTTCCGGGCGTCCGCGCCGCCGCGCACTCCTGCTCACGGGCATCTCCGTCGTCGGCCTGCTCGTGCTGCTCTACGCCGTCGACCTGGTCAGCAGCTCGGGGACCGTGCCGCGCGGGGTCAGCGTCGCCGGCCAGCAGATCGGCGGCCTGAGCCACACCGAGGCGGAGCAGCGGGTGCGCGCCGCCGTCGAGCCGCGGACGGACCTGCCCGTCGCCGTCGCCGTCGGTGACGTCACCAGCGAGATCGATCCGAAGACGGCAGGCCTGATCGTCGACTGGTCGGGCACGATCGACCGTGCCGGCTCGCAACCGCTCAACCCGATCACCCGCCTGCGGTCGTTCTTCACCACGCGCGAGGTCGGCGTCGCCACCCTCGTCGACGACGAGGCCCTCGACTCCGCGCTGCAGCAGCTCGCGCCGGTGGTGAGCAAGCAGCCCGTGGAGGGCACGGTCCGCTTCGAGGGCGTGACGCCCGTGCCGGTTCCGCCCGTCGACGGGCAGGACCTCGACCTGGCGGGGGCGAAGCAGACCCTCGAGCGCGACTGGACCAGCGGGCAGCGGGTCGAGCTGCCGATCACAGTTCTGCACCCCGTCACCTCGCAGGACGACGTCACGAAGGCGCTCACCGACCTCGCGACCCCGGCGGTGTCCGGGCCCGTCGTCGTCGACGGGGAGAACGTCACGGGCACGATCAGCCCCGAGGTCATCGCGTCGGCGCTGTCCTTCCGCGCCGACGTTGACCAGGGGCTCATCGCCGAGCTGAACAAGGAGGTCGTCGAGAAGGCCCTCGACCCCCAGCTCGCCTCCTCCGAGCAGCCCGGCCGCGACGCGACGCTGAACTTCGTCGGCGGGCGCCCGGTCGTGACGCCGTCGCAGGACGGCCGTGGGGTGGACTACGAGGCCACGCTCAAGGATCTGCTCGCGGTGCTGACCAAGACCGGCGACGAGCGGAAGATCACCGCCGTCTACGCCTCACAGCCCGCCAAGCTCACCACCGAGCAGCTCAAGGGGCTCGGGATCGTCGGCGTGATCGGGGAGTTCACGACCAGGGGCTTCGCGCAGGACTCGGGCCGCAACATCAAGCGCGCCGCCGAGGTCATCAACGGGATGATCGTGAAGCCGGGCGAGACGTTCAGCCTGAATGCAGCCACGGAGCCACGAAACGCGGCCAACGGCTACGTCGAGGCCGGCATCATCTCCGAGGGCCACGCCTCCCGGGGCGTCGGCGGCGGCGTCTCGCAGGTCGCGACCACGCTCTACAACGCGGCCTACTTCTCGGGGATGACGGACGTCACGCACAAGCCGCACAGCTTCTACATCAGCCGCTACCCCCCGGGGCGTGAAGCGACGGTGTTCGAGGGCGCGATCGACATGAAGTTCCGCAACGACAACCCGACGGGCATCATGATCCAGACGGCCTGGACGCCGTCGTCGCTCACGGTGCGGCTGTACGGGACGAAGCGCTTCGACGTGACGTCGTCGACGGGCCCGCGGACCAACCCGACCGAGCCGACCAAGGTCGACATCCCCGCCGGCCAGCCCTGCGCCCCCAGCCAGGGGGCTCCCGGGTTCACGGTGACCGACACCCGGACCCTGCGCGACGTCAAGACCGGTGCGGTCAAGACGGAGAAGCGGACCACCAAGTACAACCCCTCACCCATCGTGACCTGCGGGTCGGACTAGGGGGAACCGGCTGGTCCGGACGAGCGCCGGGTCTTCCCGACCCGGCCCCGGTCCACTTAGCCTTCGACCACCACCCAACGGCGGGGATCGAGGGCAGACATGCTGATCGCGGACGTGTTGCGGGGGAAGATCGCCGGTTCCGAGCTGGCCACGACGGCGCCGTCGGCGACGGTGAGAGAGCTGCTCGGCCTGCTCGCGCAATACAACGTCGGAGCCCTTCCCGTGGTCGACGACGGGCGTCTGGTGGGGATCGTCTCCGAGCGCGACGTCGTCCGGCAGCTCCACGAACGCGGCGGGGACCTGCTCGACAGCAGGGTCGCCGACATCATGAGCGCGGACGTCGTGACCTGCTCGCCGCGCGACCGCGCCGCAGATCTGGCCCGGGTGATGACCGACCGCCGGATCCGCCACCTCCCCGTCTGCGACGACAGCGGCCTGATCGGGATCGTCAGCATCGGCGACCTCGTGAAGACCCGCATCGACCAGCTCGAGCGCGAGCGCGAGCAGCTCACGTCGTACATCTCGGGCTGATCCTCAGAAGGCCGCCTCGTCGAGCTCCATCAGCGCGTCGTCGGTGTGCTCGATGATCGTGCGCTCGGCCGTGAGCAGCGGCAGCCGAGTCGTCGCGAAGAACCGCGCCACCGCCACCTTGCCGTCGTAGAAGGCCTTGTCGCGGGCGGTTCCCGCGTCCAGCACCTCGAGGGCGACCTGCGCCCGGCGCAGCAGCAGCCAACCGATCAGCAGGTCGCCCAGCGCCATCAGCAGCCGGACGCTGTGCTGGCCCGCCCGGTGCACCCGCGCCGGCTCGCGGGCGGAGGCGGCGACGTGCCCGGTGAGCACGCTCAGCATGCCGCGGACGTCCGCGAGGGCCGTGGCGAGCAGCGCCCGCTCCTCCTTGAGCCGGCCGTTGCCGCCCTCCTCGGCCAGGAACCCGCCGATCTGCTCGACGACGTGTCCGAGCGCGCGTCCGTGGTCGCGGACGATCTTGCGGAACAGCAGGTCCAGCGACTGGATCGCGGTGGTGCCCTCGTACAACGAGTCGATCTTCGCGTCGCGGATGTACTGCTCGACCGGGTAGTCCTGCAGGTAGCCGGAGCCGCCGAGGACCTGCAGCGAGAGCACCAGCATCTCCGACGCCCGCTCGCTGCCGACCCCCTTGACGATCGGTAGCAGCAGGTCGTTGACGGCGGCCGCGAGCCGCGCGTCCGGCCCGCTTGCGCGGACGGTGTCCTGCTGCGTGGCCGTGTAGAGGTAGAGCGCCCGCAGGCCCTCGGCGTAGGCCTTCTGCAGCATGAGCATCCGGCGCACGTCCGCGTGGTGGATGATCGTCACCCGGGGGGCGGCCTTGTCGGCCGCCTGCGTGAGGTCCGGGCCCTGCACGCGCTCCGTCGCGTACGCCAGCGCAGTCCGGTAGCCGGCGGAGAGAGTGGCGATCGCTTTCGTGCCCACCATCATCCGGGCGTACTCGATCACCTCGAACATCTGCGCGATGCCGTCGTGCGCCTCGCCGAGCAGGTGGCCCACCGCGGGCACGCCGTGCTGGCCGAAGGTGAGCTCGCATGTCGCAGAGGCCTTCAGGCCCATCTTGTGCTCGACGTTCGTGACGAACGCGCCGTTGCGCCCGCGCAGTTCGCCCGTCGCCGGGTCGAACCGGAACTTCGGCACCAGGAACAGCGACAGCCCCTTCGTGCCGGGCTGCGGGGCGGTTCCCGGGCCCTCGGGGCGGGCCAGCACGAGGTGCACGATGTTCTCGGTCAGGTCGTGCTCGGCGGAGGTGATGAACCGTTTCACGCCGTCGAGGTGCCAGGTGCCGTCGGGCTGGGCGATCGCCCGCGTCCGGCCCGCGCCGACGTCCGACCCGGCGTCCGGCTCGGTGAGCACCATCGTCGAAGCCCAGCCGCGCTTGATCATCAGCTCGGCCCACCGCTGCTGCTCCGGGGTGCCGAGCCGGTGCACGATCGCCGCGAACCGCGGACCGCCGAGGTAGAGATACACCGCGGGATTGGCGCCGAGGATCAGCTCGGCTGCGGCCCACTGCACGGTCGCGGGGACGCCGAGCCCGCCCAGCTCCGTCGGCAGGCCCAGCCGCCACCACTCGCCCTCCCACAGCAGCCGGTAGGCCTGCTTCACGGACTCGGGGAGCGTCACGGTGTGCGTCGCGGGGTCGAACACCGGCGGTTCGCGGTCGGCGTCGGCGTAGCCCTCGGCCAGTGGGCCGGTGGCGAGGCGGTTCAGCTCGCGCAGCAGGTCGCGCAGGGTGTCGAGGTCGGTGTCGACGCCTTCAGTGATCGGCCGGTCGTGCACGCGGAAGACCTCGAAGAGATCGAACTCCAGGTCGCGCAGATCACTGCGGAAGTGCCCCATCGCCGCCACCGCCTTTTGGCTACCCACCGGTAACAAGAGGGTATTACCGGCCGGTAACTTCGGCAAGCACTCCATCGGGCGGCCCACGTTCGAGTTGTTGCGGCCGTCGACGGTGTGGGGGACGGCCCTCGCCGGTGATCCTGCGTCGACCCCGTCAGGGGTGGGGACGCTGGGAGGTACGCGTGGGGCCGTTGTCACGCCGAGGGTTGCTGCTCGGAGGCCTCACCCTCGCGGGTGGCGGGTTTTTGGCGGGGGGTCTCGGCCTCGACGAGGCGTGGGCGATCGACGGCCCGACGATCATCAGTTGCGACGGGTGGGGGTCGCGGCGGAACCGCGGTGTGCTGCCGGTCTACGACCGGCGGCCCGTGAAGATCCTCGTGCACCACACGGCCACGCCGAACGCCAAGGTGACCACCCGCGACGCCGCGGTCCGGCTCGCGCGCTCGATCCAGAACTTCCACATGGACCGCCGGGGCTGGCCCGACACCGGCCAGCACTTCACGGTGAGCCGGGGCGGCATCGTGCTCGAAGGGCGCCACCGCAGCTTGGAGTTCGTGCGCGTCGGGCGGTGGCAGGTCGAGGGCGCGCACTGCACGGGACAGAACGTCGTCGCGATCGGGATCGAGAACGAGGGGACCTACACCGCGGTGAACCCGCCGGGTGTGTTGTGGGAGAAGCTGCGGTCGCTGTGCGCCTACCTCTGTGGGCAGTACCGCATCCGGCCCACCCAGATCTTCGGCCACCGCGACTTCAAGGACACCGCCTGCCCCGGCGACAAGCTCTACGCCGCGCTCCCACGCCTGCGCTCCGAGGTCGCGGGGTTGCTCGGGCAGAAGCTCAAGAAGGCGACGGTCGACCCGGTCGCGTGGCCGCTGCTGCGCATCGCCGACCGCGGGCAGCGCGTGCTCGCCGCCCAGCACCTGCTGCGCGCGGCGGGCGTTCCAGGGATCGTGCCGGACGGGCGGTTCACCCGGGAGCTCGCCGACGCCGTGCGCGCCTTCCAGGCCGAGCGCGGCTTCGGCCGCGACGATCCCGACCTGGACAGCGGGGACGGACCCAACGGGATGATCGGCGGAGAGACGTGGCCGGCGCTGGCCCGGCCGGTGCGGGCGGGTGAGGGCGGTGAGGCGCAGCGGGCCGTCGAGGTGCTCCTACGCGGCCGCAACAAGCCCGTGCCCGACGTCGTCACCCCCGAGATCTGGCAGCGCCTGCTCACCCCGTAGCCGCCCGAACTCCCCGCGAGTCGGCACCTTCGTCAGCGCGAGTCGGCACGTTCGTCGGAGCGTCGCCCCTTCGAGTGGTTTGCCCGGCGTGACCTGAACGCGCCATGCGTCGTTGACGGGTCGTGCCGCCACCTCGGCGAGCACGGACATGTCGGGGTCGGACTCGGCGGCGGCGGGGGAGTGCGGTGAGCTACCAGCTCGGCATCGACTTCGGAACAACCTTCACCGCGGCGGCCGTGCGCCGCGCCGAAGGGCCCGGTGACACCGAGGTCGTGCCCTTGGGTGGGCGCGACGGTGTGCCGTCGGTGCTGCACCTCGCGCGGGACGAGCGCGTGACCGTCGGGGAGGCCGCCGCCGGCCTCGCCGGGATCGACCCCACCCGGGTCGTCCGTGGTCTGAAGCGTCGGGTGGGAGACCCGGAGCCGGTGATGCTCGGCGGCCACCCGTGGTCGGCCGAGGAGCTGTCGGCGCGGCTGCTGCGGTGGGTGGTCGACCGGGTCGCGGAGCGCGAAGGCGAGGCGCCCGCCCGGATCGCCCTCGCGCACCCGGCGACCTGGTCGGCGCACACGCTTGAGCGGCTCGCCGCCGCGCTCGCGGGTCACGGTCTGGGTGTCACCTTCGTCGCGGAGCCGCGTGCAGCGGCCCACGCCGTGGCGGCCGGGACGGCACCGGGCGACGCGTTGGCGGTCTTCGACGTCGGCGGCGGCCGGTCGGACGCCGCCGTGCTGCGCCGGGGCGGCGCGTCCGGCGACGGGTTCGCGGTGCTGGGCGTCCCCGAGGCGATCGCCGATCTCGGCGGTCTCGACATCGACGAGCTCGTCTGGCAGCACGTCCGGACGTCGCTGCCCGACGACGTGCAGCCGGTGGCCCGGGTCCGGCGCGCCTGCACCCTCGCGAAGGAGACGCTCAGCTCCGAGCCCGAGGTCGTCGTGCGGATCCGGCGGGGAGAGTTCCGCGGTGCCGTCCGGCTGGAGCGCGCGACGTTCGAGGGACTGATCGCACCCCACGTCGACCGGACGGTGGACGCCCTGGATCGCACGATCGCCTCGGCGGGGCTGGAGCCGGGCGACCTCGCGGCGCTGCTGCTGGTCGGCGGTTCGGCTCGGATCCCGCTGGTGGAGCGGGCGGTGACGGCGCAGCTCGGCTGCGTCCCGACGGTGCACACCGACCCGGACCTGGTCGCGCGCGGTGCCGTGCTGGCGCTCGCCACGGTCGGCGTGGACGAGCCCGCGCCTGTGCTGGCGGTCTCCGCTCCCCTCGCCGTGACCTCGCCCGACAGCGAGGCGGACGACGCGGAGGAGTCGGCCGCGGAGGAAGCGGCCGTTGAGGAAGCGGCCGCTGAGGAGACGGCCGTTGAGGAGACCGTTCAGTCGGGCGAGGTGTCCGCCGACCCCGGCGCCGACGCACCGACCCTCGTCTTCGCTCTGCCGATGATGGACGTGCCCACGACCCGGATCACCTCCGTCGCCACGCCCGTGGAACCCGCGGCTCCCGCACAGCCGGCCGGACGCCCCTCCGGCCGCGTCCGGAACTCGGCGGTCCTCGACCCCACCATCCCGGGCCCTCGGCGCAGCCTGCCCCGGATGCTCGTCGGCGTGGGCGCCGTGATCGTCGCCGCACTCGTCCTCGTGGCGCTGTTCCGCCCCGACGGCCCGCTGGACCCGCCGTTGGACCCCACGGCCGTCGACGGCACCCACCAGACCGCGGTTCCCATCCCCGTGGGCAGCGAGCGGTCCGCCGTGGTTCCGGCTCCCGTCGCCGGTGTCCGCGCGGAGATGGACCTCGACCCGCCGCGGACCACGGCGGTCCGCCCCGTGAAGGAGCGCCCGGCCGGCAGCCGGCCGTCGGTGACCACGACTCCGCCCACGATTCCTGAATCGAGCGACCTCCCGACCCGTGTGCCGTCGCGGGCGGGCGGCGTCCGCGCCGAGGCTGCGGCGCCCGTCATGGTGACTCCGCGCGAGGCATCGGTCGCTGCCCCACCCGTCGTGTGACCCCTTCGGAGGGTCCGGCAAGATCCACCCGAACGGTGGCCAACCCGCTGTCACGTTTTCACCCGCTACGGCGATGGATGGGCGTGGACCGGCAGGCAGGACGCCGGCCCTGCTCGGAACGAAATGAAGAGGGGTCCGCGGTGGCGCGGTTGGGAACAGCGGTAGTCGGCATGGGGTTGGCGGCGCTGGTCGTCGCGTATCTGTTCTTCGGCTGGCCGGTACTGCTCATCGGTGTTCCGGCGTTCGTCGCCGTCGCTCTCGTCGTGGTGGCCGTGCTGGTCTCCGAGGCCCCGCGCCGCAAGCTCGAGGAGCACCGGGCCACCCGGTTCGACCCGGCCGCGCAGCTGCCGGGCGGCCTGATGAGCGGCTTCTTCGAGATGCCGAAGCAGCGCCCCACCGAGCTCCCGGACCGCATCGTCTGAGCCTCGTCCCCATGGACGACGTCGCCCGCCGCAACCGTCTGCGGGCGACGTTCGACGGGGTCGCGAGCGCTAGGGCTGTGGGACTCCACGGCGACCCACCGCGCGCTGCTGCTCACCTACTCGGACCACCTCGCGCTGCCGACGACCTCCTCGACTGCATCGACGGGTTGATCGACGCGCGTTACAGCGGCAGGGTGGTGAAGCGCTACCTCGCGGAGCTGGTCGTCGCGTCACGACGATGAGTTGCGCTGCCGCGGCAGGTCCTACCCCGGACATCGTCACGAGGAGGAGCACATGTCCGACGAGGCCACGATCAGCACGCTCATCCAAGGCTGGGCGAAAGCCATCCGCGACGGTGACCTGGACGCCGTGCTCGCGGACCATTCGCCGGACATCGTCATGTTCGACGTGCCGCCCCCGGACGACGGTGTGCGCGGCCTCGTCGCCTACCGCGAGTCCTGGCCGCCGTTCTTCGAGTGGCTGCGCAGCGGAGCGAGGTTCGAGATCGTCGACCTGACCGTCACCGCCGGCACCGACGTGGCGTTCGCGTACGCGCTGCTGCGGTGCGGCATGCCGGACGAGCTGGCCGAGCACCCCGACCACCGCCTGCGTGTGACGGTCGGCCTGCGCAAGGTGGACGGGCGGTGGGTGGTGACGCACGAGCACCACTCCTTCCCGGCCCGCGACTGATCGTCGAACGCGGTCAGGCCGGGACGACCACTGCGTCGCGCGATGCGGTGGTCGAGGTGACGAACACGGCGACGGCGTTCGCCGAGACGATGAGCCCGATGGCGAGCCAGTCGGCCGCGGCCAGCATCTCGCCGAGGACGGCCGCGCCGATGGTCGCCGCGAACACCGGGCTGAGGCTCATGAAGATCCCGAACGAGTGCGCGCGCACCCGGCGTAGCGCGAGCAGGTCGGCGAGGAACGGCACCACCGACGACAGCACGCCCGCCGCGAGCGCGTAGACCAGCGCCGCGGTCGTCGGGGGGTGGGCGAGCAGGACGACGATCCCGACCGGCACGTACACCAGCGCGGACAGCGCACCCGCTGCGGCCGCCCCCTCCACGCCGGGCAGGCGGCGTCCGAGCGTGCGGTTGAGCAGGATGTAGCAGGCCCAGCACAGCGCGGCGAGCATCCCCAGCGCGACGCCGAGGTAGTCGGTGGTCGGTTGCGGCCGGGTGAGCACGACCACGCCGACGCCGGCGAGCAGCGCGCAGGCCAGGGTGATGCGCCGTCGGAAGCCGGGGGGCGTGACGGTCCAGGCACCGATGAGGGCGACGCTCAGCGGTCCGAGGAACTCCAGCGTCACGGCCAGGCCGAGACCGACCCGGTCGATCGCCGTGTACAGCGAGACGTTCATGGTCGCGAACACCGCGGCGAGCCCCAGTACCGGCAACCACTGCTGCCGGGTGAACGACCGCAGGCGTGGGCGGCCCACCACGAGGAGGATCACCCCGGCCACCCACTGGCGCACCGCGACGACCCCGACCGGCCCGATCACCGGGAAGGCCAACGCCCCGATGGCGGCGCCGGTCTGGCTGCCGAGCGAGCTGCTGAGCATCAAGGCCATCCCCACGGCCCGACCCCGGCGACCGGTGGCCCGGCCGTCCGCGACGACGGCGGGAGCGGCGGGACGAGGTCGGGTGCCGGTCTGCATTGGCCCAGGATGCAGGCAGGGGAAGCATTCACAAAATGCATGTCGTGGTACAGCTATACGCGTGACGCATGGACGTCGAGCTGCGTCACCTGCGGGTGCTGGCGATCGTCGACGCCTCGGGCTTCACTGGTGCCGCCGCCGAGCTCGGGCTCTCGCAGCCCGCGGTGTCGCGCACGCTCGCGGCGCTCGAGGACGCGCTCGGGGTGCGGCTGCTGCGCCGCACCAGCCGGGAGTTCGTGCTCACCGCGGCCGGCGAGCGGGTGCTCGCCCGTGCCCGTCGGGTACTCGCCGAGGTCGACGACCTCGTCCGGGAGGCGAGAGGTGGCCACGGCCGGATCGACGGCGCCCTCGTCGGACTCGAGTCGCGGTACTGCGCGCTCGCCGCGGACGATCCGCCGGCCCGGCGCCGGTACCTGCGGCTGGCCGACCTCGCCGACCGCGTACTGGCCGTCGATCCCCGCACCGGCACGACCACCCTCGACCTCTGGCCACTCGAGGGCCGCCCCGCCGTCGAGGAGATCCACGACGTCGACGACTGGCTGGCCGTGATCGCCACCGGGCGCTGCGTCGGCGTCACCGCCGAGAGCACGCTGAGCCAGGACCGGCGCGACGGCGTCGTGTTCCGCCGGGTCCGCGACGCCTCACCCGTACCCGTGCGGCTCGTGTGGCGGCGCGACGACCCGCATCCGGCCACCCGCGACGTGGTGGGGCTTCTCGCCGAGTTGTACGGCCGGGCACGGGCTCCGGTCGTTCAGTAGGGTCGGGCGGCATGCCGGTGGTGATGGTGCACGGGAACCCCGAGACCGACGCGGTGTGGAGCCCACTGCTCGCCGAGCTCGGCCTGCCCGACGTCGTCCGGCTGTCGCCGCCCGGGTGGGGTGCGCCCGCGCCGGACGGCTGGACCGCCACCGTCGAGGAGTACCGGCGTTGGCTGGTCAGCGAGCTGGAGGCGATCGGCGAGCCTGTCGACCTCGTGGGCCACGACTGGGGCGGCGGGCACGCGCTGAACGTGGCGATGACCCGACCGGACCTGCTGCGCAGCTGGGTGTCCGACCTGCTGGGCTGCTTCGACCCCGACTACGTCTGGCACCCGCTCGCCCAGGGCTGGCAGACGCGGGGGAAGGGTGAGGAGGCCGTCGCCGCAATGGTGGACGACCCGTCGTCGCGGCTCGACGACATGGAGTCGCGCGGGCTGGCCCGGGCGGTCGGCGAGCAGATGGCGCGGGGCTACGACGCGACGATGGCCCGCTGCATCCTGGGTCTGTACCGCGACGCGGCGCAGCCGACAATGGCGCGCCTCGGTGAGAACCTCCCGGCTGCGGCAGCCCGTCCCGGCCTGGCCGTGCTCGCGACGGAAGACCGCAATGTCGGCACCGACGAGATGCGGCGCCGGGCCGCCGCCCGAGCGGGCGCGGAGGTCGCCGTGCTCGACGGACTCGGCCACTGGTGGATGGTCCAGGACCCGAAGCGGGCAGCGGCCGTGCTCCACGACTTCTGGTCGTCGCACGGCGGCTGATCGCCGGGAAAGACAAAGGCCCAGGTCCGGCGAATCGCCTCTGACCTGGGCCTTCTTTTATGGAGCGGATGACGGGAATCGAACCCGCGTATTCAGCTTGGGAAGCTGATGTTCTACCATTGAACTACATCCGCGTGGTGCAGTCCGAGGCTATCACGCTCACTCCGCGTGATCGACATCGGCGCTTGATCCCCTGGTCGGGGCAGCCGCTGAGAGCTTCCTGTGAACCGTCCGTCACACTCACAGTCGACTTCCGATGGTCGGAACTGCACACTGGCCGGGCTCCCCGGCAACGAAGGGCACCGCCATGACCGAGTTCGACGAGCCCCCCGAGGACTCGCTGGACGTGGAGGACGACTACGACCACGACATCCTGCTCGTGGCCGGTAGCCGCCCGGAAGTAGCGCGTCTCGCCCCCGTCGCCCGCGCCTTCGAGTCCGTCGACCGCATCCGCGCCGTCACCATCGCGACGGGCTGCGACCCCATGTCCGTGCACGAGGCGTACGAGGCGCTCGGGGTCCCCGTCGACGTCACGGTGCTGCTGCGCGAGCCGCTCGGCCCGAACCCCGCGAACGTCGCTGCCGTGCTGATGACCCGGCTCGACGACCTGCTCGTCGACCTCGACCCCTCGGCGATCATGGTGCACGGCGGAGGGATGACCGCCGTCGTTGCCGCCCAGGTCGCCTTCTGGCGGCAGATCCCCGTGGTCCACCTGCAGGCCGGGGTCGCGACCGACGACCTGCTCTGCCCGTTCCCCCAGGAGGCGAACCGCCGGGTGATCGGCCAGCTGGCCTCGCTGTTCCTCACCACCGGTGGCGCGGCGCTCGGCAGCCCGATCGGGCCCAACTCGATCCCCGTCGGCGACACGATGGCCGCGAACCCCCAGCCCGCGGACCTCCGCTTCGCCGGCCTCGTCCGGCGGGTGCGGACGCGCGGGACGCGCCTGGTCGTGGCCGGTCTGGACCGGCCCGACTCCCTGGGCGTCCTCGCGAGCCTCCCGGAGCTGCTGGAGCGCGAGCCGGATATCGAGCTCGTCGTCTTCGGCCGGCTCGCCGCGCACGGAGCCGCGCACTCGTTGGCCGTGCACGACCGCGCGGTCGTGGTCCGCACGGTGCCGGCGTCGGAGATGCTCGGGCTGATCACGGCGAGCACGGTGCTCGTCTCGGACGACCCCGAGCTGGTGGCGGACGCACCGGGGCTCGGCACGCCTGCCGTCCTCGTCGACGGCCCGCACGTCGCTCAGCCCGGCGACTCGATCCGCAGCATCCTCAGCCCCGCGGTGATGGACACCGTCCGGCAGGTGCTCGCCGTCGCTCCGGGTCCGGCTCCGCTGCCGTCCGACGGGCTGGAGGCGCTGCGGGTCGAACAGGCGGTGGCGTGGATGTTCGGGCTCACGCCCTCGCCGCAGCTCGACTCCGCGCAGGCGACGAACGCGAGTGACAATTCCGGCTCCGGTTAGGGTGTCGCCGTGCTGCTCTCGGACGTCGATCTGCGCAAGGAGCTCGAGGCCGGGCGGCTGGTGCTCGACCCCTGGGATCCGGCCATGCTGCAGCCCTCCAGCGTGGACGTCCGGCTCGACCGCTTCTTCCGCGTCTTCCAGAACTCCCGCTACACCCACATCGACCCGATGCAGCAGCAGGACGAGCTGACGACGCAGGTCGAGCCCGACGGCGACGACCCGTTCGTCCTGCACCCGGGCGAGTTCGTGCTGGGGTCGACGTTCGAGAAGGTCGGGCTGCCGGACGATCTCGCGGGCCGGCTGGAGGGGAAGGCCCTCGCCATCGGAACTCCGGTTGCGACCGTCGCCGGGTGGCGGACCATGGGATCGCTCCGGGTCGGTGATCTCGTGTTCGGGGTGGATGGACGTCCGACTCCGGTCGTGGCCGCCACCGAGATCATGAGCGGCCGGCCCTGCTACGAAGTCTGCTTCTCCGACGGTCAGACGATCATCGCGGATGCTGCTCACCTGTGGCGGACGACGACGAAGTCGGCGCGCAAGCACGGCAACCCGTCGCGGATCGTCACCACGACCGAGATCGCCGCGACATTGCGGGCCGGGTCGGAGTGGAACCATCACGTGGAGCTCGGCAACGCTGTGCAGTACCCGGAGCAGCCGTTGCCGGTCGACCCGTACGTTCTCGGCATCTGGCTCGGCGACGGTACGAGCACCAAAGCCGAAGTGACCGTGGGCCACCGCGACGAGCAGATACTGGACGAGATCCGGGCGGCCGGGTGTCGGGTCTGGAAGGCGACCGGTCCTTGTGCCTATCGAATCGGCGGCCTCTCGCATCGGCATGAGGGCCGTGTCCACGTCCCCGGTCGCTACCTCCGGGCGGCCGAGCACCAGAGGTTGGCGCTGCTGCAGGGCCTGATGGATTCCGACGGATACGTCGACGAGTTCGGCCGGTGCGAGTTCGTCAGCATCCGGGAGTGCCTGTCGGACGCCGTCGTCGAGCTGGCGGCGAGCCTCGGACTTCGGCCGGTCAAGCGGAAAAAGACGGTGAAGTTCCGCGGGATCGAGCACGGTGTCGCCTACCAGGTGAAGTTCAGCCCCCGAATCCCCGTGTTCCGCCTGGCCCGCAAGCTCGCGCGGCTGAAGACGGGAACGTCCCATCGGCACCGGGCCGTCGTCGACGTCCGGGCGGTGGCCTCCTACCCGGTGCGATGCATCCAGGTCGGTGCGCCCGACGGGATGTTCCTGGCGGGCAGGACCTTCATCCCCACCCACAACTCGAGTTTGGGCCGGCTCGGGCTGCTCACCCACTCCACCGCGGGGTTCATCGACCCCGGGTTCACCGGGCACATCACCCTCGAGCTGTCGAACGTCGCCAACCTGCCGATCACGCTCTGGCCAGGGATGAAGATCGGGCAGCTGTGCCTGTTCCGGCTGTCGACGCCCGCCGAGCGGCCCTACGGGAGCCAGGGCGTCGGATCCCGCTACCAGGGGCAGCGCGGCCCCACGCCGTCGCGGGCGCACCTCAACTTCCACCGGGCCGACACGCGGCGGTCCTGAACGCGCGTCCGGAGCAGGTGGCGCCGGTAGCCTCGCCCGACGATGGACCCGCGCCGCAGCACTCCGCCCCCTTCCGGGCAGTCCTGGCTGCCTGCCGTGCGGCCGCGCAACCCGATCGCCCGGCCCGAGGACGTGCGCCCCGAGGACGTGTACACGGTCGACCCTCCGACCGGACCGCCTCCGGGCGAGCCGACGCCGCCGGAGACGCCTGCCCACCGCTGGCGTCGCCTGACCCGCACGCGCCAGGGGGCCACCGGTCTGGCGATCCTCGTGGCCGCACTGCTGCTGTGGCCGTTCGCGGGATGGTTCTGGATCCCGTGGCTGGCCGGGCTCGTCGTGCTCGTGCTGATCGCCCTGCTGCGGCTGGACCGGCTGCTCCACGGATGGGCGGGCCATGTGGCCGGGCTGGCCGTGGTGATCGGGCTGATGCTCGCCACCGGCCCGTGGGACTGGGCACTGGCGGCGAGCCTCGGTGTGCTCCTGGCGGGCCTGGTGCAGTGGCCCTGGTGGCGGCTCGCGGCCGTGGGGGCCGTGCTGTGCCTGGTGGCCGGAACCGGATGGGGTGTGGATCGCTATCGCGTGGCGCAGGAAAGGGCCGCGCAGGAAGCGCAGCGGAGCCAGGAGAACATGAGTCAGCTCGGCGAGCGGTCGCCCGACCGTGTTCTTTCGGCTCTGGTGGAAGGCATCGGCCAGGGCGATGTCGTGGGGGTGTGCGGACTGCTCGCCGAACCCGCGCGGAATCAGTTCGCGACCGTGGCCGGCACGCCGGACTGCGCGAGCGCCGTGGCGCACTTCCATTCGGCCCTGCCCCGCGTTCCCCCGTTGCGCGGGCTCGCCGCGCCGGTCGCGGCCACCGCAGGTGGGGCGACCGTCGACGGCTGCCGCACCGTCTGGGCGTCGCCAGATCTCGGTGGTCCGACAGTGGGAGTACTGCAGATCGGGAAGGCGCCGCCGCCGGGACAGACCTATTTCATCAGCTCCTTCGCGCCCTGCGCCGCAGGTTGAGCCGAGATTCGACTGCGCCGTTCAGTCGACGACGCTTCGCAGCTGTGAACAGTCAGTGGTGCAAGCGAGGCGACACGGTGCCGCGGACTTAGGATTGATCCGGTCACCGTGCTCTACTCGGTGCCCGGGTATGTCCGGTGGAATGTGTCCACCTGTCCCGGGTTCGTCCGACGCCCGCTGGACAGGCGCCGGACGGGGACATGATGAGGAGGAGCAGTCGTGGCCGCACCGAACGCCCTGCTGCAGCCGGCGTTCATGCTCGCCCAGGATCTCAACACGCGCGGTCTCCAGGGTTGGATCCAGGACAACGTCATCCCGCTCGTCCTGCTGGGCATCGCGATCATCCTGCTGTGGATCGGCGGACGCGGCGACAACGCCGGTGTCGCGCGTCGCAGCGTGGGTCTGATCGTGGGCCTGATCGCCCTGGGCATCGCGGTCTCCGGCAACGGTCCCCAGATCGGCACGTTCCTCGCCAAGCTGATCACGGGCTGACCGCCGTGCTCGTCCGTACCGACGACGAGGTGTACCGCGTCGACTCCGTCTGGCTCGGGCCCCCGCGCGCCACCTTCCCCTGGCGTGCCCGGTACGTGAGCTACGGCGTCGGTCTCGTGGTAATGATCTTGGTTATGTTCGTGCAGCGCCGGGTCGGCATCGGGCTCGACTTCTTCTCCGTCGCGTGGGCGCTGGTGATCACCGTCGTCGTCACGCGGTTCCTCGGCAAGAAGATCGACTACGAGCGCCCGCTCGGTCAGGTCGTCGAGATGTTCCGGCACGAGGTGCGCGGGCCCCGGGCGCGCACGGCCGTCGCCGGCGGCGCGATCCGGGCCGGGCACGTCCGGATCTCCCGTTCGCGGACGCGTCCGCGACCCGTGCAGGCCCGGCGCCGGCGCCGGAAGGAGTGGGCCCGTGCCGCGGCGTGAGAAGCCACCGGCGAAGGGTCGAGATCCCCGGCGCAACGCGCGCCGGGAGATGCCCGCGGAGGAGCCCCGTCGGCGACGTGGCCGCTACCTGGCGGGCGAGGCGGACCTGCCCAAGTACTCGCCGGACATCGGGTTGCGCTCGATCGACGGACACCTCACCCGCACCGGCACCCAGGTCATGGCCTGGTACCGGCTGGCCGCGCAGGCCTGGAGCTTCCGCAGCGACTCGCAGCGCGAGGTGCTGATCCGCCAGATCGCCGCGCAGCTCGGCGAGCTGCAGGGGCGCTGGCTGCACATCCGGGTGACCACCCGGCCCTATCCCGTGCACATGTGGGCCGAGTCGTTCGACAACAACGCCCTGGGCCGGCTGCCGGACGTACCCGGCGGCCTGGGCTGGGACGGCTTCCTTGAGGGCGAGCAGCGCCACCTCATGGGCCTGTCGATGTCGGACAAGGAGGTCTTCCTCGGCATCGAGGTGTCGGGGCGCAGCATTCTCGACCGCTGGGTGGAGAAGGCGGCGCCCGTGCTGGGCAAGGTCGCGCCGGCGGCGGCGCGGGCCGAGCTGTCGGCGCTGACGTCGGAGGTCGGGCACCTCGACGAGCTCGTCGCCGGCAGTGGCCTGGACGCCGTGCCCGCGACCGGCGACGACGTCGCGTGGCTGATGCACCGGTCGTGCTCGCTGGGCCTGCCCGCGCCCCGCACGATCTCCGCCACCACCAACTCCCGCTGGGAGACCGAAGACCTCGCGGCGTTCACCGACGGCGTCGACATGTTCCAGGAGCCCTACGCGCCGACGGTGCGGGTCGTCGGCAGGCTGCGCTCGGCGACGGTCCAGCGCAACGTCGCCGTCCTGACGGTCGGGCTGATGGACGGCCTGCGCATCCCCGAGGTCGACGACCCGTGGATGCAGCACAGCGACCGGCTGCCGTTCCCGGTCGAGTGGTCCGCGCGGATCTACGTGCGCCGCCCGGAGGAGGTGGCCGGCGAGCTGCAGCGCCAGATGGGCAAGGTGCGCAGCCAGATCCGGCACTACACGCACGACCACGACCTCGACCCGCCGATGTCGCTGGCCCGGCAGGCCGAACGGGTGCTCGAGGTCGAAGACGAGCTGACCAACGGGCTGACCCAGCTCAACACCAGGCTCTACGGCTGGTGGCGGATCGCGGTGTCGGGCCGCGACGAGGCCGAGGCCGTCTCCCGGGCCCAGCAGGTGCTCGAGATCTACCGGCCGAAGGTGCAGATCGAGCATCCCGAGGCCCAGTACCGCTACGCCCGCGAGTTCATCCCGGGCGAGCCGCTGGCGTCGACGGCCTACCGCCGCCGCGGATCAGTCATGTGGGCCGCCGCCGCGGTGCCCGCCGCCACCGCCAGCGTCGGCGACCGCCGCGGGATCATGCTGGGCGAGACCTGCACCGCCACCCGGCGCCCCGTGGCCTGGGACCCGTGGCTCGCCCAGGAGGTCCGGCGCGCGTCCGGGCTGACGGCGGTGGTCGGCGGCCTGGGGTCGGGCAAGTCGTTCCTGACCGGGCTGATCGTCTACAAGACGCTGCGTGCCGGCGCCCGGTGGACGGTGCTCGACCCGTCCGGGCCGCTGGCCGCGCTCACCCGCCTCCCCGAGCTGGCGCCGTTCTCCCGCCACATCAACCTGCTGCGTGCCGAGCCCGGCATCCTCAACCCGTACCGGGTCGTGGCCGAGCCGCGGGCCGACCACTTCGCGGACGAGGACGAGCCCGAGCGCGCGTGGCGGCGGGAGCGCTCCCTGGCCGCGGCGACCCGGCGCCGGCTGGTGCTCGACGTGCTCACCGGGCTGGTGCCCTACGACGTCGCCCGGCTGCCGCACACCCGCATCGTGCTGCTGCGCGCCGTCCGTGAAGTGGGCGGCGCGCCGGACCGCCATCCCGGCATGGTCATCGACACCCTGCGCCGGCACGCCCGCGACGGCGAGGAGCACGCGGGCGTCGTCGCCGACTTCCTGGAGGAGCGCCGCGAGCTGCCGCAGGCCGCGCTGCTGTTCCCGGACACCAGCAGGGACGACCCGTGGCAGGCCGACCGCGACTACCGGCTGACGGTGCTGACCATGCAGGGGATGTCGCTGCCGCGCCCGGGCAGCCCCCGCGAGGAGTGGACGGACGCCGAGTCGCTCGCCGTCGAGCTGCTCAACCTGGCGTCGTGGCTGACCCAGCGCACGATCTACGACGCCGACCGCAACCTGCGCAAGGGCGTCGCGCTGGACGAGACGCACTTCCTGTCGCAGGTGCCGACGGGCAAGGTCCTCATCGACCGGCTGGCCCGCGACTCCCGCAAGTTCAACGTCCGGGCGCTGTTCGCCTCGCAGCTCGCGGGCGACCTGCTCCGGGTGTCCGGGTTCGCCTCGCTGGTCAACGCCGTGTTCGTCGGCCGGACGGACGACGAGGAGGCCCAGACCGAGGCGCTGCGGCTGCTGCGGGTGCCGACCGGGGTCGGTTACGAGCAGATGCTGGGCACGCTGTCCCCGCGGCCGCGGCACGACGACCGGCCGGACGACACGCCGCGGCAGTTCGTGTTCGCCGACGGGCACGGCGGCGTCGAGAAGATCCGTATCGACCTCGAGGCGCCGCACCTGGACCACGTGCGCGAGGCGCTCGACACGAACCCGGACGCCAACCGCATCGCCGTGCGCGGCGTACCCGGCGCGGCCGCACTGCTGGCGCCGGACGAGCCCGCTCCGCTCGGCGCGGTGTCGGACGAGCGCACCGAGGCCGCGCGCCGCGCGGTCCGCGCGCGCAACGGTGCCGGGCAAGCCCCGTCGCTCTCCGCGGCCGAGGCCGAGCTGCTCGACGACGAGGATCTCGACCTCTTCGACGACCTGGACGACCTGGCGGTCGACGGTGGACGGTCGCGGGGGAACGGCAACGGTTCGGGTCCGGCCGGTTCCCGGTCGCCGGGCGACGACCGGGTCCATGGTGGGGCCGTGCGGTGACCAGCGGCCTGCCGGTGTTCGGGGTGCTGGCGGCCGCGGTGCTGGTCGCGGTCGTCAAGGCGGTCGTCAAGGCGGTCGTCAAGGCACTGCGCGCGCGGCGGCCGGCGGACCCGGAGCGGCCGCGTCGGCGCGTCGCGCTGCTGGTCGTGACCGGCCTGGTCGCCGGGTCCGTGCTCCTCGGGACGCCCGCGTTCGCGCAGGGCCTCGAGTGCAAGGAGTCGCCGGAGCCGGACCGGCCCGGCACGGGGCTCGTCGGCTCGCTGGACCCGCCGACCCTGAGCGCCGGTGAACCCGGCAGCGTCTACAACGAGGTCGGCTACGCCGGCATGGTCTGGCACAACTACGACCTCGGCTGCGCAGGCACGGCCTTCAACCCCGCCTCGACCACCGACACGTGGCTGGGCAACCAGGCCTTCAACATCGCGAAGTTCGCCGTGGGCGGGGTCAACTGGGCGCACTACCTGATCTCCGGGGGCGGCAACCTGCTCGCGCCGCTCGACGGGGTGATCCGCGACGCGACGTCGGCGATGTACGAGGCCGTCTTCACCACGTGGATCGGCCCCGCGCTGGTCGTGCTGTCGGTCGTCCTGCTCGTGCTCGCCATCCGGGGCGACCTGGCCCGCCAGGCGCAGCGCACGGCGTTCGCCCTCGCCGCGCTCATGGTGGGGTCGGCCGCCTACCTGACCCCGGTCGAGTGGGCGAAGGCCGCCGACGGCCTGCTGCTCGACGGCGTGACGCAGATGCAGGAGGGGTTCCTGTCGCAGGTCGGGCTCGGCGACCGCGACACGCTGCCGACCGTGCTGGTGGATCGGGTTGTGTACGACAACTGGGTGCGTGGCGAGTTCGGGTCGCCCGACGTTCCGCAGGCCCAGCAGCTTGGCCGGAACCTGCTGCGCGCGCAGACGTTCACCAAGCAGGAGGTGGCCGAGGGCCGCGACAACGCGGCGCTGGCGGAGCAGAAGAAGGCCGACTTCGCCGCGGTGGCCGGCCAGATGGGCGACCGCTACAGCTACTTCCAGGGCAAGTCCGGCAGCCGGATCGGCGTCGGTGTCCTCGCGGTGATCCAGGCCGCGTGCATCGCGCTGTTCCAGCTGCTCAGCAAGGTCCTGGTGCTCACGGCGCTGCTGCTGCTGCGGCTGATGGTGATGACGGCGCCGGCGATCGCGGTGGTCGCCGTGCTCAAGCCCGAGATCCTGCCGGCGCTGTTGCGGGTGGCGGGCGCGGCGATCGTCAACACGATCGTCGTCGGGGCGCTGGCGGGCCTGCACGCGCTGCTGGTCGTCACGCTGTTCCGGCCCGGTTCGGGCATCGACCTGTGGCTCGCGTTGCTGGTCACGGGGGTGGTCACCGTGGTGCTGTGGGCGGTGGCCCGGCCGTTCCGGCGGCTGGTGTCGATGGTGTCGCTGACGAACGAGCAGTTCGGCGGGATCGTGCCGGGCGCCGGCACCGGGCCGATGTCGCGGGTCTGGCAGCGCGTGCGCGGCGGGGCGAACGACGACCGCCAGTCGCGCTGGTGGGAGGAGCGGCGCACCTCGGCCGAGGGCGTCGGCGGCCACGATTTCGTGCGGCCCGAGGCGGCGCCGATCGTGGCCCAGGCGTATCAGACCGGCACCGGGGCGTGGACGTCACGACGGCGGACGGAGGTCGAGGCGCCCGCCCGGCCGAGCATCCCGGCCGCGCGCCGGGCGGCTCTGCCTGCGGGACCCGACGGCGTCGGCACCGGCTCGGGCTTCCCCGGGTGGGCCGACTCCGGGGAGATCGACGACCGCGTGATCTACCGCAGGCCGGACGCCGTGCCGTTGCGCCCGGGCGGCGCACGACCGGTCACGGCCGAGCTCGTCGACGGCGTGCCGGTCTACCGGATCTACCGGTCCACCCGGAACCGCCCCGCCTACAGCGGGAGCGGGAGTGACTGAGCGGAGCCGGCGAGAAGGGACGGGTCCCGGTGCCGATCAGGACGCCTAGGGGCCGATCCGCGGCCTACCGCGTGCTCTGGCAGTGGCCGTTGCGCTCGCCGGCGCGGCTCGGGCTCAGCGCGGTGCTGCTGCTCGCCGTGGTCGTCGGCGCCGTCGCGGCGATCGGCGCCGTGCGCGGGACCAGGGGCACCACGGTCGCGAGCGAAGCCCCGGCGACGGCCCAGCCGGCCGCACCGGGGGCCGACGCGGCGCCCGCCCCGACCGTCCTGCCGCCGGTCGCCCCGCTCACCCCGAGGAACCTGCCGTTGTCGGCCGCTCCTTCTCCCGCGCTGTCCGTCGCGGCGCGGTGGACGGGGGCGTGGGTCGACCACCCGCCGGGCGTCCCGGCCCAGAAGTGGGTCGACGGCCTGCGCCCGTTCACCACCGACGAGTACTTGGGCGTGCTGGTGGGCGTGGACCCGGCGAACATCCCGGCCACGCGCGTCACAGGTGAGCCCCGGGCGACCAAGGTCGCGGCCCGCTCCGTGCAGGTGACGGTGCCGACGAACGCCCTGACCCTCGACGTGCTGGTGGTGCTGACCGACGACGGCTGGCGGGTCGCCGGCTACGACAAGGCGTGACCGGGGGAGCGCCATGAGGTTGCTGCGCCCGCTGCGCCTGCTCGTGCCGCTGGTGGCCGTCGGCGGCGCGCTCGTGATCTTCCTGGTGTTCGGGTTCCTCGCGTACCAGGGCGGCACCGGCGGCGGGGCGAGCTTCGTCCCCGGCTACTGCGACGCGGGGCTGCGGTCGGCCACCCAGTCCGGGCGCGGGCAGGCGGGCGACACGGCAGCCACCCTCAGCGCCGAGCAGCGGCAGAACGCCACGACGATCATCGGGGTGGCGAAGCAGAAGGGTGCGCCGCCGCGGGCGTGGCTCGTGGCGCTGGCCACGGCCAAGCAGGAGTCCGACCTGCGCAACATCAACTACGGCGACCGCGACTCGCTGGGGCTGTTCCAGCAGCGGCCGTCGCAGGGCTGGGGCTCACCGGCCCAGGTCCTCGACCCCGTCTACAGCACCACCATCTTCCTCGACAAGTTGCTGCAGGTGCCGAACTGGGACCGGCTGCCGGTGACGGTGGCGGCCCAGACGGTGCAGCGCTCGGCCTTCCCCGACGCCTACGCCAAGTGGGAGGGGCTGGCCGCCGAGCTCGTCTCCCAGCTCGCGGGCGTCGCCGATCCCACCGGGTGCGGGCCGAACACGGCGACGTTGCCCGCGGGCGCGGCGGGCAACGCGATCCGCTTCGCGCTCGCCGAGGTCGGGAAGCCCTACGTCTGGGGGGCGACCGGGCCCAACACCTACGACTGCTCCGGGCTCATGCTGCGCGCCTTCCAGGCGGCCGGGATCGACCTGCCGCGGGTGTCGTGGCAGCAGTTCCAGGCGGGCGGCCACGTCCCGATCAAGCAGGCACAGCCCGGCGACCTGCTGTTCTACGCCACCGACCCGAGCGACCCCGCGACCATCCACCACGTGATGCTGTACATGGGTGACGGGCAGATGGTGGAGGCCCCCTACAGTGGCGAGTCCGTCCGGGTGCGGCCGGTCCCGTGGGGCTACAACGAGCTGGTGCCTCTCGCGACGCGCCCCGGGACGACCCCCAACAGCCGCGCCTGATGATGGAGCGTCGATGCCCGACCCGTCCCTCCCGGCGTCCACGACGCCGGTGCAGGACTACCTCGACCGCCCGGCCCGTGGCGCCACGGCCGACCACCTCGTGGTGCCCCGCTCGCTCGCCCAGTCGATGCCGCTGCGCTGGCAGCAGGTGTTCGTCGGCCTGCTGGCCGACCTGCACGACGCCTACGCGGAGCTGCCCTGGCCCGACTACAAGGTCGTGCCCAGCCGCTGGGAACGTCTCGTCGACCTCGACGAGGAGCAGCTGCAGGCCGCCGGGTACGTGACCGACCTCGACGCCGAGGGCCGGCTGGAGTACCACGACGCCGCGGATCAGCCGATCCCCGACCCGGAACGGCACAAGGTCCTCGCCCCGATCGACGACCCGCTGCCCCGGGCGGCGGACGGGCGCGTCGAGCCCCGCCCCGCCGCCCCGCTCTGAGGCTCCCTGTCAGGTCTCCCTGTCAGGTCTCCCTGTCAGGCGACGGGGAGGCGGGTGAGCTCCCGGACGCGGTGCCGGTCGCCGTCGAGGTGCTCCCGGGCCCATCGCAGCACCGTCTCCTCCTGGGTGAACAGCACCACCTGACGCTCGGCGGCCAGCCGCAGCAGCAGGTCGAGGATCTCCCGGGTGCGCTCGTCGTCGGACTGCGCCGTCACGCCGTCCAGCAGCAGGGGGCAGGTCTCGCCCGTCGTCGCCAGGTGCTGGGCCAGCGCCACCCGCAGCAGCAGGTAGACCTGGTCGGTCGTGCCCGCCGAGAGCCGGTCCAGCGGCCGCCAGCGGCCGCCCGACCCGTAGACCTGGATCGCGAGGGTCTCCGGGTCGACGGTCGCGTCGACGTAGCGCCCCCCGGTCACAGCCGGCAGCCAGGTCCGCAGCGTCGCCTCCAGTACCGGCGCGAGGTCCTGGTGTGCCTGCTCCTGGGCCCGGGCGAGGAACCGGCGGGTCAGTGCCGTGGTGCGGCGCAGCTGCTCGATGCGGCGCAGCTCGGCCTCCGCCGCCTCGACTTCCTCGTCGGCCCGGGCCACACCCGGCCCCTCGACGGGGACGGGCAGGGCTGCAGGCTGTTGCTCCAGTGCTGCGCGGGCGCGCCGCACCTCGGCCTGCGCCACCTCGATGAGGGCGGTGACGACGGAGCGGTCGCCGGCCCGCACGGGGTCGACCGCCGCCGCCTTGGCGAGCTCGTCGCGGCGCTGGCGCGCCTCGCACGCGGCCAGGTCGGCGGCCCAGGCCTGCGCCAGACGCTCGTCCCGCTCGGCCCGCAGCGCCTCCTCGCGGCCGCGCAGGTCGTCGGGGGGGCCGCCGTCGAGCAACGTGGCCAGCTCGGGAGCTGCACCGCTGCCGTTCGCGGTCGGGTCGGTCGTGACGAAGCGCGGCCGCGGCCGCTCGGCCAGCGCCACGGCGCCGTGTGCGGTCCGGGTCGCGCGCCATCCGTCCAGGGCGGCCACCAGCGTCTCCGGCTCGCCCGACGAGTCCAGCCCGGCCGCACCGGCCACCGAACGCAGGCGGGCGACCGCGTCCCGGCGGGTGGCGACGACGTGCGCCGCGGTCTCCTCCGCGGCGATGCGCGCCGCGAGCGCGCGCTCCAGCTCCGCGCGGCGCGCACCGGCGCCGCCCGACTGCTCCTCGTACCGTGCGAACTGCTCCAGCGGCGAGCCCTCGTCGAGGATCCCGCGCTCGCGCAGCGCCGCCCGCAGCTCGTCGCCGGTGCGGGCGACGGCCGCGGCGAGCCGCGACCGCTCCGCGTCGTGCCATGCCGACTGCTGCTCCGTCCGGTCCGCCAGCGCCCGCAGCGCCGCCGGGTCCGCGCGCAGACCGTGCTCCGCGCACCAGTCGAGTGCCTGCTGACGCGCCGGGTCCGGCCGCTCGCCCCGCTGCGCGGCCTTCTGCTGTGCGCGGCACTCGGCGAGGTGCTCCTCAGCCGCACGCGCCTCGTCACGGGCCCGCGTGGCCGCCGCCCTCTTCTCGCGCACCGTCACGATGGCGCCGACGAGGTCTTCGACGAGCGGCTGTCCCGGCTTCTTGCCGGGCTTGCGCACGGCGCGCACTGCGACGACGACGGCTGCCAGGAGCGACACGACGACGGGCAGGATGACGATCGCGCTGAAGACCAGCGCCGCGAGCAGGCCGAAGTACAGCGCGGCGAGCCCGACGCCGACGCCGAGCACGGTCAGCGCGAGGGCCTTGAGCCGGCCGCGCGCCTTGCCGGACCGCTTGGCCCCGGCGACCGGCGCGGCCGCCCGCATCCGCTCGTAGCGCTCCGCCGCTGTTGCGGCGTCCTGCTCTGCGGCCTCCGCTGCGGCCGCGGTCTCCCGCTGCCGGGTCTCCGCGGCCTCGACGACCGACGTCAGCTCGGCGAGCGCCGGCCCGCCCGCCGACGTCGCGTCGAGCCGGGGGGCCGGGGCGGTGAGGACGTCGGCGATCCGGCGCAGTTCCTCGGCGGGCGCGGGCGACGGGCGCGGGGCCGGACGCGCCACGGGGTGCGCCGCGACCGCGTCGACCGCCTCGCGGTGCTGCTGGGCCAGTGCCCGCACGGCGGGGTCGGCACCGTCGGGCAGTGCGGCGAGCTCGCGGCGCAGCTGCCGGGTGCAGGGTCCGTCGAGGGGTGGCGGGACGGGCCGGATGTCCCACGCACGGCGCGCGGAGTCGACCTCGTCGAGCAGCGCGGTCTCGTCGGGCGGCGCGTCGACGTCGACGCGCCCGGAGTTCTGTTCCGGCACACCCGTCGACATCGCCGCGGCACGGACCGACCGCGCGGCGGCCGCCTCGCAGGCCGCCGTCGCCGCCGCCAGCTCGGTGCGCGACCGCTCGGCCGCCGCCCGTGCCTCGTCGGCCGCCCGGGCGGCGTCGCGCAGCGCCTCCAGCCCGCGCAATGCCCCCTGGGCGGACTGCAACCGTGCCGAGTCGTCCGCGGTCGAGCTGCGCCGGCGGCATGCGGCGGCCAGGCCGGCGAGGTACTGCTCCTGGCCCCGGCGGGCGACCACCCGCGCCTCGCGGGCGAGCCGCACGCGCTCCTGGGCGAGCAGCAGAGGGTTGCCGCCCTCACGACCGAGCCGTTCCTGCTGGAACCGGTCGAGCGCGGCCAGCGCAGGCCCGGCCGTGCCCCCGGTGCGGGCGCTCTCGGCTGCCCGCAGCAGGTAGTGCTGCAGCCCGTGGGCGGCGTCGCGCACTGCGCGGTGCTCGGCCTGGTTCACCAGCGCGACCGCACCGAACGCGGAGCGGTCCAGGCCGAGCCAGCGGCTGGCGTCCGGTCCGTCCGCGGTGAGGATCTCCGAGGTGATGTCGGTACGCGGGACGACGCCGTCGCCGTCCTCGTCGCCGAGTTCGACGACGGTGCTCCCTGACGTGCCGTCGAGGTCCTGGCAGATCTCCACCCGGCGTCCGTCGTCGAGCACGACCACCGCGGACACCAGCCAGGGCGACCCGTCCCACGGCTTGTAGCGCTCGAGCAGCCGACGGTCCTCCGGGGTCGGTGCGACGGCGCCCCGGCTCCGGCCGCACAGCGCCGCGTAGAGCGCGGCGTGCCACGACGACTTCGCCGACTCGTTGACTCCGCTGACGACGGTCAGCCCCGGCGCCAGCGCCAAGGTCTCCCCGGCGAGCGGCCCGAAGGCCTGCGCGGTGACGGATTCGATCCGCACGGCTGCCCCCCTTTCCTTATCCGACGGCCGGCTCGGGCGTGCGCCCGTCCAGGGCCCGCAGCCCGGCGAGCAGCACCCGCGTGCGGGTCTCCTCGTCGAGCGAGGAATCGGCGCGGACGTCACGGACGAACTGCCCGCGCACCGTTCGTTCGCCGGCCAGCGCGTCGAGGTCGTGGCCGAGGTCGAGCTGTCCCTGGCGCAGCACCAGTCCGTCGAGGTGTGCAGCGTCGTCTTGACCGAGACCCGTGAGGTCGGCGAGGTCGACCGAGGGGGCGAGCGCGCCGTGGACGGTCACGCGGACGACTCCGGCCAGGCCGGCCACCGCCTCCTCGACCCGCTCCCGCATCTCGGCCGAGTGGCTCGCGCCCGTGACGTCCACCGAGACCTCGTGCACGCGGCCGCCTGCGACGTCGTAGCGGGTGCGCTCCACCGCGCCGTCGTCGCCCACGGCGACCAGCACCGCGCCACGCGGGCCGGTCTCGCCGGGCGTGAGCGGGCAGGGATTGCCCGGGTACGTGAACTGCGCGTGGTCGACGGGGGTGTGTACGTGCCCGAGCAGCGCGTGGTCCAGCCCGGCGGCCTCCACCTGCTCGGCCCGGAACGGCGCGTACGGCACGGCGGCGGCGGTCGTGCCGGTCTCGCAGCCGTGGAACAGGGCGAGGTTGACCCCCGCGCGGTCCACGCGGAACCCGTCGAGGAAGCCACCGGTGCTCGCGGGCGAGTCGTGCGCGGCACCCCAGAGCGTCAGGCCGTCCTCGACGGTGACCGGGGTGAGCCGGGCCTCGGTGAAGACGTGGACGTTCGGCGACCAGTCGACCTGCCGGTACGGGCTCGACGGGCCGTACCAGTCGTCGTCTCCGGGGGTGAGGTGCACCGGGACCTCGAGCTCGGCGAACGAGGTCCGCAGATGGTCGAGGGTCTTCGGGGTGGCGCGGGCCTGGTCGAAGAGATCACCTCCGCACAGGAGCGCGTCGGCGCGCGACTGGCGCGCCAGTGCGGCGATCCGGTCGAGCGTCGCGCGCAGGTTGGCCCGCAGCACCTCGCCGAGCGCCGGCCCTGCCCACCCGAACGCGGTGTCCAGGTGCAGGTCGGAGACCAGCAGTATCCGCATCCGCCCCTCCGATTCCCCTACCGGTTCCGTCACGCGCGGTGTGTCGCGCCGGGTGAGTGCCGCCCTCATGTGCTGCCCGTGGGTGATTAGTACAGCCCGATGCGGCACTCCGGCTCGCGCAACCACCGCACTGACGGGTGAATGCGCCCGGTTCTCCGCACGATCCGGTGATCTCGCCGAAACGGCTCGTCAGGAAGGGGTGAACCCGGGTACGTGTCCGGCCGCGATTCGGCCGACGGCCCCGGAACATTCCGGGGGGGTCGCACGTTGGGCAGGATGAGCAAGTTGAGCGGTACCGGCTCAGGTTCGGTTTGACGATCCGTGTCGGAGCCGCTAGAACTTGAGTCGAGCAAGCTCAAGACTCCCCGCAGTACCAACGCAGTATCAACGGAGGAAGCACCATGGCTCGTTCGGTCGGTATCGACCTCGGGACCACCAACTCGGTCGTCGCCGTCCTCGAGGGCGGCGAGCCGACGGTCATCGCGAACTCGGAGGGTTCGCGGACCACGCCCTCGGTCGTGGCGTTCGCTCGCAACGGCGAGGTGTTGGTCGGTCAGTCCGCCAAGAACCAGGCGGTCACCAACGTCGACCGGACCCTGCGTTCGGTCAAGCGCCACATCGGGACCGGCTGGAGCACGCCGGACATCGACGGCAAGAAGTACTCCGCCCAGGAGATCAGCGCGCGCGTGCTGCAGAAGCTCAAGCGCGACGCCGAGTCGTACCTGGGTGAGGAGATCACGGACGCTGTGATCACCGTCCCCGCCTACTTCGAGGACGCGCAGCGCCAGGCCACCAAGGAGGCCGGCCAGATCGCGGGTCTCAACGTGCTCCGCATCGTCAACGAGCCCACCGCGGCCGCCCTGGCCTACGGCTTGGACAAGGGCGACAAGGAGCAGACCATCCTGGTCTTCGACCTGGGTGGCGGCACGTTCGACGTCTCGCTGTTGGAGATCGGTGAGGGCGTCGTCGAGGTCAAGGCGACCAACGGCGACAACCACCTCGGCGGCGACGACTGGGACGAGCGGATCATCACCTGGCTCGTCGACAAGTTCAAGGCCAGCCAGGGCATCGACCTGACTCGCGACAAGATGGCCATGCAGCGTCTGCGTGAGGCCGCCGAGCGGGCCAAGATCGAGCTGTCGAGCCAGAACACGGCCACGATCAACCTGCCGTACATCACGGTCGACGCCGACAAGAACCCGCTGTTCCTCGACGAGACCCTGTCGCGTGCGGAGTTCCAGCGGATCACCAGCGACCTGCTCGACCGCACCCGCGCCCCGTTCAACCAGGTCATCAAGGACGCCGGGATCTCCGTCGGCCAGATCGACCACGTCGTGCTCGTGGGTGGCTCCACCCGCATGCCCGCCGTCGCCGAGCTCGTCAAGGAGCTGACCGGTGGCCGGGAGCCCAACAAGGGCGTGAACCCGGACGAGGTCGTCGCCGTGGGCGCCGTCCTGCAGGCCGGTGTCCTGAAGGGCGAGGTCAAGGACGTCCTGCTGCTCGACGTCACCCCGCTGTCCCTGGGCATCGAGACCAAGGGCGGCGTGATGACCAAGCTCATCGAGCGCAACACCACGATCCCCACCAAGCGGTCGGAGATCTTCACGACGGCCGACGACAACCAGCCGTCCGTGCAGATCCAGGTGTTCCAGGGTGAGCGCGAGATCGCGGCGTACAACAAGAAGCTCGGCATGTTCGAGCTGACCGGCCTGCCGCCCGCCCCGCGTGGCGTGCCGCAGATCGAGGTCTCCTTCGACATCGACGCCAACGGCATCGTGAACGTCTCGGCGAAGGACATGGGCACCGGCAAGAGCCAGGCCATGCAGATCACCGGCGGGTCCGCCCTGGGTAAGGACGAGATCGACCGGATGATGCGCGAGGCCGAGGCGCACGCCGAGGAGGACCGCCAGCGCCGCGAGGACGCCGAGGTCCGCAACCAGGCCGAGTCGCTGGTGTACCAGACCGAGAAGTTCGTCAAGGAGAACGACGAGAAGCTCCCGGCTGAGGTCAAGGACTCGGTGAACGCCGCGTTGACCGAGGCGCAGGAGTCCCTCAAGGGCACCGACACCGCCGCCATCAAGGCGTCGATGGAGAAGCTCGCGACCGAGTCGCAGAAGCTCGGCGCTGCTCTCTACCAGCAGCAGCCAGGCGACGCCGGTGCCGCCGGTGCGGCCCCGGGCGCGGACGCCGGTCAGTCCCAGTCGGGTGCGGACGACGTCGTCGACGCCGAGATCGTGGACGAGGACAAGAAGTGAGCCAGGACCCGAACCGCCACTCTGACGAGAACGGCGAGCGGGTCGTGGTGCGGGACCGTCGCCGGATCGACCCGGAGACGGGCGCGGTGCGGACCCCGGACGCGCAGTCGGAGACTGCCCACCCCGTTTCTGGGGAGTCCGGGGCCGCCCCGGCCGCCGAGACCCCGGCCGACGACCCCCGTGTCGCCGAGCTGACCGCCGAGGTCGCGGAGCGCACGTCGGACCTGCAGCGCCTGTCGGCCGAGTACGCGAACTACCGGCGGCGCGTCGACCGCGACCGCGAGACGGTGCTGGTCAACACGCGTGCCCAGTTCGTCGGCGAGCTGCTCACCGTGCTCGACGACGTCGAGCGGGCCGGCGTGCACGGCGACCTCACGGGGCCGTTCAAGTCGGTGGCCGACAAGCTCGTGTCCGTGGTGCAGAAGCTGGGCCTGGAGCCCTTCGGGGTCGAGGGCGAGCCCTTCGACCCGGCGGTGCACGAGGCCGTGCAGCACGAGAGCGCGGACGTCACCGGACCGACGGTGACGGTGGTCTCGAGCGTGATGCGCCGCGGCTACCGCATCGGCGACCGCGTGCTGCGGCCCGCGATGGTCGGCGTGGTCGACCGCGCGGACGACGGCACGACGACGGAGACCCCGCCCAAGGGAATCCCGGTCGTCGACCCCGGCGAGACGCCGGCCTGAACGGAAAGGAGGCGGAATGACCCAGCGCGACTGGATCGAGAAGGACTTCTACCGTGAGCTGGGCGTCGCCTCCGGCGCGACCCAGGACGAGATCAAGAAGGCGTACCGCAAGCTCGCCCGCGAGCTGCACCCCGACGCCAACCCCGGCGACGCGAAGGCCGAGGCCCGCTTCAAGTCGGTGTCCGAGGCCTACGGCGTGCTCTCGGACGAGAAGAAGCGGCGCGAGTACGACGAGACCCGCGCGTTGTTCGCCGGCGGGGGCGCGGGCTTCCCCGGCGGATTCCCGGGCGGGGCGGGCGGGTTCCCCGGCGGCGCAGGCGGGTTCCCCGGTGGCGGCGGACAGACGTTCGACATGGGCGACCTGTTCGGCAACACCGGCGGAGCCGGCCCGGGCCTCGGTGACCTGCTCGGCGGGATCTTCGGCAACGCCGGCGGGGCCGGCCGCGGCACGCGGGCGTCGGCGACGCGCGGACAGCGCGGCGCGGACGTCGAGAGCGAGTTGCGGATCGACTTCACCCAGGCCGTCCGGGGTGCCGAGGTGCCGATCCGGCTCTCGGCGCCCGGGCGCTGCCAGACGTGTTCCGGCAGCGGCGCGCGGCCGGGTACGACTCCGCGGCAGTGCCCGACCTGTTCGGGACGGGGCCTGATCAGCCGCAACGAGGGCGCGTTCGCGTTCTCCGAGCCGTGCCCGGACTGCCGCGGCACGGGCCGGATCATCGACGACCCGTGCCCCGAGTGCCACGGCGACGGCGTCAGCACCCGCACCCGCTCGCTCACGATCCGCGTCCCAGCGGGAGTGGACGACGGGCAGCGGATCAAGCTCGCCGGCCAGGGCGAGCCGGGCCGCGGCGGGGCGCCGGCGGGCGACCTGTACGTCAAGGTGCACGTCACGCCGCACCGCGTGTTCGGGCGGTCGAAGGACAACCCGGACGACCTCGTCGTCACGGTGCCGGTGACCTACCCCGAGCTCGTGCTCGGCAGCACGATCGACGTGCCGACGCTCGACGGCTCGGTCACCCTGCGGATCCCGGCCGGGACCCAGAGCGGCAAGACGTTCCGGGTCCGGGGCCGCGGCGTGCAGAAGCGCACCGGCACCGCGGGCAACCTGCTCGTCACGGTGTCGGTGGCGGTCCCGCAGCGGCTGGACGACGCGGCGCAGAAGGCGCTGAACGACTTCGCCGAGGCGACCAAGGGTTTCGACCCACGGGCGGACCTCTTGTGACTGTGACCGATCACGAGTTCGGGAGGTGACCGATCGTGGCATCCCGTGAGCACGGCGGCGGCCTGCCACCCGGCGAGAGCCAGGACAGCCCGGTGTTCGTCATCTCGGTGGCGGCCCAGCTGTCCGGCCTGCACGCCCAGACACTGCGCAGTTACGACCGGCTGGGGCTCGTGAGCCCCGGCCGGTCGGCCGGCGGCGGCCGGCGCTACTCCGCCCGCGACATCGCCCTGCTCCGCGAGGTGCAGCGGCTGTCGCAGGAGGAGGGCGTGAACCTCGCGGGCATCAAGCGGATCATCGAGCTGGAGCAGCTCGTCGACGAGCTGCAGGGCCGGGTCGAGGAGCTCCTCTCCGAGCTGCAGTCGGTCCGCGACGCCGCCGAGCAGGCGACGGCCATGGTGCACCGGTCCTACCGTCGCGACCTCGTTCCGGTGGACCGGCGCCACCACGTGGTGGTCTGGCACCCGGAACGCCCGGAGTAGCCACCGCCCGTCAGGCCCTGTCGTCGGCCGAGCGGCGCGTCCACCGGTACAGCGCGAGCACGAGCGCCACGTACAGCACGATGCCCAGGCCGAGGGCCCAGTTCTCGAAGCTGTCGCCGACCACGGCCAGCGGGGCGTCCGAGCCCGAGGCGGCCACGATCCCGGCGAAGACCACGCCGAACAGACTCTCGCCGACGATGAGCCCGGTCGCCATCAGCACGCCGAGCCGCTTCTTCTGCTCGACGTCGCCGCCGCGGCGCTCCGCCCACCGGTCGTAGAAGCGGCCGAGCAGGGCGCCGATCGGGATGACCAGGGTCAGCGACATCGGCAGATACATGCCCATGCCCACGGCGAGCGGCGGCAGCCGCAGGCGTCCGCGCCGGGCGAGCACCTCGTCGATAGCGATCACCACGGCGCCGATGAGTGCGCCCAGGCCGATCAGACCCCAGTTCAGGTCGCCCCCGAACACCCCCTCGGCCAGCGCCGAGATCAGCGCGGCCTGCGGTGCGGCCAGCGCGTCGGGGCCCGCGTTGGGCGCCCCGGCGAAGCCGAACGCGGTGTTGAGGAGGTCGAGCACGGGCGGGATGATCAGCGAACCGAAGATCACTCCGATGACCAGGGCGATCTGCTGCTTCCACGGCGTCGCGCCGACCAGTTGACCGGTCTTGAGGTCCTGCAGGTTGTCGTTGGAGATCGTCGCGACCGAGAACACCACCGCGGTGGTGAACAGCGCGTAGGCGACCAGCGCAGTGGTCGAGTTCGCGTCGCCGCCGGGCCGGTGCAGGGCGGCGAGCAGCAGCGCGATCCCCAGCACGACCAGGATCCCGACCCCGGAGATGGGGCTGTTGGACGAGCCGATCAGCCCGGCCATGTACCCGGCGACGGCCGCGATCACCGCGCCGAGCACCACGATGTACACGAGGCTCACCACGATCGTCGCGACGCCGCGGTCGGCGACCGGCGTGCCGGTGAGGAAGTCCCAGAGCAGCAGCGCGATCGGGATGAGCAGCACGGCGATCGTCGTGCCGACGATCCCGATCGGCAGGTCGCGCTCGGTCAGGTCCACCGTCCCCCCGCCACGGCGGGCCCGGCTCGACACGGCGGCGGCCCGGATGCCGCGCACGATCGGGCTGAGGATCTTCAGCAGCGTCCAGACCGCGGCCACCGCGATCGCGCCCGCCCCGGCGAACCGCACCTCGGTCCCGAACGTGCTCGACACGACGTCGGACACGTCGGCGCCGGCCGGCAGATCGCCCCACGTCAGCGTCGGCAGCAGCACGCCGTAGGAGATCAGCAGACCGATGATCATCGCGGCGCCGACCGTGACGCCGACCAGGTGCCCGACGCCGATCAGCGCGAGCGAGAGGCTGGCCCCGAACAGCGTGCCGCCGGACCCGACGCGGAAGGCCGTGGACACCTCGTTGCCGACGACCTTCATCGCGGCCAGCAGGGAGAACCCGGCGGCGGCCAGCGAGCCGACGACGATCGCGCGCAGGCCACGGCGGTTGCTCTCGACGCCGTCCGCGCCGTCGGGGCCTTCGGTGGACTCGCCGACCTTGAGCACCTCGGCGGCCGCGACACCCTCGGGGTAGGGCAGGTCCGAACCGGTCACCAGCGCGCGGCGCAGCGGCACGGAGTACATCACGCCGAGCGTGCCGCCGATCGCGCAGACGAACACCGTCGTCCAGTACGGGAAGCCCTGCCACCAGCCGATCATGATCAGGCCGGGCAGCACGAAGATGATCGCCGCCAGGGTGCCTGCCGCCGACGCGATCGTCTGGACGATGTTGTTCTCGAGGATCGAGTGCCCGCGGAAGTAGCGCAGGATCGCCATCGAGATCACCGCGGCCGGGATGGCGGTGGCGAAGGTGAGGCCGACCTTCAGCCCGAGGTAGACGTTGGCGGCGGTGAACACCAAGGTGATCAGGCCGCCCAGCACGACGGACCGGATGGTCAGCTCGCGTGTCGTGGTCGTGCTGGTCGTGGTCATCGGTCCCCCCGAAGCTGCCCAATCCCCAACGGCAGCCGATCACACTACGGCTGCGGATGCAGGGCGGACCAGCCCCGGGAACTCGGTCGGGAAATCAGTCGAGCGTGAACGGGTCGTAACCGATCCGGTCCAGCGGAGTGCCCGCCACGAGCATCTGGGCGACGGTCGCGCGGATCATCGCCGGCGAGCCGCAGACCGTGACGTCGTGTTCGGCCCATGCGCCGTAACGGGTGACCACGTCGGCCAGCGTGCCGATCTCCGCACCGCCGTTCCCGGTGTCGTCGCGCTCCACCACCGGGACGACGTCGAGCCACGGGTTGTCGTACGACAGCCGGCGCAGAGGCGCGAAGTCGTAGAGGTCGTCCCAGGTCCGGCCGCCGACGAAGACCTGCGTGCGGGGCTGGCCGGTGCCGTGCACGAGGTCTTCCAGCATCGCGCGGATGGGCGCGGAACCGGTACCGCCGGCCACCAGCAGCGCGTTCCGGCGGCTGTTGCGCGCGATCTGCATCTGCCCCATCGGGTGGGCGAGCCGCCAGGTGTCGCCGACGCGCGAGTGCGCGACGATCGAGCGGCTGACCCAGCCCCCCGGCACCGCACGGACGTGGAACTCCAGGCGGCCGTCGTCGCGCGGGGCGTTCGCCGGAGAGAAATAGCGCCACAGGCGCGGGCGCTGCGGGGTCTCGACACTCAGGTACTGCCCGGCCCGGTACGGGACCGGCTCGGTCGCGGCGACCTCGACGACGGCGAGGTCCCAGCCGATCCTGCGGTGCCCGACGACCCTGCCCAGCCAGGTCGCCGGACCGCGCTCGGCCTGCGCGGCCGTGCGCATCGCGTCGGACACCGTCCGGTAGGCACCGGTCCAGGCCTTCTCGACCGCCGGGGTCCAGGTCGGACCGGCGAACTCGCGAACCGCGCTGATCAGAGCGGTCCCGACGGCCCCGTAGTGCGGGGCCAGCACGCCGAACTTGCGGTGGTCGCGGCCGAGTTGCTCGAGGTACGGCACGAGCTCGTCCGGGCGGTCCACCATCTGCACCACGTGCACCAGCGCGCGGAGCAGGCGGCTGCGCTGCACCTCCATGTTCACCGGGAACAGGTCGCGGGTCTCGGGGGCGAGGCCGAACAGCGTCGCGTAGAAGTGCCGGGCGACGTCCTCGGCCTGCGGCTCGACGACGGCGAAGCTCGATCGGATGAGCGCGACGGTGCGGTCCGGGTGCGCCTTCCCGGCCCGCTCGCGCTCGGTGGTGAGCAACTGCTCCGCGGTCATCGGGCGCCCGCCCGCATGAGGACGGAGCGACCCCGGCTGAGCGGGGACGACGGTGCGACAGGCATGGGTAATCCGTTCGACGTGCAGCGGCGTGCGACGGGGGTGGGCGCGCCGCACAGCAGAGTAGCGTGCGCTCGCGTCCGGGCCGGCCTGTCCGGGCCGGGCGCGGCGGTGGGCGCGCCGGGCGGTAGCGGGTAAACTTGAGCGCGACCGGCTCAACGTGGATCCGGCTGAAGAAGCACAACCTGAGCGGAACACACTCAACTTTTCCGACGTTGTCTCCAGTGACGGCAACTACTGCCCCAGGATCTTTTCGCAGGAGGACGCGGGGATGGACAGCTTCAACCCCACTACCAAGACCCAACAGGCGATCTCGGCCGCGGTGCAGGCCGCCTCGCTGGCCGGCAACCCCGATGTCGGCCCCACGCACCTGCTCGGCGCGCTTCTCGCGCAGGCCGACGGCATCGCCGCGCCGCTGCTCGCGGCCGTCGGTGCAGACGTGGCCGCGGTCCGCGCCGAGGTGACGGCGCTGGGCAACCGGCTGCCCTCGGCGTCGGGCTCCACCGTCGCCACCCCTCAGCTCTCCCGTGAGGCGCTCGGCGCGATCACCGCCGCCCAGCAGCTGGCCACGGAGATGGGCGACGAGTACGTGTCGACCGAGCACCTGCTCGTCGGGCTCGCGGACAAGGGCGGCCAGGTCGCGCAGGTGCTCCGCCGCCACGGCGCCACCCCTGACGCGTTGCGCGAGGCGTTCGCGAAGGTGCGTGGCTCGGCGCGGGTGACGAGCCCGGACCCCGAGGGCAGCTACCAGGCGCTGGAGAAGTACGGCGTCGACCTCACCGAGCGTGCCCGCAAGGGCGAGCTGGACCCGGTGATCGGCCGCGACACCGAGATCCGCCGCGTGGTGCAGGTGCTCTCGCGGCGCACCAAGAACAACCCGGTGCTGATCGGCGAGCCGGGCGTCGGCAAGACCGCGATCGTCGAGGGCCTGGCCCAGCGGATCGTGGCGGGCGACGTGCCCGAGTCACTGCGCGGGAAGCGCGTGGTCTCGCTCGACCTCGGCTCGATGGTGGCTGGCGCGAAGTACCGCGGCGAGTTCGAGGAGCGGCTCAAGGCCGTGCTCAAGGAGATCACCGACTCCGCCGGGCAGGTCGTCACCTTCATCGACGAGCTGCACACCATCGTCGGCGCCGGCGCGACCGGCGAGGGCGCGATGGACGCGGGCAACATGATCAAGCCGATGCTCGCCCGCGGCGAGCTGCGGATGGTCGGCGCCACCACGCTCGACGAGTACCGCCAGCACATCGAGAAGGACCCGGCGCTGGAGCGCCGCTTCCAGCAGGTGCTGGTCGGCGAGCCGAGCGTCGAGGACACCGTCGGCATCCTGCGCGGGCTCAAGGAGCGCTACGAGGTCCACCACGGCGTCCGGATCACCGACGCCGCGCTGGTCGCCGCCGCCACGCTGTCCGACCGCTACATCACCGCCCGGTTCCTGCCGGACAAGGCCATCGACCTCGTCGACGAAGCCGCCTCGCGGCTCCGGATGGAGATCGACTCCCGGCCCGTCGAGATCGACACCGTCGAGCGCGCCGTCCGCCGGTTGGAGATCGAGGAGATGGCGCTGGAGAAGGAGTCCGACCCCGCGTCGATCGACCGGCTGGCGGCGCTGCGGGCCGAGCTGGCCGAGCGGCGCGAGGAGCTGTCGGCCCTGACCGCGCGCTGGCAGAACGAGAAGGGCGCCATCGAGGTCACCCGTGACCTCAAGGAGCAGCTCGAGCAGCTGCGCGGCGAGTCGGAGCGGGCCGAGCGCGACGGCGACCTCGGCCGGGCCGCCGAGCTGCGCTACGGGCGCATTCCGGCGCTGGAGAAGGAGCTGGCCGAGAAGACCGCCGTGGTCGAGAGCCAGGAGCAGGTCATGCTCAAGGAGGAGGTCGGCCCGGACGACGTCGCGGACGTCGTGTCGTTGTGGACCGGCATCCCCGCCGGGCGTCTGCTCGAGGGCGAGACCGCGAAGCTCCTGCGCATGGAGGACGAGCTGGGCCGGCGCGTCGTCGGCCAGGCCGAGGCCGTGCGCGCGGTGTCCGACGCCGTGCGGCGCGCCCGCGCCGGCATCTCCGACGAGAACCGGCCCACGGGGTCGTTCCTCTTCCTCGGGCCTACCGGCGTCGGCAAGACCGAGCTGGCGAAGGCGCTGGCGGAGTTCCTGTTCGACGACGAGCGGGCGATGGTCCGCATCGACATGAGCGAGTACTCCGAGAAGCACTCGGTGGCCCGGCTCGTCGGTGCCCCGCCCGGATATGTCGGGTACGACCAGGGCGGCCAGCTCACCGAGGCCGTCCGTCGGCGCCCGTACACCGTCGTGTTGTTCGACGAGGTCGAGAAGGCGCACACGGACGTGTTCGACACGCTCCTGCAGGTGCTCGACGACGGCCGGCTGACCGACGGCCAGGGTCGCACCGTCGACTTCCGGAACACCATCCTCGTGCTGACCTCGAACCTGGGCAGCCAGGCGATCGCGAACCAGATGCTCGACGACCGCGGGCGCCGCGACGCGGTGATGGCCGTGGTGCGGTCGCACTTCAAGCCGGAGTTCCTCAACCGGCTCGACGACGTGGTGGTCTTCCACGCGCTCTCGACGGCGGAGCTGGGCCACATCGTCGACATCCAGCTCGGCGTGCTGGGGCGGCGGCTCGCCCGGCGCCGGCTCTCCCTCGACGTCACCGAGGCCGCGCGGGAGTGGCTGGCGATGAACGGGTTCGACCCGGTCTACGGGGCGCGCCCGCTGCGTCGGCTGGTGCAGTCGTCGATCGGCGACCAGCTGGCCAAGGAGCTCCTCGCGGGCGAGATCCGCGAGGGCGACACGGTGCGGGTGGACCTCGACCCGACGGCCGAGGGCGGCACCGGCGCACTGGTCGTCGGCCGGGCCCTCCCCGTGGCCGTCCTGTAGGTCCGTACTTCCACGAGACCCCGGCGCACGCTCGTGCGCCGGGGTCTTCGTCGTGTGGAACTCCGTGTGGAATTCGGCGACGCGCCGGGGGATGTGACCCGGCGATACGGCTCAGCGGGTGGTATCGGGTCTACGCTGCGCGCCGTGGGCATCCCGTCGTCGGTGTGGTTCCTCGTCGCGGTCGTCGCGTTGGTGGTCGGCGCGGCGCTGCTGATCGCCGACCGCTCGAACTCTCGAGGCGGTGGGCGCGACCGGCGGAAGTGGGCGGCCCAGCACGACTGGGAGTTCGTCGAGACCGATCCCGTGCTGCCCGGCCGGTGGCGCTTCGGCACCATCCACCAGGGCGGGCCCGGCGTGGCACGCAACCTCGTCGCCGGCCAGGTGCCCACCCCGGACGGGCCGCGCCAGGGCTACCTGTTCGACCACGAGCAGGCCGGGCGGGTGAGCACGGTGCTGGCCGCGGTGCAGGTCGCGCGGCCGCTGCCCGCCGCGGTCGAGCTCCGCCTGCCGTCGGCCCCGCTGCCCGACGACGCCGGGCTCGACCTGCTCGAACCGGTCGGTGAGCGCTACGCCTTCGTCTCCGACGCCGAGGCGGTCCGCCCACTCCTGACCTCGCGGCTCGCCGACGCCGCGGACGTCATCGGCGACGACGTGGAGCTGGTCTGGGCGGAAGACACCTGGGTGCTCGGCACGGCGCCCGTCGGGTCGACCCCCGCCCGTCTGCAGGATCTGCTGGCCGACCTCGCCGAGGTCGCCGCGGCCCTCGAGCAGGGCGTTCGGGCGCGCGACCGCTCCGACCGCTGAGGTGGCGGCAGTGGAATTGCCCGCGACGTCCTAGGGTCGCGGTGTGCCCACCGCCATGATCACCGGGGCGACGTCCGGCATCGGCGCCGCGTTCGTCTCCCGCCTCGCCCGCGACGGCTTCGACCTCGTGCTCGTCGCCCGTGACCGAGGGCGGCTCGACACCGCGGCGGCAGACGCGCGGGAGACCGGCGTCGTCGTCGAGGTCCTCCCTGCCGATCTCGCGCTGGCCGCAGGCCGGGACCAGATCTCGGCGCGGCTCGCCGACCCCGATGTCGCGCCGATCGACCTGCTGGTCAACAACGCCGGCCTGGCGACGCCCGGGTCCCTACTCACCGCGGGCCCCGACGAGCTGCAACGTCAGCTGGACGTCAACGTCACCGCGGTGCTGCACCTGACCCGCGCGGTGCTGCCCGGCATGATCGACCGGGGCCGGGGCGCGGTCGTGAACGTCTCGAGCATCGCGGGCTTCCTGCCCGGGCGCAGCCCCAGCTACGGCGCCGACAAGGCGTGGGTGACCTCCTTCACCGAGGGCGTCGCCGCGTCGCTGCGCGGGACGAGGGTGCGCGCGATGGCCCTGTGCCCCGGGTTCGTGCGCACGGAGTTCCACGAGCGGGCCGGGATCGACGTCGGCGCACGCCGGGGGCCGTTCTGGCTCGAGCCGGCGCGGGTCGTCGACGACTGCCTCGCCGACCTGGCACGCGGACGGGTGATCTCGGTGCCGAGCAGGCAGTACCGGGCGATCGCCGTGGCCGCGGACCTGCTGCCCCGCACGCTGGTGCGACGGCTCGTCGGGCTGGCCGGTCGCGGCAGGCAGGCGAAGCCCTGACAGCTCACGGGCAGTAGCGTCGGATGCCAGCGAGCCTGACTGCTGCGAAGCGGTCGGGAGCGAGCGCACGTGACGGTCGGGCGCGACCCGGGTACCGACTGCTTTCGATCGCCCACGGGTACGGCAGTCGCGGTGGGTTCGATCAACGACTGCGAGGAGGAACCCGTGACAGGCGCCGACAGCGAGCGCGAGGAGCTCGCACGGCTGGTCCGCGAGCTCGGCGTGGTGCACGGGCGGGTCACCCTGGCTTCGGGCGCGGAGGCCGAGTACTACGTCGACCTGCGCCGGGTCACCCTGCACCACCGGGCGGCCCCGCTGGTCGGCCGGCTGATGCGGGTGCTGACGGCCGACTGGGACTACGGCGCCGTCGGCGGCCTCACCCTGGGCGCCGACCCGGTGGCCGACGCCGTGTTGCACGCGGTCTCGGCGGAGCGGGCCACCAACCCCGACCTTCAGCCCGTCGACGCCTTCGTCGTCCGCAAGGCGACCAAGGAGCACGGCCTGCAGCGGCTGATCGAGGGCCCCGACGTGACCGGCCGCCGCGTGCTCGTCGTCGAGGACACCTCCACGACGGGCCAGTCGGTGCTGGCGGCGGTGCATGCCGTGCGCGACGCGGGGGCGACCGTCGTCGGCGTGGCGACGGTGGTCGACCGCGGCACGGGTGCACGGGAGGCGATCGAGGCCGAGGGCGCGCCGTACCGCTCGCTGCTCGGCCTGGCGGACCTCGGCCTGGCCTGACTTACGGGCCGAGGCCGAGCTCGGGGCCGAGCCCGGAACGGAGCGAACGCGGCGTTGGGTGCGGTAGATGCACCGAACGCCGCGTTCGCTCAGTCACTTACGCGGGTGGTGGCCGTCAGCCGGCCGGCGGGGCCGCCGACTCCGCGGGAGCCGCGGCCGACGTGGCCGGGTCCGCGGGCACTGCGGCGGCGTCGGCGGGCGCCGGGATGGCCGCCACCCCACCGTCCGGCTTCTGCGTGGCGGCTGCCTGCTCCTCGGCCTGGACCTGCTTGGCCTCGTCGGCAGAGGCGTCCGCGACGTCCGCCGCACCCGCCGCAGCCGGAGCCAGGGCGGCGTCCGCCGCTGCGGCGTTGTCGACGCGCTGGCCGCGGCCGACCACGAAGATCCGGACGGAGTCGATCGCCGGCGTCTCGTTGGCCCGCGACATCATCGGGGTGCGGTGCGAGCCGTCACCGGCCCACGAGGTGCACTGGAGCACGCCGGCCGTCTTGATGCCGGGAACGTCGATGGTCACGGTGTCCGGCTTCGCACCGCCGCCGTTGTCCTGGGTCGCGAGGAAGAACTCGGGAGCCTTCCCGGAGTCGGGAGCGCTGCGCGTCGACGACAGGCTGCGGCACGCGGTGTGGAAGTGCCCGCGCTGCAGCTTGTCGGCGTTGAGGAACGAGCTCTCCAGGTAGTAGCCGCCGGCGGCCGCCCCGAGGAACCGGTCACGCACCAGGTTGCGCGTGCTGACCTTGAGCTGGAACTTCTCGCCGACCCGCACGAACCGCGGCGCGCCCGTGATGAGCAGCGACGGCAGTTGGTCCTCAGGGGCGATCTCACCCATGGCGATGTCCACGCACTGCGCGTCTGCCGACTGGAAGCCGGTGTGTGCCGGCAGCTGGCTGTCCGCGCAGCGCTGGCCGAGGACGTCCAGGCCATTGTTGGGCCCCGCGGCCGGGGGAGCCGTGCTGGTCGCGGTCCCGGAGGTCGCGGCGGTGGAGGTCGCCGAGGTCGCCGTGGTCGGCGCGGTGGTCGTCGTCGAGGTGGCACCCGTCGGGGCCGTCGTCGCGGTAGTCGTCTGGTTGCCGCGTCCTCGCCCGCGTCCGTCCTCGCCACGGCGCCCGTCGTCCCCGCGGCGTCGCTCGCTCGCGACCCGCTGCGCCTCGGCGGTGGAGGCGGTGGCTGCTGCGGCCTCGTCGGTCGTCGGCGTCGATGACCTGGTGCTGCCGACCTGGACGACCTGGTGCTCCTGGACCGGCGCGTCCATGTTCATGCCGTCCATGTGCCCCGAGTGGCCGGTCATGTCCATCTGGGCGGGGCCGCCGTAGTCGCAGGCCGTCGGCGCGATCATCACGGCGACCGCGGCCGCCGAGATGGCGATGACGCGGCGGACTCGCCGCGGGCGGGATGTGGGGTGCTGCATCGGTGTGCCTCGATCGGGGTTGGGGCCGTGACCGTGTGGCGCGGGCCTGGGGAGCTGTCGCCGGGGAGCGAAGTGCGGGGAGCGGACTTGCGGTCGAGCGACTTCTCGATGGAGCCGGGTGCTGGGGAGCGGACGGCGTGGGGTGCGCGGCGGAAGCGGGGGAGCGGGCCGCGCGGGTCGAGCGGGTCGAGCGGGTGGTGCGGGGTCGTGCCGTGGAACTGTCGGTCGATGAGCGGCTAGCGGCGGACGGCGTGCCGTCCGCTGTCGCTCACCCGGGATCTCGGGATGCCGCGACCGGCGGTCGGTACGTCCGGGATCCCGCCCGGGGGTGTGCCCGGTGAGATCACGGGATGGGCGCCGGACGAGGTCGACGTCCCCGACCGGGCCGTGCTCAACGCCTCCGGCAGCGCGATCAGCGCCGCCGCCGTGGCCACCCGGGGAGCGGCGGCGGTCACCATCGGCGGGAGCGTCGACTTGCCGGCCTTGCCGGCCTTGCCCCGGCTCCGCACGTTCGCGGCGATCAGGGTGGCGGCCAGCAGGCAGGCGATGAGGACGAGGCCCGGCACCAGCAGGTCGGTCCAGTTGGCCGAGCCGGACAGCAGGCCGGGCGACTGCGGCTCGGGCAGTGCGGAGTAGTCGACCAGCCCGGTGGACTCCAGGTAGCCGATGTGCCGGGTGACGTACGCCGTGCCGTCGGAGGCGAACTCGCGGACCAGGTCGTTGCGGGTGCTGATCCGCACCTCCGCGAGGATCGGCAACACGATGCCGTGGGCCTCGCGCAGCCGCTGCACCGCGGTGCGGTCGTAGTCCGCGCCCGTCTTGGACGCGATCTCCTTCATCCACCCGATCTGCTGGGCGCTCGGGCTGGCCGGCAGCGGCACGCCGAGCTTGTTGGCGATGTCGCGGGTCTTCTGGTCGAGGTCGGTGTGCTCGGCGGAGATCTTCCGCCCGGCTTCCTTGACCGCCGGGCTGGTGCCCTGTTGCTGCACCTGCTGCCCGGTGGACATCTCCCACAGGCAGGCGAGGCGGACCTTCACGATCAGGTCACGGTCCGCGGGGGAGAGCGGACCCCATTGCGTGGCGACGACCCCGGACATGCCGGGCATGCCGGCTGTCCAGGACTGCCAGATTGTCGCGCCGACGGCGAGGATCACCGCCACCACGACGGCGCGACTGAGATTGCGGGACGTACGGCGTTGCATCGGAACCCTTCGGAGAGTGCTTGGGGAGCGAACCGGGGGTTTGTCAGGCGGTGTTCGACAGGGCGGTCACGCTGTATCGGATAGGGCGCTCACGCCATGTCGGATAGGGCGCTCACGCCATGTCGAACTGTTCGGTGTGGACGCGGTGTTCAGGCACGCCGAGGGCGTCGAGCGCCTCGAGCGTGTCGTGGATCAGCCCGGGAGGGCCGCAGAGGAAGTAGTCGAGCTGCGCGGGCTCGTGCTCGCTGCCCAGGACGGTCGTGAGCAGCCCGACGTTGATCTCTCCGGTGTGGCCGTCCCATCCGGGGTGGGGGCGCCGGAGCACCTCGGTGACCTCCAGGTCGAGCTCGTTGCGGAGCCAGCCGAGCTCGTCGCGGAAGAGCACGTCGTCCCGGTTGCGGGCGACGACGACGAGCCGGTGCGGTCGGGGGTCGCGGCGGTCCGCCGCCGCGCGCACCATGCTCATCATCGGGGTGATGCCGACCCCGCCGGAGATCATGACGACTCCCTCGACGGAGGAGACGTCGCTGGTGAACGAGCCGTGCGGGCCGTCGACCCACACCGGCTGCCCGGGGCGCAGCCGGTTGATGCCGCGGGTGAAGTCGCCCGCGTTGCGGATCGTGAACTCGACCCGGCCCGGCAGGTGCGGCGACGAGGCGATCGTGAACGGGTGCTCCTCGGCGGTGACCGACCGGGTCAGCCGCAGCCACGCGAACTGGCCGGGCGCGAAGTCCCAGCTGTCCTCGTCGTAGCCGTTGCGGGCGGCGAGGCTCACCGTGGTCACGGTGGACGACTCGCGCCGCACCTCGGCGACGACGAACTCGGTCGACGGGTCGAGCAGCGTCCGCCACAGCCACCGGTGCGCGAGCACGCCGGTCACCGCGACGGCCAGCAGGACGAAGATCGTCCACAGGGCGGGCACGTTGACGAGGTGGTTGAGCAACAGCACGTGCAGCGCCGATCCCACGAGCGTGGTGACCGCCAGCAGCACGTGGATCCAGCGCCACACCTCGTAGCGCTGCTCGAGCCGCCGCCGGGCGACGGCGAGCACGACCAGCATCACGAGTGCGGCGGTGGCCACGGAAGCGGCCTTGGCCGGCGGGCCGTTGAGCGCCGGGTCGAGCAGCGCGACCTGTGCCGGGTTCATCGCGACGACGCTGGCCAGGTGCAGCAGCACGAGCACGGCCGCGGACATGCCGAGGAAGCGGTGCACGTCGAGGATGTCCTCGATGCCGAACGCCCGTGTGAGCGACCGCACCCGGGAGGGGAGCACGGCCGCGCACACCAGACCGGACAGCGCCAGCAGGCCCGTGACGTCCGCCAGCTGGTTCCACAGCGGCAGAGGGCCGGAGGTGGCGAGGCGCACCGCCACCGGCACGGCCAGGACGGCGCCGAAGACGGCCAGCCATCCCGCTCGCACAACACGCTGAGTCATGGCCGGGGACCGTAGGTCGGGATGATCGGTGGTTCCGAACCCTGAGAGCTTGGTGAGATGTGCGCACCCTGTGAAACGGCGAGTGGTAGCAACTCCGCCATCTGCCCCGGAATATTGCTCCGTCTGCCGGTTAACGTTCTCAGGGCGGGTGCCGTAGCGCCTCAGCGGTGACCCACTGTGACCGCTCGCCGAAGCCGGACGGTCGATTGCCGATCATGTCGACCGGTCGGCGTCGTGGCCCGTCGACGACCGGCCCGACCACTTCACGTCAGCGGGTGGGCATACCCGGCACCATGGTGCCGGAAAACCGTCCGGATGTCCCCCGAAACGTTCTCGCAACCCCCGCGAGGAGGTCCGGGGCTGCGTTCGTGGCGCATACTCGACATCACAGGTCGGTCACGCGGGAGGTCGGATGCCGATCCGAGAACGGCACAGGAGTTCCCCGGGAACCACCAGGGCACTGCTCCTGTTGTCGGTCGCCGCCCTCATGGCGCTGGTCGGCTGCGGGGCACCGGAGTACACGTACGTCACCAACTCGACGGACCGCACCTACCTCAAGGTGCCCACCACGTGGCGCCCGATCGACGAGAAGGCGATGGACGACGCGATCGGGTTCGACCCGACGCTGTCTGAGGAGGAGCGCGGCCTGTGGTTCGAGGGCTACGACGCGGACGTCGCGCCGTCGCCGGTGCACCTGTTCGGCCCGAGCGCCGCGGTACCGGCGGCGTTCGTCGGCGTGCAGCAGGTTCCCGAGGCCGCCCGCGGCCAGTTCTCCCTGGACCGGCTGCGTGATCTGTTCTATCCGGTGTCGCCGTCGGCCCAGGAGGCCGCCTCGCTGGACCCGACGGGGGGCGTCAGCGATTTCGTCCTGGTCAGCGACGAGGTGCTCACGCCGGGCAACGGCCTGCGCGGGGTGCACTCGGTGTTCCGGTACCGCGTGGGCGAGGGGCCGATGCAGATGATGGACCAGACCGCGTACCTCAACGACGACGCCAGCAAGCTTTACATGTTCTTCGTGCGCTGTTCGACAGAGTGCTACGAGCAGCGCCAGAAGGAGATCGGCACCGTGGTCTCCTCGTTCACCGTCCGGGAGAGCCCATGATCGACCGATCCGACCTTCCGGGGTCCGACCTGCCGGGGTCACATCACCCGGGGGTTGGCCTCGCCACGGACGGGCTGCCCGCGCCCTCCGATCCGCCCGCTGCAGCGGCGCCACCCCCGCGCCGGGCCACCCGGCCGAAGGCGCCGCTGTGGCACCGCATCCGGCTGCTGCTCCTGCTGGGCCTGATCTGGCTCGTGGTCGTGTGGGCGGCGATGGCGGACAACCCCCTGCTGCCGTTCGTCGACGCGGTGCGCATCCACGTCGTCGAGTCGCAGTGGCTGCTGTGGCTGATGGGCCTGGAGCTGCTGCGCCAGATCCACTACTTCGTCAGCGAGCGCTCGGCCGGCTACCACCGGTTCTGGGCTCACGGGGTGTTCGGCGGCTTCGACCGGGCAATGAAGCGCCGGTTCTCCGACTGGACGCGGTTCCGGCTCGCCCGGATGGTCAAGTGGATCGCGTTCATCGTGCTGTTCGCGGTGGTCGCCGGGCAGATCCTCGACACCTCGCCGCTGCTGGCGTTGTTCGCCGCGCCTGCGCTGTTGTGGCAGGCCCTGCCGATGATCCTGCAGCTGGCCTTCGCGTTCTTCTTCATCGCGTTCCAGTTCATCGGGCTGTTCTGGCTGCTCTCCCGGGGCGGTGTCGACACCTACTACCCGGACGACATCAAGACGCGCTTCTCCGACGTCTGGGGCCAGGACCACGTGGTCCAGCGGATCCGCGAGAACATCATGTTCCTGGAGAAGCCGGACGAGATCGAGGCCAAGGGCGGCTACGTCCCCGGCGGCATCCTGCTGTGGGGGCCTCCCGGTACCGGCAAGACGCTGATGGCCGAGGCGGTCGCCGGTGAGACCGGCAGGCCGTACGTCTTCGTCGACCCCGGCGCGTTCATCAACATGTTCATGGGCGTCGGGATCCTCAAGGTCAAGTCGCTGTTCCGGAAGCTGCGCAAGCTCTCGCTGCGCTACGGCGGCGTGATCGTGTTCTTCGACGAGGCGGACGCGCTGGGCAACCGCGGGTCGCTCGGCGGGACCGTCCCGGGCGGGGCCCGCGGCATGCGGCCGCCGGCCTTCGCGCACGCGGGCTGCCACGGCTTCTCCTACCTGTCGGAGGACACCCGCTCGCTGCTGACCCGCGAGGCCATGGCGTCGGCCGGGCGGGCGGGCGGCGGCACCGAGGAGCCGGAGCGGCGCAGCCGCTTCGTCATGGGCGGCGGGATGAACGGTGGCGGCGGTGGCGGCATGGGCACGCTGCAGGCGCTGCTCACCGAGCTGTCCGGCCTCAAGAAGCCCCGCGGCATCCTCAACCGCTGGGGCCGGCGGGCGCTGGGCATGCGGCCGAAGCCGCCGCCCAAGTACCGGATCCTCGTGATGATGGCGACGAACATGCCGGAGTCGCTGGACGAGGCGCTGCTGCGGCCGGGCCGCATCGACCGCATCTACCGGGTCGGCTACCCGAGCAAGGCCGGCCGGATCAGGACCTACGAGGGCTACCTCGACAAGGTCCCGCACGAGGTCACCAGCGACGAGCTCGACAAGCTCGCCACGATCACCCCGTACGCCACCGGTGCGACGATCAAGGACCTCGTGAACGAGGCCCTGATCACCGCGATCCGCGACGGGCGCGAGGTCATCAGCTGGCGCGACCTGATGAAGGCCAAGCAGCTCAAGGACCTCGGGCCGCCCGAAGACGTCGAGTACATCGAGCGCGAGCGGCACGCCGTCGCCGTGCACGAGGCGTGCCACGCCGTGGTCGCCTACCGCACGCGGCAGCACATGGAGATCGACCTCGCGACGATCGAGAAGGGCAGCGACTACCTGGGCATGGTCGCGAGCATCCCGCCGGAGGACCAGTTCACCCGGTGGCGCTCCGAGTACGAGGCGGACATCCTCGTCTCGCTCGCCTCGCTGGCCGGCGAGCGGATGTTCTTCGAGGGCGACTCGTCGTCGGGCGTCTCCGGCGACCTGGAGTCGGCCACGGCGGTGGCGTCGTTCATGGAGGGCTACTGGGGCATGGGGCACACCGTGTCGTCGTACTCGACGGCCCGGCGCCTCGAGGTCGGCAGCCCGGGCGGCGGCCGCGGTGGCCCGCAGAAGGGCGAGAGCACCGAGAAGGTGCTCCGCGCGGCGCTGGCCGACCGGATCGAGGACCAGCTCGCCGAGCTGCTCGACCGGGCCGAGGCGATCCTGCAGGAGAACCGGACGTCCGTGCTCGCCATCGCGCACGCCCTGGAGACCCACAAGACCCTCACCGGCGAAGACATCGAGGCCGTCGTCGAGGGCCGTGAGGGGCTCACGGTCGACGGGCGGGTGTACCGCGACCCTGGCTTCATCTCCAGCCTCGAGGACTACCACGCCGCAGCGGCGGGGGCGCACCGCGGCCACACGTCGGTGAAGCTCGCGCTGCCCGCGGGCGGGCGCCGGGCCCTTCCTGCAGCGGAGGAGGGCGACACGGCGGCGGCCACCCCGGCACCGACGCCGTCGCCGTACGAACCGCCGCGCTGATCCCGGATCCACCGGACAACGGACGGCACGCCCGTCGGACACGCTCCGACCGGCGGGCCGTTCGTCGTCTCGGGTGGACGGGCATCATCGGCTCGTGACCGACACCGAAGACGCGCACGCGCCGGGAGCCACCGAGTGGGCCGTGCCCGGGGCCGTCGGGGTCGGTCCGTGGGCGGGCGAGTGGCCGTCCGACGAGCGCTACGACCCCGAGCTGCTCGCCCACGGCGACCGGCGCAACGTCGTCGACGCCTACCGCTACTGGCGCCGCGACGCGGTCGCCGCCGACCTCGCCCGGCGCGGCCACCCGTTCCACGTCGCCATCGAGAACTTCGGCCACGACCACAACATCGGCACGGTCGTCCGCACGGCCAACGCGTTCGCGGCGGCGGGCGTGCACATCGTCGGGCGGCGTCGCTGGAACCGGCGCGGGGCGATGGTCACCGACCGGTACGTCGCCGTGCACCACCACGCCGAGGTCGACGGCCTGACCGCCTTCGCCGCCGCGCGCGGGCTCGTCGTGGTGGCCGTCGACAACACGCCCGGCGCCGCCCGCCTGGAGACCGTGGTGCTGCCGCGGGAGTGCGTGCTGCTGTTCGGCCAGGAGGGTCCGGGTCTGTCCGACGCCGCGCGGGCCGCCGCCGGACTGACGGTGTCGATCGCGCAGTTCGGATCCACCCGTTCGGTGAACGCGGGCGTGGCCGCCGGGATCGTCATGCACGCCTGGGTGCGTGCGCACGCGGACCTGTCCAGCGCGTGGTGACGTCCGTCGGGCGACGCACAGGGATGCCCGGATCGAGCAGCCTTGACGGGCTCGCCACACTGTCCGTCTCACAAGGATGTTGATGATCGGTAACGCTTCTCGACGCGCGGGCCGGGTTTCCGACACCCTTGCACGGAGGGGGGCGACATGGTGGAGGGACCGGTGGGTGCGACGGGCGGGGGCGCGGGTGATTCCGTGCCCGATCCGCTCGGCTCCGACACGTACCTGAGCGGCCGGGTCGCTCCGGACGTCGACTGGGCCGCCCGCGCCGCGGCGGCCGAGCGTGCGGTCGTCCGCAGGCACCTGCGTCGCCTCGCCGGGGTCGTGCCGGGCACGCGGATCGGCCGGATCCGCTGGCCACGGCTCCCGCCCGTCAAGCCGTGGCCCTGGCACTACTGGTGGCAGGCGCACCTGCTCGACTGCCTCGTCGACGCCCAGCTGCGCTCCCCGAGGCCGGAGCGCGCCGACACGATTGCCGCCGTCGCCCGGACCGTCCGGCTGCGCAACCTCGGTTCGTGGACGAACGACTACTACGACGACGTGGCGTGGTTCGGCCTGGCCGTGCAGCGGGCGGGCACCCTCGCGCGGCGGTCCGCGCGCCCGGCGCTGGGTGCGATCACGTTGCAGCTGCGCACCGGGTGGAGCACGGACGGCGGCGGCGGGATCTGGTGGCGACGCGGCGACGACTTCAAGAACGCCCCCGCCAACGGCCCCGCGGCGATCCTGCTCGCCCGCGGCGGCCACGTCGCGCTGGCGGGGTCGATCACCGACTGGGTGCACGACACGCTGCTCGACCCGGCGACCGGGCTGGTCCGCGACGGCGTCCGGGTACGTCCGGACGGTGCGGTGCGCGCGGTCGAGGGCACCACGTACACCTACTGCCAGGGAGTCCACCTCGGGGCCTGCGTGGCGCTGGCGGAGGTCGACGGTTCCCCCGGCGCCGAGCGCTGGGCGGCCCGAGCGGCCGCGCTGCTCGACGCGGTGGACGCGAACATGGTCGGCCCGGACGGGGTCGTCCCGGGCTACGGCGACGGCGGCGACGGAGGCCTGTTCAACGGGATCCTGGCCCGCTACCTGGCCGACGCCGCACTGCGCCGCCCGGAGCTCGCGCGGACGGCCTCGCGCGTCGTGCTGGCGAGCGCCGCAGCGGCCTGGGAGGGCCGGCTGGAGGTCGGCGGCGGGCCGGTGTTCGCGCAGGACTGGCGCCGGCCGGCCCGCGCACCCCGGCCGGGACGGGCGGAGGCCGACCTCTCGGTGCAGCTCTCGGCGTGGATGCTCCTGGAGGCCGCGGCGGCGGTGCAGCGCGCCGGCTGAGGGCTGTCAGGACGCGTCGGAGGGGCGCTCGTCGTCGGGGCCCGTCCGCTCGCGAGCGGCCGCCTCGTCGCGGAACGCGTCTTCGGGGTGCGCGGCGTCTTCGTCGATCGGGCGGCGCATCTCCTGCCGGAAGCGGTAGAGGCCCACGGCGCTGCCGAGCACGAACCCGGCCACCGCCAGCACCGCCGCCACGGGCTTGAGCCACGGCACCGCGTCGAGCAGGCCCGCCCCGTAGTAGCCGAGCAGGATCAGCGTCGGTACCCAGCAGGCCGCGCCGACCGCGTTCGCCGTGATGTAGCGGCGGTTGTCCATCCGGGCCGCGCCGGCGATCATCGGCGCGAGCGTGCGGATCCAGGGGATCCACCGGGCCACCACGATCGCCCAGAAGCCCCAGCGCTCGAAGAACGCGGTCGCCCGGGCCAGGTTCGCCCGGTTGAGCACCCGGCCCTCCTTGCGGGCGAGCATGCGGGTGCCGGTGTAGCGGCCGGTGACGTAGCCGACCTGGTTGCCGACCACCGCGACCGCCGTGGCGACGCCGCCGAGCAGCCAGGCGCCGGACTCGTGCCCGTGGTCGGCCAGCAGCACACCGGCCGCGAAGAGCAGCGAGTCGCCGGGCAGGAAGAGGCCGAGGATGAACGCGCACTCGAGGAAGACGAACACGAGCACGACGACCCAGACCGTCGCAGGCCCGGCGTCGCCGAGGAACGGCAGCGCCAGATCGGTCACCACGCCGCCGTCCACACGTCCGAGGGTAGCGACGCCGGCGCCTCCGCTCAGGCCGGTCCGGTCGGATGCGTACGACCGCGGCGGGCCCGCACCACCTCAATGATCACCGGCAGCACCGAGATGAACACGATCGCGATGAGCATGAGCTCGATGTTCGCCTTGACGAAGGCGAACTGCCCGAGCCAGAACCCCAGCAGGGTGACCCCCGCGGCCCAGGCGACACCGCCGATGAACGAGTAGGTCAGGTAGCGGCGCGGCTCCATCCGGCCCACGCCGGCCATCACCGTGATGAAGGTGCGGACGATGGGCACGAACCGGCCGAGCACGATGGCGCGGTTGCCGTAGCGGTCGAAGAACTCCTGGGTCTTCGCCACGTGGTGGGGCTTGAACAGCCGTGACTGCGGCTTGTCGAACACCGCGGGCCCGGCACTGCGGCCGATCCAGTAGCCGGTGGCGTTGCCCAGCACCGCCGACGCCACGAGGAGCAGGCACATCACCCAGAGCGGGGTGCGGATGGCGCCGCTCGCGACGAAGAGGCCTGCGGTGAACAGAAGGGAGTCGCCCGGCAGGAAGAACCCGAGCAGCAGGCCGCACTCGGCGAAGATGATCAGCGCCAGTCCCACGAGAGCCCACGGGCCCAACCACGTCAGGATCGTGTCGGGCTTGAGCCATTCGGGGCCGAGCGCAAGAGCGGTCACGACGGGCAACGGTACCGACGTGCCGGAACGTGTCCCGCCGCGGGCGGATCGGTCATCCCGACGGGACGGCGACGCGCCCGGATCGTGGGAGCCGCCGGCGTCCCGGATACGGACGGTCGCCGCTCAGCCCAGGGCGGGGAGCAGTCCGGGCTCGAGTACCGACAGCAGGGCGAGCGCGCAACCCAGGAACGCCCCGACGATCAGCCCGACGATCAGCGCCACCCGCACCCGGGTGTCCAGGAGTGGCGGGCGCGGCGCCGCCGGCGCGGAGCCGGGCAGCGGGTGTGCGGGAGCCGACGGGGTGGCCGGCTGCTGGGTGGTCGGGGCTCCGGCCAGCCCGGGCTCGGCGGTCGCGACCTTGGTGGTGGGCAGTTGGTCGTCGCGCGGACGGGCGCGCTGGCCGCCGCTGTGGCCGGTTCGGCCGGGCGGCGGTGCGAGGTGAGCCGCACCGCCGTGCAGGGCGGCCCCGGCGGGGCGTTGCGGACCGGATTGGCCCCCGCGTCCGTGCGGCCCCGACTGCCCGGCCGTCGACGGTGCTCCGGCACCGCCGCGCCCCGGTGCCGACGCGGGTGCCGGCTGCGCCGGGGCGGGGCTCGAGCCCACGGGCTTCTGCCCGGCCTTGCGGCCCGCGGGCTTCTGGACGGCACGCTTGGGAGTGGTGGGCTTGTGGACGGCGGGTGGTGCGGGTGCCGGGGCGGACCGGGCCCCGAGGGACGCCTGCGCCCGCAGGGCCTCGGAGAGACGGCGCTCGGCCGCACCCCCCTCGCCGTCGCGGCTGGTCCCTCTACTCAACGCCGGCCCCGTTGCCCATCGCTCAGCCCCTCCCGGGCCGACCGGCCATCGCCCGCTGCACGGCGTCCAGCGCGCGGCTGGCCGTCGACTTGACGGTGCCCCGGCTGATCCCCGTGGCGTCGGCGATCTCCGCCTCGGACATCCCGCCGTAGTAACGAAGCACGAGCACCTCGCGCTGGCGCGGCGGCAGCGTGCCGAGCGCGTCGACGACCGACTGGTGCTCGGCCGACAGCATCGCCAGCGACTCCGCGGAGCGGGCGTTGACCTGGTGCGGCGGGACGTAGTCGCGCGCCGTCCGGCGGCGGCGCAGCACCGACCGCGAACCGTTGACGACCGCCGTGCGCAGGTAGGCGACCGCCGCCGCCTCGTCGCGCAGCCCGGCCCAGTGCCGGTGCAGGCCGGTGAAGGCCTCCTGTACCACGTCCTCGGCCGTGCTCGGGTCGTCGACGAGCAGCACCGCGAGGCGCACCATCCGCATGCGGTGGTCGCGGTAGAGGTCGGCGAGGTTGCGCGGCTCGGCCGGAACCGGCGTCCCCGGCGGGGGCGGTGCGACGGACGGGCCCCGGGCGTCGAGCGCCCGCAGCCGGCTCAGCGTCTGCTCGACCGCGCTCTCGGCACCCTGGTGCCCAGGGGCGTGAACACCCGGGTACGCACGGTGGTCCGCGGTACGGCCCGGGTTGCCGTCGCGCTCGAATCCACCACCGATCACCCGTGCAGCCTAGCGAGTGCGGCGCGGACGTCTGACGGCGTAGGTCCCGTCGCGGACGGGTGCCCTCGGGGCGGCCCGTCGAGCGACTCCCGCTCTCCGGTGGACGGCGACCCCGTGACGACCCGCGTGGGGAATACTGCGCCTGGAGAAGCCGACGACGTCGAGGAGGGCTCGGCCGTGCCAATCGCGACCCCCGAGATCTACAACCAGATGCTGGACAGTGCCAAGAGCGGCGAGTACGCCTACCCCGCGATCAACTGCACGAGTTCGGAGACCGTCAACGCCGCGCTGCGCGGCTTCGCCGAGGCGGGGAGCGACGGGATCATCCAGTTCTCCACCGGTGGAGCGGAGTTCGGCTCCGGCACCCGCGTGAAGGACATGGTGACCGGCGCCTCGGCGCTGGCCGAGTTCGCCTACGTCGTGGCCGAGAAGTACCCGGTCAACATCGCGCTGCACACCGACCACTGTCCGAAGGACAAGCTCGACAGCTACGTCCGGCCGCTGATCGCGCTGTCGCGCGAGCGGGTGGACCGCGGCGGGAACCCGCTGTTCCAGTCGCACATGTGGGACGGCTCGGCCGTGCCGCTCGACGAGAACCTGAAGATCGCCGCCGACCTGCTGGAGCAGGCCGCGAAGGCCCGGATCATCCTCGAGATCGAGGTGGGTGTCGTCGGTGGCGAGGAGGACGGCGTCGCCCACGAGATCAACGAGAAGCTCTACACCACACCGGCCGACTACGAGGCCACGGTGGACGCGCTGGGTTCCGGCGAGAAGGGCCGCTACCTGCTGGCCGCGACCTTCGGCAACGTGCACGGCGTCTACAAGCCGGGCAACGTCAAGCTGCGCCCGTCGGTGCTGAAGACCGGCCAGGACACGGCCGTCGCCAAGCTCGGCCTTCCTGACGGCAGCAAGCCCTTCGACCTGGTGTTCCACGGCGGCTCGGGCTCGCTGCTCGAGGAGATCCACGAGGCGATCTCGTACGGCGTCGTGAAGATGAACATCGACACCGACACGCAGTACGCGTTCACGCGCCCCATCGCCGGGCACATGTTCACCAACTACGACGGCGTGCTCAAGGTCGACGGGGAGATCGGCAACAAGAAGGTCTACGACCCGCGGACCTACATGAAGTCGGCCGAGCTGGGCATGGCCGAGCGCATCACCCACGCCTGCGAGAACCTCAAGAGCGCAGGCAGGAGCCTGGGCGTCTGAGCCGTCGGGGGCCGGGCAGGATGGAGCCATGAGTCTGCACGGCAACCTGCTCGGTCCCGAGCCCACGCTGCTGCCCGTCGATCCCGCCGTCGCCGAGCTGGCGGCGGGCGCCGACCCGGTGAAGGTCGCCGCCGCTCACCCCGCATCCAGCGCGGCGTGGGCGACGCTGGCCGAGGCGGCGCTCGCCGACGGCACGCCGGTCGCGGCGTACGCCTACGCCCGCACCGGCTACCACCGGGGCCTCGATCAGCTCCGCCGATCGGGCTGGAAGGGCTTCGGACCGGTGCCGTGGGCGCACGAGCCCAACCGCGGGTTCCTGCGTGCGCTCGCCGCGCTGCACCGGGCCTCCGCCGCGATCGGCGAGCTGGAGGAGGCGGAGCGGACCGCGACGTTCCTCGCCGACTCCGACCCGGCGGCGCCTGCAGCGCTCGACCTGGGGTGATCCGACCCGGCCGCGTCACACCGCGGCGGGTCGCCGCCGACGTGTCGCGCCGGCTGCGTGCCTCTCTGCATCGCCTGCGGACATCCGCCTTGCCGATCGTGCAGTGCGGGCTGGCCGCGGGCGGAGCATGGCTGGTCGCGTTCGACCTGGTCGGGCACGAGCGCCCGTTCTTCGCCCCGATCGCGGCGGTGATCAGCCTCGGGGTGTCGCTGGCGAACCGGCTGCAACGGGCCGTCGAGCTGGTCGTCGGCGTGAGCTTCGGTGTCCTCGTCGGCGACCTGCTGATCTCGGTGATCGGCAGCGGCTGGTGGCAGATCACGCTGGTCGTCACCCTCGCCGTGGCGGGGGCGGTCTTCGCGAACGGCGGCACGCTGCTCGTCAACCAGGCGGGCGCCTCCGCCGTGCTGGTGGCGACCCTGTTGCCTCCGGGCCAGGCCGGCGGGATCGACCGCTGCGTCGACGCCCTCATCGGCGGCCTGGTCGGGGTGCTGGTGGCCGCCGTGATCCCGTCCGATCCGGTCGCACCGGTGCGCCGCACCTCCCGGACGCTGCTCGACGAGCTGGCCGCCGTGCTGCGCGGGGTCGGCGACGCCCTGCGTGACCGCGACGCCGACGGCGCCCTGTCCGCTCTGGAGCGCGCCCGGCGCACCCAACCGCTGATCGACAGCCTGCGCGGGGCGTTGCACGGCGGCCGCGAGGTCACCACGGTGTCGCCGCTGCACCGCAGGCGCCGCCGGGTGCTGGTGCGCTACGGCGAGCTCGCCGAGCGGTCCGACTACGCCATGCGCAACACCCGCGTCCTCGCCCGCCGCGCCTACACCGCGCTGCACGACGGGGAGCCGGCGGTTCCGGACCTGCCCGACGTCCTCACCGAGCTGGCGGGCGCCGTCGACAAGCTCACCGCGGAGCTCACCCGCGAGGGTGATCTCTCCAGGGCGCGGGTGGCGGTCGTCGACGTCGTGGCGCACGCCAAGGTCATGTCGGACGACGCGGCGGACCTGCTGGGCACCTCCGAGCAGGTGCTCGTGGCCCAGGTCCGCTCGATCGCCCTGGACCTGCTGCAGGCGACGGGGCTCTCCCGCGACGAGGCGCGGACGGCGATGCGCTCCCGCTAGTGCACGAGCTGCCGATGACGGCAGGGATCGCATCCGGCAACTGGTGCACGCCGACCCGCGGACGTAGCGTGCAGACGCCGGGTATGACGTGCGTCACGGACGCGCACTTCGGGTAGTCGGTGCCACATTCGGGCGGGTCGCGTCGTACCCGTCATCGAGGTCGGGAGGGTTTCATGGCCGAGGCCGCCGCACCACCCCAGGCCGCCGCACCAGGGGCGCCACCGAAGAAGCGCCTGGTCACCCAGCTCTGGTTCTGGGTGCTGATCGGCATCGCGCTGGGCATCCTGGTCGGCCTGGTGGCCCCCGGGTTCGCCCGGCAGCTCAAGATCCTCGCCGACCTGTTCATCCAGCTCATCAAGGTGGTGATCGGGCCGGTCATCTTCTGCACGGTGGTGGTCGGGATCGCCTCGCTGGGCAACCTGGCCCGCGCCGGCGGCCTGGCGCTCAAGGCGCTCGGCTACTTCCTCGTCGCGACGGTCATCGCCCTGTTCCTCGGCCTGCTCGCCGGCAACCTCGTGTCACCCGGCTCCGGATTCCAGGGGCAGCCGTCGCAGGCGCAGCTGGACGCGGCGAACAAGTCCGTCGAGACCGGCTCCGAGGAGACCGGCCTGTCCGCGTTCCTGCAGAACGAGCTGTTCCCGACGAGCTTCCTGCAGCCCTTCGTGGACAACAAGGTGCTGCAGGTGCTGGTGCTGGCGATCCTCACCGCCTGCTCGATCAGCATGCTCTCCACCCGGATGCGCGAGCGGGCCGTCGCGGCGATCGACGGCATCGCCAAGGTCATCTTCGGCATCATCAAGATCATCATGTGGGCGGCGCCGCTCGCCGCGTTCGGCGGCATGGCGTTCACCGTCGCCGCCTTCGGAGCCTCGTCACTGGCCAACCTCGGCCTGCTGATGCTCACGTTCTGGGGCACCTGCGCGATCTTCATCGGAGTCGTTCTCGGCACTGTGTCGGCGTGGGCCGGGTTCAACGTGTTCAAGCTGATCCGGCTGATCAAGGACGAGCTGCTGATCATCGTGGGCACGTCGTCGTCGGAGACGGTGCTGCCCCGGTTCCTGACCAAGCTGGAGTCGGCCGGCGCGTCCCGGCAGACCGTCGGCCTGGTGATCCCGACCGGTTACTCGTTCAACCTCGACGGCACCTGCATCTACCTGACCCTCGGCGCGCTGTTCATCATCCAGGCGGGCGGGGAGCAGCTGGGGGTCGGCGCCCAGATCGGGCTGGCTGCGCTGATGGTGCTCACGTCCAAGGGTGCCGCGGGCGTCACGGGCGCGGGTCTGGTCACGCTCGCAGCCTCGCTGCAGGCCTTCGGCGGTCAGTTCTTCAGTCCCGAGGCGATCGCGGTGGGCATCGCCCTGATCGTCGGGATCGACCGGGTCATGAGCGAGGGCCGTGCGCTGACCAACGCGATCGGCAACTGTGTCGCGACCCTGGTGATCGCCCGGTGGAACGGGGAGCTGGACCGCGAGCGGCTGCGGGCGGTGCTCGACGACCCGTCGCTGGTCGAAGACGACATGGAGCTGCACCACGGCAGCGGGCCGGACGACGAGGCGCCGGTCCACGACGCCGACGTCCCCGAGCAGCGGACCGCCGCCGAGACGGCCGAGAACGGCGCGCGCCGGGAGCAGCCCGTTACGCGGGCCTGAGCACGCGACCAGCATGTAGCGAAAGCGGCGTTCAGTGCGTTGAGTGCATCGAACGCCGCTTTCGCTACATTCCGCGCGGGTCAGATCGCCATCGCAGCCCGGACGTCCGTCGACGCCGTGGTGCCCCCCGAGCCCTCCGCCGTCACCCGGCCCGAGGCCAGCACGTAGTACCGCCCCGCCGCGTTCAGTGCGAACCCGACGTGCTGCTCCACCAGCAACACCGAGAGCCCGCCGCGCCCCGTCAGGGCCATGATCGTCCGCTCGATCTCGGACACGACCGACGGCTGGATGCCCTCCGTCGGCTCGTCGAGGATCAGCAGTCGTGGTTCGGTGATCAACGCCCGGGCGATCGCCAGCTGCTGTCGCTGGCCCCCCGAGAGCAGGCCGGCGCGGCGGGTCAGCAGGTCGCGGAGCACCGGGAACAGGTCCAGGGCCTCGTCGATCAGGGTCTGGCCGTTGCGTTTCCCGTCGGCGACGACCTGCAGGTTCTCCGCCGTCGTCATCTGCCCGAACGACTGCTGGCCCTGCGGGACGTACGCCAGCCCGCGCCGCACCCGCTGGTGCGGGGCGAGCCCGGTGACGTCCTCGCCGTCGAGCAGGATCCGCCCCGCCCGCACCGGCAGCAGCCCGACCGCAGCCCGCAGCAGCGTCGTCTTGCCCGCGCCGTTGTGCCCCATCACGGCCGCGACGCCGTCCGCGGGCACCTCGACCGTCACGCCGTGGATCACCGAGGTGCGGCCGTAGCCCGCCTCGACGTCGAGCATCTGCAGCATCAGGAGACCTCCGTGCCGAGCACTGCCGCGACCTCGTCCTCGGAGTGGTGCCCCGGCCCGAGGTAGACCTCCTGTACGCGCGGGTCGGCCTGGACCGTCGCCACGTCGCCCTCGGACAGCACCTTGCCCGCGTGCAGCACCGTCACGGACTTCGCGAACGACCGCATGAAGTCCATGTCGTGCTCGACGATGACGACGGTGCGGTCCTCGGCGATGCGCTGCAGCAACCGCCCCGTGTCGGCCTTCTCCTCGGCGCTCATCCCGGCCACCGGCTCGTCCAGCATGAGCAGCTTCGCGTCCTGCACCAGCAGCATCCCGATCTCGAGCCACTGCTTCTGACCGTGCGGCAGGATGCCCGCGGGGATGTCGACGAGGTCGGAGAGCCCGATCGTCTCCAGCGTCGCCGCCACCTCGTCCGGCACCCCGGACCGGCGGCGCATCAACGTCAGCGCGCTGCGGCGCCTCCCGGCCGCGATGTCGAGGTTCTGGAGCACGGTGAGCTCCTCGAACACCGTCGCCGTCTGGAACGTGCGCCCGACTCCGAGCCGGGCGATCCGGTGCACCTTCCGGCCGACGAGCTCGTGGCCCCCGAACCGGGCCGACCCGGTGGCCTTCACGAGCCCCGAGACGGCGTCGATCAGCGTGGTCTTGCCGGCGCCGTTGGGCCCGATGAGGAACCGCAGGTCGCCGGGGAGCACCGACAGGTTCACCGAGTCGACGGCGACGAAGCCGTCGAAGGAGACCGTGAGGTCCGTCAGCTCCAGGTAGTCCGCATTCATGCCCGTGCTCCCGTCGGCTCGGCGACCTCGGCCGGGTCGACCCGCGGCGGCGAGTTGCGCAACCGCGCCCGCAGCCCGCTCCAGACACCACCGAGCGAGGCCAGGCCGCCCGGCAGGAACGCGATCACCAGCATGAACAGGAAGCCCTGGATGTAGGTCCAGCCCGAGGGGATCGTCTCGGACAGCGCGGTGCCTGCCCAGGCCACCGCGATCGCGCCGAGCGCCGGCCCGAGCAGCGTGGTCCGCCCGCCGATCGCCACTCCGATGAGGAAGCCGATCGAGGGGACGATGCCCACGTCGTTCGGCGAGACGATGCCGACGATCGGGACGAACAGCGCCCCGGCGATGCCCGCCATGAACGCCGCGATCATGTAGGCCACGGTCTTGACGTTCGCCGGGTCGTAGCCGAGGAAGCGCACCCGCTCCTCCGAGTCCCGGCAGGCCACCAGCAGTTCGCCGTACCGGCTCACCATCAGCTGGCGGGCCAGCGCGACCATCGCGAGCAGCACGCCGGCGGCGATGAAGAACAGCATCTGCTTGTTCAGCGGGTCGTAGAGGTTGAAGCCGAAGAAGCCGCGGAAGTTGTTCAGGCCCGTCGATCCGCCCGTGCTCGTCGGGTTGCCGACGAGCAGGATCGCGAAGGCGGCGGCGAGGGCCTGCGACAGGATCGCGAAGTAGGCGCCGCGGACCCGGCGGCGGAACGTCGCGAGGCCGAGCAGGCCGGCCACCAGCGCGGGCAGCACGAGGATGGCGAGCACCGTCACGAAGCCTGACCGGAACGGCTCCCACCAGCCGGGGACGCCGTCCGAGGAGATCAGCGCCATGAAGTCGGGCGTGCCACCGGGGCCGGCGTCGGCGAGCTTGAGGTGCATCGCCATGAGGTAGGCGCCGATGCCGAAGAACACGCCCTGTCCGAGGGTGAGCATGCCGCCGCGGCCCCAGGCCAGGCCGATCCCGACGGCCACCATCGCGTAGCAGAGGTACTTGCCGAGCAGGTCGAGCCGGAAGGGCGACAGCATGAACGGGGCGACGACGAACAGCAGTACCGCGGCCACGACGAACCCGCCCAGCACCGCCCATCCGCTCCGCAAAATCCCGGATCGATCACTGCTCACGCGAGGCTCCTCGTCTTGAGCTGGTAGATGCCCTGCGGCCGGACCTGCAGGAACGCCACGATCAACGCGAACACGATCACCTGGGCGATCGAGGCTGTGGTGGTGTACTCGGCCCAGGCCGACACGATGCCGAGCACGAACGCCGCGATCACCGCGCCCTTGATCTGGCCGATGCCGCCGACCACGACCACCAGGAAGGCGTTGATGATGTAGCCGGTGCCCAGGTTCGGCGAGATCGAGCCCATCAGCGTGACCGCGACGCCGGCGACGCCCGCGAGTCCCGACCCGATGAAGAACGTGAGCCGGTCCGTGGCCCGCGTGGAGATGCCGGCGCTCTCCGCGAGCGGCCGGTTCTGCACCGTCGCGCGGATGCGGCGGCCGAGCGAGGTGAACTTGAGGCCGGCGGCCAGCGCGGCGAACGCCGCGATCGACAGCACGAGGATGAACAGCCGCGACCGCGGGAAGGCGAAACCGAGGACCTCGACGGGGCCGGACAGCCACGCCGGTGCCGGCACGTCGACGCCCGCGGTGCCGAAGACGTCGCGGGCCAGCTGCTGCAGCACCAGCGCGACGCCCCACGTCACCAGCAGCGTGTCCAGCGGGCGGTGGTACATGCGGCGCAGCAGCGTCGCCTCGAGCAGCACGCCGAGCAGGCCGGCGACGACGAAGGCGATCGGCAGCGACAGCAGCAGCGACAGGCCGGCGCTGCCGAGGATCTGGTTGGTGACGTAGGCCGTGTAGGCGCCGGCCATGATGAACTCGCCGTGCGCCATGTTGATGACGCCCATCTGGCCGAACGTGAGCGCCAGGCCGAGCGCGGCCAGCAGGAGGATCGACCCCACGCTGAGCCCGTTGAACACCTGGGTGACCAGGACTCCCATGCGAGACCTCTCGGGACGAGGAACCGCGCCCGGCCGACTCGTCGTCGACCGGGCGCGTCCGGGCGACTAGCTGCTGAGGCTGCTGGCCCAGGGGTAGGTCTTGAGGTACGGGTCGGGCTCGATCGGCTTGCCCGACGACCAGTCGGTGTAGATCAGGCCGTCCTGCGCGATCTTGCCGATGAGCGCGGTCTTGGCGATGTGGTGGTTGTCGCCGTTCACCGTCACCGTGCCCTCAGGGGCGGCGAAGGTCACCCCGCCCGCCGCGGCCTGTATGTCCGGCACCGCGAAGGAGTTCGCCTTCTCGACCATGCCCTTCCACAGGTACAGCGAGGTGTAGGCGGCCTCCATCGGGTCCGACGTGACCTTGTCCGCCCCGTAGACGGTCTTGAAGTCCTGGACGAACTTCTTGTTCTCCGGGGTGTCGATGGTCTCGTAGTAGTTCCACGCCACCGGCTGGCCGACGATGTTGTCGACGCCGATGCCGCCGACCTCCTCCTCGGCGATCGACACGCTGAGCACCGGCATCGCGTCGGCGGTCAGGCCCGCGTTCTTGTACTCCTTGAAGAACGCGACGTTCGAGTCGCCGTTGAGCGTGTTGAACACCGCGTCGGCGTCCGCGCTCTTCACCTTGGACACGATGGTGGAGAAGTCGGTGTAGCCCAGCGGGGCGTACTCCTCGCCCTTGATCTCCATGCCGTTCGCCGCCGCGTACGCCTTGATGATCTTGTTGGCGGTCTGCGGGAAGACGTAGTCGCTACCCACCAGGAAGAGGCTCTTGGCGCCCTTCTCCTTGAGGTAGTCGAGCGCCGGCACGATCTGCTGGTTCGTCGTCGCACCCGTGTAGAAGATGTTCTTCGACGATTCCAGGCCCTCGTACTGGACCGGGTAGAACAGCAGCGCGTTGTTGCCCTCGAAGACCGGCAGCATCGCCTTGCGCGACGACGAGGTCCAGCCGCCGAACACCGCGGCCGTGCAGTCGCTGCGGATGAGCTTCTGGGCCTTCTCGGCGAAGACGGTCGGCTCGGAGGCGCCGTCCTCGGCGACGACCGTGAGCTGCTTGCCGAGCACGCCGCCGGCGGCGTTGATCTCGTCGGACGCCATCTTCAGCGAGTTGTAGACCGTGTTCTCGCTGATGGCCATGGTGCCGGACCGCGAGTTCAGGAAACCGATCTTGATCGACGACCCCGAGGTGTCGACGCACGACGCCGCAGCCGGGGCGGAGCCGCCGGTGCCCGCGGAGTCGACCCTCGACCCGCAGGCCGTGAGCGCGAGGCCCAGGGACAGGAACACGGCCGTGACAGCCGTTCTTCGCATGCGTGGTGTGCTCACAGGGGCCTTTCGGTTCGCCAGACGGGGGGCGCGGCGCGGAGGATCCCCGGGTGTCTCCGGGCCGCCCAGAAGTGGTCAGTGCGGTGCCGCGGGGCTGCGGTGACCCGTGCGGGTGAACGCTAGGAAGCGGGTGTTGCGCATGCGGGCGTGCCACGTAACGGGGTGATTGCCCGGAACGCGCTTACGGCCGGATCGACGTAACGCCGACGACACCGGCCGTTTCGGAAGTGTTATCCGACACCGGGAACTACGGTCCGTCGGCAATGGGTAAGCGCGCCGTCAACCCCGGACGAGCAGCCAGTCGGCCGTGTGCCGGTACCAGGCCCAACGGGTGATCGGCCGCGGGTGCTGCACGCCGTCGTGGATCACCGTGGCCGGCAGGCAGCCCAGTTGCACGGCCCGGCCGACGGCGCTTCCCCGGCCCGCGGCGGCGGACGGCGGCACCGGGTCGTGGCGGCCGTCGGGAAGAGCGCCCCACCGGCTCGCACGGACGGCGACCCCCGGAGGTGTGGGCCTGTCGATCCCACCGGGCGACGGTTCGGCGTCCGGCCACGGCGTCACCACCAGCCGCCGCGTCGCCCCGCGCAGCGCAAGCGACCCGTCGCAATAGGCCTCGCCGTGCATCGGCCCGGCCGGGCCGCGGACCTCTCCCCGGCCGACCAGCACGCCGCCCCCGTCGTCGCGGACCAGCGGGGCCGGCCGTGCGGCACCCTCGCGGGCCAGCTCGACGGCCGCGGCACCGTGCGGCAGCCCCCAGATGCGCGCCGCCGCCGACCGGTGATCGGCGGGGATGTAGGCGAGCTCGACGTCCAGTCGGTCGCGGCGCAGCAGGCGCACGAGCACGGCGGCGAGGTCGGCGTCGGTGCCGGCGACGACGAGGCGGCGCAGCGAGCCGGTCAGCAGGGGGTCGACGTCGGCCTTGCCGGGCTGCGCCGGTACCGCCACCGCTCGGGTGCCGGGAATGCAGCATGGTGGCTTTGCTGCACTCCGACCGCGGTATGGCCACCATGCTGACAAGACCCGACCCCGTCGACCGCCGGGACGTGCGATGCTGTCACGTTCGTCCCCGCAGGTCAGCAGCATCACGCTCGCGTCGTCGTCCCCCACGTGATCCGTTACCCTTTCCTGCCGGCACCTCGGCGGACCGGGGCGCCGTAGAAGCCGATGACTGGAGTGTCACATGCCGGCGATCGTGCTCATCGGCGCCCAGTGGGGCGACGAGGGCAAAGGCAAGGCCACGGACCTGCTCGGGGGATCCGTGCAGTGGGTGGTGCGCTACCAGGGCGGCAACAACGCCGGACATACGGTGGTGCTCCCCGACGGGCAGGACTTCGCACTGCACCTCATCCCGTCGGGCATCCTCACGCCCGGCGCCAAGAACGTGATCGGCAACGGCGTCGTCGTCGACCCGGGCGTGCTGCTGGAGGAGCTGGCCGGGCTGGAGGCCCGCGGCGTCGACACGTCCGGCCTCTTGATCAGCGCAGATGCGCACATGATCATGCCGTACCACGTGGCCATGGACAAGGTCACCGAGCGGTTCCTGGGCAAGGCCAAGATCGGCACCACCGGTCGCGGGATCGGCCCGGCCTACCAGGACAAGGTCGCCCGCATCGGCGTCCGGGTCGCGGACATCCTCGACGAGAAGATCCTCCACCAGAAGGTCGAGGCCGCCCTGGAGCTGAAGAACCAGGTGCTGGTCAAGGTCTACAACCGGCGCGGGCTCTCCGTCGACGAGGTGGTCGACACCGTGCTGGAGCACGGGCGCCGGTTCGCCGACCGGATCGCGGACACGCGGCTGCTGCTCAACCAGGCGCTCGAGCGGGGAGAGACGATCCTGCTGGAGGGCAGCCAGGGCACGCTGCTCGACGTCGACCACGGCACCTATCCCTACGTGACCAGCTCGAACCCGACGGCAGGCGGTGCCGCCGTCGGCTCGGGCATCGGCCCGACCCGGATCACCCGCGTGATCGGGATCCTCAAGGCCTACACCACCCGCGTCGGCTCGGGACCCTTCCCGACGGAGCTGCACGACGCGATGGGCGAGCGGCTGCGCAAGGTCGGCGGGGAGGTCGGCGTCACCACCGGCCGCCCGCGCCGCTGCGGCTGGTTCGACGCCGTGATCGGTCGCTACGCCGCGCGGGTCAACGGGATCACCGACTTCTTCCTCACCAAGCTCGACGTGCTCTCCGGGCTCGAGACGGTGCCGGTGTGCGTCGGCTACGAGGTGGACGGGCGCCGGGTCGACGAGATGCCGATGACCCAGACCGACGTGCACCACGCCCAGCCGGTCTACGAGGAGCTGGCCGGTTGGTTCGAAGACATCTCGGCCTGTCGGGAGTTCGCCGAGCTGCCCGCGAACGCGCAGGCCTACGTCAAGCGCATCGAGGAGCTGACGGGGGCGCCGGTGTCGGCGATCGGGGTCGGGCCCGGCCGCGACGAGACGATCACCCGCGACGTCTGATCGCGCGTGCTCCCGTCTCGCTGGACCCTCCACCACTACGGCGCGCTGCTTGACGTGGTGTGTGCGGTGGCCGTCGCGATCGGGACGGTCGTGCTGGGCGCCTCCGCTCCGACGCTGCGCGACGCGGCGTTTCCGCTCCTGCTGGGGGTGTGCGTTGTGGCGGTGCTGGTGCGCTGGGCGGTGCGCAGCTGGCGGGACGGCGGTCGGAAGGCCGAGCGCGTGGCGTCGCCACCACCGCGCTCGCCGGCCGATCCGCCGCGCCTCTCGCCCGAGGGTGAGCGCGAACTGACCCGGATCGTCGCCGTGCTCGCCGCGGCCGGTGTGTTCGCGCCTCGCGCCCCGGACCCGGCCGACCTGCACGGTCCGGTCGCCGACCAGGGAGAACCGATCACGGTCGAGGGCGTGCTGGCAGCGCTGGACGAGGCGGACTACTACGTGCCGGGCTTCGACGCGGCGGCGTACTCCGCGAACCTGGCCTTCCACGTCTCGCACGGCGAGCAGCTCGCCGAGGTGCTGCGTGAGCAGGTCGGCGACCTCGTGCGACTGGGCGGCGGCCGGCTCGCCGACGTGACGGCCGCCGTCGACCTCACATATCGCCCCGGCACCGCACGCGTCCGGACAGTGATCCGACTCGTCGTAGACGAGGCCGAGCAGGTGCTCGCCTACGACGGCGCCGCCAAGTACCTCAGCACCGAGGTGCATGTCGCCCTGGCCCGGATCTTGCGCGAGCGCGGGATGGACCGCCGGCTGGCGTGGTTGTGGAGCGACCAGGGCGTGTGGCTGTCCGGCCTGCCCGACGGCGCAGTCGACGGGCTCAACACCGCGCTCGGCGCCGCGGCCGGCGAGGGCTGGCAGTGGGTCGACGAGCAGGAGCCGGTGGCCGCGGGCGAGATGTACGAGCCCTGACCCATCGGTGCGGTTCCTGTGTGCGGTCAGGCCGCGCAGCTGCCCGTGTCGACCGGCCGGGTCAGCGTCGGTGCCCGGTCCAGCGTCGGCTTCACCTGCGCGGCGGTGAGTACGAAGCCGGTCTCGGAGTCGTCGAGCGCCGCGCCGAACACCACGCCGACGACCTTCCCGTCGGGCCGGATCAACGGGCCGCCGGAGTTGCCCGAGCGCACCACCGCGCGGACCGTGTACACCTCGCGGGTGACCTCGCCGCTGTCGTAGATGTTCGGCCCGCGCAGCTGGATCCGGTCGCGGATCTTGGCCGACGTCGGGGTGAACGGTCCGTCCAGCGGATAGCCGAGCACGATTGCGTCGTCGCCGATCGAGGCGGTCTCGGGCGCGAAGTCCAGTACCGGTGCCTGCAGGCCGCGGACGTACAGCACGGCGAGGTCCGTCGACGGGTCGTAGGAGATCACGGCCGCCGACATCTCCCGGGTGCGCCCACGGCTGTTGACGACCTCCACGCTCGTCTCGTCCGTCCCGGCGACGACGTGCGCGTTCGTCATCACGAGCTCCGGGCCGATGACGAAGCCGGTGCCCTCGAGCTGCCGGCTGCACGACGGCGCCTTGCCGCGGATCTTCAGGACGCTGTTCTGGACGTCGCCCACGATCCCGCTGTTCGCCAGCGTCGGATCCGGCGGGCCGACCTGGGTGATCGGCGTGGGCGCGAACGGGCTGAGCACGTCCGGGAAGCCGGAGCTGTCGAGCACCTGACGCAGGTCCGCGGGTAGCTGGCGGGCCGGGGCGGGCATGACCTCGTCGACGGCGCGCAGCACCGTCGAGGCCCGCACTCCTGCGGCGAGGCCCGGCAGGCTTGCACTGGCCAGGGGCAGCGCGACCAGCCAGGCCGCGAGGACCACCGTCGCCGCCTGCAGCACCGAGCCCAGGGCCGAGTCGATCGCGAGCGTCCGCTCGCCGCTGATCCGGTCACGGATGTGGCGGCCGAAGTACACCCCGGTGGTCTCGCCCAGTGCGACGAGCACCACGACCACGACGATGCTGACCACGACCTGCGTGTTCTTGGCCTCGAGGTTGGTCGCGAGCAGGGGGGCGAGCTGCACGCCCAGGATCGCGCCGCCGATGACGCCGACGAACGACAGCAGCGCGACGGCCATGCCGTGGCGCCACCCCGAAATGCCGGCGACGAGCGCCAGCAGCACGACGAGCACGTCGACCCAGCTCACGCCGACTCCTCGCTCGTCACCCGTACCGCGTCCGTGAACCGGCCCGAAGATTCGATCACGGGCTCACGACTCCGCGACCTCCCGACCCTCGGCCCGCACCGCGGCCCATGCCTCGTCCAGATCCCGCACCCTCGATGCGTTCCAGGGCCGCTCCCAGCCTCCCAGGTGCAGCAACGTCGACAGCAGGCCCCCCGTGAATCCCCAGACGATCAGGCCGGCCACGGAGAACGCCGGCCCGACGTAACCGGACGGGTGGCGCACCTGGAACCGGTTGACGGGGTCGGCCAGCGTCGCGACAGGCACCCGGACGACCGTGGCCGTCTCACTCGGGTCGACCGCGTGCACGGCCGTCGGGTCCGCCCAGTGCGCGATCACGGGTGCCACGACGTACCCGGTCGGAGGAATGAACAGGTCGGGCAGCACCGCGAGCGGGACCACGCCGTCCGGCACCAGCCCCGTCTCCTCCTCGGCCTCGCGCAGGGCGGTCGCCACGGCGTCCGCGTCGCCGGGGTCGGTGCGGCCACCGGGGAACGAGACCTGACCGGCGTGCGAACGCAGCGTGCTCGCCCGCTCGGTGAGCAGCACGTCCGGGCCGTGTTCGGCGTCGTGGCCGAACAGGATGAGCACGGCGCTGCGGCGCCCGTCCGCGGGCGGCGGGATGCCGTGGCGGCTCAGGGTGGCGGCGTCGACGTCGCGGATGCCGTCGAGCACGGGGCGCAACCAGTCGGGCGCGCGCTCGGGCCGCAAGCGCGTCACCGGAGCCGCTCGACTGCGGCGGCCACGTCGTCCGCCGAGGCGAACGGCGTGGGTGGGTCGACCCGGACGACGCTGCCGTCGGTCCGCACGACGTAGCTCACCGGCAGTGCCGGCGGGAGGGCCAGGGCGCTGCGCAGGGCGTCGGCCGGATCCGTGACCGACGGCAGCGTGACACCCAGCTCGCCCAGCAGCGCCAGGGCGGACCGCGGATCATCCTGGACGTCGATCGCGACGACCGGGACGGCGTCCGGACGCCGGGCGTACTCGGAGAGCGCGGGCAGCTCGGCGCGGCACGGGGCGCACCACGACGCCCACACGTTGAGCAGAGCGGGCCGGCCCGCGAGAGCGGCCCCGAGATCGACGGCGCCCGGTGCGCCGAGGCACGGCACGGTCACCCCGGCGAGCGGGCCTGCCGCCGGTGCTCCGCTCGCCGCGGGGCAGGCGTCGAGGCCGGCGGCGGTGCGCAGCGGCGCGAGGTCGGCGTCCGTGGCGGCCGGCGCCGTCTGCGCGGAGGTCGGGGCCGGGTCCGCCGTGCGCGGCCACAGCGCGACGATCCCGAGCACGAGGAGCGCGACCACGACGACCGTGCTCAGCACCTCCGCCCGCGTCGCGCCCGTCCGTGAGCCCATGTCAGGGGACGTCCGCGGCGGCCGCGACCGGGTCGGTGCCGGCGTCGAGCGCCCGGGGGTCGTCGGCAGGCGCGGCGTCCGGCGGAGTGTCGTCCGGCGCACCGGCGAGGCGCAGCAGGCGCGCCCGGCTCGGGCCCTTGACCAGCGCCGCGGCTTGGGCGGGGTCCGTGGGGCCGGTGCCGTACGAGGGGCAGTCAGCCGCCAGGGTGCAGGCACCGCAGGCCGGCTTCCGGGAGTGGCAGACGCGGCGCCCGTGGAAGATCACCTGGTGCGACACGATCGTCCAGTCGCGCTTGGGGACCAGCGCGCCCACGGCGTGCTCGACCTTCACCGGGTCTTCCTCCTCGGTCCAGCCCCACCGCCGGACCAGGCGGCCGAAGTGCGTGTCGACGGTGATGCCCGGGATGTCGAAGGCGTTGCCGAGGATGACGTTGGCGGTCTTGCGCCCGATCCCGGGCAGGGCGACCAGCTCGTCGAGCGTGTGCGGCAGCACCCCGTCGTGCTTCTCGACGACGGCCCGGCCGAGCCCGATCAGCGACGTCGCCTTGTTGCGGTAGAAGCCCGTGGAGTGGATGAGCTCCTCCAGCTCGGCTCGGTCCGCCGAGGCGTAGTCGGCCGCCGCCCGGTAGCGGGCGAAGAGCTTCGGGGTGACCTCGTTGACCCGCACGTCCGTGGTCTGCGCCGACAGGATGGTCGCCACGGCCAGCTCGTAGGGAGTGGTGAAGTCGAGCTCGCAGTGCGCGTCCGTGTGCGTCTCGGCGAGCTCGCGCAACATGCGGCCCACCCGGCGCGCCCGGCCCAGTGCGGGCTCGCCGGCGGCGACCCGCCGGGCCAGCCGGGCGGCGGCGGCACGTGAGGGGAGACGGCTCGGGGTGCTCACACGCGCGAGGGTACGTGCGCCCGCCGACAACCTGCCCGCGTCCCGCCCGGTCGCTTTCGCCGCGCATGGTCCGAGTGCCGCTCGGCCTCCGCCGAATGCGCACGTCGCACGGCGGCCAGGGTCACGGATCCGTATCGGGATCGCGTCGGGGCGGCCCCCGGTACCGCGCGCCGCCCCGCCGTGCGGGATCATCGACAGCGATGACTGCATGGCTGTCCGTCCTCGTGCCGCTCCTGGTGATGTTCTTCGCCCTGGGCATGGAGAGGGTGGAGTCCCGGCTCCGCGAGACCTCCGTGCGGCAGGACGAGCTCGACGAGCTTCTCGAGCAGCCCCGTCCGGACGAGGTGCGGGCGCTGTTCCGGTCCGGCACGAACCGCGCGCTCGAGATGTTCCGGCTGCGCCACCGCGACGCCGACGGCGGTCGCCCGACCCGCCGCAGCAAGGTCTCATCCTGACCTTTCGGGGAACTACTCCGGTCCGCCGTGTCAACCGCTCGGCGGAAGTGTGTGATCGGTACACCACACAGCGCAGACGCAACCCATAGACTGACTCGTCGATGATCCGTTGCGGTCAACGGCGGACGGACGAGGAGCGGTCAAGTGGATGATGTTCTGACCCGCGCGGGGATCTTCCAGGGGGTCGAGCCCCACGCGGTGGATGTGCTGGCGCAGGCGCTCGAGCCCGCGGAGTTCGCGCGCGGAGCCGTCATCTTCGCCGAGGGCGAGCCGGGCGACCGCCTGTACATCATTGGGAACGGCAAGGTGAAGATCGGGCGCAAGAGCCCGGACGGCCGGGAGAACCTGCTGATGGTGGCGGGTCCCTCGGACATGTTCGGCGAGCTCTCCATCTTCGACCCGGGACCGCGAACGTCGACGGCGACGGCCGTCACCGAGGTCAGGGCCTACACGATGGACCGGGCGGCGCTGCGCGAGTGGATCGGCAAGCGTCCGGAGATCGCCGAGCAGCTGTTGAGGGTGCTGGCGCGCAGGCTGCGCCGGACGAACAACATGCTGGCCGACCTGATCTTCACCGACGTCCCGGGCCGCGTGGCCAAGGCGCTGCTGCAGCTGGCGCGGCAGTTCGGGTCGCAGGAGTCGGGGCTGCTCCGCGTGACGCACGACCTCACGCAGGAGGAGATCGCGCAGCTCGTCGGCGCCTCGCGGGAGACGGTGAACAAGGCGCTCGCCGACTTCGCCCACCGCGGTTGGCTGCGGCTGGAGGGCAAGAGCGTGCTGATCCTCGAGCCCGAGCGGCTGGCCCGCCGGGCCCGGTGACGGCCATCTCCGAATAAAACTGGTACGCACGTACCAGAATGTGTCACCCTGGACGGCGTGTCCACGATGTCGCCGCCGGGGGAGTCGGCCTCCCTGTCCGACTACCGCGCTGCGCTGACCACGCGCGGCGCTGCCGTTCCCGCGCTCTTCTCGGCGGTCGGGCGGCTGCCGGTCGCGATGTACGCCTTGGCGACGCTGCTCTACGTGCAGGGTGCGACGGGCTCGTTCGCCGTGGCCGGGTTGGTGTCCGCGGGTTCACTCGTCGGAGTGGCACTCGGGTCGGTGGTGCAGGGGCGGCTGGTCGACCGGCTGGGGCCGACCCGCCCGCTGCTCGCCGCCGCGGTGCTGTTCGCGGGCGCCGTGTCCGCCCTGATCGTCGCCGTGGAGGCCGGTGCCCCGCTGGCCCTGGTGGTCGGCGCTGCTGCGGTCGCCGGGGCCGTGCAGCCGGCGCTGCCGGGCTCGTCCCGCGCGCTCTGGAGCCGGCTGGTGCCGGCGGGCCCGAAGCGGGCTGTCGCCTACAACTACGAGGCGATCAGCATGGAGATGTTCTTCATCCTGGGTCCGGCGCTCGCGGCGCTGCTGGCCGCCGCACCGTGGCCCGGCATCGGGCTCCTCGTGGCGGGGATCGCCACGGTCGTCGGCACCACCGGCTTCGCGCTGACCCCAGCCGTGCGCGCGGCGAAGCCGGAGGCGCGGGCCGGTTCCGGCGGCATGCTCGGCGTGCTCGCGCGGCCCGGCGTGCTGACGGTCGCGCTGGCCGGACTCGGGTTCGGTCTGGTCGTCGGCGGGGTGGAGGTCGGCGTGCCGGCGGTCGCCGCCGAGGCGGGCTCGCGGATCCTGGGCGGCATCCTGATCTCGGCGTGGTCCGTGGTCTCGGTGCTGGCGGGGCTGATCTATGCGATGCGTCCGTGGCCGCGCCCGCTGCACCTGCGCCTGCCCGTGCTGCTCGGGGCGTTCGGGGTGCTGGTCGCGGCGATGGCGGCCGCGGGAAGCTCGCTGGTCGGGCTCACGATCGTGATGCTCGTCGCGGGTGCGGTGATCACGCCGCAGGTCACGGCGCAGTCGCTGGCGCTGGAGGTCGCGACGCCGCCGGGTATGGCGACCGAGGCGTTCGGCTGGGTGATCACCGCGATCACGCTGGGCGTCGCCGCGGGGCAGTCGACGACCGGCTGGCTCGTCGAGCAGGCCGGCCCGTCCGCGGCGTTCCTGGCCGGGGGCGTGGCCGGGGTGCTGCTGGCTGTCGTCCTGTGGGTGCGCCGTGGCAGCCTCGCCCCGTCGGTGGACCGGACCCCGCTGCCGGCGCCCTGCTGAGCTGCGCCCGAGGTACTCGGATGTAGCGAAAGCGGCTTTCGGTGCACTCAACGCACCCAACGCCGCTTTCGCTACATCGGCGCCGGCGCGCTCAGGAGCGCAGGTACTCCAGCTGCGCCCGCACCGACAGCTCCGCCGCGCCCCACAGCACCGCGTCGACGTCGGCGTACACGTGCTCGACGACCTGCCGCGGCGTCGCCTCCGGGCCCAGCGTCCGCAGCGCCTCCCGCACCTGCTCCAGCCGTTCCTCCCGGTGCGCGAGGTAGTGGCGGGCGGCCGCGGGGGCGTCGGGCAGTTCCGGGCCGTGGCCGGGCAGCACGGCCGTGCCGTCGGCCAGCTCTGCGAGCCGGCGCAGTGAGCCGAGGTAGGGCCCGAGCGAGCCGTCGGGGTGGGCGATGACGGTGGTGCCGCGGCCGAGGATGGTGTCGCCGGTCAGCACCGCCGAGCCCGCGTCCGGGCCGGTGAGCAGGAACGACAGCGAGTCCGAGGTGTGTCCCGGCGTCGCGAGCACCCGCAGCTCGCAACCTGCGGCCGCCACGACGTCGCCCTCGCCGAGCGCCTCGGAACCCAGCACGAGCGAGGGGTCCAGCGCGCGCACCGGGGCACCGGTCAGCTGGGCGAAGCGGCACGCGCCGGCGGCGTGGTCGTGGTGGCGGTGGGTCAGCAGGACCAGCGCGACCGGACCGTGGGCGGCCACCCGTTCGAGGTGTTCCGGGTCGTCGTCGCCGGGATCGATGACGACGCACCCCTTCTCGCCGGGCGCGCGCAGCACCCACGTGTTGGTGCCCTCCAACGTCATCGGCGACGGGTTGTGCTCCAGCAGCACCGCCGCGAGCGGCGTCACTGCGCGCAGCTCGCCGTAGGCGGGATGCATCAGATCAGCCCGTCGACGTCGAACCGCAGGGCGGGATCGCCGGGCACGGTCACGACGACGCGGCGGCCGTCGCGGTGCACCACCGGCCGGTGCACGCGCACCACCCGGGACTGCGCGGCGGCGAGGACGCCGGCGACGTCGGCGTACCCGGCGATCTCCTCGAGGGTGTGCTGCGTGGGCGGCATCAGGCGCAGCTCCCCGCGGCGCGCACCCGCCAGCGCGTCCGCCGGGTACCACCACGTGGCCTCGACGGCCTCGGTCGTCCGCGCATCCGCCTCCTGCCCCTCGGGCACCGCGGCGACGAAGAAGGCGGTGTCGTAGCGCCGCGGTTCGGCGTCCGGTGTCACCCAGCGGGCCCACGGCGCGAGGAGGTCCGCCTGCAGGGGCAGGGCGGCTGCGCTGAGGACGTCGTTCATCGTGCGGCGGCGGCCCACGAGGTCGTCGCGCGCCGCCGGATCGACGGCCCCCGGCCCGGCGAGCAGCACCCCGCACTCCTCGAACGTCTCGCGCACCGCCGCGACGACGAGCGGCCCGGCCTCGTCGGGGGTGCACCCGAACTGCCGCGCCCACCAGTCCGCGCCGGGCCCGCGCCAGAGGCCGGGGTCGGGCCGGTCACCGGTGTCGACGCCCCCGCCGGGGAAGACGGTCATGCCGCCCGCGAACGCCATCCCCGCCACCCGGCGCTGCAGGAAGACCTGCACGGTCGCCCCACCCGGCCCCGGCTGCGGCGCGTCGCGGAGCAGGACGACGGTGGCGGCGGGCCGCGCCACGGTCGGCGACGCGGGCGCTGGTGTGGACACCGTCGGACTGTAGAACGCCGCCGCCCCCACCCGCGGGTACTACCCGGCCGCGTCGGGGGAAGGTGGGGTGCGACCGCCAGGCTGGCCGTTCGCTCCGTCCCCGTGGCCGTTGATCCCGCGGCCGTTGGCCCCGTGCCCGTTGACCGCGGGAGTGACGTCGGTCCGCGCCGCCCTCCGGTACGGGCGCGGGCGCCGTTCCTGCGAGGCGAGCTCGGCCTGCAGCTGGGCCAGGAGGTCCCGCTCGGTCCCGGCGAGCAGCGGCGCGTCCGCGTCGGGCACGGCCGGGGGAGCGGCCGGCTCCGGCTCCTCCGGCTCGGGGCGGCGTCGACGTCCTTCGCGCGGCAGATGCGACGAGGCCGCGGCGGGTCGGCGCCCGTCCGGCGACGGTGCGTCGCCGAAGAGCGGGACGTCGGTCGGCGGGTGAGAGACGTCCGGCAGCGGCGGCAACCGACGCGGCATCTCGGCCGCAGGCGGGCCTGCCGGGGGCCGGACCGGGCCGCCGGGCCGCGGCGGACGACCGACGCGGGCCGTGGGCGAGTCGAACAGCGACACGTCGGGGTGCTGTTCCGCGCGTGGCGGCCGGCGCGGTCCGGGATCGACGTCCGCACGGACCTCGGTGCGGCGGACGGCGCTGCGTCCCGTCTTCTCCGCGTCGCTCTCCCCGGCCCCGGTACCGACCGGGGCAGGCGGCGCGGACGTCTCGAAGATGTCGAACGCCTCCGCGGGCCGCGCCTCGTCGACCGGTGCGGGCGGCGACTCGCCGGGCACCTCGGCGGGCGGTCCGGGCAGCCCCGAGGGGGGCATCGCCCAATCGCCGGACCGCCAGTCGTCCTCCCACTCCTGCGGGATCTCGTCCGCACCCCCGACGGCTTCGGACGGGGGCTCGTCCGCGGGAGCCGCCGGCTCGGACGCGGTCGGCAGCCGTTCGATACGGCTGGTGTCGGACTCGACCGGGTGCGCCTTCCCACCGGCCGACTCGTCGCGATCACCGGCGGCGGGCTGGGCAGGCAGGGGCCGGATCGGGGTCGGCTCCGGCGGCCGACCACTGCCGTCGTCGGCACCCGGCGTCGTCGGGTCGAGCAGCGGCGCCAGCAGAGGCACCCGCAGCGGGCCGTGGAACGGGTCGGTGTCGGGAGCGCCTTCGGCGACAGGCGCCTCGGCGACGTCCGCATCGAGGGGGCCGGCGTCGACCCCCGGCGGCTCCTCGATCACCGATCCCCCGAGGTCCCGCCGCCGTCGCCGCCCGCCGGCGCGCCGGGCCTCGGCGGATGATCCCGAGAGGGCGTCGGGGGAGGGCACCACGAAGAGCGCTGCCGTATCCGCCCGAGTGCCCGCCTCGGCATCCGGACGGCCGGGCACACGTGCGGCGACGTCCGGAGGACCGGCGACGGGCGTCTCCGCGCGCTCCGCCACCGTTCTCGCGACGACCACCCCCGCCGGCGCGATGACCGTCGCCCCGACCTCGATCCGCCGCGCCGACCGCAGCGCCGCGACGTGGTACGCGGGCAGGGCGGCACCCGTGGTGAAGACCTCGACCGACGTCGGCAGGCCCGCCCGGTCCAGCTCGGTGGCGAGCAGGTAGGCCAGCACGTCCGCCGAGCGGTCCGGGCCGGCTTCGACCAGCAGCAGCGCGCGCGGAACGGGCCCGGGGGCCGTGCCGGCGGGCGTCAGCCGCGAGGTCAGGTGGAACGTGCACCCCGCGAGCCGGCGTGCAGGCAGGGCCGCGAGCACCGCCACCACACGGTCGGGGGGAGCGACTGCGGCGTCGAACCGGTGCCCGGTCGCGTCGTCGGAGACGGCCGGGGCCAGCTCACGCTCGACGTTCAGGTCGGTGTGCGCCGCCCGGGCGGTCGCCACGGCCGCCGTCCGCACCGCGGGCGGCAACGCGACCCGCTCCGCCGCGAGCGCGGCCGTCGCCAGCTCGACCGCCTGGCCCTCCTCGCCGACGGCGACCAGCTCACGCGCCCACGCCAGCAGGTCGTCGTCCAGCCGCCCCGCCAGCGCGAGCAGGAGCTCGTGCACGGTCGGGTCGTCGACGGGGTCACTCGTCGGGGCGCTCACTGCAGTGCCTCGCTGCGCTCGCTCACAGGAACCTCCTCGGCGGCGGACCGCCTCGCGCGCGGGGACGGGGGAGCGGTGACGTCGCGCGTCGCGTCACGTGGTCGAGCAGCCGGTCAGTGACCGGCGGTCGGCGCCTCGGGGCGGCGCCAGAGCAGGGTCGAGCCGGCCAGCGCGGCCCGGTGGTAGGCGGGGGGATCGCCTGCGGGCAGCACCTCGACGCACGGCGCGGGGTCGCCGTGCGCGCGCAGCAGCCGGGCCAGCGTGCCGGCCAACGCCCACGGGCGGGGTCCGTCGGCGCGTACCAGCACCACCCGCTGCGCGTGGCGCCCGTTGCCGCGCAGCGCCTGCCGCAGCTCGGTGCAACCGCTCTCGCCACGGGCCACGGCCAGCAGGCACAGCGCCGTCGTGTCCGCCGTCGGCGCGGGGCGGAAGGTGACGTCCGGCTCGTCAGCGGTCGCCAGGGTCAGCACGGCGTCGAGCAGCTTGCGCGGGGCGTGCCCGGCGACGGCCGTCTCGAGCAGGTCGCGTTCGTCGTCGGTGAGGCCGACGCGGTTGCGCAGCAGCGCTCGCGGCAGCAGCGCGGCGACGGCACTGTGCGCGCCCGACGCCAGCCACTCGCGCAGGCGCCACAGCAGCCGGTCCGGCAGCCGGCCCGCGAGCCGGACCAGCAGCTCGTGGCAGGCCGCCGTGCCGAACTCGGACGGCGACGTCGTCACGCCAGTTCCACCACGAGCTCGACCTCGACCGGTGCTCCCAGCGGGAGCTCCGCCACGCCGACCGCCGACCGCGCGTGCCGTCCCGCCTCACCGAACACGTCGGCGAGCAGCTCGGATGCGCCGTTGACGACTCCGGGCTGGCCCGTGAACCCGGGAGCCGAGGCGACGAAGCCGACGACCTTCACCACGCTCGCGACGGCGTCGAGGCCCACCAGGCCGTCGACGGCGGCGAGCGCGTTCAGCGTGCAGGTCCGCGCGAGGTCGTACGCCTGCTCGGGCGTGATCTCCGCGCCGACCTTCCCGGTCGCCGCGAGAGCGCCGTCGACGAACGGCACCTGTCCCGCGGTGAACACGAGGCCGCCGGCGCGCTTCGCCGGGATGTAGGACCCGGCGGGCGTGGCCACCGACGGGAGCGTGATGCCGAGCTCACGCAGCCGCGCCGTGGGGGAGGTCATCCGCTCTGGACCGGACGCTTGAACCAGGCCACGAGCTGCTCGGAGCTCATGCCGGAGGTCACCGATACCAGCTCCCAACCGTCGCGGCCGAAGTTGTCGAGGATGGCCTTGGTGTTGTGGATCAGCAGGGGAGCCGTGAGGTACTCCCACCGGGTGACCGAGGGGCCGGGGGTACTCATGCGGGCACTGTATCCAGGGCCTCACCCGCTCGAACCGGCCGGTCGTCCCGGCCCCGCCTACGCTGGTCCGGTGGATCCCTCCGCCTGGCCGACCGCGATGTCCGCGGTCCGCTTCCACGTCGTGTCGGGCAAGGGGGGCACCGGGAAGACGACGGCGGCCGCGGCGCTCGCGCTGGCGCTCGCCACCGGCGGACGCCGGACCCTGCTGGTCGAGGTGGAAGGTCGCCAGGGCATCGCGCAGGTGTTCGACACCCCGCCCCTGCCGTACGAGGAGCGCAAGATCGCCGTGGCGCCCGGCGGGGGCGAGGTGCGCGCGCTGGCCGTCGATCCCGAGGCCGCGCTGCTGGAGTACCTCGAGATGTTCTACCGGCTCGGGGTCGCCGGGCGGACGCTGCGGCGCATGGGCGCGATCGAGTTCGCCACCACGCTGGCACCGGGGCTGCGCGACGTCCTGCTCACGGGCAAGGCGAAGGAGTGCGTCTCCCGCCGGGACCGTGACGGGCGCCCGGCCTACGACGCCGTCGTGCTCGACGCCCCGCCGACGGGCCGTCTCGTCACCTTCCTCGACGTCACCCGGGCGATGTCGGACCTCGCGCGCACCGGCCCGATCCACAGCCAGAGCGAGGGGGTGGTGCGGCTGGTGCACTCGCCGCAGACCGCCGTGCACCTGGTGACGCTGCTGGAGGACCTGCCCGTGACCGAGACCCTCGAGACGGTCGCCGAGCTCGAGGCCGCGGACCTGTGGCCGGGGGCGGTGCTCGTCAACCGGGTGCGCCCGCAGTGGCTGCCGGACCGCTCCGTGGCGGCGGCCGCCGACGGCCGGGTCGACGCCGCGCGCATCCGCACCGGCCTGGCCTCGGCGGGCGTCGCACTGGCCCCCGAGATGATCGACGGGCTGGTGGCCGAGACCGTCGAGCACGCCGTGCGGGTCGAGGCGGAGGCCGCGGCGATGGCCCGGTTGCGCGAGGGTGCCGGTCCGCTGCTCGAGCTGCCGAACCTGGTCGACGGCGTGGACCTCGGCACCTTGTACGAACTGGCGGACGCGCTGGTGGCTCAGGGCGTCGGGAGGGGCGCATGAGCTCCCCGCTGCTCGACGTCGACGCCCTGCTCGACGACCCGGCGATCCGGATCGTGGTCTGCTGCGGTTCCGGCGGCGTCGGGAAGACGACGACGAGCGCGGCGCTGGCCCTGCGCGCGGCGGACCGCGGGCGCCGCGTCGCCGTGCTGACGATCGACCCCGCGCGCCGGCTCGCCCAGGCGCTGGGCCTCGCGGAACTGGACAACGAACCTGGCCTCGTGGCGGGCGTGCCGGACGGCTCAGGGGCGGGCGAGCTGCACGCGATGATGCTCGACATGCGCCGCACCTTCGACGAGATGGTGCAGGCCCACTCCACCCCGGACCGCGCCGAGAAGATCCTCGCGAACCCCTTCTACCAGACCATCTCCACGTCGTTCTCCGGAACGCAGGAGTACATGGCGATGGAGAAGCTCGGTCAGCTGGCGGCCACCGGGAACTGGGACCTGATCGTGGTCGACACCCCGCCGTCGCGCTCGGCGCTCGACTTCCTCGACGCCCCCCAACGCATGTCGACCTTCCTCGACGGCCGCATGATCCGCCTGCTCTCCTCACCGGCCCGCGCGGGCGGGCGCAGCCTGCGCAAGGTGCTCGGCGCCGGGTTCTCGCTGTTCACGAAGGCGGTGTCGACGATCCTCGGTGGGCAGTTGCTGGCCGACGCGTCGGCGTTCGTGCAGGCGTTCGACACGATGTTCGGCGGATTCCGGGAACGTGCCACCGCGACCTATGCCCTGCTGCGCTCGCCGGGCACGGCGTTCGTCGTCATCGCCGCGCCGGAGCCGGACGCGCTGCGCGAGGCCGCGTACTTCGTCGACCGGCTGCGCACCGAGGACATGCCGCTCGCCGGGCTGGTGCTCAACCGCACCCACCCGGTGTTCGCACCGCTGTCCGCGACCCGGGCCCGCGACGCCGCGGACGAGCTGTCGGGCGCACCGCTCGCGGCGGCCGTGCTGCGCCTGCACGCCGACCGGGTGGACCGGGCCGCCCGGGAGGGCCGCCTGCTCGCCCGATTCTGCCGCGCGCACCCCGAGGTGGCGGTGACGCAGGTGCCGGCGGTGGCGGGTGACGTCGCGGACCTCGACGGACTCCGGGAGATCGGGTCGCGCCTGGCCGCGGACGGACCGCAGGCACCGGTTCCAGCCGACGAGACCGAACCCGCGGGAGACCTCAGGCCCGTTTGAGCACGCGGGCGGCCCCCGCGGCCGCCGTCGTCGCCAGGATCCAGCCCGCGGCCACCAGCCCGCTGCTGATCCACTGCGCTGCGCCGTCCAACCGCCAGTAGCCGTCCTGCCCGAGGTTCACGATCGGCAGCAGCGTGTCGGCGGCGAACAGCCACGGGTTGAAGACCGGATTCTGGCCGCTGTCGACCGGCCGCGGTGGATGCGCCGCGAACCAGGCCCCCCCGAGCACTGCGAACAGCACGAGCCAGAACACCGCCAGCCACGGCCGGTACCCGAAGCCGACCGTCCAGCGCTGGAGCGCACCCCACGCACGCTCGACCGGGTCGGCCTCGGAGTACCGCCGCCGGTGGCGCGCGATCACCACCCGCTGGGCCTTCTCCTCGTCGCCGGCCCGCCGGTACGCCGCCGCGAGCTGCTCGTAGGGGCCGGGCGCGAAGTCGGGCATCACCCGTTCGAGCCACCCCAGCCGCGTACGGACGTCGACGTCGCGGGTGTCGTCCAGCTGGTCGTAGGAGAAACCGCGGACGTCGACGCCGCGCTCCGCGGCCCACAGCTCCGCCGAGTCGGCGAAGGTCCCGACCCGGGCGTGGGCGAGCAGCACGGTGCCACCCGGAGGGGTGCCCGGCCGGAACGTGAGCTCGGTGGTCACCAGGCCGTTGGCGTTGAGCGCGTAGCGGGCGAAGCCCGTTCCCGGTGTGCCCACGAGCGTCGCGTCGACGAACTGCACCGACTTGCGTGCCTCGGTCCGCCGCAGACGTACCCCGCCTGCCGCGACGAACCCGTCGCGGCACAGCAGGTCCTTGCCGATCATGGCTGCCCGGGCGTCCAGCGACGGGCGGACGCTCCCGTCCACCCGGAGCCGTGGGCGTTCCAGGTGGGCGCCGGTGCAGTCGAGCGTGGCGCCGACCTCGGTGTCGTTGAGCCGCAGCGTGCCCTGGCAGCGGAGGCGGCGGAGGAAGAACTCGCCGCCGACGTGGAGCCGGTCCGCCAGCAGCGCGTAGCCGTCGGGCGCGGCCAGCTCGATCCCGGACAGGCTGGCACTGCCGCGCACCCGGGCGCCGACCAGGCGCACCTGCCCGGCGCACACGAGTGGACCGCGGCCGTGGTCGCGTCCTTCCAGGTCGCCACCCACCTCCATCCCGTCGGCCAGCAGCGAGATCCCGTGTTCCGAGGCGCCGTACGGCCCGGACAGCCGGGCACCGGACAGGCGCAGGTACCCACCGACGGTGGCGTTCGGCAGCCTGATCGTGCCGTCGGTGGACAGCCCGTCGTCGAGCTCCAGGTTGCCCTCCACCCGCACGCGGTCGGCGACCACGCAGGTCCCGGTGTCGATGATGCCCACCGGCACCGGCGGCAGCCGGCTCTCGACGCGATCCGGCTGGATCGCGTCGGCGACCGCGCCCGCCTCCGCGGCCCGCTCGATCCGCGCACCGGAGAACACGAGGTCGCCCACGATCCGGGCCCCGGAGAGCAGCACCCGGCCCGTGGCGGCGAACGCCAGGCCCGGCACGCCGACGTGCCGCCCGGCGTGCAGGCTCCCGCCGACGGACACGCCCGTGACGTCGAGTGCGTCGCCGGTCGAGCCCCGCAGATCGGCCCCGGCGAGGTCGAGGTCGCCGGCGATCCGGCCGCCCGGCAGCCGCAGCTCGCCCTCGCTGCGCAACCGGCGCGCGTAGCAGGTGCCGCCGACGACGATCCGGTCGGCGATCAGGGCCGGCGCACCTCCACCGTGCAGCCGCCCGCCCGACAGCCGCAGCGAGCCGCCGATCTGCGCGTCCGGCAGGTGGACCGCGCCGTCGGCGACGAAACCGTCGTTGAGCAGCAGGTCCGCGGTGACCCGCAGGTTCCCGGCCTGCAGCCCGGGCATCCGGCAGCCGGTGAGGGCGAGCCCCGTGAACTCGGCCATCCGCAGGTCCGGCACCTCGGTGAAGGTGCACTCGAGCAGCTCCACCGGGCGCTCGATCCGGGCACCGACGAGCGCGAGCTCCCCGGTCACCACGGCCCGGCGGAGACGCAGCGGGCCCGTCCCGGAGACGAGCGCCCCGGCCAGTGCGGCGGCGGGCAGCTCCGCCGAGTCGAGGTCGAGCTCCCGGCCGGCCGCGAGCTCGGCGCTCAGGCCGGGCAGCACCGGACCCGGCGCCGCGCGCGGGGAGGGGACGGCGGCGCTCACCCGCAGGAGTGTCCACGACAGCGGCGGTCACCGGGCGGGCACCTCGGCGGGCGGCCCGGCGTCGTGTGCCTCCTGCGCCGCCGACAGGAGCTCCGCCCACGACGTCACCTCCGGCCGGGCCCGCAGCAACGCCCGGCGCTGCCGTTCGGTCATCCCGCCCCACACCCCGAACTCGATGCGGTGGTCGAGCGCGTGGGCGAGGCACTCCGTGCGCACCGGGCACGTGCGGCAGAAGCCGCGTGCCTCGCGCTGGCGGGCCCCCCTCACGAACAACCCGTCCGCATCGACCGTCCGGCACCGTGCCGCCACACGCCAGTTCTTCCTCCCGGGCATCCCCGTGCTCCCCTCGCCGTCGTCCTGCGACCCCCGATCGGGAGTGCGACATCGACAGACGGATCGTCGGAGCCCGCGGTTCCACCGAACACCCGGCAGATCTACTCAATCGCCGTACCCGATCGCTGCACCCGGTCCCGTACTGACACGGTGCAGACGGCGGCCCGCGTAACCTGGTCGATCGTGAAGGCCCCCCGTCACCTGCTCCGACCGATCGGCATGCTGCTCGCGTTCTGCGTGCTGGCCGGAGTCCTCGTGGCCGGGATGGCGTTCCCCGGTGCGCTCGCCCTGGGCCTGGTGTCGAACGAGGCAGGCGACAGCGTGAACAGCGTGTCGACGGACCTCGCCACGGGCCAGCTCCCGCAGACGTCGACGATCACCGACTCCGCCGGCGCGCCGCTCGCGTACCTGTTCGACCAGAACCGCGACCCGGTGCCCGCCGACCAGATCTCGCCCGCCATGAAGGCGGCGATCGTCGCGATCGAAGACCGACGCTTCTACCAGCACCAGGGCGTCGACTGGCAGGGCACGATCCGGGCGGTGGTGGCGAACTCGGCGTCCGGCGACGTCGTGCAGGGCGCCTCGACGCTGACCCAGCAGTACGTCAAGAACTACCTGCTCTACGTCGAGGCGGAGACCGAGGCCGAGCGGCTCAAGGCCACCGAGCAGACGCCCGCGCGCAAGCTGCGGGAGGCGCGGATCGCGCTGCAGATGGAGCGGTCGCTCTCCAAGGAGGAGATCCTCGCCCGCTATCTCAACATCGTCTTCTGGGGCAACGGGGCGTACGGCATCTCGGCGGCGGCCCGCACGTACTTCAACACCACGGCCGACCAGCTGACCGTCCCGCAGTCCGCCATGTTGGCCGGGATGGTGCGCTCGACCACCCAGTTCGACCCCGTCGCGAACCCGCAGGCCGCGCTGGACCGCCGGAATCTGGTGATCACCCAGATGCAGGAGCAGGGAATGATCGACCAGACCCAGGCGCAGCAGGCCCTGGCCGAGCCGCTGGGGATCGTGGACCCGCTGGGCACCCGCAAGAACGGGTGCATCGGCGCGGGCGACGCCGGGTTCTTCTGCAAGTACGTCACGGACTACCTGGCCGAGGCCGGCATCCCGATGGACCAGATCGTGCGGGGCGGGTACACGATCAAGACCACGCTCGACCGCAACGCCATGGAGAAGATGAAGGCGTCGCTGAACGCCCAGGTGCCGGCGAACGCGGCGAACGTCGCGGACGTGATGGCGATCGTCGAGCCCGGCCAGGAGAAGCACCGGGTGCTGGCGATGGGGTCGAGCCGGACGTTCGGGCTGGACGCGAGCAAGCAGGAGACCAGCTACGGGCTGCCCTACGAGCCGGTGAACCTGGGTGCCGGCTCGGTGTACAAGATCTTCACGACGGCGACGGCGATGCAGAAGGGCCTGGGCATCAACTACCAGATGACCGTGCCGCCGTCGGGCTACGCGTCGCCGATCTACGTCGACGGCAACGGTCGGCCGATCCCGGTGGCGAACTCGTCGGACAGCCTGCCCGAGAAGCTGTCGGTCACGGATGCGCTGGCCCAGTCGCCGAACACCGCGTTCATCAAGCTCGAGGAGTTCACGGGCGTCCCGGACGTGGTGGACATGGCGGTGCGGCTGGGGATGAAGTCGCTGGCCACCACCCCCTTCGTGGATCCGAACACCGGGCGGCGCACGGACCGCTCGATCGCCGAGGTGACCAAGGCGCAGAAGCAGGCGTCGTTCACCCTCGGTGTGTCACCGACGAGCGTGCTGGAGTTGTCGAACGTCGGGGCCACGCTGGCGTCAGGCGGGAAGTGGTGCCCGCCCTCGCCGATCGACTCGGTGACCGACGCCAACGGCCAGCCGGTCCAGGTGACCGAGGCGCCCTGCGACCAGGCCGTCGAGCCCGGCCTGGCGAACACCCTGCTCACGGCACTGAGCAAGGACGACCAGCCGGGTGGCACCGCGGCGGGGGCGGCCGCGCAGGCGGGCTGGAACCGGCCGATGGCGGGCAAGACCGGCACCACGCAGCAGCACAAGTCGGCGGCGTTTATCGGGATCGTCCCGCAGATGTCGGGAGCGGTGATCGCCTTCGACAACTCGAACTCGCCGAGGCCGCTCTGCGACGGTGCCGGGGCCCCGTTCCCGTGTCGCGAGGGCAACATCTTCGGCGGCAAGACCCCGGCGCAGACCTGGTTCGGGGCGATGAAGCCGCTGCTCGAGGGCCAGCCGGTGCAGCCGCTGCCGCCGACGGATCCCCGCTACACCGAGGGCGGCGCCGAGTCGAAGGTGCCGAGCGTCGTGGGTCGTGGTCAGAACGACGCCCGGGCGATCCTGGAGCGTGCAGGCTGGAAGGTCTCGACCCGCTCGGTGGACAACCGGGCGGACCGCGGCACGGTCGTCGGGCAGAACCCGAACGGCACTGCGCTGCCGGGCGAGACGATCCTGCTGCAGATCAGCAGCGGCGAGGTGCCCCCGCCGCCCGCTCCTCCGGGCGACAACGGCGACGACAACGGCGGCGACGACGGCGGGGACGATGACGACGACGACAACTGACCTCTTCCGGACGCTCTTCTGAAAGCTCGCTGAGCCCGGCGACGTGCCGATACCCGGTCCTGTCGGGGTCCCCGGCTACCCTGATGGCCGATTGCACCACCGGGGTGCGCGTCGGTACCGAGGGGGTGGGTCCGATCGTCTCCGGCACCACTCCGTCCGGGCCGCCCACGGCCGGCCTGCCCACGGCGACGGCGCCCACGGCGCACCGCGTGCGCAGCGTTCTCGCCATCCCCGCGTTCCGCCGCCTCTGGCTGGTCACCGCCGTCTCCGCGACGGGCGACTGGCTGAGCCTGCTCGCGCTCTCCGCGCTCGCCACCCAGCTCGCCACCGGCTACCAGGCGCAGAGCTTCGCCCTCGGCGGCGTCGTCGCCACCAAGCTGCTGCCCGCCCTCGTGCTGGGTCCCCTGGCCGGAGCGCTGGCCGACAAGTTCGACCGCCGCCGCGTCATGGTCGTCTGCGACCTGTGCCGCTTCGGCCTGTTCCTCTCGATCCCGCTGGTGGGCTCGCTGTGGTGGCTGCTCGTCGCCACCCTGCTCATCGAGATCTGCGCGCTGTTCTGGATCCCGGCGAAGGACGCGTCGGTGCCGAACCTGCTGCGCCGCCCGGACCAGATCGAGACGGCGAATCAGCTCGCCCTGGTGATGACCTACGGCGTCGCGGTGCTCACCGCGTCCGGGCTGTTCACGGCGATCTCCGGCCTCGGGGAGTTCCTGCCGGGCTCGACGCCCGAGATCTCCACCGCCTACGTCGCGCTGGTGCTCAACGGCCTGGCCTACCTGCTCACCGCCACCACCGTCTGGTTCCGCATCCGGGAGATCTCCGGCCGGGCAGCGCAGCGCCGAGAGGCCGCGCCCGGGCTGATCGCACTGCTGCGCGACGGGGCGCGGTTCGTCGTGAGCACCCCGCTGGTCCGCGGGCTCGTGATCGGGATCATCGGGGCCTTCACCGCAGGCGGGGTCGTCATCGGCTCGGCGACGCTGTACGCCGCGAGTCTCGGCGGGGGCAACGCCGCGTACGGCATGCTCTTCATCGCCGTGTTCGTCGGCCTCGCGCTCGGCATGGGCGCCGCGCCGCAGCTGTCGCGGCGGCTGCCGCACAACCGCCTGTTCGGCACGGCCATCGTCGCGGCGGCCTGCGCGCTGGTGCTGGTCGCGCTCGCGCCGCACCTGACGGTGGCGATCGGCGCCGTCGGGCTGGTGGGCGGCTTCGCCGGGATCGCGTTCCTCACGGGTCTGACGATCATCGGTGCCCAGGTCGCGGACGAGGTGCGCGGCCGGATCGTGGCGTTCGTGCAGTCGATCGTCCGGCTGACGCTGCTCGGTTCGATGGCGCTGGTACCGCTGATCGTCGGCTTGGTCAGTGCGCGCACCGTCGACCTGTTTGGCTACCCGTACCGCATCGACGGCACCCGCGTCGTCATGCTGGTCGGGGGCGTGATCGCCGCGGTCGTCGGCATGTTCGCCTACCGCCAGATGGACGACCGCCGCACCGAGCCGCTGCTGCCGGACCTGCTCGCGGCCCTGCGCCGCGGGGTGCGGCGCAGCGGATCCGGGGTGCTGATCGCCGTCGAAGGTGCCACGGCGCGGGAGACGGCCGCGCAGGCAGGGCGGCTGGTCGACGCGCTCCGCGAGCAGGGGCACCGGGTGGTCGTGGCCGGGCCCGGTCAGCTTCGGGCCGAGCCGGTTGCCGCCGCGGGAAACCTCGCCGGAGCCCGGGCCGGGGCGCTCGCCGAGGCCGCGGCGCGGGCGGACCTCGTGGAGCGGGTCGTGCGGCCCGCGCTGGCCGACGGCGCGATCGTCGTGGCCGACCGGTTCCTCGCCAGCCCGCTGGTGCAGCTCGGCGTGACGGCCGACCGGATGCAGGCCGAGTTGGACGCCCGCGAGCTCGAGAGCCTGGCCGCGTTCGCCACCGGGCGGCTGCGGCCGGACGTGTCCGTGCTGCTGGACCGGGCACCCGCCGCCGTACCCATGCTCGAGGCCACCGACGACACCGTGCCGTTGCCGCTGCCCGGCGAGGAGCACCTCCGGGTCCGGCGCCTGCTCACGCGGATGGCCGCGGCCGAGCCGCGCCGCTACGTTGTCGTCGACGCCGACGGGCCGCCGGACGAGGTCGCCCGCCGGGTGCTCGCCGCGCTCACCCCGGTGCTGCCGGTGCGCCCGGCAGCCGACCGCGCCGACCGCGCCGACCGCGCCGACCGCGCTGTCGACGACCTCGTCGCGGCCGAGCCACTGGCGCGCCCCGTCGGCGATCCGGGAAGCCGGGTGGACCCGTGAGCGTCTGGGACGAGGTTGTCGGCCAGCCCGACGCCGTCGCCGAGCTCTCCGCCGCGGCCGGCGACCCGACGGCCATGACGCACGCGTGGCTGTTCACGGGTCCGCCCGGCTCGGGTCGGTCGGTCGCCGCCCGCGCCTTCGCCGCCGCCCTGCAGTGCCCCCGGCACGGGTGCGGCGAGTGCCCGTCGTGCCACACGGCCCTGGCCGGCACGCACACCGACATCCGCGAGGTCGTCCCCGAGGGCCTCTCGATCGGGGTAAGCGAGATGCGCGCGCTGGTGCAGCTCGCCGCACGCCAACCTGCGCTCGGGCGGTACGAGATCGTGATCATCACGGATGCGGACCGTCTCACCGAGGGTGCCTCGAACGCCCTGCTCAAGGCGGTGGAGGAGCCCTCGGACAAGACGGTGTTCCTGCTCTGCGCGCCGTCGGAGCACCCGGACGACGTGTCGGCGACGATCCGGTCGCGGTGCCGGAGGGTCACACTGCGCAGCCCGGCGCCCGACGCGGTGGCGGCGGTCCTCACCGCTCGCGACGGGTTCGACCCCGAGACGTCCCGGTGGGCCGCGTCGGTCTCCGGCGGCCACATCGGGCGTGCCCGTCACCTGGCCCGCGATCCCGACGCTCGCAGCCGCCGCGAGCGGGTGCTGACCGTCCCCCTCGGCCTGCGCGGCCTCGGCGACGCGTTCGCCACTGCGGCGGACCTGGACCGTGCCGCCACCGCGGAGGCCGACGACCTCAGTGGCGAGCGCGACGCAGCGGAGCGCGAGGAGCTGGGCATCGCCATGGGCGCCGGGGGTGTCGGCAAGGGCGTCGCGACCGCCGCCCGGCGGGCCAAGGCCGCGGAGAAGGATCTCGAGAAGCGGCAGAAGCTGCGCAACACGCGGAGCCGGCGCGACGTCCTGGACCTGGCGCTGATCGACCTGGCGGGCTTCTACCGCGACGTGCTCGTCGCCGGATCCGGGGCCGAGGTCGCGCTGACGAGCCCGGACCGCGCCGCCGACGTGCAGCGCGCGGCTCGCGAGTGGCGGCCCGAGTCGGCGCTACGTAGGTTGGAGGCCGTGCTCGCCTGCCGGGAGGCGCTCGACCGCAACGTGAAGCCGCTGGTGGCGCTCGAGGCGATGATGGTGGCGCTTCACCAAGGTTGACCAACGTCAGGCGCGATTGACGGCGGATCGGGAGGGTAGCCCTCCGACATGGCCGATACGAACATCTCCGACGACCGCGCCCGCACGTTCGCGAGCGCCCTGCAGACCTTCGAGAAGGACGGCGACGCGGCGGCCTTCGCCGCGCTGTTCACCGACGATGCCGTCACCCAGCGCCTCGACGCGCGAGGGGAGCGCCGAGGCGAGGTCGAGCAGTTCTGGCAGGAGTACCGCGCCCAGTTCGACTCGATCAGCACCACGTTCTACGACGTCGTCGAGGGCGGCGACCGGGTCGCTCTGGAGTGGACCAGCGACGCCACCCTCACCGACGGCCGCCCGCTGCAGTACCGCGGCGTCACGATCATCGACCTCGACGGCGACGACAAGATCAGCGAGCTGCGCACGTACTACGACTCGGCGCAGTTCACGACGTCGACGGCGGTCGCCGACTAGCCACGTCACACCGGAGTGACGGCCGCCAGCCAGTCCGTGAAGCCCGGGCTGGTCGGCGGCCACACCCACGCGAGCACGAGCTGCACGATCGCGACGGCCGCGATCACGACGCGGGTCCGGCGGCTCGTGTCCCGCGGTACCGACAGCAGCGCGACCAGTGTGAAGAGCACGTACGCCGTCACGGGTGTGTAGCGCAGGCCGATCCACACCGCGACGACGGACGCCGGCACCGGCGTCAGGTACCCCACGAGCGCCATCGGGCGGCGCAGGGCGTGGATCAGGCCGACAGCCACGAACAACGGCACGTGCACCAGCGCGCACACCACCGTGGTCGCGGCCGTGCCGAGCGCCGGCCACACCCCGGCGCGGAAGGCCAGGACGGCGGGATCCGCGGCGACGGTGCCGAAGATCGTGCCGGAGAAGCGCCACTCCAGGAACATCCAGCTCAGCACCGCGAACACCGTCGGGAAGACGATCACGGCGACGGTCGCGCGGGTGCGGGACGTCTCCGGCTGGAACCGCTCGTGGGCGATGAACCAGGTCGCCGTGCCGAGCGCGAGGGCGTAGAAGATCGCGATCGGGTCGACCGTGAACGCCGCGGCGAGCGCGAGGCCGGTCACGAACCCGGCCTCGGTGTCGCGGTGGACGGTGAACCGGACGAAGCCGTGCATGGCCACCGCGAGCAGCGACAACAGCGCGATCCCGGCCACCGACTGGCTCGCGGCGTACGCCACGGCGGGGACCGCGAACAGCGGCAGGAGCAGGCAGCCGGTGAGGACGGGGGAGAAGCCGCGACGCACGAACTGCTCCCACACCAGGTGCAGCGTGCAGGCGGCGAACAGGCTCGCCACCACGCTCAGCCCCAGCGTCTCGCCCGGTACGAGACCGGCGAGCAGCGTGGGCGTCGGGGGATACGCCGCCGCCATGCCGGCCAGATCCGAGCCACCGGCACGCACCGCGGCGGCCTGTGCGTCGAACGTCCGGTGCGACGCGCTCTCGAAGCCGCGGGCCTGCGCCCAGATCCCAAGGCCGACGAGCGGTAGCGCCAGGGCCAGCCGCAGCCCCCAGCGTGCTCCTGCGCTAGCCGGCCAACGTCGGCTCCGGTCCGGCAGCAGCGTCGGGGAGCCGATGGGCAGCGTGGCTGAGGCCATGGACGGTCTTCTCCCAGTAGTGCGGCTTCGTCACGAGCTGCCAGAGCGCCTTGTAGGCGGCGGCCGAGTGCAGCAGCCAGTAGACGGGGTTGAGCAGCGCCCACAGCACGAGCGAGTAGTTGCGCCGCTTGAACGCGCCCATCATCGACACGTAGATCATCAGCCCGTTGCCGACGAGCAGGTTGAAAAGGATCACCCACAGCACCCAGCCGGGGAAGACGCCGGCCATCTCCGACGGCGGCAGGATCAGCGCCACCACGAACAGCCCGTACAGCGGTGGGGTGAACAGGAACGTCACCGGGGTGCCACCCACCAGCAGCGCGAACGCCGCGGTCCGCCGCACCCCCGCCGTCCGCAGCAACGCACGAGGCCGGCGCAGGTGCACGAGCAGCGTCTGCAGGTAGCCCTTGATCCAGCGCGACCGCTGGCGCACCCAGTTGCCCGGTGCCCGGTTCGCCTCCTCGTAGGTGGTCGAGTTGATCACGCCGACGGTGCGTCCGAAAGCTGCCGCACGAATGCCGAGGTCGGCGTCCTCGGTCACGTTGAACGGGTCCCAGCCACCGAGCATGCGCAGGCCGCGGGTGCGGAAGTGGTTCGACGTGCCGCCGAGCGGGATCGGCAGGCGCAGCCGGTCGAGGCCCGGGAGCATGTAGTCGAACCAGAACGAGTACTCCACGGTGAACATCCGGGTGAGCCAGTTGTCGGTGGCGTTCCAGTAGTTCAGCGCCGCCTGCACGCACACCAGCCGGTCGCCGCCGCGGCGGAACGCGATCACGGCCTTCTTCAGCTGGTCGGGCTCCGGCCTGTCCTCGGCGTCGTAGATCACCAGGAACTCGCCGCGGGCGAAGAACAAGCCCACGTTGCAGGCCTTGGGCTTGGTCTGCGGGTGCCCGGGCGGCACCGTGAGGAACGTGATCGTCGACGGTGGCCGCGCCGCCTTTGCCGCCTCGATCGTCTCGGTGTCGTTCTCCTCGAGCAGCAGGAGGACCTCGAGCTTCTCGCGCGGGTAGTCGAGCGCGCCGAGGTTGGCGATCAGGTCGGCGACGACGTTGGCCTCCTCGTACACCGGCACGAGCACCGTGTACGTGGGCAGGTCGCGGGGGTCGAGCGCGGCGACGTCCGCGTCGTCGACCTGCACCCGGTTCTCGTGCCGCGCCCCGACCATGCAGACCACGAACTTGAACAGCACTGCGGCGAGGAAGGCCAGGCTCAGGGCGGCGCTGAGCACCGCGACCGTCGTCCGGGGGGCCAGCACAACACCGGCCATCAGCCCGGCGAGCAGGAGGCCGAGCCACACCCGCTGACCGGCGAGCAGCACCTGCCGGGCCGACTGCATGCGGTCGCGCCGCCAGAGGCCCAGGGTCGCCTGCTCGACGACGGTCTCGCGGAAGGCGGTGTTCAGCGACTGGAGGATGTCCCAGTCGGTGGTGACCACGAGCGTGACCGGAGCGCACAGCCGGTCCAGGATCGACCGCTGCCGCTCGAGGGTGGGCCGCTCGGAGGTCGCGACGAGGATCCGCTCACCGTCGCGGCCGTACGGGATCCAGCCCTCCTCGGCGAGGACGTGCGGATCGAGCCCGTCGAGCAGGGAGAGGTCGAGCGGGGTGTTGACCAGATCGACGAACTCGCAGTCCCAGGTGCGCGCGAGCACCCGGTAGACCGCGTCGCGGCGGATGAGCCCGGCCGCCACGAGGATCGCCCCGAGCCGACAGCCCGTGCGCTCCTGCACCTCCGTGGCCCAGTCGCGCTGCTCGGCGGTGATCCACCCCTCCCTGACGAGGATCTCGCCGAGCTTCTCCTTCGTCCCGCCGACCTGCACCTACGCAGGATCACCAGGTTCGATCACGTTTACGTGCGCCCGCGGGAAGGTCGACACGACCGGGTGACGACCTTCCCTGCTCGCCAGGGCCTACACGCTCGGCCGGATCGGGTTATCCGGGTCGTCCGCCGTGCCCGCACGCGGGTCGAGCGGGTCGAGGCCGCCGCCGACCTCGTCGGCTGTCCCCGGCGTGTCGAGGGTGTTCAGCCCCGTCGGCTGCGGGGCGGGAGCACCCCGGTGGCCCTCGATCCCCCGGTCGGCGATGTCGCGCTCGGTGACGTCCCGGTTCGCGAAGTCGCGCTCCACGACGCCCCCGCCGGAGATGTCCCGGTTCGCGAAGTCGCGGGCGACGACGTCGTCGCTCGTGATGCTCTCGTCCGCGAAGTCGCGCTGCACGACGCCTTCCTGCCCGGCGCCGCGGACTCCGCGGTCCTCACCCGGGCCGCTGCCGCCTGCCGCCCACGGCTCGTCCGACCGTGCCTCGTGCCGCCCGCCGGTGCCGGTGCTTGCACCCGGGTTGCCGGTGACGGTGCCGGAGTTGGGGTCGTCGCTGCTCAGCCCGGTGTCCGTGCCGAAGCCGGCGACGCCTGCCGCCGACGAGGACGCGGCGCCGGCGGCGACGCCGGTCCGTTCGCCGTCGTCGGTGCCCGTTCCGGTGCGACTCGCCGCGTGCGCGCCGGGGTTGCCGGTCACGACGCCCGAGTTCGGGTCGTCGCTGCTCAGACCGGTGTCCGTGCCGAAGCCGGCGACGCCCGTCTGGGACGACGACGCCGCGTCGGCGGTCGGTCCGGACGTCCCGGCGGCACCGCGCCCCGCATCGGGATCCACGGCGATCGGATCGCCGCTGTGTCCGAGCGTCGAGTCGTCCACCGACGGGGTCGCCGACGGCGCACCCCCGTGCTCGGTCGTCAGGGTGCTCTCCGTGCTCCCGGTGGGCCCGACGGCCACGACGTCGCCCGGCACGTCGTCCGCCGTCTCGCCCGCACCCGTCCGTGCATCCGCTCCATCCGACACCACGTCACCGTCCTCGATCGTGCCTCGCCAGCCACCCGTCGCCGAGCCCCGGCCTTCGATGAACTCCTTGAACCTGTCGAGATCCGCCACTGCCTGCCGGTCGACGACGTCCAGCACGTCCCCGATCCGCTCGAGGACGCCCTCGGGCTCGAACTCGAGCGTGAGCCGCACGCGCGTGCGGTCCGCGCCGACGTCGTCGAAGAACACCGCGCCCGCGTTCGTCGCTCCGGTGGTCGCCGCCCAGGCGACCTTCTGGTCGGGGACCTGCTCGATGATCTCGGCGTCCCATTCGCGGCGGATGCCGGCGATGTGCGCGACCCAGTGCGTGAGCGCGTCGCCGACCTGCCGGACCTCTTCCACGCCCGACATGAACCGCGGGAACTCCTCGAACCGTGTCCACTGGTCGTAGGCCGTACGCACCGGCACCGCGACCTCGATGGACCGTTCCACGTGCGTGGTCACCAACGCTCTCCTCGCCGTCGAGGGCCTCGGCCCGTCATGCGGTCGGGTACCCGCTGATCACGGCGATGACCCGCGCCGATGGTGGGCGACCGGCCCCCGCAGCCCACTGACGAGGGGTCGCTACACTTGGCGCCGCACCACCCGCCGCCTTAGCTCAGTCGGTTAGAGCGACGCACTCGTAATGCGTAGGTCTGGGGTTCGACTCCCCAAGGCGGCTCCGCAGGTCAGGGCCGGTGTCCGGCCCTCATCCATCCCCTTCCGGCGACGCTCGTGGCCTCCTTCGTGGCCTCCATCGGTTCTACAGTCCGCCGCATGGCCTCCCCACGGTCGGCACGCGGACGCCAGCGCGGCACCATCGGATGGTTGCCGAGCGGCTCGGCACGGGTGAAGGTGTACGCCGGGATCGACCAGCTCACCGGCAAGAAGTTGTGGCTCCGTGAGACCGTGCCGGCCCGGGAGAACCGCAAGGAGACGCAGCGCGAGGCGGAGAAGGCCATCACGCGGCTGCTCAATCAGGTCGACGAGCAGCGCAGCCCCCGCACGGAGGCCACGGTCAATGAGCTGCTCAACCGGTGGCTGGGAGTCCTCGACGTCGAGCGCAAGACCCGCGCCGGCTACGTCAGCAAGATCGAGAAGCACGTGCGGCCGACAATCGGCCGGCTGCAAGTGGCCCGAGTCAAGGCCGAGACGATCGACGAGCTCTACGCGCAGCTGCGGCGCTGCCGCGACCACTGCCGCGGCGAGAAGTACGTCCAGCACCGGACCGACTGTGAGCACGTCTGCGATGAGCACAGCCCACGCCGGCCCTGTGCGCAGGTGACGTTTCAGGACCCGTCGGCGTACTGCCGGTGGTGCGAGCGCATGTGCCGCCAGCATCGGTGCAAGCCGTTGGCGGCGGCGAGCATCCGGGTCGTGCACGCCATCCTCAGCGGCGCATTCTCGCGGGCCGTGAGATGGGGCTGGATCGGCGTGAACCCGATCGACCAGACCGAGCCGCCGCCGGTACCTCGGCCGAACCCGAGCCCGCCCACGGCTGCGGAGGCCGCCGCGCTGCTGACCGAGGCCTGGGCAGACCCCGACTTCGGCACGCTGGTGATGTTCGCGATGACCACCGGGGCCCGACGCGGCGAGGTCTGCGCGCTGCGCTGGTCGCAGCTCGACCTCGACGCCGGCGTAGCGGTATTCCGGGCCAGCATCGGGCAGATCGCCGGCCAGCGGTGGGAGAAGGACACCAAGACCCACCACGCCCGCCGAGTCACCCTCGATGCCGAGCTCGTGGCCGTGCTGCGTGAGCACCGCATCCGGTACGAAGAACACGCCCGCCTGGTCAACAGCACGCTGCGTCGCGACGGGTTCGTATTCTCACCGCACCCGGACGGCAGCGTGATGACCAACCCGGACACGCTGACTCAACGCTACGGGCGCCTGGCCAAGCGGCTCGGCTTCAACACCCACCTGCACAGCCTGCGGCACTACTCGGCTACGGAGCTAATTGCCGCAGGAGTCGACATCCGAACAGTTGCCGGACGACTGGGTCACGCTGGCGGAGGCTCAACGACGTTGCGCACCTACTCGGCATTCGTACTCGAAGCCGACCAGCGTGCCGCAGCGGCGCTCGCCGGCCGACGGCCACGCCCCGTAGTCCGTCCGCCTCATGACACCTGAAGGTCGATTCATGCTGACGTCGATCCTGCGGACAACCACAGGCGCGACCTTGTCTGCGACAACCTGTCCGCGACCTGTCGCGCGACAACCTGTCCGCGGCCTGTCCGGTCCGTTGTGTTTACAGGCCCAAGGCTCACTGAGCTGACGCGGTAGCGTGCGGTGGCTCCCTCACCGGGGTCGTCTCGAGTAGCGAGGGGTGTGGCTTGAGGTTGGTCGGTCTGATGGTTCAGGGTTCGTCGCGGCGTTTCGTACGCGTATCGGCGTTGGTGCAGGTCGCAGACATCATGCAGGTGCCTCACGGGCTAGCATCTGGTTGCGGCATGAAGTTGCCCCCGGTTTCAGAGTGTTGGGCGCCCTTCGCCTGGTTCGGAACCGGCGGGCGGAATTCTTGACGTCGGTGGCGCGGTGGGTGGAGGTGCACCGGCTGGCTGTGGCCGGGGGCGAGGCCGTGATCGCCCGCGCGGTCGGTGGTCGGGTGAGTCAGGAGTGGCTGGCGACGTCTCGGTTCGCCGACGTGGCCCGGTTGGCCAAGGCAATTCTGTCGCTGGGTGAGGACGCCGACGCTCTCTACCACTTGGGGTGGGCGCGGCAGGCCACTGGGCGACCGGCGGAGGCGTTGAGCGCCTATGAGCAGGCGCTGGACCTGTACCGGGCGGCCGGGAACCGGGGGAACGAGGCCACCACCCTCAACAACATTGGCCTGGTCTACCAGGGGTTGGGGCGGCCGCAGCAGGCCCTGGATTACTTCCGGCAGGCGCTGCCCACTATGCGGGCGGCCGGGAACCGGGGGAACGAGGCCACCACCCTCAACAACATTGGCCTGGTCTACCGGGTGTTGGGGCAGCCGCAGCAGGCGCTGGATTACTTTCGGCAGGCGCTGCCCATCCACCGGGAGATCGTCGACCGGGCCGGTGAAGCCAGAACCCTCAACAACATCGGCTCCCTCTACCAGGGGTGGGGGCAACTGCGGCAGGCCCTGGACTACTACCAGCAGACCCTGTCAATCGCCCGGAAAATCGGTGAACGGGCCGGTGAAGCCACCGCCCTCAACAACATTGGCGTCGCCTACGAGAAGTTGGGGCAGCCGCAGCAGGCCCTGGACTGCCACCAGCAGGCCCTGCCCATCCGCCGGGAGGTCGGTGACCGGGCCGGTGAAGCCACCACCCTCAACAACATCGGCCACGTCTACCAGGGGTTGGGGCAGCCGCAGCAGGCCCTGGACTACTACCAGCAGACCCTGTCCATCGCCCGGGAGGTCGGTGAGCGTGCCGGTGAAGCCACCACCCTCAGCAACATTGGCCTGGTCTACCAGGGGTTGGGGCAGCCGCAGCAGGCCCTGAACTACTCCCGTCAGGCGCTGCCCATCCAGCGGGAAATTGGTGACCGGGCTGGTGAAGCCACCACCCTCAGCAACATTGGCCTGGTCTACCAGGGGTTGGGGCAGCCGCAGCAGGCCCTGAACTACTCCCGTCAGGCGCTGCCCATCCAGCGGGAAATTGGTGACCGGGCTGGTGAGGCGGTCACGCGCTACAACTTGGCGATGATCTACCGCGGGCAGGGAGATCTGGGGCGGGCGGTTGCGGAGTTGGAACAGGTCGTCGAGCTCGACCGCCAGGTTCAACGCCCTGACCTGGCCTCCGACACCGCCATGCTCGAACGCGTACGTCAAGAACACGCAGAATTCGACCCTGAACTGGACAGCGATGAGAGCGCCCGTCCAGGTCGGACAGCCGATCAGCGGACGTCAGCGGAGGATGGGAACGCTCTGGGCTGGGTGAAACGGGTGCTGCGGGCGAGGCGAAAGAAGGCATGACCATGCAGAACAATGCGAATAGGACACTGCGTGCCGTTACCGTTCGTGCTCGCGCGGAGTGGGAATCCTACGATTGACTTCTGTCGTGCATGCTGTCCTGTTGCTGGCTGATCTTTGGTGAGGGGTGTGGACGTGGCTGCTGCGTCGATTGAGGTGTCGGGGCCGGATGCTGAACGGCTGGCTCGCGAGTTGCAGGCGGCGTTGGCCGCCGCGGCCGGGACTGGGGAGAGCGCGTCCGCGGTCGAGGTGCAGCGCTCACCGGAGTTGGTGATCGCGGTGATCGGGTTGGTGTTCAGCGGGGTGAGCACGGCCAAGACGATCTGGGACTGGTGGCGGGTGCGTCACGCGCAGGGTGCGACGGTGAAAATCCTTCTAGCCGACGGCACTCGCATGGATTTGGCCGGGATCGACCAGCAGCGGTTGGAGGTCGAGTTCAGTCAACGAACGTCGGAGGGGTGAGTGACCGCGGCCAGACGACGCGCTGGAACTGGTCTGAGGGGCTTGGGTGAACGAGTTCGAGCTGGAGGTCTTTGAGCAGACCTCGGACTACGTGGAGCTGCGGCTACGCGGCAGCGGCAGCAGGGTGCAGACCCGTGGCCTGGACCGGGTGGCGGTCGAGGAACTCATCGGCGTGGCAGAGCAGTCCTACGCCCAGGACGCGGTGGCGCAGGGGGTGTTCGGCGCGGCCGGGCTTCGTGAACTGGGCGAGAGACTGTTCGCCTTCCTCGACGGTGATCAGCGGTGGCTGGCCGCAGTGGTGGACGACCCGTCGGGGGCCGTGCTGCGATTCTCTGCCGAGCAGCGGTTGCGGCATCTGCCCTGGGAACTGTTGACCCGCGGCGGCGACTATCTCGCCGTGTCCGGGCAGGCGCCGCTGTTGGCGATTCGAGCGGCCCGCGCCGGCGCCGGTCAGGGCGGCCCGTCCGTGGCCGGGAACCGGCCGTTGCGGGTGTTGTTCATGGCGACCTCACCGGAGGGTGTGGAGCCGGTCCTCAACTATGAGGCCGAGGAAGCCGGGATTCTGGCGGTAACCGCGGACACCGGAACGGAATTGGTGGTCGAGGAGAGCGGGACGCTGGAGGGTCTGCGGTTCACCGCGGAGTCCTACGGCGCCGGCTATTTCGACGTGCTGCACATCAGCGGCCACGCCGACGTGCGCGAAGGTCGGCCGGTGTTCCTGGTGGAGAACGAGCTCGGCGCGCCGGTGTGGGCCGAGGCTGATGAGTTCGTGCAGGCGATGGCCGGGCAGTGGCCACGGATGGTGTTCGTGTCGGGGTGTCTCACGGCTAACGCACCCGGGCAGGGCAAGGTCCCGTCGATGAGTGAAAGCCTGGTCCGGGCGGGAGCCCCGATCGTGTTGGGGTGGGCGCTGCCGGTGGGCGACATCGCCGCCTCCAGTTTCGCCGCCGAGCTGTATCGAGGATTGGCGGCCGGATTGCCGGTGCATCGCTCGGTGGTCGTGGCCCGGCAGCGGCTGTACCGGGAACGCAGCCGCAACTGGCATCTGCTGCGCGTGTACGCCGACTCCTCGCCACTGACCCCGATGGTCACCGCCCGCAACACCCCGCGGCGGGAACGGATCCGGGTCCGACAGGCCGCGGCCGAGTTCCTCGACCCGCAAACCCGGATCTCCCGAGTCGCGCCCCGGGAGGCGTTCGTCGGGCGGCGGCGGGTGATCCAACGTTGCCTGCGCACCCTCACACAACCCCTCGGTACGGCCGGCGCGGCGGAGGCGCTGGTGGTGCAGGGGATGGGCGGGCTGGGGAAGAGCACGCTGGCGTCGCGGCTGTTGGAGCGGATGCCTACCTACCAGCGGGTGGTCTGGTTCGGCCGGGTCGATCTCACCAAACTGCGGGAACTGACCGAGAAGGTCACCTTCGCGGATCTGGACCAGCAGATCGAGGCAACCGAGCTGCTCAACAACGAGCGCGCCGATCTCACCGTACGGCTGAGGTACCTGTTCGCCGGGCCACTCGCAGACATACCCTGTCTGCTGGTGCTCGACGACTTCGAACACAATCTCGACGAGCGCGACAGCGGCCATGTCCTCTCGCCCGCCATGGCCCAGATTCTTCCTGCCCTACTCACCGCGATCCGGGACACCAACAGCCCCAGTCGGGTCCTAATCACTAGTCGCTACCGGTTTCCGGAACCGGACGGGTCAACCGTGCGGGTGGAAGCGTTGGAAACGTTGACCGACGTCGAGCAGACCAAGAAAATCGCAAACCTGACCAACCTGCGGCCCGCATCATTGACTACTCCACCGGAGGTGAAAGACCGTGCGGTGCACGCCGCGAGCGGCAACCCCCGCCTGCTCGACTGGCTCGACAAGATCGTTGCTGATCCGGACCTCGACGTCGAGGGGTTGATCGCCGCGATCGAGGGCGAGGCCGACCGGTTCCGCCGCGAGAACATCTTCGCCGAGAAGCTCCTCGCCACGCAGCCACTCGAGCTGCGAACCATGTTGGCCCGCCTCAACGTTGTCGAGCTCCCCGTGCCCGCAGCCACCGTGTACGCCGTGCACGACCACCCCGACGCCACTGCCCATGTTCACCGCGCTGCAGCCCTGGGTCTACTTGAGGAAGGCACCGATGCCGACACCGGCCAACCCCGCTACTTCGTCTCCAACGTCTTAAGACCCCTGATCAGGCCCCTGCTCACCGACGATCAGTACCGCGATGCCTGCGCCGCCGCCGCCCGCTCCCTCTATGACCTGTGGGTCACGACACCCGGCACGGCCAGCCCCGACCTTGACTCAAACTAGCCGTGACGTCGGTGGCGCGGTGGGTGGAGGTGCACCGGCTGGCTGTGGCCGGGGGCGAGGCCGTGATCGCCCGCGCGGTCGGGAACCGGGTGGGTCGGGTGTGGCTGGCGACGTCTCGGTTCGCCGACGTGGCCCGGTTGGCCAAGGCAATTCTGTCGCTGGGCGAGGATGCCGACGCTCTCTACCACTTGGGGTGGGCGCGGCAGGCCACTGGGCGACCGGCGGAGGCGTTGAGCGCCTATGAGCAGGCGCTGGGCCTGTACCGGGCGGCCGGGAACCGGGGGAACGAGGCCGCCACCCTGAACAACATCGGCATCGTCTACCGGGGGTTGGGGCAGCCGCAGCAGGCGCTGGACTACTACCAGCAGGCCCTGCCCATCATGCGGGAGGTCGGTGACCGAGGCGGGGAGGCCGCCACGCTCAGCAATATCGGCATCGTCTACCGGGGGTTGGGGCAGCCGCAGCAGGCCCTGGACTACTACCAGCAGGCCCTGCCCATCACGCGAGAAGTCGGTGACCGAGGCGGGGAGGCCCCCACGTTGAACAACATCGGCGGCGTCTACCGGGGGTTGGGGCAGCCGCAGCAGGCCCTGGACTACTACCAGCAGGCCCTGCCCATCACCCGGGAGGTCGGTGACCGGGCCGGTGAAGCTGCCACCCTCAACAACATCGGTCACGTCTACGACGGGTTGAGGCAGCCGCAGCAGGCGCTGGACTACTACCAGCAGGCCCTGCCCATCCGCCGGGAGGTCGGTGACCGGGCCGGTGAGGCTGTCACGCGCTACAACATGGCGATGATCTACCGCGCGCAGGGAAAGCTGAAGCGGGCGGTTGCGGAGTTGGAACAGGTCGTCGAGCTCGACCGCCAGCTTCAACACCCTGACCTGGCCTCGGACACCGCCATGCTCGAACGCGTACGCCAAGAACACGCCGAAGCGGAAACAGCTTCGTGACAGTGGTGGCGCGGTGGGTGGAAGAATCCGACTTTCCGTCGCCGATCTCCCAGGCTGACAGGGTGGGCTTGACAGGCGATTTCCGACACCCGTCACCCAAGTGCTGGGCTGGGGTATGACCTTGCTCCGCCTGTCATCTGGAAGCAGGAGGTGTGAATATTGCCCTGTCGCGCGTCATCGAGGAATACTGGGCGGGAGTCGTTCGGCGCCAGCAAGCTGTAGTTGATGTCTTCGCCCGCCTGGTTAAGCACCACGGCGAGCAAGGTCGAGAGAACGAGTCTGCGCTACGTCGGGTCCGCCCACGACTGGCAGGTCGCGCACGTTGCCGAATCAGGCTCTTGAAGTAGTCAAGTGCGCCGCCTCCGGCGGCGCGGACCGGCACCGCTCGGCTCGCGCACTCCGCCTCCGGCCCGTGCGCGGCCGGCGGAGCCGGTCCAGCTCTCAGCGGCAACCGCAGATCTCGCGTCGGATCAGCGAGCAGCCACAGCGAGGAAGTATGGCCCTCGGTCACCCGCAACAGCGACCGTCAGCTCATTAACCACGACATGACGCAGGTGGACTGTAAATCCGCTGCCGTCTGTCGGTAGCCGGCGAGGCTAACTTGGACGGACCAGTCGTTCGTCAGCCAGGAGTGAATAGAGCGCACTGTCGCGCCACGAGCCGTTGGTGAAGACGTGGTCGCGTATGCGGCCCTCGTACTTCATGCCGAGGTGGTCGGCGGTGGCGATGGATCTTAGGTTGTCTGGGCCGATAGCCGCCGAGATGCGATGTAGGTCCAGCTCGTGGAAGCCGAAGTCGACGATCAAACCCGCCATCTCCAGCGCGTATCCGTGCCCCCAGTGATCGGCCGCGACGGCGTAGCCGAGCTTGGCCGCCTTGACGCCCGTGAGCCCGAGCCGGGCGAAGCCGATGAGCGAGTCGTCATCAAGAACGCCCGCCAGGTAGTACTCAGTCCGCGGTTCAAGCTGAGCCCGCGCGACGACACCCTCGATCATCGCCGCCGCTTGGTTGCGGGTCCGCGAGTCGAACGACAACCACTGCGTCACGCGATCGTCGCCGACGAGCCCCATCGACGCATCGACGTCGTCGCGTTCAAACTCGCGCAACGTGATCCGGGGGCCGTGGAGCTTGACGGGATACACGGGTGACAGCCTCACCGAGGCAGGCTGCGCAGCGGTGCCCGGGTGTACTCCTCGATGCGCTCCTGTAGCTCGACGCCCTCCGCGCTGGTCGTGCCGTCAAGGGCAGCGTGGACGCGCTGTACCGAGTGGACGATGCCGTTAATGCGCTGCTCAACGGGGAGGCCGAGGACCGGCGCAAGGATCTCCGCGGCGCCGTCTACCTCGTGTTGCCGTACGCGGGCGATGGCGAGGTCTGCTCGGCTGCCGGCGGCGTCGCCGAACGCCCAGTCGGGATCGGCGGGGTCGGCGTACGCGGTGACGGCCTCGGTCGAGTAGTCCTGCGCGGCTGCGGCCTGGTCGGGGAGCCAGGCCAGGGCGTCGGCGGCGAAGTAGAGTTGTCGCGGACGCGAGAAGGTGGCGACGCCGCCCATCTCGTCCATCTCGTCCTGCCGAACGGTGCTCCAGGCGCGCTCTGCGCGTGCGATGGCGGCATGTGCTTGTGCGGCGTGTCCGAGGAGTCCCCAGGCGCGACCTTCGCTGGCGGCGAGCCAAACCGTCGAGCTGTTGCCCGCCCGCTCGGCGAACACGGCGCCGCGCTGGGCGTAGCGGATGCTGTCGTGCGGCCGGCGCGCCCAGTAGGAGACCAGCGCCTGCAGGCCACAGATCCAGGCCCGAGCGCCGTCGTGGTCGGCGTGCTCGGCACACAGCCACGCGGTCCGGGACTGGGCCAATGCGGCGTGCGGGTCGGCGAGATCATGCGACGCCTTCGCGAGGAGCCCGCCGACCACCGCAGCCATGAAGTACAGCTGGCGGGAGTGATTCGGACGCTGAGGCTGCTCGAGGAGCCGGAACAAGGTGTCCTGCAATGAGATCATGTGACCCAGCACCTCGGTCAATGGCCGGGTCGGGTACGACCGCACGAGGTCGCGGACATCCTCCTGCACGAGCGCAAGCGTCTCGTCCGACATGGTTTGCAAATTTGACATGAAGCGGCGTGCGCGATCTGCGGCCACCTTAAGCACCTCCGACGTCCGCGGAGCCGGCTCGATGTGTCCCGAGCCAACAACGACGAGTTCTCCCTGTGCGTACGGGGCGAGCAGCTCGTCGATCGAGCGGCCGAAGGCGTACTGCAGTGCGCGGCACGTCGCCGGGTTCGGCTGCGCGTCGCCCTGTCGCTCGCGGCGGGCGAGGCGAGCGAGGTGCCGGCTGCTCAGCGAGAGGCTGCGCTCTCCGTGCTCACGGGCGGCATCGCTGACGGCGCTGGCGGCCTCATCCCACGAGAGCTGCCGCTGCCGTACCAGCGCCTCCAGCAGCGTGCGTGGTGCGGTCATCCGCCTTCCTTCCCCGTACGTCCTCCACGGTGAGCTGCAAAGACGTCCGTTTCAAGGGTGCGTGAAGCCAGGTCCGGATGTGTCCTGGTGATGTCTCGGGAGGTCCAGCGTAGGGCGTGGCGATGTCCTATGGGTCCGTTTCACGGTGTTGCCCATGAGCGCACAACGTGCCGGGGTGATCACCCAGGAGGAGCGAGAGGGCGGCTCAGCGGTCGCTGTGGTCCGATCGAACCTCCAGCGCACTGATGCGCGCCTCCAGGTCCCGCAGCGCCGAATAAACCGAGTCTGCCAATTGCTGCAGCCGCGCCTCGACGTCACGGGTGCGGTCGCCGGTCAGCTCGTCGTCGGTGGGCACGGCGCGCACGAACACCGCCTTGCCGGGCTGTCCGACGACCAGGCCCTCGTCGCGCAGCTCTCGAATGGCTGCTCGGACGACCGTCGTCGAGACGCCGAACGACTCGGTGAGACGGGCGGTGGACGGCAGCTCGCCGCCCACTGGGTAGGTGCCGGCCGCGATCGCAGTCCGCAGGTTGGCTGCGGCCTCGACGTACTTCGGCCGGCCGGTGTGCTCGACCACCTGTGCTGCCTCCGTCGCCCTCTTGGTACGTGCCTTGCGCACATGGTGCACCACGGCGCGGACGAGCCGCGGGACAGCAGCTTGTACCACCTTGCACATAAGGATTGCTATGTACACACGGTGAACAAGGTTGAAGGAGTGAAGATGCCCGACCAGCCCAAGGTGGCGCCGACGTTCTACGACGTGCGCGACGTCGCCGAGATGTTCCAGATGTCGCGCATGACCGTGTACCGGGCCATCCACACAGGCGAGCTGCCCGCGGTCCGCATCCGGGGACGGTGGCTCGTCCCCGCGAAGGTGATCGAGGCGCTCGTGACCGCGGCGGAGGCGGCGGTTCCGGGGCGGACGGCGAGCCCGGCTCAGTCCGGCCTGACCGGGGGAGTGGTCCTGTGAGACACCCTCTGTCAACCACCTCCTCAGGCGGCGCGTCCGAGGGCGCGGTTGCGGTTGGCGACGTGGACGGCTTCGTCGTAGCGCACTCCTTTGGTCAGGCAGTGCCAGAGGATCTCCAGCCAGCGGTTGCCGAGGGTGCGCAGAGCCGCGTGGTGGTTCTTACCGGCAGCGATTTTCTGGTCGTAGAACTCACGGGCCAAGCCACTTTGGGACAGGCTGCAGAACGCCCACTGGTGGACGGCGTCGCCGAGGTAGCGGTTGTGCGCGAGCCGGCGGGCCACGACGAAGTCGCTCTTGCCGGAGCGGCGGGTGACCGGGGCGCGTCCGGCGTAGCACTGCAGCCCGTTCGGGGAATCGAACTGGTCGATGTGCTCGCCGATCTCACCGGCGACCCGAGCTGCCAGGCGGTCTCCCAGGCCGGGGAAGCTCAGGTAGATCGCCCCGCCTGGGAACGCGTTCCCCGGGTCGGGGTCCTTGACGGTGTGGTCGCGTCCGGTGCGCCGGCCACCCAGCAGCAGCTCGGCCATGCGGGCCTCCCAGCCGCGGCGGGCCTCGTGCAGGGCCAGCAGCTGGACCGCGGCCAGCCGGATCCCGGCGGCCTTGGCCCGCACCAGGTAGTCGCGGGTGGGCAGCGACGGTACGGCCAGCGCGGCCGCGACCCGGTCGGCGAAGCGCTCGGGCCAGCCGTGGTGGCCAGCGCGGGCGAAGGCGACCAACTCGTCACGGGTGGCCGCGGCCAGCTCTGGCTGGGTGGGCCAGCGCTCCAGCAGCCGCAGCACCGTCGGTGCGCCCAGGTCCGCGCCGGCCAGGACCAGCGCGGTGGGATAGGTGGTCTGCAGGTCCGCGCGCAGCCGGTTGAGCAGCCGGCGCTGGTCGCGGGCGGCGCGTTCGTCGTCGCGGGCGATCGCCCGCAGCTCCCCACCAAGGTGGCCGTGCGGGATCAGCGCCTTGAGCCCGGCGTGCCGGTCCAGGGCGAGCAGGCAGCAGATCCGGGCGTCCTCGGCATCGTCCTTCTTCCGCGCCGGGCCACGCCGGCGGGCGACCAGGTCCGGGTTGACCGGCAGCACGGTGAACCCGGCATCAACCAACGCCTCGACCAGCAGCCCGTGTCGGGTCTCCAGCACCACCCGCACCTCGGCCGGGTCCGGCTCCAGGCGCAGCGCGCGCTCGATCAGAGAGCCGACTCCGCCTGGTCCGTGCTCGATCCGGAACTGCTCGACCACCCCCTCCTCTGGTGTTCCGAAGGCGACGTCATGGAACTCCTCGGCCCAGTCGATGCCGATTCCCAGCACCAGCCCTCCTCCCGCCGTGCCCATCTTGGCCGTTGTGCGCGGCGGACCGGGAAGGCGCTGCGTCGTGCTGATGAACCAGTCCTCGTGGGACCACACCCTCCCGGGCGTCAGGCCTTCGCCGGGGCCCGGCAGGGGCGCCGTCTCACATCAGTCCTCACAGGACAAGCAGCGGAAGCGCTCCCTGCCGGGATCCACCGTGCGAAAGGAAGGTAGAGCCATCAGCGGCGTGTTCGAACACCTCGACGACGTCCTCGTTCGGGTAACGCAAGAGCGCGACGAGCTGCTCGCTGACCCGAATGCGGTCAACAGGTCGACGCGCCTGGCCTCGGTGTTCGAGTCCGAGGCCGAGACGTGGTCGCAGCTCTACGAACTGTCATCCATACGCCTGGTCTGGCGTGCGGCGCTGGCGGCCGAGGCGGGAGCGCGGGCGAACGCCCGGCGCTGGGCTGAACGTGCGGCGTGGGATGCGAGGTGCGGTTCCCGACAGGAGCGGGTCACCGGCCGCGTGCAAGCGCGGACACCTCGGCTGGCGGTTCTTCCCGGCCAATCCCGAGGTGCGTGATCCGAGATGCAGAGTGTTGGAGTCCTGATCCTGTTCGCGCTGGTTGGCGCGTTCATCTGTGCAAAGGCCCGGGTTGCGGCGGGGGCGGTGGTGTTCTCGCTGATCGCGCTCGTGCTGTTCGTGAGCACGCCGGCCGGGTCCGGACTACCTACGGCCGTCGCGAGCTTCCTCAGCACGTTCAACGCCGCGGCGACGCCTCCGCTGACGGGTTCCGCGGTCCCGTCCGACGGATCAGAGGCCGGGGGATGACGGGCAAGGACTGGTGGTCAGGAGCGGCTTGCCGTGGCGTCGATGCCGAGCTGTTCTTTCCGATTGCCTAGAGCCAACGCGTGGCTGCACAGGTCGCGGTGGCCAAGGCCATCTGCAGCGGCTGCCCGGTCCGCTCCGCACCGAGTGCCTGTCGTACGCGCTGGTCCGGCTCCCGTTCGGCATCGCCGGCGGCCTGACGGCCGAGGAGCGCCACCGGTACCGCGCCCGGCAGGCCGGCGCACGACCGCCCCGGACGTCACGAGGGGTCACCATCGACGCCGAGTGGATTTCGACGGACACGCGAGCCGAGATCGCGTCAGCCGGCCTGGCGCTCCTCGCGGCCGGGCGACCCGTCGCCGACGTCGCGCGCCAATGCCGGGTGTCCACCCGGACCGTCGCGCGGTGGATCAACCGCGCTCAGGCGGAGAGGAGCCACGGCGGCAACCGGGCTCCCCTCCTGATCTCCCACACGCACAACCCCCAGGCAGGGACTCGAACGCAGGAAGGACTCGACCCTAAATGAACACGTCCACATCCACCCACCCCGAGGATGACCGTCCACACGCACGGGTGGCTGCCGAGGAGGCCGCTGAACGCTGGGCCGACGTCGTCCGGTTGCAGCGCTGGGCGGACCCGGACCACGCCGACTTCTACGCCCTCGCCGCCGAGATCATGGCGACCCTGCAGGCGCTCGACGACCTGGCGCATGTGTTGCGACGGCAGGTGACGGGCTACGGGCAGGGCCGCACTCTGTACGACGACACCCGGCAGGTAGACCCCGCGACGCGGCTCACCGAGTCGACCGTCGAGCTGGGGCGTCTCGTCGAGTACCTGCAGGCCGCACAGGCACCCGCGAATCGCTTCTGGTCGGCGATCGGACACGTCGGGGTCGAGGTGACCCCGTGACCGGCCGCGGCGTGCTCTACCTCCTGCTCGCCGTGGTGGCCGGGGCGGCGGCGATGCTGTCGTTCGCCGCGCTGCGCGACCTCGCCCTGCGGTGCGGGTTCGAGCCAGTGTTGGCCTGGTTGCTGCCGGTCGCGGTCGACGCCGGGGCGGCGTCGGCGTCGGGGTCGGTGGTCTGGCTGCGCGAGGGCGCGGGGGAGCCGGCGCGGCGGTTCGCCCGCCGCCTGGCCCTCGGCCTGCTCGCGCTGTCGGTCGCGGCCAACGCCCTCGGCCACGGGCTCGCGGCGTTCGTGCTGCTTCCCCCGTGGTGGGTGGTGGTCGTGCTCTCGGGGATCGCCCCCGCCGTGCTCGGCGCGATGGGACGCCTCGCCGTCTTGGTCGGTCGGCCTATTGACGTCGCACACGACCAGGCGCTTGCTGTCATCCAGCCCGATGCGCCGGCGACAGACGAGCCCGCGCAGTTCCTCACCTGCGACATGGCCTCCTCAGCTCCTGCCAGCAAGCCGACAGACGACGGCATGGCCGAGCAGGGCGTTGAGCTACCGGACGGCGGGGATCGGGCGGCGGCTCTGATCGCCGCGGGAGCCGGTCGTCGTCGCCTTTCCCGCGAGCTGGGTCTCACCGAGTACGAGGCCCGTCGCCTGCTGGAGCGGACGCGCCCCGTCGCCGATGCCTCGTCTGTGACGAAGACCGACACCTCGCCCGACACCGGGGCCGGGCCGGCTGAGGCCGCATGGACCGGCGTCCTCGTAGGAGCACGCTCATGACGACCGGCTACCTGATCCTGTTCACATTCGCCGCCGTGGCGAGCGTGGTGCTGGCGTGGCGCCGTCGGGCGTGGCTGGTCACCGTCGGCCTGGCCCTGTTCGCGCTCTACCCGACCGGACAGCTGGTCGATCGCACCCCGGTGTGGCTGCTCGTCGCGATCGTCGTGCTCACCGTGGTGGTGGCCTGGCATCGGTTCTTCCGCACCTCGGCGACGGTGACCCGGTGGGGTGCTCGGATCCGCCGCAAGTCCGGTGTGGCCTCGACGTTCGACATTGCCCGGGTGGGGTCCGGGATGGCGATGCGCCGCAAGGCCGCCACCGTCCGCCCCTCCCTCTCCCGGGCGACTCGGCGGGCGCGGTGGTGGCAGCTGCTGCGGTTGCCGACCCGTGAGGTGGCGTTGCAGCTCTGCAAGGTGGGGCTGCTGCGGGTGTGGATCTCGTCCGAGGACGTGCTCGTGGTGTTCGGCGGCCCGCGCACCGGCAAGACCCAGTACCTGGCCGGGCGGATCATCGACGCCCCCGGCGCCGTCCTCGTCACCTCGACCCGCACCGACCTCTACGAGGTCACCGCGCCCCTGCGCGCCCGCCGGGGGCCGGTGTACGTGTTCAACGCGACCGGGTTGGCCGGGCTGCAGTCGACGATCACGTTCGACCCGCTGACCGGCTGCACCGATCCGGTCACCGCCGCCGAGCGGGCCGCGGACATGCTCGGCGCGGTCAGCGCCGGCACCGGTCGCGGTGGGGCGGGGGAGCGGGAGTTCTGGGACGCCCAGGCTCGCCGCGTCCTGGCCGCGCTGATGCACGCTGCCGCGCTGGGCGGGGCGTCGATGCGGGACGTGCATGCGTGGGTGTCCGACCCCGACGCCGGCCAGGCCCGGATCACGTCGCTGCTGCGGCGCTCGCCGGAGAAGGCGTTCGAGACCGACGTCGCCCAGTTCGTCTCCACGAACTCCCGCACCCGCACCAGCATCACCTCGACGATCATGCCCGCGCTCGGCTGGCTCGCCCATCCCGCCGCCGCAGCCGCCGCCCAGCCCAGCAGCGCCGGCTTCGACGTCGCCGAACTCCTCGAGTCCCGGGCGACGGTGTACCTGCTGGGCGGGGAGGAGGCCCAGGCCGCACCGCTGGTGTGCGCGCTGACCGGGCACATCGCCCGCCAGGCCCGCACCCTCGCCGCACTGCAACCCGGCGGCCGGCTCGACCCCGCGCTCACCCTCGCCCTCGACGAGGCGGCGCTGATCTCACCCGTGCCGTTGCAGCGGTGGACCGCGGACATGGGCGGGCGCGGGGTGACGATCGTGGCCGCGTTCCAGTCCCGCGCCCAGCTCCTGGCCCGCTACGGCGACAACGACGCCGCGGTCATCCTCAACAACGCCGCAGCCGCGCTGTTGTTCGGCGGCACCCGCGACCGCGACGACCTGCAGTTCTGGTCCACCCTCGCCGGTGACCGCGACGAACCCGTCCTGTCCACCGACGTGCACGGCCACCGCAGCACCCGCACCGTCCGCAAGGTCCCGGTGCTCGCGCCCGCGCAGTTGGCGAACCTCCCGACCGGGCGGGTGGTGGCGTTCCGGCGCGGGATGGCGCCGGTGATCGGGCGGGCCGAGCAGGCGCACCGCCGCCGCGACGTGCGCACCGTGCTCACCGGCCACACGCCCTGGTGGACCCGCCTGCTCGCCGCGCTCGCCCGCGGTCTCGCCCGACTGCGCCTGCGCCGTCCGCTTTCCACTCCCACGGTGCGACCGGAGCTGGTCGACGACGACCCGTGGGTGATCCCGCCCGAGTGGACCGCGACAAGCGGCCCCACCGGCGACGGCGACCCGGGTGAGCCGGGGAGGTGGTCGTGATGGCCGCCCGCGACCAGGAGGCGCCGTCGATTCGGGAGATCGCGGAGCTGACCGCACGACTGCGCCGACTGTCGGCCGCCGGCCCTGACGCGGACCCGGTGGAGCGCGCGGAGTTCCTGGCCGACAACCACGCCCTGCTCGACCGGATCGACGCCGCGAACCGGGATGACACCGTCGACGCGGCGGCCGACGCTGGCGGCGACGAGCGGGGACCGGGCGAGCCTGTCGACGACGACCTGCCGCACCGCGACCGGCCCGAGCACCGACACCACACCAGCACCGACCCGGCGACGCCCACCGCCACCGCCGATGGCCCGGAGCCACCGCTCCTGCCGGCGTGCTGGCCGCTGCCGCCGCAGATGCTCGACGGGATGCAGGAGCGGCGCACCGCCCCCGCGCACGCCGACGACCCCGCCGAGCTCCTCGCCTGCCTCGACGAGCTCCGTCAGCGCCTCAACCCGACCGCCCCGGGCACCAGCGCCGCGCCGGCCGTCGACGACGACGCGATAGCCGCCGAGCAGGTCCGCTACCCGCACTACGACCCGCACACCGACGCCGCCAGCGACGCCGAGCGGGGGTGGTGACCGTGCCCGCCGACTCCCCGCACGACAGGACCGACAGCGCCGACGGTGTCGACCCGCAGCTGGTGGCGCTGGCCCGCACGGTCGACCGGACCGGACGCCGACTCAGCGTGCTGGACAAGCTCGTGGGGCAACTCGCCACCGACCTCACCGCGCTCGCCCGCATCGTCACCTCCAGCCCCGCGACCCCGTCCAGCACGGAGGGCGAGACCGACGCGGTGCCGGCGGTGCGGTCGTGGCTGCTGGCCGACGACCTCGACCAGGCCGCGACGGACTTGGCCGACCTGTGCACGTGGCTGGGCCGGGTGTACCTGCGCTACCCGCGCACCGACCTGCCCTCGTGCTGGCTGTGGCACCCGCACGCGGTCGAGGAACTGTGGTGGCTACGCCGCGCCCACGCCGACGCCTACCACCCCGAGAACGGCTCCTGGCTACGCGTCGGGGACTGGCACGACCGCCAGCTCCCCGGCGTCACCCAACGCCTCGCCCACACGATCGGCTCCTGCGAGCTGGCCCTGCACCTGCCCGGCCAACGCGCCGCCGGACTGCCCCGACCGGTGCCCTTCGCCGACGCCGCCCCGTTCGTCGCCCAGACCTGGACCGGCTCAGCCGGCCGCGAGCCCGGCCCCCCGCCGACCGGCCACCAGCTCGACGAAGCCGACCGCCTCCAGCGCGACCGCTTCACGAGCTGAGCCCACGACACCAAGGACATCGACATGCCCCGACCGAGCACGACCACGACCACGACACCAACGAGCACCAGCACAGCGACGACAACGACTCCAACAACGATCACCACGACGCACAAGAAGGAGCAGAACCCTACGACTCAGCAGCCCCAGAACGACCGACAGAACCTCACGACGAGCACTACCAAGAACAAGATCAGAGAGCGATACACACCTAGGCATCACGATCTGTTGGTGATCTTGACCGACCCTGCCGGGTCGGTCGGGTGCGTTCTCTGCGCGATCACGCTGCGCGTCGACGACGACGCGGTGGTCGACTGCGGGTTCGGGCCCGAGCACCGGGACTGCCACGACCACGAACAACACGTGGCCTGCCCGTGCTGAGCATCGCCGTCGGGCACGACGTCGGTTACCTGACCGGGCCCGTGGCCGGAGGTCGGGAGAGCTACTACACGGGCGCAGTCGCCGCGGGGGAGCCGGCTGGCCTCTGGTACGGGCGCGGCGCCGAGGGTCTCGGCCTGGCCGGGGAAGTCGACGCGGACCTCCTGGAGGCCGTCTACACGCACCTGCTGAATCCGCGCGACCCGGCGGCACAGTCCCGCTCGACGTGGGGCGAGGCCGCGGCGCTGGCGCCGGGGCACCGGAACTACCGCAGTGCTGACGACGTCTACGCCGAGCTGCTTGCGGCGAACCCGGACGCCGGCCCGGAGGCCCGGGCCGCACTGCGGGTGCAGGCGGAGGGCTCGGCGCGGCAGGCGGTGTCGTTCCTGGACCTGACGTTCAGCGCGCAGAAGTCGGTCACGGTGCTGGCGGTGGCGTTCGAGCGGGCCGCGAATGAGGCCCGCGCCGCGGGTGACCACCTCGCTGCCGACGCCTGGTCGGCTCACCAGCGCGCCGTCGAGGACGCCGTGCTGGCCGGAGCCCGCGAGGCGATCGACTACCTGCAGGACGTCGCCGGTTACGCCCGCGCCGGCCACCACGGCGGCGGCGCCGGCCGGTGGGTCGACGCGCACGACTGGGCCGTCGCGCAGTTCCTGCAGCACGACTCCCGCAACCGCGACCCGCAGCTGCACGTGCACCAAGGCGTGCTCAACCGGGTCCTCTGTGCGGACGGGGTGTGGCGCACCCTGGACTCGCGGGCGATCCACAACCACCGCGGCGCCGCCGGGGCGATCGCCGAGCGGGTGGCCGAGGCCCACATGACCCGCTCGTTGGGCGTGCGGTTCGAGACCCGCCCGGACGGGCGGGCGCGGGAGATCGTCGGGATCGACCAGGACGTGCTCGACCTGTTCTCCTCCCGCCGCCGGGCAATCTCCGCCAAGGCCGAGGAGTTGTGCCGGGCGTTCGCCGCCCGCCACGGGCGTGACCCGTCCCCGCTGGAGCGGACCCGCATCGCCCAGCAGGCCACACTCGCCACCCGCGCGGCGAAGTCTCACGACTCCGAGGACCTCGACGCCCGCCTCGAGCGGTGGGAGCGGGAGTGCCGGGAGGCCCGCGATAGCGGGCTCGCCGACGTCGCCCAGGGTGTCTTCGCCCGCGGGCAGCAGATCGAACCGCCCGCCACCTGGTCCGAGCGCGACGTGATCGAGCGGGCGCTCGCAGCACTGGGTGAGTCGCGGGCGTCGTGGTCGAGATCGGACTGCGTGCGCGCGCTGTCGGACGCCCTGCCCGGTCACCTCGGACTCGACCCACACCAGGTGCTGCCGCTACTGAACGGGTTGACCGACCGGTTCCTCGGGAGTGCGGTGCGGCTGGACACGCCGGAGTCGGCCGAAGGGCTGCCGGGGCATCTGCTGCGCGCGGACGGAGAGAGCGTTTACGCCCAGCCCGGTGCGGCGCGGTACGCCAGCCCGGAGACCCTTGCCGCCGAACGGGTACTGCGCGCTGCGGCTACCGAGCGTGGCGCCGCCGCGCTAAGCCCAGCCGACGCCGACGCCGTGCTCGCCCGCTACACCGACAACGGCCGCCCACTCGGCCCTGATCAGGCCGCCGCCGTACACGGTGTGCTCACCTCGGGCGCCGGGCTTGAGGTGCTGTCCGCGGCCGCCGGCACCGGCAAGAGCTTCACAATCGGCGCGCTTGCCGATGCCTGGACCGAGGTCGGTCGTCGCGTCGTCGGGCTCGCCCCGTCCCAGGTCGCGGCCGAGGTGCTGGCCGAGGAAGGGCTGTCGTCGGCGAACGTCGCTTCCTGGATCGGCGCGCAACGCCGGCTCGCTACGCCCGGCCGGCCGGTCGCGGACTCTGACGAGCGGTGGCGGTTGCGCGCTGGCGATCTGGTCGTGGTCGATGAGGCAGGCATGACCAGCACCCGTGACCTCGTCGAGGTGCACCGCCGGGCGTCCGCCGCGGGGGCCAAAGTGCTGCTAGTCGGCGACTCGCGCCAGCTCGCCGCGGTCGGGCCGGGCGGGGCGCTGGCCGATGTCGCCGGGCACGGCATCCGCTACGAGCTGGCCGAGGTCCGCCGCTTCGCCACCGAGTGGGAACGCCCGGCGTCGCTGCGGCTGCGCGACGGCGACCCGACGGTGCTCGACGAGTACGCCAAGTACGGTCGGCTCGTCGACGCCGGCACCGCAGAGCAGGCCGAGGCCGGTGCCGCTCGCGCCTGGCTGGCCGACACGCTCGCCGGCCGAGAGTCGCTGCTGCTGCTCGGCTCCAACGAGGCCGCCGCTCGGACCTGCGCGGCGCTGCGGGCCGAGCTTGTCGCACTCGGCCGGGTCGACGAGCACGGCGTCGCCCTGGCCGCGCAGGGCACGGTCGCCGGGGTCGGTGACCGGGTCCAGGCCCGCCGAAACGGCTGGGAACTCGTCGGGCACGACGGCAATGCTCGCGCCCCAATCAACCGCGAGACCTACACCGTCACCGGCACCACCGCGGATGGCGGGCTGCACGTGGTCGACACGGCCGGGGTCCCGATTGCCTTGCCCGCCGACTACGTGCGCGACCACCTCGCCCTGGCCTACGCGTCCACGGTGCACGCCGCCCAGGGCCGCACCGTCGACACCTCCCACGCTGTCCTTGGCTCCTCGTCCAGCTCCGATGTCGCATACGTGGCGCTCACCCGCGGCCGTGACCGCAACACCGCTCACGTCGTCACCCGTGCGTTGGCCGCCGACGCCGAGACCGGGCAGACCCACGAGATCGCGCCGCGCTCCGCCCGCGCCGTTCTCGCTGACGTCCGCACCGGGCCCGATAGGGACGCCGACCTCACCGCGACCGCCTTGGCTGAGCAGCAGGCCGAAGCTGCCCGCTCGGTGCAGGTCGCTCTCGACCGGCTCGCCGCCGAGGTCGCCGAAGTCACCGCCGGCCGGGTCGGCGCCGAGCTGGACCGGCTCGCCGCCACGGGTGTCCTGCGCCCCGCCGACCGGACCGCGCTGGCCGCCGACCCCGCCTATAGCGGCCTGGAGCGGCTGCTCCGCACCGCCGAGGTCGCCGGCCACGACCCCGCCGCCGTCCTGCACGACGCCGTCGCCGGCCGCGACTTCACCGACGCCCGTTCCCCTGCCCAGGTGCTGCACAAGCGCATCACGACAGCCCTCGACAGACGACTCGCCCCCCAGCTCAGCAGCTACGCCGACCTCATCCCGGCCGGTCTCCCCGACACCGTCCAGAAACGCCTCACCACGCTCGCCGAGGCGGCCGACAGCCGGCGCCGTGAACTCGGCGAGCGGGTCGCCGCCGACCCGCCGCAATGGGCCCGCGAGGCCCTGGGTCTCGTCCCCGACGAGCCGATCGCGCGTGCCGAATGGGAGCAGCGTGCGTCATGGGCCGCGGCCTACCGCGAGCTGACCGGCCACGACCGCGACGCCGACCCGCTCGGCGCCGCCCCACCCGCCCGACTAGCGGAGAACCACGCCGCCTGGCACGCCGCACACGACGCGCTCGACCTCCCCGACGCCGGAGCCGACGAGGGCAAGCTGACCGAGGGCCGCCTGCGGGCCCGCGTACGCGCCTACGAGCGCGAGGAGACCTGGGCGCCCCGCTACGTCGCCGACGACCTCGCCGCGGTCGAGCAGCGCGTCGAGCGTGCCCGCGCCGACGCGGAGCTGTGGACGGCCCGCGCCGCGGCGGCCGGCGACCCGGCCGAGGCTGTGCAGCTGCGTGCCGCCGCCGAGCAGGCCCGTGCAGTGGCGGCCGACGCCGCCCGAATGGTCGCCGACCTTGAGGCAGCCGATGACGCCCGCACCGGCTGGTGGCTGCACACCGCGGTCACACGGGACAACGCCGAACGCGCCCGCGCCGAGCTCGGCAACCGCGGTGTCGACCTCGACGATCGCGCGGACCAGGTCACCGCCGAGGAGTGGCTCGACGCCCACCGGGCTGACCAGGCCGCCGAGGAGCCGCACCGCGAGGTCACCGAGACCGACGTCGCCGACGCCGCCCGCGGCACCTTTGCCGAGGCAGTTCCGGACCCGGACCTGCGCGAGATCTCGACGACCGACGCCACCGAGCACACCGACCCCGACCGCGGACATGTCCTCACCAGCGACGAGGCCGCCCTCTCGGTTGCCCGCGCACAGACCGCGCTCGCCGAGATCGCCGCGCGTCGAGCGGCCGACGAGCAGCGAGAGGCCGCCGAGCAGGCCCGGCGGGACGAGCTCACGCACTGGGCCGCCGAGCAGGACCCGGCCGAGCGCGATCCGGTGCAGCGCGACGCGGTCAACGAGGACGCTGACGACCTCGACTGGTGACGCCGGCTACCGGTCCGCGAGCCCGCGCACGTGCCGCCAATGCCGCCGCGCGTCGGCGCGGGCCCGCTCCCGGCGTCGCGCCTGCGCCGCCTGCCACACCGGCGACGCCGAATCTGACCGGGCCACATAGCGAGGCCCGCCGACCAAGGACCCGTCCGGGTACCGCTCGGGCAGCTCGACCGGCGGATCCGGTCGTACCCCCAGCAGCCACGCCAACATCCGCCACGCTCCGTACGCCCAGTCGATGTCCTCGACCACGGCCGGCTGCGCGTTGACGCCCAGCCGCGTCCAGTCCCGGTCGGTCGGAGCCGCCCCGTCTGCTGCCACGCACAGGGCCACCCACGACTCCGCGCGCACCTGCTCCCACGTCGCCGTGTCCGACCGGTGAGTCACCGGTGCCCGCCGGCCGCCGACGACCCACTCGACCGCAGCGAGCCGGCCCCCGGCCTCGATGTCGCCGACCGCCTCGACGAGGCGGTAGGTCAGGTAGTGCAGCTCGACGACCTGCCGGTGGGCTGGAACTACCCATGCCGGAACGACCGCGTGATCAGGTGCGCTGGTCATGGCCCTCAGTGTGCGTCCGGCCCCCGACAACTCGGTAGAACCAAGGGCACAGACCGCCGGCGGAAGCAGGAGCTGACGCCCGACCGGGCCGCCGGTCGTGATGCCTGCCGGACTTCGCCCTCAAGGCCGGGCGGGCCGAGGCGTAGCAGTCGACCCGCCTGCGGCGGGAGCCGGTCGGCCCTCGGCGTACCACGGCCGGTCTCCCCGTCAAGGGCACTCCGCTGCGCTCCGTGTCGCTTCGCGACGGCCCTGGCGGGCCGCCCGTGACGGCGAGCCTCGCCGGCCGCGGTCAGACGCCGTACCGCGGCGGGGTGAAGCGTCCCGCCGCCCCAAGGGGCCGGACCGACCGGCCAGCAACCCTCCGGCGGAGGCCACCATGGACACCACCACCACTACCGAGCAGCGGACCCGCGGCACGAGCGGAACCACCAGCCGGAAGGTTCAGGTGGGCAAGACCCCCGCGGACCGGGCGGCCGAGGTCGAGGCGCTGGCCGAGCAGCTCACGGACACCGTGACGGCGCTGACCACCTCGGCGGCATGGCTGGAAATGCTGAGGGTGGCGGCACGGTTCACCCGCTACTCCTCGACGAACGTGCTGCTGTTGTGGATGCAGGCCGAGCAGCGCGGCGTCACTCTCTCGCGCGTCGCCGGCTATCGGGCGTGGCAGGCCATCGGTCGGCAGGTCGTCAAGGGCGCCCGGTCGTTCGCGGTGAAGGCGCCGGTCCGCCGTCGGCTTACCCTCGAGGAGGCCACCGAGCGGGCCCGGTCTGGGCAGCGGCCGGCGTTCGACGCCGATGGCCGCCCGGCGCTGGTGGTGCGAGGGTTCAAGCTCGAGCGCGTCTTCCGCTACGAAGACACCGAGGGCGAGCCCCTGCCCGAGGTGCCCGAGGTCGGCTACGTCACCGGCGACACGCCGACCGGCGCCTGGGACGCGCTCAGCGCCCTGGTCACCCGCGAGGGCTACCAGCTCACGGCCGAGGCAGAGGACGGCGACACCCGCGGCCACACCGACTTCACCCGCCGTGTCGTAAACATCGATCCCCGCTATCACCTGGCGGAGCGGGTGCACATCCTCGTCCACGAGCTGGGCCACATCCGTTGCGACCACGAGAACCGGCGGAAGGTGTCGCGGGCGCAGCGCGAGACCGAGGCCGAGTCGGTGGCGTTTATCGTCTGCTCGGTACTCGGCCTGGAGCTTGGCGACGTCGCCGCGGTCTATGTCGGCGGCTGGACCGACGGAGACCCCGACACCATCACCGCTGCACAGGTCGCGATCCACACCGCTGCCCGCGGTGTGCTGGCCGATTTGGAAGACAACCGCAACGAGCATGGCGACGACGAGGACGTGTCCACTTGACCACCGATTAGACCGATCGCCGCCGCGGCCCCGTGCCAAGGGTCCGCGGCGGCCCTGCCTGGCCTGTCGTCCGGCTTGGGTGCCATCAGGTGCGCAGCAGGCGTTCTCGGTCGCGGGCCCACCGAGGTCCAACGCCCGCGTCGTCCGGTGGTCGCACCGGGGGCGGGCTTGGTGAATGTTGCGAGCAGGTTGGCGACAACGAACTCGCCGTCCGCGCTAACCCCGCCACGAAAGGTCAGCCCTGACCTCGCTGGCGCGGCTGGCGACGGCCGGGTCCACGGCGACGTCGACCACCTGGCGACGCGTCAGCCTCATGACCGGGCTCATACAGTTCTCGTCCTCCTGTGCGCGCCGAGACCTCGGTCAGGCGCGGTCTTTCAGTTCGAACGTTAGTCCTAGCGCTTGTGCGATCTTCGTGATCGTCGCTGTCGTCACGTCATTGTTCGCCTCGGCGCGCGCGATTGTCGGGCGTGACAGCCTGGACTTTTCGCCGAGCTCCGCCTGTGACCACCCCTGCTTCTTGCGTGCCTCTCGGATGACGTTGCCGAAGCCCGTCCCAAATTCCTCGCTCATAATGTCGCCCGTCCGGTCTCTTCCACGGCGTCCCGGTCCGGGCGGTACTGCGCGTGGAGCGCGTCTGCGGCGATGTCAGATATCTTTCCAAGGAACGCCGGATCGGTTAAGTAGGACTGGATCTCCTTCGACTCGTTTACAGTCTTCAGTACGGCGAGCCCGACAGCCCCGCTGAAGCCCTCGGAGGCCTTGAGCTGGGCGACGGTGTTGTTCTTCGCCATCGCCACCGCTTCCTCGCTATCATCGAGGAAGCCCCAGAAAGTCGTGATGAAGCCTGACACGCTCTCGGGGCTCACGTCGACGCCCTTGGCCTTGAACATTTCGTTGACCTTGTCGATGGCCTCGTCGAGCGGGCCCCGCTTCGGCGTGGCGCTTCCGGCGTGCTCGCCATCAAAGATGGGGAGCTTGATGCCCGCGCTGTTGCCCTCGCTGAGCGAGTGGTCCTCCTCGATTGCGGAGGGTACGAGCTTGACGCCGGAGAGCTGAACCCCCTCGAGGAAGCTGTCGTCGTAGTCGTTGCCGTCGGTATGGAGGTTGCGGCCGAGCAGGGTCGCGAGGATGGCGCGGCGGCGTAGCTCCGGGTCCTGGTAGTCGACGATCTGGCTGAGGAACTGCCAGGCGTTGCGGTACCCCAGCACGTCCGCGCGGAAGGACTCCAGCTGCTCCTTCTGCTTCTTGTCCTTCGACAGCACGGCCTGACGCCACTGGCCGCTCCAACGGTTCTTAATCGGAGCCAGCGCCTTGGCGATCACCTCACCGCCGAGGACAGAGAGGAATGCGTCGGCGACCGCGTCCATCTCCTCGTGCGTGTAGAGCCCGGCTGTGTCGAGCCGCTCTCCTATGGTGATCAGCGCGTTGGGGTCGACGTCGCCGTCAACGTGGGCGTCGGAGTGGTAGAGCTTGAAATCGGCCTGGACACTCGCCGGGGTGTTCCGGAAGTCGACGACCATCGGCGCGGTCTTGCCCGGGTATATCCGGTTGAGCCGCGAGAGGGTCTGCACGGTGGCGACGCCAGAGAGCTTCTTGTCGACGTACATCGCCATCAGCCGCGGCTCGTCGAAGCCAGTCTGGAACTTGTTGGCGACGATGAGGACGCGGTAGACGCCATCCTCGCGGAATGCCCTGCCGACATCGCTCACCCCGTTGACCGACACCTCGGTGACGCTCTCGCCGGCCTCGTCGGTGAGCGACCCCGAGAAGGCCGCGAGGGTGTGCAGTTCATAGCCCTTCTCGGCGATGTAGGCATCCATCTTCCGCGACCAGCTCAGCGCCTCCATGCGCGAGCTCGTCACGACCATGGCGCGGGCTTGGCCGCCCAGCAGCGGCTGCACGTTCCGGCGGAAGTGCTCGACGACGACTCGTACCTTCTGTGCGATCGCGGTCGGGTGGAGCCTTGCGTAGCGGACGATGCTTGAGACCGCCTCGCCGGTGTTGACCTGGATCTCACTCTCGGCCTCCTCGTCCTCGAGGATGTTCTTCACGCGGAGGAACATGTCATAGGTCGAGTAGTTGGTGAGGACGTCGAGGATGAAGCCCTCCTCGATCGCCTGCGCCATCGTGTAGGTGTCGAAGGCCTCCCACCGGTCCCCGACCTGGGTGCCGAACAGGCGCAGGGTCTTGCCCTTCGGCGTCGCCGTCAGGGCGACGAAGGTGATGTTGGCCGACGCCGCGATGGCCGAGTCCTTGGCGGCCATGAGGTCGTCGGCGCTGATCTCCTCATCGGGATCGACCTCGACATCGACGAGCAGCTCCTTGAGCTGCTTGGCCGCGGAGCCCGACTGCGAGGAGTGCGCCTCGTCGGCGACGACGGCCCAGCGCCGACCGCGCAGCTCCTCGGTGTCCTCGATGAGCTTCATGACTTCTGGGAACGTCTGCAGAGTGCAGGTGATGATGTGATCGCCCTCAAGCAGCGCCTTCTTCAGCTGCGGCGACTTCGCGCCGGACCTCTCGCCGACGGCCACGACGAGCCCCTTGCTCGACTGGACGAGGTTCATGTCGTCGCGGATGTTCTCGTCGAGGACAGTGCGGTCGGTGACGACGATGACCGAGTCGAAGGTCGACTTCGAGTCGGCGCCCATGTGGCGGATCAGGCGGTGACTGAGCCAGGCGATGGTCTTCGTCTTGCCCGAGCCAGCCGAGTGCCAAACCAGGTAGCGCTTGCCGGGGCCGTTGGCCTCGACGTCGGCGACCACGCGCTCGACCGCCCGCAGCTGGTGGAACCTCGGGAAGACGAGCCTGCCCTCGTCCTTCTTCCCCGACTTCCCCGGCTCGAAGAGCGCGAAGTCCTTGAGGATGCGCATGAAGGTCGGGCGGGCGAGGATCTCGCGCCACAGATAGTTGGTCGACGAGCCGGTCGCGGACGGCGGGTTGCCCTCGTGGCCGTCGTTGCCCTGGTTGAAGGGCAGGAAGAGAGTGTCCCCGCCCTGCAGCTTGGTGGTCATGTAGACGAGGTCGTTGGACACCGCGAAGTGCACCAGCGCACGGCCGGGCGCGAGCAGCGGGCGGCTCCGCCCCGGCTTGCGGTCCTCCTTGTACTGGCGGATCGCGTGGTTGACGGTCTGCGTGTTGTCGGTCTTGAGCTCGAGCGTGACGACCGGCAGGCCGTTGGCGAGGAGCACGACGTCGATGCTCTCGTTGGTCTTCGTATCGAAGCGCACCTGCCGCAGGATCCGCAGCCGGACCGACGCGGCCGCTTCGACCACCTCGGTCAGGTTGGGGTTCGCCGGCGGGAAGGCCATCATCGGCCCGAATTTCGCGGCAGGACGCCCGATCTGGGCGTAGGAGAAGCCCTTGCGCAACACGCCGAGCAGGCCGCCGACGGGATGCCCAGTCGTCGGGTCCATGCGCGTCGCCTTGGCGAGCTCCTTGGTGACGTGCTCGAGCAGCTTCCGCTCGGCGTCCACCTTCTGCTCGCCGACCAGGTCGCCGGGGACGGCCTTCTCGTACTCATCCGGGTACTGAGCGGCCAGCCAGTGCAGCGCGTCCGCGGGCGCCATCGCGAGGCCAACGTCCCATCTTGTCGGCTTGCCGTCGTCCTCGTACAGCCAGCCGCGCTTGGCCAGCTCGGAGCAGAGGTTCTCTTCGAACTCCCGCTCCATCAGCTGCGCGTGGCTCATGCGACTTCCTTCTTGCCGGTGACGACGTCGGTGATGAGTGCGGCGCGGCGCTCGATGAGCAGGGACTTGAGATCGGCGACCTTCGCCAGCATGGCATCGACGCGACCGCTCGCCTCGTCAAGCTCGTCCGCGATCCTGACCTGTTCGTCGAGGGGAGGCAGCGGGACCGGTGTCGCGTCCAGCACCGTCTTCGTCACACGCTGGGCGTTCGGACGAACGCCGGTTGCGATCGCGGCGAAGTAGTCGATGTACCGCGAGCTGCGGAAGAGGTGGTGGACGTAGCGCGGCTCGAAACGGTCCGAGATCCAGAACGCCTTGTAGTCCGGGCTGATGTGCCCGGTGAGAGACGAGACGCCGAGCCCGCCGTGGTTGAGCCACATCATGTTGGCCGCGAGCTGACCCGGATGGACAACCCGGTACTTCGAGACGTCGAGCGACGCCTGCTGTCCCTCCGTGCGAGTATTCAGCTCGACACCTCGGTACTCGGAGATGGAGAGCAGCGGCCCGGCGGGGTGATCGCCGTTCCGCTCGGTGCTCTCGGTGAAGTCGTAGCCGAACTTCGTTCTCTCCCAGTGGTCAGGGATGCCTAAGAGGACAGAGTGCGGCTCTAATCCTCGACGCCCCGCGCTCTCAGCGAGCCCGAAAACAGCTCTGGTCTGGACTATGCGCAAACGTTCCTGAAGCTTATGCGTGAGGCTTTGGAGCTGGGCGAGCATCGCATCGATCTCGCCGGTCTCGCGATCAAGGTAGTCGGCGATCTTCCGCTGCGCATCGCGATCGAACTCGGGGATGGGGAGGCGGGCGACGGTTCCGATCGGGATCGACACGCGAGTGACTCCGAACGACGCTGTGAGCCAATAGCCCTTGGTATCGCTGGAGTCCAGGCACCAGTAGAGGAATTGAGGGTCGACCCGGTCAGTGTATGGCCGCAGTAGCGAGAGATGGTAGGCGCACACCATGTCGTCTGAGGCGGATTCGACGAGCGCAGGGATTCCGATGTCATCGGACGTTTCCGAGTCCTTGGTGATGATGATATCTCCGGGCCGGACTCCGAACCGCGCGATGTGGTCCGCGGATGCCGTGGCCTCCATCAGGTCCAAGCTCGCGGTGATGCGCTGGTTGTGGTATACGTCCGTGTAGTTCACGAGGCGGACGGTCGACTCTGAAGGGTTGGACTTCTTGTCGACGTTCGACGGCCGAATGTCGACAAGCGACCAGAGGGGAACCTTCTTCACTCCTCGCTCACCGCCATGAAAAGCTGACCCAGGTCGCTCATGAGCTTCTGTACCTCTGCATCGATTTCTGTCAGAGGGCGGGGCTCCTCGGGTACATAGAAGATCCGCGTGAGCGGGATTTCTGTGCCGTACTTCGCTTTGCTCTCATCCCACTGCGCACCGGGCGCGTACGGAAGCACCTCGCGCTCCATGTGAGCCTCCAGGTCCTCACTCAGCGGCACGCGCTCCGTGAGCTTCCAGCCCGGAACGATCACGGGCTTGCCCTTGCGTTCCACGGCCGGAGGCGCTGTGTCGTCCGGAGCAGCCATCGCCTTCATGACCGCATCGATCAGTCCGATGGAAGCCTTCAGCCCAGCGGCCTTCGCAGCGAGAGGGAACGACTTCGGCAGATCGTTCCAGGCCGTGCCGTCGAGGGAGCGCATCACCGCCGCGTGACCCTCGGCAAAGTCCCGCCGGCTGCGGAGGGCCTTGGCCGCCTCATCGCTGAAGCGCGTCGCGAACCGCGCCTGCCGGTACACGGGCACGTCGCGAAACATGAAGTCCTCGGGCGTCATAACGCGCGAGATCGCGGAATCGGCGTACTCGAACGCATTGTAGGCCTGCAGCAACTTGGCCCGGTGGTCCTTGCCCACCTCGCGGCGCTTGTCGCCCATCGGCTTGCGCAGCGAGATCCACTGGCCGGAGCCGTCAATGAGCTGGATCTTCCCCTTCCGCTCCGCTTCCTTGCTCGCGTCGAGGATCCAGACATAGGTCGCGATGCCGGTGCCGTAGAACATACTCGTAGGCAACGCGATGATCGCGTCGATCAGATCCTCTTCGAGGAGCCACTGGCGGATCGAGTTCGGCCCATTGTCGCTGTTGAACAGCGGCGATGCGTTAGAGACCACCGCTGCGCGGCCGCCCTGTCCGTACTTGCCAGCGGGGCTGAGCTTCGAGGCGCAATGCGCCAGGAAGAGCATCTGGCCATCGGACGTGCTGGGGAGGCCGTGACTGAAGCGCGACCCCTCGATCTTGGCCTGCGCCCGCACCGACCCCTCCTCGACCTCCCAGTCGATGCCGAAGGGAGGATTCGAGAGCACGTAGTCGAAGGTCTGCCCCTCGTAAACGTCCTCGACGAGGGTGTTCCCCTTCTTGATCGCGTCAGGGCGGCCGCCCTGGATCAGCAGGTCTGCCTTGCCGAGCGCGAACGCCGACGGCATGAGCTCCTGGCCGTAGAGGGTGACGTCAAGCTTCTCGTTGGTACGCTTCAGCGCCTCCTGCGCGATCAGCAGCATGCCGCCGGAGCCGGCCGTCGGGTCGTAGACCGAGCGCGCAGCGTGGTCGGATGCAATCGTGTCGTCGTCGTTGCTGATGAGCACGTCGACCATCAGCCGGATCGCGTCGCGAGGCGTGTAGAAGTTGCCCGCGGCCTTCCCCTTCTTGTTGAAGGCCCGGTACATGACGTCCTCGAAGACGTCGCCCATGCCCGTGTTGCTGAGGCTGGTCGGGCTGAGGTCGAGAGTGGAGAAGTGCTTGACGACGGCGTGCAGGCGGTTGGCGTCGGCGAGGACCTTCGCGCGCCGGTTAAAGTCGAACGAGACCCAGATGTCGGCGATGTTGTTGGAGAACCCGTCGATGTAGCTCTTGAGGGACTTGTCCACGTTGTCATCGACCGACGCAATGGTGGCGAGGTCGAGAGGTGAGACGTTGTAGAAGCCCAGGCCGAACCTGTCCTTGACCGCGATGTCGATCAGGTGCTGAGGCATCCCGCTTAAGGCGTCGACGAACTTGACCACCTTGTCCTTGGTTTCAGCAAGCATGCACTCAAGGCGACGAAGGACCGTGAACGGCAGGATGTAGTCGCCGTAGTCCTCCTCGTCGACGATGTTGCGCAAGTACTTGTCCGCCGTGTCCCAGACGATGCGCGCCGTCGTGCTCTTCGATGCCCCCGTTGACTCTGCCATGCGTGCTCGTCCCCACCTCGTCACGTACTGCCTGTGTCGGGAACCTACACGGGGCGATGTATCACCAACGAGACATCCAGGCCCCGTGTCTGAGGCGATCCAGAGGCACACGCGACGTGGACGGGCACCGCGAGCATGGTCGTCTGACCTGCGGCGTTGCGAGGGGCAGCCGTGCTGACTCAGCTCAAACCTCGCAGATGATCGTTCAGGTCTAGGCTGGGCGCAATCCGCGTACGGGTCCGTGTTGGCGTGGTGGGCGGTGTTCGGGCATCGGCCGCAGCCGGCGACGGGCTCAGTTGGTCGACGACAAGGCCTGCTCGTCCCGAGCCGCGAAGAGGCCACCCGCGATCCGCGAGTGCATGTGGTGTGAGTACGCGTGCCACCGGCATGGGTGCGCGCCATGGGCGCCGCCGAACATCCGCGCCGTTCGTGCCATCTTGGGCGGTACGTTTTACCCCGGAGTAAGCCAAGGAGCGCGCTTGCGCCCCCCGGCTGGCGCTACGGCCTGCTTACGCACACTCTACCGACAACGGAACCTCGTTGCGGCCCACGAGTGGCGGAGTTGCAGACTGGCGGGAATGCGTCCGTCAGGCCGACTGATCACGCCGACTTTGTCGAACCTGCGGAGTCGGCTGAGCTTCACGGCGAGCATCGTCGTCCTGCCCCTTTAGGAGCGATCCTACGACGAGGAGTAGGCGAAGGAGCTTCATCAGGGCGACAGTCGAGACGGAAAAGAATACGACAGTCCCAGTGGGATTGGGTACGGAAACTGCAGAGATCCCGACGATAATCGAGCCAAGGAACATGACTCCTAGGCTGCGCAGAAAGATTCCAGTTAGATGAGAGCCCCATTCAACTCGCATTTTGCGCGTTGTCGGATTCTCTAGCGCCGAGTAGGCGAACAATGCTGCGACGCCAAATGCTGCAACGTTGGCTAGTAGTGAAGATAAGCTGCTCATCGCTGACCGCTGACCGTCCTGGTCTGTAGCGGCGAACATACTGACGAGCGGAGTAAGGCGTACCACCACGACGACGATTATGGCGGCTATGACCCAATCGAGTGCAGGTCGATCGAGTGGTCCCCGGGTTGTCGTCGGGCTGGCACCGCGTGCTGCACTCATCGTCGCCGCTCCCAGCTTGGCTACTCCATCGGGTCCCGACGCACGGCCGCGCGCAGGTCGTCCTCGAACTTCTCGACGGCGGCCATGATGGCATCGAACGCCGACAGTTCTGAGACGGAGGCGTTGACCCCGCTCTTGAGCTGGATGTCGCGCTTGATGGTGAAGCGGTGCTTGATCAGGTTGATCGTCTCGGCTTGTACTCCCTTGTTGTCCTGGTCGAACGTCCGGACCTTCGCGGTGCTGAGGTTCTCCAGGCCGATGGAGCGGGCAAGCTCCTCGGTCGCCAAGTACAGGTCGCGCCGCTGCTGATCGTCCTGAGGGTTGCGCGTCCGACCGACGTTGATCTTGATACCGATCTTACCGGTTGCGTACCTGGCTGGGTGCAGATAGTGGTCGAGGGGGCCCGAGACGCGCTTGGCAAGGACCACTGAGGGGCCGGCGAACTCAAGGTAGCTCACGCCTCCAGCGTCGTTGAGGTACCGCCATCGTTCTGGATCGATCACAGGCTCCACTGCGAGCTGCATGTTGAGGATCTTCGTCGCGTTGATCCATCGCGCGACCGCCTGCGGGGATGGTGCGGTGATCTGGGAGCGCAGCAGGCCGAAGACGTTGCCGAACGGAAGGAAGTGGACGAAGGTCGACTCGACAACCTCCCATCCTTCTCCTGTCGTCACCATGTCCGTCACGGTGCCCGTGTCCCGGTTCTGCTGCCGGGGCATGTCGTCGCGGGTCTCGGTCAGCACGAGGTGGTCGACGTCGTTGCGGCTGTAGGCCGCACCTGTAACGTCCGCAGCATCGATGACGTGTCGCGACCGGCCGTTGCGTGCGTTCTCCGCCACCTCCGCCATGAAGGTCGGCCAATCGACCTGTCCGACCGGCGCCATAGATGCGGCGTCAACAAACTGCCAGAACGCCACGGTCCGCTTCAAGCAGCGCTTGTCCGTCATTGCTCCCACCCTCTGGCGCCGCTGGGGCCGACGCCACTCAACTCACGGGTGGGGACAGGATAGTTGCGCCGGACGTGTCCGATCTTTTGCACCCGTCTGGGTGAACTTGACCATGTACTGGTGCTACGAGACGTAGCACGGGCTTCCGGAGCGCTCGTGCATGAGTGTGGCGAGTTCCTTCTCGGGCAGACGGAGCTGTTCGGGAAAGGGTGCCCCCTGCGCAGCGCAGACCGTGATGCGCCCTGTGACTAACCAGTGCTGCGCGTGCGTCACGGTGTAGTTGGCCGTGTAACTGTTGACGCTGGTAGATCCGGCGGCGTTGCCAGGGGTCGGCTGCGGCGAGCCGCTTGGCGATGGTTAGAGCGGTCTGGAAGTGCTGGGCGGCGGCGGGGGTGTCCACGGCCGCGACGGTGAGCTCGCCGAGCCTGATGTGGCTGGTCGTCAGTAACTACCAGCTGCGCCACGCCGAGCACAGCCGAGCACACACGGCAGGATCTACAACACTCTCCGAGCCGCCGCCGTCGTCCGCCTGCGGTGGAAGCATGCCTCATGTGGCCGTCCCCCCGTTGCCCGCTGATCTGCGCGATCCGTACCTCGCCCACCTGGGTGTGGTCCACGGACACGTCGGGACCGAGCCGACGCTGGAGAGGTTGGTCGCGTTGCACGCCGCGCACCTCGACCGCGTCGCGTACACGAATCTGGACGTGCAGCTCGGCAGGCCGGGGTCCATCGACCCACGGCAGTCGGTCGAGCGGATCCTCGATGGTCGCGGCGGGTACTGCTTCCACCTCAACGGCGCTTTCTCCGCCCTGCTCCGCAGTCTGGGCTACGAGGTCGTGCTCGCGCGTGCCGCCGTCCCGGCGGCGGGCGACGGTGGTCGTCGGTGGGGCAACCACGTCGTCCCACTGGTATGGCTAGCCGGCGAGGTCTTCGTCGTCGACGTGGGAATCGGGGACGGGATCCGCAGCCCGCTGCGGCTTGCCGAAGGGACGAGCGTGCAGCCGCCGTTCCGGTACAGGCTCGAACACCGGGGTGGCGAACGCTGGCGGCTCGACCATGACCGACGCGCCTTTGTGCCAGGACTCGATCTCGACACCACACCGGTCGAGCTGTCCCGCTTCGCGGCGACCCACACCGACCTGTCGACCTCCGCCGACTCGTACTTTGTGCGGTACTTCACGGTGCAGCGGAGAGCGGCGGATCATGTGCTGACGATGCGGGGCCGCGTGTTGACCCGGGTGGACACGTCGGGAACGTCCTGTCGAATGATCCACAACCGGGAGGAGTGGGAAGCGGTGTTGGTGGAGAAGTTCGGCCTAGTACTGCCCATCAAGAGCGAGCACGAGCGGTCCGCGTTGTGGCGGCGGGTATACGCACCGCATGCGGCACGGTGAGTCCTGCCGGAGCGGCACGCGGCGACGCCGTATCGTCCTCCTCGCGGCGATGCCGTCGGTACGTCTCGCAACCGAAGAGGAGTCAGAGGTGTCGAGCTCTTTCGCGCCGGACCTCGTCGACCGCATCGAGAAGATCAGAGCGGCATTCGAGGAGGGGGCGCTCGGTGAGAAGGCCCACGAGAAGCATCCCGGGCTCCCGCTGAGCAGCCGGGAGAATTACCTGTACTTCACTCTCGCGCCTGCTCTCAATTATCAGCGACAGTCCCACCAGCTGTGGCGGGCGGCAGAAAAGACGTTCCATGATCCTGCGACCGCGTTCGTGTACGAGCCGAGCCTGGTGGGCGAGGTCACGGACGACGAACTCCGTCGTGCGTTGACGACGCACGCGCTCGCCACCCGACCGGTGCGGCACACCGAGACGTGGAGGAGGTTGTGCGGAACCCTTGCGGCCCATTACCACGCCGATCCGCGCGAGTTCCTGGCGAGCTGCGATTGGGACGTCGTCGCGATTCTTGACGGGCTAAAGCGCGACAGGAAGCGGTTCCCGGTCCTGTCGGGACCGAAGATGTCGAACTACTGGCTGTTCATCTTGTCGCGGTACACCGATGTGAAGTTCGAGAACATGCACGAGGTCTCGATCATCCCCGACATTCATGTCAAGCGGGCGACCGAACGCCTGGGAGTCGTGGAGGACGCGTCCCTGCACACGACCGAAATGATCGCCGACATCTGGCGAGCAGGGCTCCGGGGAACCGGGATCATGCCGTCCCAGCTCCACGGACCTCTGTGGTTCTGGAGCCGGGCCGGTTTTCCCGAGCTGTGATGAGGGGCAGGCGCTGACCACACAGCGTCGCGCCCCGCGTCTACTCCGACAGCCACCAGTGTATCGGGCCGTCCTCGTCCCGCTCGGGTTTGACGAACCGACTGGCCTTCGGCCATATCGTGACCGTCTCGATCGGGTACGGCCGGCCGCGTTCCGAGAACCGGGCGAGCACCTGTTCGGAGAGCAGTCGGCGGTCCGGCCTCCCACTGCTGATCCTAAAGCGCCGGAAGGCGTACTCGGGCTGGAAAAGGAGGACGGTCGAGTCGGCCATGTCCCACTTGCGCGAGTGGTCCGGGCGGTAGCTCGAGGAGAACACGGGAACGAAATAGCGCACCGCTCCAAACGTGAAGTCCCACGTCTCGCGGCGGTGCGACAACTCCGCGGCCAATCGGGTCGCCGCCAACGAGTCCCGCTCCCGAAGGCCGCTCAGGCACTTGAGCAACATCCGGCTCAAGTGGTGGCAGGTCGGTTCCACGCCGGGGTGGTACGAGACGGCGATGACTGTGTCGGCGCGATCGGTGCCCCTCTTCCCGGATTCTCCGCCCAGGACTGAGGCCAGTCGGTCCAGCGAGGAGGGATCGGCGAACGTTCCGCTCCACTCCGCCCCGAGCACGTAGCGACCGCTGCGGGCGTAGGGGCAGGGCGAACTCCTGATTGCGGCGAGGAGTTGGTCAATCCGGTCGCTCATGTCGGTGTGACCTCGAGCTACCTCTTGGTCACGAGGTAGTTCCCCATGACCATCGCGTCTAGGGCCGTGCTCTGGAAGGTCGCTAGCGCGTCCGACGGCGACTCCACGATCGGCTCGTGCACGTTGAACGATGTATTGAGTAATACCGGGACGCCCGTGATCCGACCGAAGCCGTCGATCACTCGGTGGAATAGTGGGTGATCGGCCAAGGTGACCGACTGGAGTCGCGCCGAGCCGTCGATGTGGGTAATCGCTTCAAGTTGTGGCCGCTTCTCCTCGCGCGCGGTGGCAGTGAACAGCATGAAGGGGTTCGGTGCCGGACCGGCGCGAAACCACTCGTCCACGGCTTCCGCCGTTACCGCTGGGGCGAATGGCCTAAACCACTCCCGCTTTTTCACGTCGCGGTTGAGTCGATCGCGGGATTCGGCCGTCCGGGGGTCGGCGAGGATGCTGCGGCTGCCCAGGGCTCGGGCGCCGAGTTCGCTGCCGCCCTGGAACCATGCGACGAGTTTGCCCTCTGCCAGCAGCTGTGCTGCTACCAGGGCCGGATCGCTCTCCTTTCCGTAGGCGAAAGGAGCACGGGGATGCCGTTCCCGGTGCACGAGGTGCGGGTGTCGGCGGAGCGCGGAGAGGATCTCCGCCTCGGCGTAGCTCCTGCCAAACTCGTCGCGCCGGAGCGGGCGCCGGTGCAACCGCCCGGTCAGTCGGTGACACCCGATCAGCACATTGCCGAGTGCTTGGCCGCGGTCGGACGCCGGCGGGGGAACGAACAGGTCGACTTCGGCGGAGGAGCGGACGCGCTCGTTCATCACGCAGTTCATCGCGACGCCGCCTGCGACGCACACGGAGCGCACCCCGGTTCGACGGACCAGTTCCGTGACGAGCTGCGTGACCGCCCGCTCCGTCTCTGACTGGACCCACGCGGCCAGGTCCATCGCCGTCCGCGAGTCGACCTCGTACGGGGCTCCCAGATCGAGATTCTCACGATCTGCCAGGTCGACGACCCCGCGTTCATGAGTGGTCCCCAGACGACCCTCGACGCGAAGTCCGTCGACCTCAAACAAAGGCAGGCCCCACCGACCCGGATCGCCGTAGGAGGCGAGGGCCATGGTCTTACCGGCTTCTTGTTCGTGGAAGCCGATGTAGTTGGTAAACGCTTCGTACGTCGCTCCGATACCACCGGCTCGAGGTCGGGTGGCATCGGTGGACGCGATCGTGGTCAGGCCATCGTCCGTGGCGAAGTAGTAGGACTCCGTCGCGGCGTCGTTCCCGGCACCGTCGAGGACGGCGACGACGGCGCTGTTGAAGTCCGACAGGCAGTACGCCGAATACGCGTGCGAGAGATGGTGATCGACCGTGATCGTCCGGTTCGGCCGCAGGCCGAACCGATCTAGGCCGCCGTCGAACCCGGTCGGGAGGCGCTCGCCGATGGAGCTGAAGACGACGAGATCGACGTCGTCCAAAGACTTGCGGACGGCGTGCAGGCAGTAGTGAAGTGCCGACAACCAGCCGGCGCTGTAGCGCGATCGGTTTAATCGCTCTTCGGCGATCGCGACGATTTCACCATCCGCCAGAACGGCGCATCCGCCGTCGTGGCCGACGTTCAGGCCTACTACTGTCGGACTGCTCTCGGACATGGGATCCTCCACCGAGCCGTGGTGCCCCGAGCCCGGAATAGATGATCAGTTCGACCAGATGTTGGTGGTATCACCGTGGCAGGCCTGGGAGTCATCGGCAACATCTCCCGTGATTTGACCGAGTATCCCGGACGGCCCCGCCGTCATCTCCTCGGCGGCGCGGCACTCTATGTCGCGCTCGCTGCTGCCCGGGCCGGGATGCGTGCCGCGCCCATCTCTGTCATCGGCGCCGACCTGGCCGCCGCGATGCGCACGCCGCTGCTGGAGCCGCTGGATCTCAGTGGTGTCGCCGTCACGGCGAAACCGTCGTGCCGGTTCTCCCTGCGCTACAGCCGCGAGCACGTGCTGATCGACTTCGCGGAGGAGTACGGCGCCGCCGAGGACCTCACCCGGCATGCTCTCGTCGAGGCGCCACGACATGAGTTCGTGCACGTCTGCTGTCGCCGGCCACTCGATCCGGTACCTGTGTTGACCGCCCTGGTCGACCGCCGTCAGCGTTTCAGCGTGGACTTCGTGGCCGCCAGCGCCGCCGACATGATCGCCGCGACGGCGGCGCTCCTGCCGCGAGCGGACGTCGTCTTTACCGATGCGAAAGAGTACGACGTGCTCCTCCGCACTGTCGGTGCGTCTGATTTGCCTGCCGTCACAGTGACCGATGGGCCCGGGCCCGTCACGCTGTACGAATACGGAGTGCTGGTCGCTCGCGCTCCGGTACGGCGAGTGGAGGCCGTCGAGGTGACAGGCGCCGGCGACACGTTCAGCGGGACTTTTCTCGCCTCGGTGCTCGACGGACAATCGCGACGGCGAGCGCTGCGTCGCGCGGTCAAGGCCGCTACCGCGCGCGTCACGGTCGCCGGGATCGTCCTCGGTGGGTGAGCCTCTCCAGAGATGGCGGACGAACGCGCTGGAGGATGGGGCCGTGCGATCGATTCTCGTGACCGGCGTCCAGGGGGTGGGCAAGTCGACCGTGGTGCGTGCAGTCGGCGACGTGCTCGGCATCGAATCGTTCAACTACGCGGATCTCATGCTCCGGGTCGATCCTGGCTCTTGGGACAGGGATGATGTCGCAAACTGGTCGTGGAACAGGCGCGTTGCCCTCTACGACGCGGTGGCTTCGCTCCTACCCGACCTGTTCGGCCCGCGTAGCCGCGACATGAACCGCCTGGTGCTCCTTGAGAACCACCTGAGCGTCGTCCACCGGGGCCGGATCAGGACGTTCTCTCGTGATCGTATCGGACAGTACGCGCCGGTGGCGCTTCTCGTGCTCGAGGCCGAAGCGGCCACGATCGCGCGGCGGCGACGGGCCGACACGACCCGTTCTCGTCCCGGCGGCTTGCCGGCGGAGATCGAGAGCCAACAAGCGGTCAACCGGAATGAGGCCATGCTTGTGGCGCGCCGGTACGGTCTACCGCTTGCCCACGTGGAGAACGAGTCCCTTACGGCGACCGTCGAGGAAGTGGTCGTGTGGCTCCGTCAGGTTCTCGGAGGAGTCGTTCGCGGTGAAGGCGAGGACCGGTGAGCTGGCGTCGGTGACCGACGTGGGGTCGCAACGGCTGATCAAGGCCGTCGCGGTATTATCAGCTTATGATCATGAGCGACTACCAGCAGGCGGCGCTTCGCACTGCGGCTTCGCGAGATAAATACAACGAGTTGTTTCACCTCCTGCTCGGGCTCGTGGGGGAGACGGGAGAGATAGCCGAAAAGGCCAAGAAGATTGTTCGCGATAAGGGGAGTGACTTCTCCCAATGGGACGCTGACGACATCAAGAAGGAACTCGGCGATACCTTGTGGTACATCACCGTCATAGCGGACTACTTCAATTTGACGCTTGACGACGTCGCTGAGTGCAACATCTCAAAGCTCGCCGATCGGCAGGCGCGCGGAGCGATCGGTGGTAGTGGCGACAGCCGGTGATGACCGGGCGAATGTCTGCGAGTCGCCGTGCTACCGGCCCGAGTTGAAGGAGGGCATCGGCGGTTGGCCGGCCCGGAATGTCCCTGGCAGCTCGAAAGGGGTCGTCCGGTACAGGTCGGACTCCACGATCTCTGGGCGCCAGTGCTCCCGGGCGTGGGGGGACAGGGCGAACAGTTGGGACGGAGGAACGCTCCCGGACATTCCGTCCGGCCATCGGGAGTAGATCGTCTCGACGGTGTCGGGGTACGCGCACCAGCGCGGGTCCCGCCAACCGACGGTGAGTTCGTTCCAACCCGGGATGTCGGGGTGGTCTGAGAAGTAGCGGTAGGGGAGCAGCGCGCTGATATGCACGGGGTGGTCATCCGATTGCCAGCGGTATTCGGCGGAGAGCTGAACCCGATCGGATCCGTTGGACAGTACCTTGTGCGCAGTGTAGCAGTGGAACAGCACAACATCGCCGGGCGAGAGTGTCGGGACGACCCACTCGGGCGATGCGTACTCCGGAAGTCGGCAGTGTGAGTTCGGTACGTCGCCTGCCGCCCGCGGTGAGCAGTGGTGGTAGTCGTGTGATCCGCCGAGAACGGCAACGCTGCCCGTTTCCTGCGTGGCCTCTCTCAAGGCCACGCGGAACGTGATCATATCGCGACACCACGGTCCGCCGAGGTTGTCGCGGTGGACGTGGAGTGACTCGTCGCCGAGTCGCGCGGGGAACAGGGCTTCCAATACCTTCTTCGGCTGGACGTACGCTCTGGGGCCCAGCAGGGCGGTCGCCAGTTCGCGGATGCGCGGATGCCAACCGAGCTCGTGCAGCAGTTCGATCCTTTGTAGCGCTCCGGATAACGTGCGCTCCGCGGCTCCTTCCGGAAGTTCGACCGCGTGGTGGCTTTCGCCTTCACCGGCGACGTACCGGCCATCTCGCATCGTCGATAGGGCGTCCTCCGCGATGGCCCCGGCGATATTCCTTCCGATCAGATTGCGGATCAGGAGATATCCGTCCCGAGCGAATCGACGTCGCAGGCCGGCGGTGTCGTCCGGGCTCTCGTCGGCCTCCCGCATCTCCTGCATAGCCCGAGTGTAGGTCGAGCTGTGGCGATTCAGGAGGTGTTCGGCCGCGGCCGACCCGCCGATCCGCCAGCCAGCGGGGTCATGCCGCGCCCCCGACCGGGCCGGTGCGCATCTCTCCGATGCTCTCCAGCGCGGGTGAACCCCAGCGCAGCGGGCGGACCTGGGCCGGGCCCGGCTCTCCGCAGGCCGTGTCGCCAGTGACCTAATCCAAGCAAGATCGACGCTTGTGGCGGCTCCGATACGCCCATAACTGGCGATTAGAACGTTGGTGGTTGGAGGGAGCGGGGTCCTCGGTAGGAGTTCTCGGCACGAGATCGATTGTGGCCAAGGACCCCGCGTGATCGCTTATCCTGCATGCTCGACGTTCCCAGCGAACTGGTCCGAGAACTCGGCCGCCTGCTGCGCGCTGAGCGCCACTCGCGCAAGATCTAGAGGGCTCGCAGGCCTAAATGCTGGTCAGCGGGCCGTGGTCGATCTTGTTAGGGGAGGGCAAGATCGAGCCTCGCGACCGGTTGGTGATCCGTTGCGCAGGACGCGACCGACGGTGGCGAAGGCTCTCTGCAGTGCAAGCTCCGTGACGCGCTCCGTGACGCGAACTATGGCTAAATCATGCTGGTTGTGCGTCGCGGTGTGGCCAGCGGTGCAACTGTTGTCGCAGGTGGCGGCTGTGCGAGGGTGCTACGCGTTCCCTTTTAATCCGCTGCTTGCTGAATCACTCTCTCCAAAGATCAAGGCGCAGCCTTCGACGGCGCGGGCCCGCTACGCTGGCCCCGCTCGGCTCGCGCACTCCTGCCTCCGGCCCGTGCGCGGCCGGCGGGGCTGGCTTGCCAACCACTGGAGCGACGAGGCTTTATGATCGATCGATCAGTCCGTTGCATGCGTCGGATCGTCTGCTGGCATGCGTCGCGCAGCCTCCTGCTCGGCAAGTACCGCGGCACCCACCTGTTCACCCGCCTCGGAAAACAGTCGGGCAAGGTCGCGTTGCGCAGCCTTATAACGCTCGGCGGGCTCGGCTGGACACATCCGGTTCAAGCGCCCCCACCAGGCGACCGCTTCGGCGGCGGCCGACAACCCCTCGTGCAGTTCACCCGTCTCCCGCAGAGTGACGCCGAGGGCATTCAGCGATAGGGCGAGGTCGGCGGTGTAGCGGGCGGGTTCGACGGCGGCCAGCTCTCGGTAGAGCGCGGCCGCCTCCCGGAGGGTGGTGACGGCCTCGCGGTACTCACCCACCGCCCAAAAGCTGGCGCCGAGGCCGTGCAGAGACTCGGCGAGGTCAGGGGTGTAGCGGACGGGTTGGGAGGCGGCCAGCTCTCGGTAGAGCGCGATCGCCTCCCGGGCCGTGATTAGGGCGTCGCGGTACTCACCCACCGCCCGCAGGCTGTTGCCGAGACCTGCTAGAGATTCGGCGAGGTCGGGGGTGTAGCGGGCGGGGTCGGCTTCGGCCACCTTCCGGCGCAGCGCGACCGCCTCCCGGTCGGTGGTGAGGGCGTCGCGGTACTCACCCACCGCCCGCAGGCTGATGCCGACGTTGCACAGCGATAGGGCGAGGTCGGGGGTGTAGCGGTCGGGTTCGGCGGCGGCCAGCTCCCGGCGCAGGGCGACCGCCTCCCGCAGGATGGCGAGGGCGTCGCGGTACTCACCCACCTCGTGCAGGCTGTTGCTGAGGCCGTTCAGCGATCTGGCGAGGTCGGCGGTGTAGTGGGCGGGTTGGGCGGCGGCCAGCTCCCGGTAGAGCGCGACCGCCTCCCGGGCGGTGGTGAGGGCGTCGCGGTACTCACCCACGTCCAAGAGGCTGGCGCCGAGGCCGTTCAGCGATAGGGCGAGGTCGGCGGTGTAGTAGGCGGGTTGGGCGGCGGCAAGCTCCCGGTAGAGCGCGACCGCCTCCCGGAAGGTGCTGAGGGCCGCGCGGTACTGACCCACCACCCACAAGCCGACGCCGAGGCCGTTCAGCGATGCGGCAAGGTCGGGGCAGTAGTGGGCGGGTTGGGCGGCGGCCAGCTCCCGGCGCAGGGCGACTGCCTCCCGCAAGGTGGTGAGGGCGTCGCGGTACTCACCCACGTCCGAGAGGCTGGCGCCGAGGCCGTTCAGCGATGCGGCGAGGTCGGCGGTGTAGTGGGCGGGTTGGGCGGCGGCCAGCTCCCGGCGGAGCGCGACCGCCTCCCGGGCGATGGTGAGGGCGTCGCGGTACTCACCCACCGCCCGCAGGCTGTTGCCGAGGCCGTACAGCGATCGGGCGAGGTTGGCACGGTTTTCAGCTGTGGGCTCATTCCTGACGTTGGCCCGAGCGCCGGCGACCGCCACGCGATGCAGCGCGACGACGACACGACCGAGTCCCGCACCCTCAACGATGAGGAGCAGGCGTGTGGCTTCCTTATGCCCGACGGCCGTGGCGGTGGTCAGTTGCGCCAGATGTGCACCGAGCACGAGGCAGGCTCGCGGACCGGCTAGCGAGGTCGCCTCAATGGCGGCCCCGAGCCAGGCCGGGTTCTGTTCAAGAACTTCCACCACTAGCCTGGCGGCAGCCGGGAACCAAACGGCCGCACGCACCAGCGGGGCAAACACAACGCTGCGACCGCCCGAGTCAATGCTCAGTGCCGCGGCAACTAAGTCAACCCGATCCTGATTAGCGCAGCGGGCGACCAGCGCCGCAGCTAGGAACTCCGGCTGCGGGACTACTAGCGCCGCGGAACCGGTGAACCCCGCCGATGCCGGGTAGAGATGGCAGGTCCAGGCGACCAACGCGTCCAGCATGCCCTGCGGCTGGTCACTCAAGCGGGGTACCCGCCTCAGTACCGCGATCCCCAACACGGGCGTCGTTGCGCCGCTCACCATTAGTGCGAGGACGGCGTCCGCCCGCCCCTCATCTGTTACGCCCGGTGCCTGCACACCCCAGCGCGGGTCGGTGGCCGCAGCGCTCCAGCGGCGCATCTCATGCTCCATCAGGTGGTCGGCCAGCGCGTCGGTCCCCGCCTGCCGGACTGCATTGATCGCAACGCGGGATGCGCCATCTAGGGCCGCTAGCGCCGCGCGCACACAGGTCACCAGCATCGGCTCGCCCGCTAGACCGACGTCGCCGAGATCGGCACGGGTCAGCTGCACCGGATCCAACCTAAGCGCCGCAGCGTAGGCGCCGAGTGCCGCGGCGAACCACTGCTTGCGGTCGCCCTTCTCGCCGACCGGCTCGATCGACGTTATCGCTTCCGCGTCCCAGGTCTGAGCGACCCGCCCGGAACCGTGATGGGCGACCCACGCCGTGAACGCGGCTGCATCGCGCACCACCAATAGCACTCGCATCCGTGGCTCGCCCTCGTGGCGCTGCACTTGGTCGAGCAACTCTGCGACATCGGGCACCGTGTCCGCGTCGTCGACAATGACCAAGGTCGGCTCCTGGCACGCCACCACGGTCGCCACGAGCTGCCCGACCCGGTCCCGTACCGCAAACCCCGCCGCCCACGCCGGCGGCAACTGCGCCGCCGCCTCGATCGCCAACCGCGTCTTTCCGACTCCGCTTACACCCGTCACCAGGTGCACACGTTTCCCGTCCGGATCCTCACACCACGCCAGCAGTTCCTTGACCTGGTTCGAACGACCCGAGAACGGCGACAACCGCGACTGAGCAGCGAGCAGCGCAGGCAACTCCGGGCGGCCCTCCCACGCCGCAGGCGGAGGAACCGGTGTAAGAACCTCAGCTCGCCGCTGGCGCAACTCGTCCCTACTCTCCCGACCAGAGATCGCAGCCTGCTGCCCCGCCAATACCACGCCCGCTACAGCGAACATCACGAACGCGGTCACCAGCCCAGGCGACGGTGACTCCGACGTCACCAGGTTGGTCAGCAACCCGCCCGCGACTGCGACCAGGGCAGCAGCGACAGCCCACGCCACCGGCGCGTTCCGTCGCATACGCCAACCTCTTCACTGGCGCTGCGCGCCGACACTCGGCAGATCCGTATGGAGGGGGCCTAGCGAGACGAGTCGCGCTGTCCCCTCGGCCGGTGATTGTCGGCTCTTCGATCTTGACCGGGCAACCTGGGGTTGGGCCCGTGCGGCGCGTCTGAACGAGGGCGGCCCGCGGCTCCTTGATCCTCGCTGTGTTCAGGAGCAGCGAGAGGAGAGCCACGGGCCGTGGTTGACCGTAGCGATGATGCGTCGTGTCTATTGGGGCTCGAGGGCCTGGCGGTGGAGCGTGTCGTGCGCACCGCGGTCGGGGGCAAGATCGTTCAGCTGGTCACTGATGATCTCGACGCGGCCCGGTGCCCGGCCTGCGCGACGGAGTCGACGTCGGGCAAGGACTGGGTGCTGACCCGTCCACGGGACCTGCCGTGCGGCGGTGGGTTCGCGGTCGTGTTGTGGCGTAAGCGGCGCTGGCGGTGCCGCAATGTGGACTGTGACCGGCAGACGTTCACCGAGCAGGTCGCCCAGGTGCCGGCCGGGATGCGCACCACCACTCGGCTGCGGGCAGCGCTCGCGGCCGCGGTGGAGGACGGCCGGGACCAGTCCGAGGTCGCTGCTGCGCATCGGGTGTCGTGGCCGACGGTGCAACGGGCGGTCGTCGTGCACGGCGCGGTCGAGTTGGTCGAGCCGGAGCCGACGACGGTGCTGGGGATGGACGAGACCCGGTTCGGCCGGCCGCGGTGGCTGCCCGACGGGCACCACGACGGTCCCCGACGAGGATGGCCGGGTGCGATGGAAGCGCACGGATCCGTGGGAAACCGGGTTCGTCGACATTACCGGCTCGCAGGCCCTGTTGGGGCAGGTCGACGGCCGGACCAGCGCCGCGGTGCAGGCCTGGCTGACGCAGCGGACGGCGGCGTTCCGAGCCGGGATCGAGGTGGTGGTGATCGACCCGCACGCCGGCTACGCCGCGGCCGTGCGCGCGGCCCTGCCCCACGCAGTCATCGCGGTGGACCACTTCCACCTGGTCATGCTGGCCAACAAGACGGTCACCGCGGTGCGCCAGCGGGTCACCCGCGACCTGCTTGATCGTCGCGGCCGCAACACCGACCCCACCTGGGCCAACCGGCGGCTGCTGCTCCGCGGCCGGGAACACCTCTCCGAGCGTGCCCTCGCGCGAATGTGGAACGGCTGCATCGACCACGACCCGACCGGGCAGATCCTGTCGGCGTGGATCGCGAAGGAGGAACTCCGAGAGCTGTGCGCGACCGCCACCCGCGGCGGGCACCGCCACGAGATCCGTGACCGGCTCTGGGCGTTCTACCAGTGGTGCGCCGACGCGCAGATCCCCGAGCTCACCACCCTCGCCGAGACGATCGAGACCTGGTGGCCGGCCATCGAGGTGTTCCTGAGCACCGGGCTGACCAACGCCCGCACCGAGGGCACGAACCGGTTGATCAAGCAGGTGAAACGAGCCGCCTGCGGCTTTCGGAACCGGGACAACTACCGGCGCCGGGTACGGTTGCACTGCACCCGGCACACCCGCCGATTGTCAGCGAGAACCCCGACGGTGCCCGCCTAAAGTCGAAGAGCCTGGTTGTCCACGCCGCGGTGCCGGCCGCAAGGGCGCCTTCGGCGTCGCTCACGCGATGACGCAAGCGCCACCCTTGCCCCCGGCACCGCGACGAGCAATGCGGCCAGGACGAGGGAACAGGGGGAGTGGGCGCCGCGAACTATGCGCGGACGCCGAAGGAATTCGTAGCTCCGCCTCAGGTCAAAGGCCGGCTGATAGCGGACCGTAGAGGGGTCGCCCTGACCGGTGCCGAAGTCGATCAGCCAGCGCGGAGGCGGCCCTTGACAGGCACCGATCGCCTCCCGTGCCGAATACGTGCCGAGGTTCGGGATCACCGGGGGTATCGCGTCGCCGTCGAGCTTCCCCTTCAATCATCACGCCTTGCCCCCGCGGTCCTGCCTGCACGCCCGGTGCACCGCGCCTGCCCTGCACGGCCGGGAAGGTGACCGACGCATCGTCGTGGCCTCCTTCGTGGCCTCAAATGCAGTCCTACCGTGGGACGCGGTGAGGCCCGTGTGCCTCTCGACGTGCGTGGATGGACTCGGTGCGCACGGCGCGGTCAACGTGCTACTCACTCGTAATGCGTAGGTCTGGGGTTCGACTCCCCAAGGCGGCTCCACGTTTCCCCTCCTAGATCGCTTAGACGTGATCACCTGGCCGCCTCAGGCAGCCTCATGACACACATGGTGATGACGGTGTGTCACTCCGACTCGTCAGGGCGGGCGGATGAAGTGACCACGACGCGGAGTTCCGTCGACTGGAAACGCTCTGGCCGGGATCGGAGGACCACGACCACGTCCTCGACACGCTCGGCGCGCGTTCGGATCTGGGCGGTTGACACCTGGCCTGCCTCCCGCGCCTGCGGTGAACTACTGCACGTGTACTGGGTCCTCCACGTCGACCTGGATCAGTTCATCGCCGCCGTCGAGCTGCTCCGCCACCCCGAGCTGGCCGGTCGCCCTGTCGTCGTCGGTGGCCATGGCGACCCCACCCGCCGTGGGGTCGTCGCCACCGCCTCCTACGCCGCCCGCGAGTTCGGCGTCCACTCCGGCATGCCGCTGCGCACCGCCGTCCGCCGCTGCCCCGACGCCGTCTTCCTCCCGGCCGACAACCCGGCCTACGAGGCGGCGTCCGAGGGGGTCATGGCCGTCCTCCGTGGCTTCGGGCCGACCGACGGCGCCGTCGTCGAGGTGATGGGCTGGGACGAGGCGTTCGTCGGGGCGACGACCGACGACCCCGAGGGCCTCGCCCGGAGGATCCGGGAGGAGGTGCCCGAGCAGACGCAGCTCACCTGCTGCGTCGGCATCGGCGACAACCTCCTGCGTGCCAAGATCGCGACCGAGTTCGCGAAGCCGCCCGCCCGGGACGACGGCGGGGCGGGGGCCGTCGGCACGGGCACCTTCAGCCTGACCGCGCAGAACTGGGACGTCGTGATGGGCGACCGGCCGACACGGGCACTGTGGGGGATCGGTGCCAAGACCGCGGCCAAGCTGGCCGAGCGCGGCTTGCACACGGTCCGCGAGCTGGCGAACGGTGAGCCGGCTGCGCTCGCAGCGGACCTGGGGCCGTCGCTCGGCCCTTGGTATGTGCAGCTCGGCCGCGGGCTGAGCCGGGTCCAGGTGCGGGGCGAGCCGTGGCTGGCGCGGTCGCGCGGTCGCGAGGAGACCTTCGCGGCCGACCTCACCGACTGGGCCGACGTCCGCGCCGCCGCGGCCGACCTCGCCCGGAAGGTTGCCGCCGATGTCGTGGCCGAGGGCAGGCCGGCCGCGCGGGTCGGCGTCAAGGTGCGGTTCGCGCCGTTCACCACCCGCACCCGCAGCGCCACCCTCGCCGAGCCGACCAGCGATGCGGCGACGATCGAGGCGACTGTGCTCGACGTTCTCGACCGGTTCACGCGCCGGCGGCCCGTCCGGTTGGTCGGGGTCCGGGCGGAGTTCGTCACCACTGATGAGTAACGCTGGGTGGCGGTGTGGCTTACGTCCACCGTCCATTGTTCGTTTTCGAGATCGCCGTCAACCGTCAACGGCGTCCTGCACATTGCTAAAAATCATGTGGACGATGGCGGCGAACGGCGCAGTTTTGTCGGTGCTGCTCGCGATAATGAGCGCGTGACCGAGAGCCCGTTGGCTACTGCGCAGAACCTGTTCGCGCAGGCGCTGGAGGCGCTGCGCGGCGTGGCTCATGCGGGCAGCACGGCGGAGAGGGTGTCGGTGCCGCGGTTGTGCGAGACCGTGGCGCGGCAACTGGATCAGGTCACCGTGGCCACCGTGGCGGGGCTGGACCGCGACGGGGTGTTCGCCGAGCGCGGCTACAAATCCCCCACGCAGGCGTTGAGCGACCTGGTGGGCTGGGAGCGATTCGAGGCCCACCGCCGGACGACGGCTGCGGAGCAGGTGGTGTCGCGGGTCGGGCTGGACGGCAGCCCATTGCCGGCTCGGCTTCCGGCGACGGCTGAGGTGTTCGCAGCGGGCAGGACCGGGCTGCGGCACGTCGAGGTGATCGCGCGGTTGCTCGGCTCGAAGGCTGCTGTACGGCTGTCGCCCCAGCAGTGGATCGACGCCGAAGCTCAGCTCGCCGGTTGGGCGGGCGACTACACCCCGACGGAGTTGCACAAGTGGGGCAAGGCCCTGATCGACCTGCTGGATCAGGACGGCGAGGCACCCGACAACCGGCCACCAGTCCTCGTCAACGAACTGCTGCTGACCCGCCTACCCGACGGTGGCGGGAAGCTCAAGGGCCGCTTCGACGATGCCGCGATGTTCGAGGCGATCGCCGCGGTGATCGACGCCCACGCCAAGCCGCTGACCGCTGACGACGACCGCAGTGCGGGCGAGCGGCAGGCCGAGGCCCTGGCCGACGTGTGCGGGTACGTGCTCGACCACGGCGACGTCCCGGAGTGCGGCGGACGCCGCCCGCATGTGAACGTGCTGATCGGGCTCGAGGACCTGGAGAATCGGGCCCGCGCGGCGTGTCTTGACTTCGGCGGGCCGGTCGCGCCGGAGTCGTTGCGGATGCTGTGTTGCGATGCGGCAGTGGTGCCGATCGTGATGAACGGTAAGGGTCAGCCGCTCGACGTCGGGCGGATCACCCGCACCGTCCCCGATGGGCTACGCCGGGCGGTGGCCGCGCGGGATCGCGGATGCGCGCACCCGGGATGCGACCGGCCGATGTCCTGGGTGGAGATCCACCACATCCGGGAGTGGGAGTTCGGGGGCGAGACCAAGCTCGCCAACCTGGTGGCCCTGTGCCGAGTTCATCATCGGCAGACACATTCCACGGAATGGATCGTGCGGATCCGCGACGGGCTGCCGGAGTTCATTCCTCCGAGATGGTTGGATTCCGAGCAACGACCGCGCCGACAAGCTTTGGTGCAGCTGGCTGCGGCGCAGTGAAGTGTCGCTCGAGCGAGTCGGAGGCACGGACGGTCGCTCGACGGCGGTACCGTCCGGGCATGCGGACCACCCGTCTCCGGATCACCATGCGAGACGTCGAGCCGGCCGTCGTCCGCGTGATCGACGTTCCCGCGGACGTGACGCTGGGGGAACTGCATGGTCTGCTCCAGGCTGGGCTCGGTTGGACGGACAGCCACCTGCACCAGTTCACAGCCGATGATGTGCGCTACGGCGTGCCGGATCCGGACTGGGGCGACCTGCAGGTCCAGGACGAGGCCGCGGTCCGGCTCCGAGACCTGCCCGCTCGGTTCGAGTACCTCTACGACTTCGGCGACAGCTGGGAACACGACGTCGAGGTCATCGGGCGGGGTGCGGAGACCCCCGGCTGCGTGGGCGGCACGGGTGGCTGCCCGCCGGAGGACTGCGGCGGCGCGCCCGGATACGAGCACCTGCGCGAGGTGCTGGCCGATCCTCGTCATGAGGAGCCCGACCAGCTGCGGAAATGGGTTGGTGAACTGCCCTCGTTCGACCGCGAGGCCACGGACGTGTTGGTTCGGCAGACGGTCGGTGAGGCGCCGGAGAGCGTCCGGCTTCTTCTCGACCTGCTCGCGGGAGGGGTGAAGCTGACTCCGGGCGGGCGGCTGCCGCGTTCGGTCGTCCGGGCGGTGCAGGAGCGGCGCCCCGAGTGGTATTCGCTGGATCGGCCCGCGTCCATCGAGGAGGACCTGTACCCGCTGGCCGTCCTGCACGACATCGTGCGCAAGGTCGGTCTGGCCCGGTTGGCGAACGGGGTGTTGCGCCCGACCCGGGCCGCCGCGGACGACCGCGAGGTCGTCCGCCGTCTGCGCACCTGGTTCGAGCCCGAGGGTTTCACCAGCATCCTGGGCGGCTTCGCGGCCGCGGTCCTGGCGGCATCCGGCCCGCTCCCACCCGACGAGCTGACCCGTCGGGTGGTGCCGCTGGTGGGTGACGGCTGGGCGGTCGAGGGGCGTCCTATGGCCGCCGCCGATTACCGACGGGTGCTAGGCCAGGTGTCTGCCGAACTGCGGGCGCTCGACCTGCTCGCGGGGGACTGGAGGACGTGGGAGGCGGGCCCGTCTGCCCGCACCCTGCTTCCACGGGCGACGGCGCTGGCGGACCTGTGGACGCGCGAGCCGGCCTGGTGACGGAGGTGGACCGGCGGGAACTGACCCGGCAGCTGAGGGGTGCCGTGTACCGCGGGGACGGGGTTGCGGTCGTGAAGCTCCTCTGGACCGAGGGTGACGTGCCCTGGCAGCTCGCTGGGGACGGCGTCGCGACCGCGCTCAGCCAACACGTCGACGGCGCAGGTCCGCTCGCCGTCGACTGCATCGCGTCGCTGCGGGACCGGGACTGGATCGGTGACGCCGAGCTGGCCGACCAACTCGACGGGTTGGCGGGAACCGGCCCCACCCCGTTGTTGCGGCCGCTTCCCGTGAACCTGGAGGAGCTGAGCGAGATCCTCGAGGGCGACCCGCTGACCGCGGGTGGCGCGCTGGACCTGCGCACCGGTGAGGTGTGGACCCGCCCTGCCGTGGAGTACGCGCAAGAGGACGGAGTGGACGTCGAGACACCGGATTTCGATGACGCCGACCGCTTCCGCTGGGTTGACGGCGACTCGCGCGACGGCTACCGGGACATGGCCGACTTCATCGTTACCCTCCCCGACCAGCGACTCGGGGACCGGCTCAACGACGCGATCCGCGGCCGCGGTGCCTTCCGCCGCTTTGCTGACACGCTCGACCGCGAGTCGGAGGACGAGCTGACCCGGTGGTTCGAGTTCGCGGGCGAACGCAAGCGGGGTCGGGCCCGGGCCTGGCTGGCCGACGTCGGGTACCGTGTCGTGAGCGGCCACACTCTCCGTTGAGGAAACGGCTCAGACGGACGATCGACCACTTGCGGTACGCGTCAGTCGCCGACGGAGGCGGCTGCGGCGAGGATCGCGTCGATCGTGACCTGAGGGTTCGACACCATCGACACGTGGGAGCCGGCGACCTCCGTGATCGTCGCCCCCGCGCGCTCGGCCATGCTCCGCTGCGCGCCGGGGGGAATGACCCGGTCCTCGGTGCCCACGACGGCCCAGCTCGGCAGCGACGACCAACCCGGGTCACCCGACGGCGTGGTGTTCGCGCCCAGGGTGATCGGCCGCTGGCTCTCCACGATCAACCAGCGGTCTGCCTCGGGGAGGTCCTGCGCGAAGGAGTTGTGCACGGTGTCGGCCTTCAGGAACGCCTCGACGTCGCCCTCGGGTGCGCCCGGGTAGCCGACGAGGTCGAGGACCGTGGTCGGGTCGGGCACGGCGAGCGCCGAGCCGGACGGGCCCAGGATCTGGAAGACCGTCTCGCCCTTGTCGGGGGCGAAGGCGTCGACGTAGACGAGTGCCCGCACGTCGCCGCCGCCGGTCGCGGCGTTGGTGATGACGAAGCCGCCGTAGGAGTGCCCGACCAGGACGACGGGACCGCTCGTGCGCTGCGCGACGAACGACGAGATGTACGGCGCGTCGATCGCCACCCCGCGCAGCAGGTTCGGTGGGGTGAACACGGGGAAGCCCTGGCCCCGCAGCGCGCCCGCGACGGCGTTCCAGCTGGACCCGTCGGCCCATGCTCCATGGACCAACACAATCGTCGGCTTCGGCACGCCGTCTCCCCGTGATCGTCGAGATGATGTCGATCGTCAGCGTAGGGGCGGGAGGTCGTCGCGGACACCCTCATGATCTGCGCAAACGAGGAGGAATGATGCACCGGTGCGCCTCCAGTTGCTGACGGCCGGGTCCCGCGGCGACGTCGAGCCGTTCGCCGCGCTGGCCCGGGCCGCACAGGATCGCGGCCACGAGGTGCGCCTCGGCCTGCCCGATCACAGCGACGTCGACGTCTCGGGTTTCGACACCGCGAGCCTGGGCGTCGACTTCGCCCGCTTGATCGCCGAGCAGGGCGTCTCCCCGCTCGCGGCCTTCCGCGGGATGCGTGCCGTCATGCGCACGCTGCTCGTCACCGCGGTCCGGCAGACGCTCGAGTACGTCCCCGACCTCGTCGTCGCCCATCCGAAGGTGCTCTCGGCACCGCTCGCTGCACGCCGGCTCGGGATCCCTTACGTCATGGCCGCGCCCACGCCGGTGGTGACCCCGACGCGCGCATTCCCGGCCCCGGGCGTCCTCCCCTTCTCGTTAGGTCCCCTCAACCGGGCCACCTACGTGGCGGCCGCGGCCGGCAGCCGGATGTTCGCGGCCGAGCTCGCCGACGCCGCGCGCACCGCGGGCGTCGAACCCGTCCGACGGATGCCCGAGGCGGACGCGACGCTGATACCGATCAGCGAGCACCTCGTGCCGCGGCCGCCGGACTGGCCCGCGAACGTCCAGCTCACTGGACCGTGGATCGGCCGCCGCATAGCGACGCCGGATCCGGAGGTCGAGGCGTTCATCGCCGGCGGAACGTTCCTCTACGCCGGGCTGGGGTCGATGGCGACCGGTGACCCCGTCGCGCGGGCGTCGACGATCGTGCGTGCCGCGCGCGACGCGGGCCTGCGTGTTCTCGTCGCGACCGGTTGGGGCGGGCTCGTCCTGCCGGCGGCGTCGGCGGGTTCCGACGTGCTCGCGGTCCGCACGGTCGACCACGCCGCCGTCCTGCCGCACGCGCAGGTCGCGCTGCACCACGGCGGAGCCGGAACCGTGCATGCCGTCGCGCGTGCCGGAGTCCCGTCGGTCGTCGTGCCGTTCCTGGCGGACCAGCCGTTCTGGGCGGGCGTGCTGCACCGGCGCGGCATCGCACCGCCCGCGATCCGGCCAAGGCGGTTGACGACGGCGCGGTTGCGGCACGCCCTCGACGAGGCCGGTGGGATGCGCGACGCGTCGGCCGCCGTCGGCCGCGCGATGGCGGGCGAGAACGGAACCGACCGCGCGCTGGGTCTGCTGGAGGCCCTGGTCCGGTGAGAGCTACGACGTGCCGGTCTGACCCTCGCGTCCCACATCGGCGAGCGGGGGAGTCGACGCCACCCGGTCCAGGAAGGCGAGCAGGACGGCGGTGAACTTCTCGGGGTTGTCGAGATTGCTCGCGTGCCCGGCTGAAGGGATCACGGCGTACTCGGCGAGGGGCTCGCTCTGCGCCCAGGCGCGCGTGCTGGTGGCGATGTCCCCGATGGCGTCGCGGTCGCCGTGGACGAGCAGTGCGGGTACCGGCAGCCGGTAGTCCGGATCGGGCTGCAGGGCGCTCGTGAGCAGCGAGGAGAGGATGGCGACCGTCTCCTTGTTGGAGCGGTGCGCGTTCACGGCGAGGACGTAGGCCCGCGCGCCGGGGTCGGTCGCGGTCAGGTTCGCGGCGTGATGGGCGAAACCGTCGCCGGTGAACATCGCCTGCGCGTTCAGCATGGCGACGGTCATCGCTGCGGCCAACGGTTGACGTGCCGCGGTGTTGCAGGTGGCGTCAGCGAGCACCACGGCGCTCACGCGGGCCGGGTCGCGGTACAGCACGGCCTGGGCGATGTTCGCGCCCAGGCTGAGCCCGACCAGCACCACCTGCGGGGCGGTGAGCTCGTCGAGCAGGGCGACGACGTCGTCGACCGCGGCGTCGAAGTCGAACTCGCCGGTCGAGGTGCCGTGGGACCGCAGGTCGGGGAGGACGAGGTGGAAACGCTCCGCCACGGCGTCGACCTGCGGAGCCCACGCGCGGTGGTCCATCGTGGCGCCGTGGAGAAGGACGACGGTGGGTCCGTCGGCGGTTCCCCCGGTCCAGTACTGGATCGTCGCGTCGGGCCGGACGAGCTCGTGCGCCTGAAGTGCTGTCATGCGTCCCTCTCGTCACGCTGCCAGACCTCTTGAGTACCCCGGGCGTGCCCCGGTACCCCCGCCGGCCCCCTGCTGTGGTGAACGGCATCGACACATGCGGGTTGTCGGGCGCCAACGAGCGACTGTTTCCGCTTCGCCGTAGGGCTGCACAAGATCGGTCCGGTGGACCGCACCGAACCGGCCGTGCACCGCCCGGCCCTCGTCCTCGGCGTGCTCAGCGCGTCGATCCTGCTCGACGCCCTCGACCTGTCGATCACGCAGGTCGCGCTGCCGAGCATCCAGCGTGACCTCGCGCTGCCGGCCGCGGCGCTGCAGTGGGTGGCCACCGGCTACGCGCTGACCTACGGCGGGTTCCTGCTGCTCGGCGGTCGGGCCGCCGATCTCTGCGGGCGGCGTCGGGTTTTCCTCGGCGGTCTGGTGCTGTTCGGCGTGATGTCGCTGGCGGCGGGGTTGGCGCCCAACGCCCTGCTGCTGGTGGCCGCCCGCTGCGTGCAGGGCATCGGTGCCGCGCTGACCGTGCCGGCTGCGGTGTCGATCATCGCTACGACGTTTCCCGAGGGCGCACAGCGGAACCGGGCCCTGGGCGTCTTCGCGGCCAGTGCGTCGGCCGGGTTCAGCGTGGGGCTCGTGCTGGGCGGGGTGCTCACCGACCTGCTGGGTTGGCCCTGGATCTTTCTGATCAAAGGGCCGATCGTGGCCGTGGTGCTGCTCGTCGCGATGCGGTCGCTCCCGGGCGACCCGCCGGCCGACGACGTTCGGCGGCCGATCGACGTGGCCGGCGCCGTGACCGGCACGGCCGGCGTGCTGCTGCTCGTGCTGGCGGTGTCGCAGGCGGCGGAGCCGACGATGGGTACCTGGCTGCCGGTGGCCGCAGGTGCGGTCGCGGTGGTTCTCATCGCCGCGTTCGTGGTCGTGGAACGCCGTGCGGCGGACCCGCTGATCCCGCGCGGGCTGCTCCGCAATCGCACCGTGGGCTCCGCCGACCTCGCCTCGCTCACCGTGCTGGCCGCCCCGTTCGGCTTCTCCTTCGTCGCCACGCTGTACTTGCAGGACGTCCTGGGCTGGCGGCCGCTCGGTGCCGGGCTGGCGCTGTTGCCCGGTGCCGTGCTGTCGATCGTCGTGTCCCGGTGGGTCGCCCCCGGCCTGGTGGATCGCTCCGGCCTGCGGACGGCTGGCGTGACGGGTCTGCTGCTGGTCGCGGCCGGCTTCGCGCTCCTGCTGCGGCTCGACCCCGACACGGGATACGTAACCGGGCTGCTGCCGGCCGTCGTGGTCTGCTTCGGGCTGGGGATGGGCATCGCGTACCCGGTGTTCACGATCGCCGCGGTGTCCGGGGTGGACGCGGCCGAGCAGGGCGTCGCCGCCGGAGTCCAGTCGACGGCATTGCAGGTCGGTGGCGGCCTCGGGCTGGCGCTGGTCAGTGGCGCCGTGTCGCTCGGGCTGGGGCCGGAGCAGGGGCCGCCGACCATGGACGCGTTGCACCTCGGCGCGGCCGTCGGAACGGCGTTGCCGCTATTGGGTGCTGCGGTCGCCGTCTTCGGGCTGGGCCGCCGGGAGTGACCACCCGCGCTCGTGGACCATGGCCTGGGCCGCGGCCAGCAGCGCCTCCACCGGCTCGCCCGCCTCGCCTGCCCACATGACCGACCACGGGAACCGGATCTCCGGGTCGACCAACGGCCGGAACACCACCCCGTCCGGCACGGTGAGCCAGGCGTTGGTCGGCACCACGCAGCGGCGCTCGGCGGCCAGCTCGGCCGCCGCGGCCGGCCCCCACGTCGTTCCGGGGTAGCGGCGAGGCCGGAAACCGGCCTGCTGGCAGTGCCGGAGGACGAGCTGGTTCCACTCCGGAGCCACCTCGTCGGGGGGCAGCAGCCACACCTCGTCGGCGAGCGCGGCGACCGAGACCGTTGACCGCCCTGCGCAGGGGTGGTCGGCGGCCAGCATGACCTGCACCGTCTCCTGCCGCAGCGGTTCGACGGCGACGTCGTCCGGTGCGGCCGCGGCGTCGCCCAGCAGGACGTCCAGCTCGCCGTCGCGCAGCGCCACCAGCCCGCCGGGCACCCCGATCTCGCGCTGCCTGATCTCGATCTCGGGCCGGTCTTCGCGCAGCCGGCGCAGCACGAGAGCGCCGGTCTCGAGGTTGCTGGAGGAGATGTCGACCCGTAGGACGGCGCGGTCGGGGGTGCCGGCCCGCACCGCGGCGACCGTCTCGTCCGCCATGGTCAGCAGCCGGCGGGCGCGGGGCAGCAGGATCTCGCCGGCGGGGGTGAGCGCGACGCGGCGGGTGTCACGGACGAAGAGCGGCTCCCCGAGCTCGTTCTCCAGCTGCTTGATCGACGACGAGAGCGCCTGCTGGGCGAGGAACAGCTTGCCTGCGGCTCGGGTGAAGTTCAGCTCCTCCGCGACGGCGACGAAGTGCCGCAGGTGGCGGAGCTCGGGTGGCATGGGGTCATTCTGCCGCGACGGACCCGTGGTGCGGGTTGCCCCGCGGTGCGACGATGGCCGGCGTGGTGCTGGAGATCGCGGACTTCGCCGTGTTGCCGGGGAAAGAGGACGAGTTCGCCGCTGCGGTGCGGGAGGGGTTGGCCTTGATAGCCGACACACCGGGCTACCGCTCCGCCCGCCTGACTCGTGGCGTCGAATCGCCGAGCCGGTTCGTGCTGCTGATCGAGTGGGAGAGCCTGGAAGCGCACACGGTCGGGTTCCGCGAGTCGGAGAACTACACCCGCTGGCGAGGCCTCGTCGGGCCGTTCTTCGACGGGGCACCCCGGGTCGAGCACCTCAACGACGTCCTGACCCGCTAGCTCGCTGTACCGCAGGAAGGTGCGACGCCCAGGAGCCCGAGCCTTACCGTCTGCTTCGCCGCCACCGACGTCCAGGACGGCGTGTTCGGAAGTGCGGCCGTGATCTGGATCGTGTGCGTCACGCCGGCCACAGATTGCAACGGTGTTAGGTAGCTCGCCGACCGCGTGGCGCCGGTTCCGTTGACGGTCAGCGCCTGCCCGGTCTCGACGACGACCGCCCTGTAGGTCAGCGCGTATGGCGCCGTCACCGCCGTCCACGTGACCGTGACTGTCAGCAGTGCACCTGAGCACCCGGTGATCACCGGCTTGGGGACCGTGTAGGCCGCCAGCGAGATCCCCCTGATCGGCACCGCGTCGATCCACGCCGCCGACGTCGGCTGCGGCGCGGAGGTCCCACCCGCAACGAGCCCCACGACCAGCACCAGCCCGGCGGCCGTCGAGACTGCCCGCCGAGAAGCCGAGCCCCGCGGCCACAACACCCACAGCAGGAAGACCAGGTACGCGCCGAGCAGCATCGTGGCGGTCGGACCGGCGAGCCACTTCAGTACATAGCCCCCGGCGGGCACGGAGATCAGCACCAGGTCGGCGCCGTCGGCCGAGTAAGGGAGCGGGTCGGCCGTCTGGTTGGCATCGCCCTTGAGCCGCAGCATGTTCCGGGCGGCGTCGGCCTCGACCACGCGTGGGTGATCCGCACCCCGCGCGCGTCGAACACGCTCACCACGTCGCCGCGTGCGAGGCGGGCGAGCTCGGCCGGACGGGTGACGGCGAGGTCGCCGGTCTCGATCGCCGGGGCCATCGAGCCCGAGATGAACACGAGCGGTCGGACGCCGACGGTCGCACTCAGCAGCGTGAAGACCAGGCACAGCGTTCCCACGACGGCACCGACGGTCAGCGCCACCTCGCGCAGAACCCGCAGGAGCCGGTGCTCGGTCACGGCGTCGAGGTCGCGGTGACGGTGAACGTCGCCGTCGCTGTCTTGCCCTGCAACGTGGTCGGTGCGTCGGTCGCGAACGTCACCTGGAAGCACAGTGGCGCGCCCGTCGCCCCGGACGCTAGCTGCCCCTGCGCCGTCCCGACGACCGTCGCAGCCGTGTTGGCCGTCAGGGCCAGACCCGTCACGACCGCCGTGCCGCCGGTGCAGGTCGCCGCGTTCCCGGTACCGGAGCGGGTGCCGTTGGCGGAGATGTTCAGCTTCAGCGCGCTCGCCGTCGCGAACGCCGCGGCGTCGGTACCGCCGAGCCCGCCGGTGATGGTGTAGGTGAACGGCGCCGAGCCGGCGTTCTTCACGCGGAAGACCTCGGAGGACGTCGCGCCCGGTGCCATGTCGGTCATGGACAGCGTCGTGCTCGTGACGGCGTTGAGGTCGTTCAGTTGGAGGTCGATCGTGCCCGACTTGAACGTCGTCCCGGTGATCGGAGCGGTGTCCGTCCAGCTGGCCAACGTGCCGACCGGGCTCAGTCCGACGACTGTGCCGAGCGCCAGCACCGCTCGCAGACGCCCCTTCGGCCGTGCACCGCTCATGCCGAAGCCCGCCGTCGCCGGTAGGCACTGACGAACATCACGCCGGCGTACCCGAGGAGCAGGACCGCGACCACCTGCACGCCCCGCTCCCGCTGGTCGCCCGTGAGCAGCCCGCTCACGTGGCCGAGGCCGGGCACGGCGTACCAGAGCACACCCCGCACCTGCTCGGGACGCACCCACTGCAGACCCGGGCTGTTGTTTGTGTCGCCCCGGGTCTGGAAGCGCATACGGCCGTCGGGGTGGCGGGCGATCGCGACCACCCGGTGGGTCACGACCTCCGGCTTCCCGGAGACGAGCTGGAAGGGTGATCACGGATCCCAGGCCGACGGAGCCGTGGGGTCGCGTGACGATCATCGTTCCTGGCGGATACGCGGGGCTCATCGAGCCGGTGAGGACGGTGTAGGGCGTGGCGCCTGCGAGGCGCGGCACGAGGACGGCCGCCCCAGGACGAACGCCGCCACCAGGAGTATCGACGCGGCGAGCACCATGCGGGCGAACCGGGCGGCCTCCCCCGCCTTCGTGGCTGCGGGACGCCGCCCGGTCGGGGCGAACTCGATGGTCATCGGCGTACTGCGGTGGCGCCGTCAGACAGGGTCGTGCGTCTGCGTCGCCGTCACCGCGATGGTGTTCAGCGTGGCTGTCAGGTTCTGGCTGGCGTTCGTCGCGGTCGGGCCGTTGAAGGTGACGCCGATCGTCGCGATGATCTCGTTGGTGGCGCCGGTGTCGTCGGCGTCGGTGATGTGGTTGCGCGACGCGCCGTTGACGGTGAACGTCGCGGTCGGGACCAGCTCCGCCCCGGGCGATCAGGTTGATCGTGCAGGTCTTCGTCAGCGTGTCACCGGGCACGATCAGCTGGGTGGTGAGGGTGGCGCCCCCGTCCAGCACCCAGCCGGCGCCGCAGGCGGGCGTGCCCAGGTCCAGCTGGCCCGAGGAGATCGGGCCGCCGGGGACGTTCTCGGTGTCGTTCCAGTAGGCGAGCGTCCCCGCTCCGCCCGTGAGCAGCAGCGCCGCGACGACCGCGGCGAGTGACCCCTTCGTCGTGCTGTTCATCGTCTTCCGCTCCCCCTGTCGCCAGGCCTGGTCCGCTGGCGAGTGGGGGATTATCAGCAGCTCCGGCGGCTGCGAGCAGCGCCTGCTCACGCATCGTGCCCGAAAAAGTGCGTTCGGTAGCAGGGCGGCCCGACGGGCTCCGCTGCCTCGTCGTGTCGGATCGTCGCGACGGTGAAGAAATTGAAGCATTGAATTTGTCGACGACACCATTCCTGGAAAAAGGACCATGACGAAAGGCCTTACGACCATGAAGGCGGAGCGGGATACTCGCTTTCCCTCGACGTGGAGGAGGCTGTCATGCATCTCGGAGTGGTGCACACGATTCGTGACCGCGCGGCATGGGACCGGGCGTTCTTCGCCGACAAGGAGTTCCCACCCGGCTTCACGCTGTTCGGCACCGTCACGCAGGACGACATCAGCCGGGCCATCTGCATCTGGGACGCCCCGAGTGTCGACGATCTCCAGCGCACGCTGGACGAGATGTTCGGGGATGCGGCCGTGAACGACTGTTTCGTCGCAGACCCGGCGCGATCGGTCAATCTGGCGGCGCCGCAGACGTCGGCTGCACAGGCCTGAACCCGGCGTTCGGGGTTCATCGTCGGTACTTCGCGCTGCCTTCGACGACGCCGGAATGCGACAGCTTCTTGGCGAAGCAGTCCTGCGGCGCGAAGTGGTGTGTGCCGCACCAGTCGTTGGCTTCCTCTGCAGAGGAGAACCGCTCGCGGACGACCGTGATCCAGAAATCACCGTCGTAGTTCCAGTCCGTGGACTTCAGCAGGACTGCGCCTGGATATTGCCGGCGAAGTGCTTCGTGGCCGGCAAGGACGGCTACGTCTGTCGCCGTTCGGTCGGTCGTCGACGATTCTGCGGGCCGGGCGGACAGTTGTGCGACCCACGATTCCGCCAGTGTCTCGACGACGGCGGCGTCCCGGGCACGTACCTGCTCGAGAGCAGCCGTCGGGTCGTCCGGACGCGGCTGCGTCGAGGTGGTGGGCGTCTGTTCCGACACAGTCGGGTCAGCCACGTGAGCGACGGATCGACGCGCTGCCGTGCTCACGCCGACGACACCCCCGATGGCGACTGCGGCCGTCGCCACACACGCTGCCAGGCGGAGTGCGTTCCTCCGTCGGCGAGGAGGAGTCGACTCCAGGCGTCGGGTTCCTGATGGCGTAACGCGGTGCGACGGCTCAGGCGGTAGGCGATGGGTTTCCGCGTCGCCGAGGTCGTGGTGGGCCGGAGCGGCGACGGGTGACGCCGCTGCGACGGCTGCGGGACGCGGCGGCGTGACGGTCGCGAGACGGCGCGGGGTGGCGAGGGACTCGCGCAGGTGCGTCAGTTCGATCAACCAGTCCTGCGCGGGAGGCCTGGCTTCAGGATTGCGCGCGCCGTCGACGAAGGCGGCCCGGAAGAACTGTTGAAGCGTCTCGGGGAGCGCGGCCAACGGTGCACTGCTCGGGTAGGGCGCCAGCCTTCTGTCGCCTGCGTACGTCCACAGCCCTTCCTGAGCGAGCACGTGTTCCGGAGGGTTGTCTCCGCCCCCTCGCCATTGCCCTCGGAAGGGGTGCGCGCCGTCGAGCAACAGCAGGTGCAGATGCAGAGCCAGGGTGAAGATGTCACTGCTGCTCGTCCGGAGCATGCTCGACAGCGATGACGGCAACTGCAGCTCGGGGGGTGTGCAGGCGTCCCGCCCGGCGACACACGGAAACCGTCTGTGCGACACGGGGTCGACGACCTGCATCCGGTCGCATCCGAGCAGGGTGACGTGACCGTCGCTCCAGGCCAACAGGTTCCACTCCCGGAAGTCGCCGATGACGACGTCGCCGTCGTGGAGCACCGCGACGGCCCGGGCCAGGTTCTCGGCGACAGCTAGCCGGTCGTGCCAGGTCGTGGTGTGCCGAGTCGCAAGATCGGGGATCGTGATCGCCGCGCGGGTGTCGATGCGCGGCATGACGAAGCCCGCGAACTGACCGGCGACGTAGGCGGCGTCCTCGGGCCATGCGCAGATCACCGGTCCGGTGCGGTCAGGGCGGTAGGCGGGTGGATTGGCGATCATCGACTTGATGCGCGCCTCGAGATCAGGCCGTTTGTGCAGAGTTGCCGGCAGGTACTGCTTGAGCGCCAGGTCAGGACCGGCGGACACGACGGCGTGGACCAGTGCCTGTCCGTTCTGGTCGAGCTGCTCACCGACCTCGTAGGTCTGGCCCGTTCGCCGGCAGACGAACTCGGTCATGGCCGACCCCTTCCCGGTGCCGCCGACGCACTGTCGGCGTCAAGGTCCTGCTGCCTCGTCGGCTCCCCGCCGAGTCTGCTCGGCAAACCGCGGCTCGGCGGTTCGCGGCCTGCTCGCCGCCTCGCCCTGGCGGTCGCGCAGCGCCTCGTGCAGCTTGCGCATGCTCGTGGCCACCTCGTCGAGCGCGGCGTCGTCGAGGTGGGTGCCGAGGGTGTCCATGAGCAGCCGGATGTAGACGACACGCGCCTGGTGGACGACCCGCGCGCCGTCGTCGGTGATCACGGCGTAGACCTCACGACGGTTGTGCTCCGGACGGTCACGGCCCACCCAGCCGCGTTCGACCAGTCGGTCGATGATCCTCGTCAGGCCGCCCCGCGTGACGCCGAGCCGGTCGGCCAGATCGAGCATCTGCAGGCGGTGGTCCGGGGTGCAGGCCAGCTCGTTCAGGACGTCCATGTCGGACAGCGAGCACTCCGCCTCCGTCCGCAGCCGCTCGTCGACGAGCTTGCTCATCTCCCGGTAGGCGAAGTGCAGGCTCGCCCACGCCAACAACCCGAGGAGTCGGCGCGACGATCGTGAAGAGCAAGACGGGAACGCGCGGGATGCGCGGGTCGCGGTGGGCGGCGCTGCTGGCGCGGGTGCTACGGCCAGTCATGATCAGGCATCACCGCCGGAGCGGCGACCAGTTCCGGGGCCGCGCGGTCCTGTACCTGACTACGGTGGGGGCGCGGACCGGCACGCAGCGACAGAGTGCGGTCGGCCACGAGCCCGACGGTGAGGGTGCGTGGCTGGTGGTCGCGTCCTTCGGCGGTGCAGCGCACCACCCCGGCTGGTACCACAACATCGCCGCTCACCCGGATCAGGTGTGGATCGAGGTGGGTGGGCACCGGCACCGGGTGCGGCCCGAGCAGCTCGAGGGGCCGCGGCGGGCGGAGGCGTGGGCGAAGATCATCGCGAGTCGGCCGAGCATGGCCGGCTATCAGGAGAAGACCGATCGCGTCCTGCCGGTACTACGGCTGACCCGAGTGGGATGAGTTGTCCACAGGGTGCGCCGAACTGCACCTATTCGAACCCCTGTTCGAATAGAATGAGGCCATGTCCGTAGCCTCGCTCGCCACTGCGCACCGCCTGCTTCTGCAGGCCGTCGACGCGCTGGGCGAGGCGGCCGGCCTGAGCTCCGACGCCGAGCTGGTGTCGGTTCTGACGCTGTGTGAAGGAGTCACGCGGCGCCTGGACCGGGTCACCGTGGATGCACTGGCCGCGTTGGAGCGGCGCGGGGTGTTCGCGGAGCGCGGCTACACATCGGTGTCGGCGGCGTTGAGTGATCTGCTCGGCTGGGAGCGGTTCGAAGCGCGCCGGCGGGTGGTCGTCGCCGAGCAGGTGACGTCGCGGGTCGGGTTGGACGGGACGCCGCTACCGGCTCGCCTGCCGGCCACTGCCACGGTCTTCGCGGCCGGGCGGGCGAGCCTGCGGCACGTCGAAGTGATCGCCCGTGTGCTCGGTTCGGATGCCGCGGAGCGGTTGTCGCCTGAGCAGTGGGCGGGCGCGGAGGAACAGTTGGCCGGCAAGGCGGAGCTGTACACCCCGCGCGAGTTGCACGAGTGGGGTGCGGCGCTGGTCGAGGCGCTGGATCAGGACGGTGAGGAGCCTGACGACCGGCCTGCGGCCGGGGTGAACGAGCTGCACCTGACCCGGTTGCCTTCCGGGGGTGGGAAGATCAAGGGCCGGTTCGACGACGCCGCGATGTTCGACGCGATCGCCGCGGTGGTCGACGCCAAGGCCCGCCCGCTCACCGGCGACGACGACCGCCCGCCAGCCCAACGGCAGGCCGAAGCGCTGGCGGATGTGTGCGGCTACGTCCTCGACCATGCCCCGTCGGCGATGCTGCCGGAGTGCGGCGGTCGGCGCCCGCACCTCACCGTGCTGGTCCGGCTCGAGGACCTCCAGAACCGTGCCCGGGCGGCGTGCCTGGACTTCGGCGGCACAGTTTCACCCGAGTCGTTGCGCATGCTCTGCTGCGACGCTGCCGTGGTCCCGGTCGTGCTGGGCGGCCAGGGCCAGCCGCTGGACGTCGGGCGGATCACCCGCACGATTCCGGACGGACTGCGCCGGGCCGTCGCCGCCCGTGACCGCGGTTGCGCACATCCCGGCTGCGGTCGCCCGGCCTCGTGGTGCGAGGTTCACCACATCCGCGAGTGGGAGAACGGCGGCCCGACGCGGTTGGACAACCTGGTGATGCTCTGCCGTGTCCATCACCGGCAGATCCACTCCACCGACTGGGTCGTCCGGATCCGCGACGGGTTGCCCGAGTTCATCCCGCCGCGGTGGATCGACCCCGAGCAACACCCACGGCGACGCGCACTGCCGCACCTGTCGGACGCGTGAGCGGCCGACGGCGGCTCACCCCTGCAGCAGTTCCCGTACGGCAGCCAGGAATGCCGCTCCTGTCGCCCCGTCCACAGCCCGGTGATCGCAGGTCAGGGTCAGTTCCGCGATCGGGCGCCAGGCGGGGTCGCCGCCGTTCCACACCTGCCGCTGCCGGGTGGCGCCAACGGCGAGGATCGCGACCTGCGGGACGTTGAGGATGGCGTCGAAGTAGTCGATGCCGAGCATCCCCAGGTTGGACACCGTGAAGGTGCCGCCGCTGATGTCGGCCATCCCCAGCTTGCCGCTGCGGGCCTTGTCGACAACGGTACGGCGGGCGTCGGCGAGGCCGCCGAGGTCGAGCCCGTCGGCGCCGTGGATGACGGGGACCACCAGCCCGCATCGGTGGCCACTGCGACGCCGAGGTGCACCGCGTCGAATACGGTGACGGAGGCGCCGTCGCAGTGGGCGTTGAGGGCGGGGTGCGCTTTCAGTCCGGCAGCACACGCGGCGAGGAGTGCATCCGTCACGGTGCCGCCGGGTGACCGCTCCTTCGTTCCGAGTGCGTACGTCATGTCGACCTCGACGGCCAGGTGGAACACCGGGACGGCCCAGGCCTCGACCATGCGCCGCGCGGCGACCTTGCGGATGCCGCGCAGCGGTGTGGTGGTGCCCTGGAGCCTCGACGGCGGTCACGCCTGCGCCCCGGAACGGCCGGCGCAGCCGTACAGCTCCAGCTTCGCCACGGTCGCGTCGATCATCTTCGCCCGGCCGGCGGCCAGGGCCTCCTCGAGTTGGCGGTCGCCCTGCGCCCAGGTCTCCTCGATACCGGCGCGGAAGGCGTGCCGACGAGGCGATTGACGAGTGGATCTCCAAGCTCAAGGCGCCCGGCGGGCTGCGCGGTTGTCTCGAGACCTACCGCGCCGGGCTGAAGAACGCCCGCATCAACGAGGAGCTGAAGTCGAACAAGATCGGCATGCCGGTCCTCACCATCGGTGCGCCGGAGTTTCTTCGGCGAGCTGGTCGAGCAGCAGATGCTGAGAGTGGCGGAGAAGGTCGACCGCGCCGAGGTCTTCCAGGAGTGCGGGCACAGCCTGGCGCTGGAGGCCGACGAGCGGTTGGCGAACCTGCTGCGCGAGTTCATGTCGGGGCGATAGACGCTGCCCGGGGGCGGGTGGCGCGATCTGTCACCCGCGCCCGCGCAGCACCTCCGGGTTCGCGCAGTTCGCGATCTCCTCGCCGCGCAGGTACCGGCCGACGTCCGAGGCCACGATCGTCGCCGCCCGCTGCGCCGTCTCCTTGCTCCCGCCCGCCAGGTGCGGGGTCATGACGAGGTTCGGCGTGGTCAGCAGCCGCGACCCCACCGGGATCGGCTCCTCGGCGAACACGTCGAACGCGGCGCCGAACAGGTGGCCGGAGTCCAGCGCGTCGCACACCGCGTCGTAGTCCAGCAGCGCCCCGCGTGCGCAGTTCACGAGCACCGACCCGGGCTGCATCAGGGCGATCTGCTCAGCCCCGATCATCTTCTTGTTGTCGGGCGTCACGCGGGCATGCAGGGTGACGAAGCGCGAGCGCGACAGCAGCTCGTCGAGCTCCACCTGCTCGACCCCGGCGGCGAAGGCCTCCGGTGCGAGGTACGGGTCGTGGGCGAGAACGTTCGCGCCGAACCCCGCGAGGATGCGCGCGACCCGGCTGCCGATCGCCCCGTATCCGATCACCCCGACGGTGCTGTTCTCCAGCTCGGGGCCCACGGCGTCGTAGCGGTAGTAGTCGCCGCGCCAGGTGCCGCCCGAGAGGTCCGCGTGGGTCTGCGGGATCCGTCGGGTGGTGGCGATCAGCATGCCGACGCTCTGCTCGGCGGTCGCCGTCGCGTTGCGGCCCGGCGCGTAGGTGACGGCGACGCCGTGTTCGGTAGCCGCCGCGATGTTGGCGTTCACCGGTCCGCCCCGGCTGATGCAGAACAGCCGCAGGTCGGGGGAGGCGTCGAGGACCTTCTCCGTCAGCGGCGCCATCTGGGTCACGCAGACCTCGACGCCCTGCAGGGCCTCGATCATCTGGTCCTCGCTGCCCGACGCCTCGTCGACCTCCGCGACGCGGCCGAACGGCTCGGTCGGCCAGCCCAGGGTCAGCTCGCTGATCTCCAGGCCGTCGGGCACCTCCCGTGCCAAGGCCTCGACGAGCAGCTCGGTGAGGACGAAATGGTCTCCTGCGGCCAGCACTCGGGTCATGAAGACGCCTCCACGGGTGGGGTGTTGAACTGCAACAGCGCAGCCCGCTCGTCGCGCAGCCGCAGCTCGGTGAGCGCGCAGTTGCGCAGGGTCGGGAACAGTCGCCGGTACTCCGCCAGCGGCACGCCGATCAGCCGGCACAGCGCGAGCCGGATCGCGCTGGAGTGGGCGACGACGAGCACGCGGCCATCGGGGTGCTTCTCGGCGATCTCGTCCAGGCAGTGCGTGAACCGGTCCGCGGCCGCGACCGGGTCCTCGCCGCCGGGAAGGTGGTGGGTCACGGGGTCGGCGAGGAAGGCGGCACGGGCGTCGGGGAACCGTTCGGTCATCTCGGCCGAGGTCAGGCCCTCGCCCTCGCCGAAGTCGAGCTCGCACAGCCGCGCGTCGACCTCGAGCGGAAGGCCGGCGGCCTCGCTGCACGCCTCCGCCGTGATGCGGGCCCGGCTGAGCGTCGACGACCAGACGGCGACGAGGCCGGCGGTCTGCGCCCACACCGCGAGCTGAGCCGCCTGCTCGACCCCTCGTGGAGTGAGCGCAACATCGCTGCGACCGGCGTAGCGGTTCTCCGCGTGCCACACGGTCTGGCCGTGGCGGACGAGGACGAGGTCGGTCACGAGGCGTTCTCCTTCCGGCGGCGGGATGACCACGGGGCTTGCCACCGTTGCACGGGACGACCGGTCCCCGCACCTCTGGAGTTGATCCGTGAAGGTTCTCTACACCGCCCAGGCCACCGCCACCGGAGAAGGCCGCAACGGCCACGGCCGCACCTCCGACGGCCTGCTCGACGTCGACTTCGCCAGCCCGAAGGAGATGGGCGGAGCGGGCGGCGCCACCAACCCCGAGCAGCTGTTCGCCCTCGGCTACGCGGCCTGCTTCCACCAGGCGCTCAAGGTCATCGGCCGGCGGGAGAAGGTGGACGTCGACGGCTCGACCGTCGAGGCCGAGGTCGGGATCGGCCCGAACGACGGGGGCGGGTTCCAGCTCCAGGTCGCGCTGACGGCCACGCTGCCGAGCGTCGACCAGGAGGCGGCCGAGCGGATCGTGGCCGCCGCGCACCAGGTCTGCCCGTACTCGAACGCGACCCGCGGCAACATCGACGTCGCCGTGACCGCAGTCGGCGGCTGACGCCACCACGGCTCAGTGGTGGGCTGCGCTCTCCACCGTCGCCTGCAGCGCGGCGAGCAGCGCGCGGGCGTCGTCGAGGCCCAGCTCCACCGCCACGCGGGCGCCGGGCCCGAGCTCGGGGTTGAGGAAGTCGATGTTCACCGTGTGGTCGTGCAGCGCGTGCACGGGGTGGTCGTAGTAGACCGTCGCCGTGCGCAGCGGGAACCAGCCCTGCGGCCCCTTCCCGCTGCTCGCCGCGACGGCCACCTGCTCGGTCCGGTAGGTGCACACGGCGTTCAGCCCTTCTGCTCGTCGGCGAGGTGGGTCGCCAGGAACGTGCGGATCCGCCGCCAGCCGTCGAGCGCGGCGGCCGCCCGGTAGGCGGGCCGGTCCACGGAGAAGAAGGCGTGGCCCGCGCCGTCGTAGCGGTGGAACTCGTGGGTTTTGCCGTGCTCGTCGAGCAGCTTGTCGAGCTCGTCGACCTGCTCCGGCGACGGGTTGCGGTCGTCGTTGCCGAACAGGCCCAGCAACGGCGCGCGGATGTCGCCGAGGCGGTCGGCGATCGGCTGCACCCGGATGGGGAAGCCCTCGGGCGGTTCGGCGGTCACGAACGCGCCGTAGCAGTCGATCGCGGCCTGCACGTCCAGCGCGATCGCCGACAGCACGGCCTGCCGGCCGCCGGAGCAGAAGCCGATCGTCGCCACGCGGCCATTGGACGTGGGGAGGTCGCGCAGCCACCGCACCGCACCCGCCGCGTCGCGCACGAACCGGTCGTCCGGCACACCGCCGTCGGCCCGCGACGCGGCCGCGGCGTCGTCCGGATCCGCGCCGGGGGCGTCGCGCCAGTGGAGGTTGACGCAGATCGCGTCGTAGCCCTCCTCCGCGAACCGGCGCACGATCTCCTTGGCCTCCCGGTCGTAACCGGGCATGTGGTGGATCACCAGGACCCCGCCACGCGGTCCGGGAGCCAGGGGACGGGCCGTGTAGGCCTCGACGAGGTCGTCGCCGTCTCCTCTGATCCCCACCGTCTCGGCGAGCACGGCGTCGTAGCGCACCCGGAGGCCTCCTCTTCTCCCGTATCGGCCGACGGTTCCCGGCCCCCGGGACATGACTACACCTCGGCCGGTTGCTCCGTCCGGGGCCTGTTGATCGAGAAGGTCCTGTGAAGAGATGCGGTGTTGTCGCCCAGCGTGTCGAACCGACCGGGCGTGACCAGCCGGTACTACTCTCCGTGCCACATATCACTCGGCCGGGTGACCACGCTAGCGTGCCCGCGTCGGGTGCCCGGTCGGGTCTCGTTCCGACACCGCCTCGCTCCCCGGGAGATCGTGTGCCCGCTCGTCACCTCGCACGTCCGGCTGTCGCTCCCCGCCGGCGTGCCGCGGCGGCCGGCAGCGGCGTGCTGGCACTGCTGCTGCTCGCCGTCGGCCTGGCTCTCGCTCCGGCACCTGCTGCGGCGGCGGCCGCCACGAGCATGCTGCGCCTCGCCCAGCTGAGCCCGGACCAGGGCGACCTGGAGCTGACCGTGTCGTCGGTCGCGAACCCGGACGACACCGTCCTGATCGCCGCGCTCGGCTACGGCGAGCTGTCGGACTACCGGACCGTCGAGGCGGGCGACTACGTGATCGCCACCCGGCCCGCCGGGTCGACCGAGCCGCCCATGGTCTCCAAGACCATCTCCGTGCAGCCCGGCACGACGACCACGGTCGCGACCGTCGGGCCGCGGGCCGAAGGCGCGGTCACCAGCTTCACCGACGACCTGACCGCTCCCGACCCCACGCAGGCCCGCGTCCGCGTGATCAACGCGGCGCCGCCCGCCACGCAGCTCGACGTGCGCGGGCCGTCGGGGGAGCAGATCGCGGGCGCCCTCGCGCTCGGGGCGGCCGGTCCGTACACGACGCTGGCTCCGGGGGAGACGCGGCTGTCGGTCGGCCCCGTGGGTGCACCCGCCGCCGAGCTGCCCGTCACGCTGAACGCCAACGAGGTCAGTTCGATCGTATTGACCAGCGGCGACGGCGGCCTCAAGGCGCGGGTGGTGGTGGACGCGGGCGGCCCGTCGGTCGTGCCCCCGGGCCCGGTGCACGCCGGCTTCGGCGGCGCCGCGATCGAGGCCGGCCCGTACCGGGCCGTGAGCAGCACGGTGCTGGTCGTGCTCGCTGCCGCCGCCGCCCTGATGTCGGCCCGGTTCGCGCGGAGCCGATGACGTTGACCGGACTCCGGTGACCGCGGTGTCGGGCCTCCTGGGCACGCCGCCGCCGTGGCCGCTCGGCCTGGTCACCGCGGTGCTCGCGGGCGTTCTGCTGTGGTCGGTGACCGCGCGGTTGCGGCTGCGGCCGGAGAGCCGCGCGGCGTCGACCGCGGTGTACGCGTGCTGCGCGCTGCTCGTCGAGCTGACCACGGCGGACGGCGTCGACGGGCGGGCGGCCCTGCTGCTCGCCGCGGGCGGGATGTTCGCGGCGGCCGGACGGCGACGCAGCCTGCTGGCCGCGCTGGCCTGCGCCGCAGCCGTCGCGCTCGCCCCGGTGGTCGCCGTCGGCATCCTCGTGCTGCTCGGCATGATGGCCCTGCGGAAGGACCTGCTGACCCGCTTCCCCGTCGTGATCCGCCGGCTCATCGGCGTCGCGGCGATCGCGGCCGCCGCCGGTGTCGCGGCCCTGCTCGCCCGCCCGCAGGCCGGTCCGGCGGTGCCGGTGGGCGTCCTCGTCGTGCTCGGCTCGTGCGCGCTGCTGATCGGCGGTGCGTCCTGGCTGCGGCTGCCGTGGCTGCGGCCGCCGGTCGCCGCGGTGGGCGCGCTGGTGCTGTGCCAGTTCCTGCCGGGTCCGGATCTCGACGCCGTGCTGCCGGCCGCCGCCGGGCTCGCCGTACTCGCGGCGGTGCTGACCGAGGAGCACCACGCCCTGTTCGCGCGACCCGTGCTGGTCGGCGCGGTGCTGGTGGGTGTCGTCGTGACGGCGCTGCTCGTGCCGGCCGTCCCGCTGCCGGTGACGCCGAGCCCGGTTGCCGACGTCGCCCCGGTGCCCGCCCGCCTGGCCGAGTCGCAGGTCGGCGCCGTCGCCATCACGATCCCGCGGCTCGACCTGTCCGGGCCGCTGGACGAGCTCGGTGTCGCCGACGACGGCGAGCTGCTCGCGCCCGACGACCCCGCCCGCGCCGGCTGGTACTCCGGCGGTGTCGTCCCGGGTGACCGCGGCCCGGCGATCGTCGGGGGTCACGTCGACTCCCGGAGCGGGCCCGGGGTGTTCTTCGCGCTGCGGTCGCTGCGGCCCGACGACCTGGTCGAGATCACGCGCTCGGACGGCAGGGTGGCGCGGTTCTCCGTCACCCGGGTCCGGCAGGTGGCCAAGGAGCAGTTCCCGACGGCTGCGGTGTACGGCCCGACCCCACGGCCCGAGCTCCGGCTGATCACCTGCGGCGGGCGGTTCGACCGGACGGCGCGCAGCTACACCGACAACGTGGTCGTCGAGGCGGTGGCCGTATGAACACCCACCGTGACAGGGGTCTGAACGGCTCAGGCTCTTACCCCCGATCAGTGGATTTACCTTCCGGTGCTGCACGAGACACTCCGCTCAACGCCACCAGCGCGGCCCGCGGCGTGCGCTCCCCCTCCGTGCAGACGACCGGACCGAGCCGGATTTCCCCGATCCTGGCGTCCGCTTTGTTACCCCCGAGGAGCGTTCCGCACGATGACTGCCGACCTTGACGGCCTGCCCTTCTCCGTCGTCCGGCGGGGCTTCGACCGCGCGCAGGTCGAGGAGCGGCTCGGCAAGCTCCTCGCCGAGCGCGACGCCGCCCACGCCGCCCGCCAATCGGCCCTGGCCGACCTCGAGCGCCTTTCCCGCGAACTCGACGTGAGCCGTGGCGAGACCCGCGCCGCCCGCACCGAGCTGGCCGAGAGCCGGTCCGAGGTGGAGCGCCTCACCGCGCACGTCGCCGAGCTGTCGACCATCCCGAGCACGGTCGACGGGATGAGCGACCGGCTGCAGCAGATGGTGCGCGTCGCCCAGGACGAGGTGAACGACATGCGCGCCCGCGCCACCCGGGGCGCCGCGCAGATCCTCAGCATGGCCCAGGCGGAGGCCGACGAACTGGTCGACGGCTCCCGCCAGCAGCGTCGTGAGTTCGAGGCCGAGCAGCACCAGGCGCAGGACGAGCTGCGGGTGCGGCTGGAGGAGAGCCGGACGCGCCTGGCGCAGATGCGCGAAGAGGCCGACGGCCAGCGCGCCCGCCTCGACGCCGAGCTGGCCGAGCGCCGCAGCCGGGAGGAGCAGTCGCTGGCCTCCGACATCGCCGAGCGGCGCGACGTGCTCATGACCGAGCTGGGGGCGCAGGAGAAGCGCCAGCGCGAGGAGGCACAGCGCATCGTCGACGCCGCGTCGACCGAGGCGCGCGCAGTCCTGGCCGAGGCCGCCGCCGAGGCCGAGCGCTCGCGGACCCAGCTGCGCGACCACGTCAGCCGCGGCCAGGAGGAGCTCGAGCAGCTGCGTGCCCTGCAGCACCAGATCGCCGAGCAGCTGACCGGGGTGCGCAGCCTCCTGGACTGGACGCTGCCGAGGGTGACGGCTCCGGCGCCGACGTCGGCCACCATGCTGAGCGCCACGCCGCCCCAGGCCCAGCCCGCGTTCGCCCCGTCGACGGTCACGGCGATGCCGCCCGCCGCGGCCGCCCTGCCGCCGCCCACCGCCACCCTGGCGGCCCGGCCGTTCGACGACCTGTCGCCGGCGTACGCCGACGCGTTCGACGACACCGAGATGCCCGCCCCGGCCGACGCCGCGCCAGCCAAGGACACGTTCGACGACGACGCGTTCGACGCCGCGATCGCGACGGAGCGCGAGGCCACCGAGGCGACCGCGCAACGGTTCACCGGGCCCGGCTTCCCGTCGACGGACGACGTCCGCGGCGACGACGTCCCCGAGCCGCGGACCGCCGCGGACGACGAACCCGAGCGGCCCTCACCGGTCGCCCGCCCGGAGCGCCCGAGCCGTCTCTCGTCCCGTCTCTCGTCCCGGCGCTGACCGGCCCGTCTTCACCGCACCGCAGAAGCTGACCTTCAGAACAGGAAGTGACCCGTGGCAGGTTCCGCCACCTCGTGGAGCACGCAGGCCCCAGCCGGGACGGCGACGGCCGACGACGACCGCCCGGTGTTCGCGACGGCCCTGCGGGGCTACGAGCGCAACCAGGTCGACGACCACCTCGACCGGCGCGACAAGGAGCTGGCCGCACTCCGCTCGGAGCTGGCCGAACTGCGGTCCGAGCGCGACCGCGCCGTCGCCGACGCCGAGAGCAAGGACCAGGAGCTGCGGGAGGCCCGGGCGAAGTCGGCCCACCTCGAGCCCGCGGCGAAGGAGGACAGTTTCGGCTTCCGCGCGGAGAAGCTGCTGCGGATGGCCGAGCAGGAGGCGGCCGACATCCGCGGCTCGGCGGGCCGCGAGTTGTCGAGCATCGTCGAGAAGGCGCGGACGGAGGCCGAGGCGCACAGGCACGAGGTCGAGCAGACCCTGATCACGCGGGCGTCGCTGCTCGAACAGCAGGCCGCGAAGCGGTCGGCCGCGTTGCAGGAGCGCGAGCAGCAGATCGGCGAGCAGCTCACGGCCGCCCGTGAGCAGGCCGAGCAGCTCCAGGCCAACGCGGCGCGGGCTGCGGAACGGCTGCGCGAGGAGTCCGAGGAGGCCGCCGAGCAGACCCGGCAGCGCGCCGATGCCGATGCCCGCCGCCGGCTCGACGAGGCGGGCAAGGAGATCTCCCGGCTCTCGGGCCTGGAGGCCGACGTCCGCAGCGAGCTCGCCCAGCTCGCGCAGCTCATCTCCGCCGAGCTCGCGTCGGCCCAGGCCGCCCAGGGCGGGGCCAGGGAAGCCGCCGCCGCACCGCCGGAGACCGTGAAGGTTCCGCAGAACAGCCCGCCGAACGGCGGGAGGTCGCGCGATCGGAAGTGACGGTCGCGCACGAGGGGAAGGCGTCATGTCGCCAGGGGGCCAGGTGCACGACACATCGGACGGGACGGACCGGGCACGGTTCGTCACGGTGATGCGCGGCTACGACCGCATCGAGGTCGACGAGTACGTCCGCGACACCCGCCGGACGGCGCAGAAGCTGCAGGCGGAGCTCGCGCAGAGCGAGGAGCGGCGCAGGCGGGCCGAGCAGCACGCCGAGTCCGTCGAGCGGGAGATGACGGCCGCCCGGTCCCGCCCCTCCGCGCCTGCGGAGGAGGGCTTCGGGATGCGGGCGGAGCGGCTGCTCCGGATCGCGGAGCAGGAGGCGGCCGAGATCCGCTCGGGCGCGTCGCGTGAGGCTGCGGCCACCCTGCAGCAGAGCCGGGCCGAGGCCGAACGGGCCCGGCACGAGGCAGAGCAGGCGCTGATCACCCGCTCCAGCCGGTTCGACGAGCAGGCCGCCCAGCGCACCGCGGAGCTGCAGCAGCGCGAGCAGCAGATCGCCGAGCAGCTCGAGGTCGCGCGGAACGAGGCCGAGGCCGTCGAGGCGGCGGCCCGCCGTGCGGCCGACCAGTACCGCGAACGCATGCAGGCCGACGCCGAAGAGGTCGTCGCCCGGGCGCGGTCCGAGGCCGGACAGATCCGCGACCAGGCCGGCCAGGAGCTGGCACGGCTCACCGGCCTGCAGGACAACGTGCGCGCCGAGCTCGCCCGGCTCGCCACGCTGCTCACCCAGGAGTCGGCCCGCGCGCCCGGCGGAGAGGGAAACCGCTGACCGCGAACGTTCTCCGTCGGGGCAACTCGATGCTGTCGGCGACTCCGACGCGACCGGGCCTCGGCCGGGTCGCGCCGGCCGTGGCGACGGCGGCCGCCCTCGTGGTGCACGTCCTGGCGGCGCTGCGCCTCGACGCGCGCGCCCCGACCGGTGACGAGGCGCGGCTGGCCGCCGGCGTCTACGCGGCGGGCGGCGGGCCCGTCGGCCCGGTCCCGCTGTCGTTCCCCGACCTGCTCGCGGCGCGCCAGCTCGCGGCCGTCACCGCGCTCGTGCCGGGTGGCACCTGGTCGGTCTGGGCGACGGCTCAGATCGGGGTGCTCACGGCCGGGCTGCTCACGGCCGTGCTGGTGTGGCCGGTCCTGCGTCGGCTGGGGTGTGGCAACGGGCCGACCGCCCTCGGTGTCGCTCTCGTCGGCGTGACACCGCCCGCGGTCGCGGCGCACTCGACGGTGGTCGCCGCCGCCGTCGCCGTGCCCTGGCTGCTGGTCGCCGCGTTGCTGATCGGCCGGAGCCGCGTGCGCCAGGTGGCCGCGGTCGTCGCGGTGCTGGTGGCGGTGCTCACCGCGCCGCTCGTGGGCGCCGCGGTGCTCGCGCTGGCGGCGTACGCGATCTTCGACGGCACCGTGTCGCGCAGGCCCGGGCGCGCCCTGCGTATCGCCGGCGGGATCGTCGTCGGCCTGGCGGCGGTCGGCCTGGCGATCGCGTCGTCGCGCGGGCCGGAGCCCGGAGCGGCCGCGCCGCCGTTGTCGGGCGGGCTGACGGCGGTCGTCGCGGTGGTCGGGCTCGCGCTCGTCGTCGCCGGATGGCGGGTCCGCTGGGTGCGGCCCCTGCTCGGTCCGGCCGTCCTGCTGCTCGTCGTCCTGCTCGTGCCGGGGCCCGGAAACGCGGCCGCCGGCCTGGCCGTGCTGCCGTTCCTGGCGATCGTGCTCGCCGCGGTGGCCGAAGACGTCGCCGCCCGCGTGCCGGGCCTGCGGTGGCCCATGGCGGTGATCGTCGCGGGCGTGGCGGCGGTCGTAACGGTGCTGCTCCTTCCCGTTCCCGGCCCGGTCCGCGAGCCCGCGCCGTCGATGCTCCTCGGGTGGATGGACCAGCAGATGCCGCCCGGCACCGGGCTGCACGCCGGCGCGCTGGACCGGGCCGAGCTCGTCGAGGCGGGGTTCCCGGCCGAGCGGCTCCGAGATCTCGGTGAGCCGGTCGCTGCGAACGACGCCGTGCTCCTCGCCGGCCGTCCCGGACCGTGCCCCGTGGGTGAGGTGCGTGCGAGGCTGCCCTGGCGGGGTGGCGCGCAGGCCGAGCTCTGCGGCCCGGCGGACCCGGTGGCCACGAGCGAGGCGGAGCGGACGGGCCGCGTTCGGATCGGCACGGCGCTGGCCGGGAACCGCGGCCTGCAGCTCGGCCCGGCGACCGCCGACCTGCTGACGACAGGCCGGGTCGACCCCCGCGTCATGATGGTGCTGAGCGTGCTGGCCGGCTCGCACACGCTCGTGGTCGCCGACTTCCCTGCGGCCCCGTACGCACCGGCCGACACGCTGCGGAGGCAGGTGCTCCTCGGCTCGGTCGACGGCGTGCCGACGACCACGGAGGTCCCCTCGTTCCTGCCCACCTGGCTCGACGGGCAGCACGCCCCCTTCGTTCCCGCGGTCGTGCAGCGGGAGGACGGCGGCCTGCTCATCGGCTACGGCGCACCCACCCCGCCGGGCCTGCTGCCGGGCTGACGGCTGTGCGCGACGATCGGCACCACCGGTCAGTCTGAGAAGTCGACATGGCGTTCGGAGCAGCTATTTTGCCGAAAGGCGTAGTCGACGACCGCCCGCCGCGTGCCGGTCGCCGTCGGCCCCACGGCGCTCTCAGGAGCGCAACCTGCTGGTCACGGGCCTGGCTACCGTCGCGGCCGTGCACCCCCTGACCTCCCGGACCGCTGTGCGCCTGCTCGGCGCCACGGTCTGCGCGGCCGCGCTCGGCCTGGCCACAGCGTGTGGCTCGAGCGGAGCTGCCGCCCCTGCCGCACCGTCCTCCGCCCCGGCCACATTCCAGGACACCGCAGGCCAGACCGCTCAGGGTGGCCACACCGGCCACGGCGGCGGCCACGGCGGGATGGCCGGGACGGGTTCGGGCGAGCTCGAACTCTACGCAGTCCAGACCGGAACGCTCGGCGTCGTCGTCACCGACGGGGAGGGCCGCGTGCTGTACGGCTCCGACGGCGACCAGACGACCCCGCCCCGGTCGCACTGCACGGACACGTGCGCGCAGTCCTGGCTGCCCCTCACCGTCCCTGCCGGGCAGGAGCTGCAGCTCCTGGGCGTCGACGCCGAGGTGGTCGGACGGCTGGCCCGGCAGGACGGCAGCAGTCAGGTGACCCTGGGCGGGTGGCCGGTCTACGTCAACCGCAACGACGACGGGCAGCTCAAGGCCGCCGTACAGGGCCCGCAGTCGGCGGGCTGGTTCGCGGTGTCGCCGAGCGGGGCGAAGGTCACGCTGCCGGGCTGACTCCTCGTGTGCCGGACCCGAAAGGACCAGTCGGCGACGGTGTCGTACCGCGTGCCGCTACCGGACGTGACGTCACCCGATCAGCGGTTGTCCGATCAGGTGACGGCCACAATGGTTCGCGAGGCAATGGAGCTGTCGTCCCCCGCATCGCCTGGCCGCGTGAGCCATCCCCGTCTCCTTCCGGCAGGCACACGGCTCCTACCGATCATCCCCCGAAGGAAGTGTTTTCGTGGCCACTCCCACGACCGCCACGTCGGCCGGCTCCTCGTCCTCTTCCGACCATTCCTTTGACACGGTCCTGCGCGGCTATGAGCGTCGTCAGGTCGACGACGCCGTCAGCCGCCTCCGGAACGAGGTCGCCCAGCTGAAGGACGAGCTCGCCGAGGCCGAGCGCAGGCGCCGGCAGGCCAACGAGCACGCCGAGGCCACCGAGCGCGAGCTGCGCGACGTGCGAGCCAAGTCGGCGCACTCCGAGCCGCGGTCGGTGGAAGACAGCTTCGGGTACCGGGCCGAGAAGCTGCTCCGCATCGCGGAGCAGGAGGCCGCCGAGGTCCGCACGCACGCGTCGCGGGAGTCGGCCGCGATCATCGAGCAGGCCCGCACCGAGGCGGAGAAGCACCGCCACGAGGTCGAGCAGAGCCTGATCTCGCGTGCTGCCGTTCTCGAGCAGCAGGCCGCGCAGCGCAACGCCGAGCTCCAGGAGCGCGAGCAGCAGATCGCCGACCAGCTCACCGCGGCCCGCGAGCAGGCCGACCAGCTGCACGCCGCCGCCGCCCGCACCGCGGACCGGCTGCGGCAGGAGTCCGAGGCTGCCGCCGAGGAGGCGAAGCTCCGGGCCGCCACCGACATTCAGCGCCAGCGCGACCAGGCGGCGCAGGAGATCGCGCGCCTGGACAAGGTCCAGTCCGACGTGCGGGTCGAGCTCGCCCGACTCAACGACGTGCTGTCGAACGAGCTGGCTGCCGGTTCCCGGACCGGGGGCGTTCCGACCCAGCGTCCCGCTCAGACGTCCGCACCGAACGCCGGCAACGGCAACGGCAACCACCGGCGGAACCCGAACGCCAAGGGGCAGGAAGCGGTCGGCGCAGGTCGCTGACTCCCTTCACCGAGTGTCGTCGGGGACGTGAGCACGCGCTCACGTCCCCGACGTGTTTCTCCACCAGGTCACAGGGCCAGCTCGTAGCTCTGCCCGGTGACCGTCGGGCCGAACCCGGCGTAGGGCTCCTCCCCGGTGAGCTCGAAGCCCGCCGACAGGTAGACGGCGCGGGCGGCCACCTGGAGGTTCGTGGTCCACAACCGCAGCCGCCGGTAGCCGACGGCACGGGCGAACCGGACACACTCGGCGGTCAGCATGGTCCCGAGCCCGCGTTTCCGGGCGTCCGGATGCACCAGCATGACCCGCAGCTGCGCCGTCTCCTCATCCGCGCGCACGCAGAACACGCAGCCGACCCGTCGGCCGTCGAGCTCGGCGATCCACGCCGCCTCGCGCTCGAGATCCGCGCCTCCCGCGAAGTCCGCCACGATCCGGGCCACGAGCGCCTCGAAGGGCGTTCCCCACCCGAGCTCGGCGGCGTAGAGCTCGCCGTGTGCCTGCACCACCCAGCCGAGATCGCCCGGGCGGCCGAGCCGCCGGATCGTCACCTCGTCCATCGGCCCTCCCGCACTGAAACAGTCGTTTCAGTGAAAGGCTAGCGCAATGAGTGACGGGGAGGTCGGTGGATCGGCCCGGCGGCAGGAACTGCTCGAGGCCGCCTACGGCTACGTGCTGGAGCGTGGTCTGGCCGATCTGTCGCTGCGCCCACTGGCCACCGCGATCGGCAGCAGCCCGCGCGTGCTGCTGTTCCTCTTCGGCAGCAAGGACGGCCTGGTCCGGGCGTTGCTGGCGCGGGCACGCGCCGACGAACTCGATGTTCTGGATCGGGTGCGCCGGGCCGGGTCGGCGGGCGGCCCGCGCGCCGCCGCCGACGCGATCTGGGCCTGGCTCGCCGCCGCCGAGCACCGCGGGCTGCTGACCCTCTGGCTCGAGGGCTACGCCCGTGCGCTCGTCGAGAGCGACGGTGTGTGGGAGGGCTTCGCCGCCCGGACCGTCCGCGACTGGCTCGGGCTTCTCGACGAGGTGAGCGCGGAGGCGGACGACGTCGACCGGACGCTGCTGCTGGCGGTGCTGCGGGGATGTCTGCTCGACCTCCTCGCGACCGGCGACGTCGCGCGGACGAGCGCGGCGGTCGACCGGTACCTGCGCATGATCGACGAACGCGACGTGGCGGGGTGACTTCGAGCACCTCGACCGCCGAGGAACGACCGGGGCCGCACGTCGCCGGCCTGCTGCGCGGAGGGCGAACGGGAAACGACGAGATCCTGTCGGTCCCCTTCCGTAGCCTGGTCGGGTGACCGCGGCCGATCGTCGCGCTCCGCCCGTCCCCGACCTGAAGGTGTTCCGTGACCGAACGAAGCGACGTCCGCAGCCCCGTCTCACCGGCGGGTGAGCCCGGGACGCCCGGCGGTACCTCGGATCGGTTGGACCCGCGCTCCCGCACGGTGATCGTCGTCCTGCTCGTGTCGGCGTTCGTGGTCATCCTGAACGAGACGATCATGAGCGTGGCGTTGCCCGTGCTGATGACGGACCTGCAGGTCTCCGCCGCCGTCGGGCAGTGGCTCACCGCCGGCTTCCTGCTCACGATGTCCGTGGTCATCCCCATCACGGGCTTCCTGATCCGCCGCTTCCGCACGCGGTCGCTGTACGGCGCGGCGATGAGCCTTTTCAGCACCGGCACCCTGCTCGCGGCGCTGGCGCCGGGCTTCCCGGTGCTCCTGGCCGGCCGCGTGGTGCAGGCGAGCGGCACGGCGATCATGATGCCGCTGCTGATGACCACGGTGATGACGCTCGTCCCGCCGGCCCGCCGCGGCGTCATGATGGGCAACATCTCGATCGTCATCGCGGTCGCCCCCGCGATCGGCCCCGCCGTCTCCGGGCTGGTGCTGAGCCTGTTCGGCTGGCGGGCCATGTTCTGGCTCGTGCTGCCGATCGCGCTCGTCTCGCTCGTCGTGGGTCTGCGTCGGATCACGGACGTCGGGGAGCCGACGGCGATGCGCATCGACGTGCTGTCGGTCGTCCTGTCGGCCTTCGGCTTCGGCGGCCTGGTGTACGGGTTGAGCAGCTTCGGCGAGTCGACCGCGGGCCCGTCGACGACGACGTGGGTGGCGTTCGTCGTCGGCGTCGTCGGGCTCGTCGCGTTCGTCGGCCGGCAGATCGTGCTGCAGCGCGACGACCGGGCGCTGTTGGACCTGCGCACGTTCCGGTTCCGGATCTTCACCGCCGCCTCGGTGCTGATGATGCTGATGATGGCCGTGCTGCTCGGCGCGATCGTCCTGCTGCCGATCTACATGCAGACCGTGCAGCAGCTCGCTCCGCTCACCACCGGCCTGCTCCTGCTGCCCGGCGGTCTGGTCATGGGTCTGCTGGGGCCGGTGGTGGGCCGGCTGTACGACCGGTTCGGTGCGCGGGCGCTGCTGATCCCGGGAACCATCCTCACCAGCATGTCCCTGTGGTCCGCGACGCTGCTCGGGGTGCACAGCCCGGCGGCCCAGATCCTGGTGTTCCACCTGCTGCTGAGCGTGGGCCTGGCGTTCGTGTTCACGCCGCTGTTCACCGCGGGTCTGGGCGCGCTGCCCGCGCGGCTGTACTCCTACGGCAGCGCGGTCTTCGGCGCGACGCAGCAGCTGGCGGGCGCCGCCGGAGTGGCGCTGCTGGTGAGCGTGTACAGCGTGCGGTCGGCGGCGATGGCCGATTCCGGTGCGGTGGGGGTCGAAGCCGTCGCGGGCGGGGTGCACGCCGCGTTCGTGGTGGCGGCGTGCCTGTCGGTGGCGGCGATCGTGGGGGCGTTGTTCGTGCGGACTCCGCAGCACGAAGACGCGGTCGCCGCTCCCTCAGGGCACTGACATCACGCTTGCTACGGCAGTATTGCCAGTTGGGTAGACGGCGACAGATCACCCGATCGATGAGGTCATACTCGTACCGTGCGTAGCGCCTTTGCTCACGTCGCCGAGCTGGACATGGAGCCCGACGCGGACCTCACCGGTCCGGGCGGCGCCGTGACCCTGGCCCTGTGCGGGGCCTTCGATCATGCGCCGCCCTGCCCGGTCGCCCCGCACTACACGAGCGCCGAGCGGCGTGACGAGGCCGTGGCGGTGCGGGTGCTGTTCGCCACGGAGGCGGGTCGCGAGGCCGAGGTGCGTGCCCGGATCGACGAGGCGTTGGCTGCCGGGTTCTGCGACGGCCCAGACGGAACCCGCACCCGCTGGACGTTCCGCAGCAGCGCCCCGAGCCTCGTCACCGAGGCCGAACGCGCGCACGCCCAGCGGCTGATCGATACCTGAGCAGCCGGCCAGCTCCTCGGTCAGATGGCGGGCCAGTGCTCCAGCATCTCGCGCGGCCCGCCCACGTGGAACGCGAGCGGGTCGCGTCGGCGCCACAGCGCGAGCATCAGGTCCGACGCCGTGCCGCGCATCGTCGTCACGGACCCGGGGTGGGGCAGGTGCTCCTCGCGGCGGGTCCCGGTGTCGGTGATCTCCAGGACGAGCGTCGCCTGCGCCGGGGGCACGAAGCCGGCCTGGATCCCGGTGGTCACGAACACCTCGAAGAACTCCGCGATGCCGTCGAGGGCGATGTCCTGGTCGACCGGTGCGGGATCGCCGCCGATCGTCTCGGCGTCCCAGCGGTGCACGGCCAGCTCGTGCACAGCCCGGCGCTGCCACGACGCCGCGACCTGCTGCACCGCCGCCCAGTGCGACACCGGTGCGTCCGGCGGGGTGTCGCACAGTGTGCGGAGTAGCCGGGCGACGTCGGCGTCGTACGTCTGCGCCGCCTCGGCCGGCGGCACCTTCGGGAACTCCGTGTCGTTGTCCGCGGCGCCCGCGAACAGGTCGGTGAGATACCGGGCGAAGCCGGCGACGTGCGCCAGGAGGTCGGCCCCCGTCCAGTCCGGGCACGAGGTCACGCGCCCGGTCGGGTTCCTGCGCACCGCGTCCGCGATCCGGTGCGCGTCGTGGTCGATGCTCTGCATCTGCCGTGCGAGGTCCACCACATCGACCCTAGGTGCCGCTCCGGCGCAACGCCGACCTCGGGGTCCGCACGTAGGGTTCGACGGTGACCGACACGAGGCGGCCCGGGGTGACGCCGCAGGTCGCGCAGGCACTGGTGGCCGCGGCCTTCCTGGTGACCATGCTCGGTGCGACGCTGCCCACCCCGCTCTATCCGATCTACGAGCAGGAGCTCGGATTCGGCGGGCTCATGGTCACCGTCGTGTTCGCGACCTACGCCGTGGGCGTGCTCGCTGCGCTGCTCGTGGTGGGACGCCTGTCGGACCAGCTCGGGCGCAAGGCCGTGCTGTTCCCCGGGCTGGCGGTGGCGGCGCTCAGTTCGTTGGTCTTCGTGATCCCGCACAGCCTGCCCGCCCTGTTTGCCGGACGGCTGCTGTCGGGCGTGTCCGCGGGGGTGTTCACCGGCGTCGCCACGGCGGCCATCGTCGACCTCGCTCCGGCCACCGGCCGGGCACGAGCGGGGCTGCTGGCCGCGTCCGTGAACGTCCTCGGGCTCGGCCTCGGACCGGTCGTTGCCGGCGTGCTGGCCGATCGTGCGCCGCACCCGCTCGTGCTGCCCTACCTGCTGCACGTCGCGCTGGTCGCGGTCGCCGCCGTCGGGCTGGCCGCGGTGCCGGAGCCGGTGGAGCGCCGTCCGGGCCGCGTGCGCCTGCAGATACAGCGGGTCGGCGTCCCGGACGACGTGCGCCCGACGTTCGTGCGGGCCGCGGTGAGCGGGTTCGCGGGATTCGCCGTGCTCGGGTTCTTCACCGCCGTGTCGCCGCTGTTCCTCGGGCAGGTGCTGCACGAGACCCGGCACCTGCTCACCGGCCTGACGGTCTTCGCGTTGCTGGGCAGCGCCACGGTCGGGCAGATCGCTTCTGCCCGGTTGCCGGAGCGGACGTCGCTGCTCGGCGGGTGCCTCGCCTTGGCGGCCGGGACGGTCGTCGTCGCCGTCGGGCTGATGACGGCCCTGCTGCCCGTGGTGCTGATCGGAGCGGTCGTGGCCGGGCTCGGGCAGGGCGCGAGCTTCCGCGCAGGCCTCCAGGCGGTGACCGGCGCGGCACCCGCCGACCGGCGCAGCGAGGTGTCGTCGAGCTACTTCATCGTCCTCTACGTCGCGATCTCGATCCCCGTGATCGGCGTGGGCGCCGGTGCGCAGGTGTTCGGGCTGGTGCCGACGGCGGTGGTGTTCGCGGGGATCGTCGCGCTGCTGGCGGTGGGGGCGTTCGTGAGCCTGCTGCGTCGTCCCACCTGAGCCTCGCCCGGACGTAGCGAAAGCGGCGTTCGGTGCGTTGAGTGCAACCAACGCCGCTTTCGCTCAATGTGAGTGCCGGCTCGTCACGGGGCCTCGGTCGCCAGAAGCTCACCCAGGTGCTGATCGACCTGCGGCATGTAGGTCGGCGCGATGCCGAACAGCCCGAGATGCCCGCCGATGTCCTCGATCACCCGCAGTTCGCTGCCCGGGACCATCTCCTGCTCAGCCCGGCAGTCGCGCGGCGGGAAGAACATGTCCTCGTCGATGGGCATCACGAAGGTCTTCGCCGTGATCCGGCCCAGTGCCGCGGCGAGGTCGCCTCCCGTGTTCCGCGCGACGTCGCCGTGCTGCCACTTCCACGCCATCGTCAGCAGGTCGTTCGGATCCATGACGGTGAAGTAGGGCTCCAGGAAGTCGGTGATGAACTGCTCCTTGGACGTGAACTCCAGCGCCCGCCACACCTCCTGCTTCCAGAACTCGGTGGAGAAACCCATCACCGCCCAGATGTGGGAGTGCCGCTTGAGGCCGTCGACCACGTCCTCGTTCGACTTGTAGTCGCCCTCGTTCCAGCCCGGGTCGGACCAGAACTGCTCGCACAGTGCCTTGGTGAAAAGGTAGTCGTGCGGCGTGTTCTGCGCGGTGCCGGCGATCGGTGCAGCCCGGCGCACCTTGTCCGGGAACCGCACCGCCCATTCGTAGGTCTGCTGCGCGCCCATCGATCCACCGACGACGAGTTCGAGCCGCTCGATGCCGAAGTGCTCGCGCAACAGCCGTTCCTGCGCGACCACGTCGTCGCCGATACGCACCTTGGGGAAGCGTGCCATGCTGATGTTCGCGTTCGGACCGTCGGCGTTGTGCGGCGCGACCGACAACCCGTTGCCGATCTGGTTGATCGCGACGACGAAGTACCGCTCCGGATTCAGTGCGTGGTCAGGCCCGACGTAGACGTCGCGCCAGATCTGATGGGTGCCGGAGTACCAGGTGGTGATGAGGATGGCGTTGTCGCGCGCCTCGTTGAGCTCCCCCCACGTGGTCACGGCGAGCTGGCAGTCCGGGATCGAGCCGCCCTCCTCCAGATCCAGCCGCCCGATGGAGATGTCGTCGTAGTCGCCATGGAACTCGGAGGTGTAGTAGCCGTTCTCGATCACGCCGTGGCCCCTTCCCGGGCAGTGGAGATGGTGAAGCCCTCGTACTCGTTGTCCGCGATCCGGTCGCATTTCGCCCGGTAGGGCCCGACGAAGCTGAGGTTGGGCAGAAACACCCGTGGCTTGCCGGGGATGTTGGCGCCCATGTACCAGGTGTCGGCCGTCGGGAAGAGCGTCGCCTCGGCCAGTTGCTGGTTCTCGGCGACCCAGGAGTTCTCCGCCTCCTGTGTCGGCTCGATCGTCGACGCGCCCCGTTCGACCAGGTCGGCGACGATCCGCGCGATGAAGTCGACGTGCTGCTCGATGGAGACGGGCATGTTCGACAGCACGGACGGGCTCTGCGGGCCGGTGATCGTGAACAGGTTCGGGTAGCCGTGGCTCATCAGGCCGAGGTACGTGCGAGGCCCCTCGGCCCACTTCTCCCGCAGCAACCGGCCGCCGCGGCCGCGGATGTCGATCCGGTCCATCGGGCCGGTCATTGCGTCGAAACCGGTGGCGTAGACGATGGCGTCGAGCTCGTACTCGGTGCCGTCCTCCAGACGGACACCGGACGGTGTGATCGCCGCGATCGGGTTGGACTTCACGTCGACAAGGTGGACGTGCGGCAGGTTGAACGTCTCGTAGTAGCCGGAGTCGAGCGGGTTGCGCTTGCAGCCGAACGGATAGCCCCGGGGAATCAGCAGCTCGGCCGTCTCGGGGTCGTGCACCTTCTCGCGGATCTTGTCGTGCAGGAACCGCCGCACCTTCGCGTTCGCCTCGTCGACGTAGAACATGTCGACATAGCTGCCCAGCCAGATGCCGAACCCGCCCTCGTCCCAGCGGGGCTGCAGCACGGCGTCGATCTCCTCGTCCGTGGACTCGAGCGCACCCTTCTCGAGCAGCGTGAGCTCGAAACCGAAGACCGAGTTCCGGATGCGCTCGCGGATGCCCGCGTAGTCCTGCTTGCGGGCCTCCCGGACCTCGTCGGGAACGGGGCCGTTGTTGGCCGGGATGATGTAGTTCGCAGTGCGCTGGAAGACCGTGAGGTCGCTCGCTTCTTGCGCGATCAGCGGGACGGCCTGGACGGCGCTCGCGCCGGTACCGATCACGCCTACACGCTTGCCGCTGAAGTCGACCTTCTCGTGCGGCCACCGGCCGGTGTGGTAGCTCTCGCCGCGGAACGAGTCGATGCCGTCGAACGGCGGCGTGTTCGACACCGACAACGCTCCGACGCCCGCGATGACGTATCGCGCCCTCACGGACTCGCCGGCGTCCGTGGTCACCGTCCACGTGTCGTCGTCCTCGTCGAAGGTGGTGGCGGCGACGCGCGTGCCGAAGGTGATGTCCTTCTTCAGGTCGTACCGCTGCGCCACGTGCTCCAGGTAGGCGCGGATCTCGTGCTGCTCCGGATAGCGCTCGCTCCACTCCCACTTCCGCCAGAGGTCCTCGTCGAACATGTAGCCGTAGATGTAGCTGTCGGAGTCGCTGCGGGCTCCGGGGTAGCGGTTCCAGTACCACGTTCCGCCGACCCCGCCGCCGGCCTCGAACACCCGGACCGCGAGGCCGAGCTCGTCGCGCAGTTTGTGGAGCATGTAGAGCCCGGAGAAGCCTGTGCCGATCACCACCGCATCGACGTCGCCGGTCCGGCCTTGTTCCGCAGCGCTCATCGTGGTCTCCCTTCGTCGCCACGTCGTCGCAAACGGTGCCCGGTACGGGCGCGGGAGGCTTGGACGTTCGGAGCACGGCATTGAAGGAACGAACCGTCCGATGAGAGGGGGCGCACAGGCCCCCTGTCCGGTTACCGTCGAATGCCGCTTCTCGGGCATCGTGTCGAGGCGGACCCGGAGGACCTCATGACCGAGCTCCTGATCCGGCCCGACGACCTCCCCGCCTGGCTGCCGGGAACGCCCACCGTCCGCAGTCCGGAGCAGGATTGGAAGGGCGTGACGGTCCGCGGTTACCGATACGGCGGATCGGACGTCGAGGTGCCGCCGCTGCGCGACCACGTGGTCGTCGCGTACCGGCGCGGGACCACACCGATGCGGCGCAGCATCGACGGCACCTGGACGGCTGACACCGTGGGTCCGGGAGACGTCTCGCTGCTCACCCGGGCCGTCGCTTCGCACTGGGTGTGGCCGGGGGAGATCGAGGTCGTGCACGTCTACCTCACCGCGGACGAGGTGGCGACGACGTGCCAGGAGATGTACGACCGCGACGTCTCGGACGTCGCGCTGCGCGACGAGGTGCGGGTCGACGATCCGGCGATCCATCGGACGGCGATGTTGATCGCCCGTGAGGCAGCCGGCGGTGGTGCGGGCAGCCGGCTTCTCGTCGACGCGCTCGCGTGCCAGTTGGCGGTGCACATCCTGCGGGGACACGCCGACGTCGCCTTCACCGAGCCGGAGGCGGGCGGGCTGACGTCGGCGCAGGAGCGCACGGTGCGCGACTTCGTCGAGGAGAACCTGCACGAACGGATCTCGCTGGACGACCTGGCGGCGGTCGCGCGGCTCAGTCGCTGCCGGTTCGCGCGTCACTTTCGTCGATCCACGGGGACGAGTCCGCACGAGTTCGTGGTCGACCGCCGGGTGCTTCGCGCGAAGACGCTGCTCATGCGGACCGCCATCCCGCTGCCGGACGTCGCGTTCCGGTGCGGGTTCGCCGACCAGAGCCACCTAACGCGCGTGTTCCGGGCGCGGGTGGGGGTGACACCAGGGCGGTTCCGGGCGGGCGCGTGAGCCTCGCCCGGATGTAGCGAAAGCGGCGTTCGGTGCGTTGAGTGCACCCAACGCCGCTTTCGCTACATCGCCGGGCCCGCTCAGAGCGCGCGGAACCGCCGCAACCGCAGGCTGTTCGCGACGACGAACGCCGAGCTCGCCGCCATCGCCGCGCCGGCGATCATCGGGTTGAGCAGCCCGGTGGCCGCCAGCGGCAGCGCCGCGACGTTGTAGGCGAACGCCCAGAACAGGTTGCCCTGGATCGTGCGCAGGGTGCGTCGTGACAGCCGCACCGCGTCCGCCGCAGCTCGGAGGTCGCCGCGCACCAGCGTGATGTCGGCGGCCTCGATCGCCACGTCCGTGCCGGTGCCCATCGCCAGGCCGAGGTCGGCCTGCGCCAGGGCGGCGGCGTCGTTGACCCCGTCGCCCACCATCGCGACGACCCGGCCCTCGTCCTGCAGCTTCTTGACGACGTCCACCTTGTCCGCGGGCAGGACGTCGGCGATCACAGAGTCCGATCCTGGGTCGATGCCGAGCTCGTCGGCGACCGCGCGGGCGACCGCGGCGTTGTCGCCAGTCAGCAGCACCGGGCGCAGGCCCAGTGCGCGGAGCCGGTCGACCGCCTCGGCCGAGGTCGGCTTCACGGTGTCGGCGACCACGAGCACCGCCCGTGCGGCGCCGTCCCACGCCACCGCCACCGCGGTGCGTCCCCGGACCTGCGCGTCGGCCAGGGCCCCGGCCAGCGGCGGCGGCAGGGCGATGCTCCACCGCTCGAGCAGGGCCGGACGCCCGACCAGCACGGCGTGGCCGTCGACCACGCCCTGCACGCCCAACCCCTCGACGTTCTCGAAGGATTCGACGGGTGGCAGGTCGCCGGGAGCGGCCGCGACGATCGCCGCCGCCACCGGGTGCTCCGACGCCGCCTCGACCGCCGCGGCGAGGCGAAGGGCCTCGTCCTCCGCGACGTCGTCGTCAGCGGCAGAATCAGAGTCAGCGTCGACGTGCACCTCGACCAGCTCCATGCGGCCCGCCGTCACCGTGCCCGTCTTGTCCAGCACGACGGTGTCGACCCGCCGGGTCGCCTCCAGCACCTCCGGGCCCTTGATCAGGATGCCCAGCTTCGCGCCGCGCCCGGTGCCGACCAGCAGCGCCGTCGGCGTCGCGAGCCCCAGTGCGCACGGGCAGGCGATGATCAGGACGGCGACCGCGGCGGTGAATGCCGCTGCGACGCCGGCCCCCGTGCCGAGCCAGAACGCGAAGGTCCCGGCCGCCAGCGCGATCACGATCGGGACGAACACGCCGGAGATCCGGTCGGCCAGCCGCTGGACGGGCGCCTTGCCGGTCTGCGCGTCTTCGACCAGCTTGCCCATCTGCGCGAGCTGGGTGTCCGCGCCGACCCGCGTGGCCCGCACGACCAGCCGACCGCCCGCGTTCACGGTCGCGCCGACCACGGCGTCGCCCGGCTCGACGTCGACGGGCAGCGACTCACCGGTCAGCAGGGCCGCATCGACGGCCGAGCGGCCCTCCTCGACCACCCCGTCCGTCGCGACCTTCTCTCCGGGACGCACGACGAACCGGTCGCCGACCGCGAGCTGCCCGACCGGGATCCGCACCTCGCGGTGGTCCCGCAGCACGGCGACGTCCTTCGCACCCAGCTCGAGCAGCGCCCGCAGGGCCGCCCCCGCCCGCCGCTTCGACCGGGCCTCGAAGTACCGGCCGGCCAGCAGGAACGTCGTGACGCCTGCCGCGACCTCCAGGTAGATCTGCCCCGCCGCGTCGCCGCGGGAGACGGCGAGCGTGAAGGGGTGGACCATCCCCGGCTCGCCGGCGGTGCCGAACAGCAGCGCCCACACCGACCAGCCGAACGCCGCGAGCACACCCATCGACACGAGCGTGTCCATGGTCGTCGCGCCGTGGCGCAGGTTCGCCCACGTCGCCCGGTGGAACGGCCAGGCGCCCCATACGGCGACCGGAGCGGCCAGTGTCAGCGAGATCCACTGCCAGTACGTGAACTGGAAGGCGGGCACCATCGCCAGCGCGATGACGGGGACCGTGAGCAGCGCGCTGACGATCAACCGGTCGCGCAGCGCGCGCGTGGCGTCGGGCTCCGCGACGGCGACGACGTCGGCGTCCTCGGCGGGCGGCGCGGGCAGCGTCGCCGTGTAGCCCGCCGCCTCGACCTGCGCCACCAGCACGGCCGGGTCGAGGTCCGCCGGAGCCTGAACCCGCGCCTTCTCCGTGGCGTAGTTGACCGACGCCTGCACGCCGTCGAGCTTGTTCAGCTTGCGCTCGATGCGGTTCGCGCACGACGCGCAGGTCATGCCGCCGAGCGAGAGCTCGATCTCGGTGGTGGTTGTCGGGGTGCTCATGCCGGGCTCCCCGCGGTCGTCACGGTGAAGTCGGCCGTCCGCACGACTCCGCCGACCTGGAAGTCGAAGAACATCCGGTAGGTCCCGGCGCTGGGCACCTCGGCGTCGAACCCGACCACGGGCCCGGACGTCGCCGTGCTGCCGGGGTGCACGTGCAGGTAGGCCAGGTCGCCGCCGCGCAGGGCGACGAGGTGGCCGTACGCGCCGAGGTAGGGCTGCAGATCGGTCACGGGCGCCCCGTCGCGGGTGACGTTCAGCCGCAGCGGCGAGGTGGCGCCGGGAACGAGCTCGCCGTCGAGCGTCACGGTGTAGCCGTCGACGGTGCTCGTCCGGCTCGCTGCCTGCGCGACCGGCTGGAAGTCGCCGGGGGCGAACAGGTCGACGCCGAGCGTGGTCTCCGGGCCGCCGGTGGGGGTGAAGTCGGCGAACGCCCGGTAGACGCCGCCGGCGGGGACGGTCAGGGGCACCCGCCAGGTGCCCGCCGCGTCGCGCTCGGGGTGCACGTGCTGGAAGCCCGTGGCATCGCGCCGCACCACGATGAGGTGCAGCTGCCGGTCGTGGACCTGGTCGAAGGCCGTGACCGGGACGCCGTCGGGTCCGCTGATGCGGAAGGCGAAGGTGCCCGAGCCGAGCGTCGTCGTGTCGGGGACGAAGGTGTATCCGTCGCTGGTCGACGCGAGGCCGCCGGGTTCGTGGCCCGATGTCGTCGCGGCGTGGTCGTCGATGTGCGCGGGTGCGCGCTGTGCCGGGGAGCCGGCGGAGACGGGGCCGACGGCCGTGCCGACGGAGTAGGTACCCGCGACGAGCACGGCGAGCGCCGCGCCGTAGGCGGAGAGCTTCAGTGCGGTGTTCATGTCCACGTTCCTGTGGCTGGAGGCCGGCGAGGTGGGTGCGGCGGCTGCCGCGGACCGCACCGGCCTGGTGGTGTTGACGGGCGGTCAGCCCACGAGCTCGTAGCCCGCTTCCTCGACAGCGGTGCGAACCTCCGCGTCGTCGAGCGGGCGGTCGCTGGTGACGGCGACCGCGCCGGTGGGCAGGTCGACGGCGACGTCCGTGACGCCGTCGATCGCGGTGATCTCCTCGGTGACCGACATGACGCAGTGCGCGCAGGTCATGCCGCTGACCGTGTACGTGTGGTGGTCCATTTCGTGGTCTCCCTACGACTTCGCCCCTCAGGACTTGACCAGGCGCGCGATCGCGGCGCTGGCCTCGGCGAGCTTCTCATCGGCGACGTCGCCCCCGTCTGCGGCCGCCTGCGCGACGCAGTGCCGCAGGTGCTCCTCGAGCAGGCCCAACGCCACGGCCTCGAGCGCCTTCGTGGCGGCGGAGACCTGGGTGAGCACGTCGATGCAGTACTGGTCGTTCTCGATCATCTTGGCGATGCCGCGGACCTGGCCCTCGATGCGACGCATGCGCTTGAGGTAGGCGTCCTTGTCCTGGGTGTAGCCGTTCATCGCGGTCCTTCCGTGGCGATACCCTCGGGGGGTACTTACCTTTCTACACCCCCATGGGGTATGCCGCAACCGCCGAGAGCCCGGCCGCCAAAGGCAGCCGGGCTCTCGCGGCGCAGCGTCAGCCTGACGTGTTGACCTTGTCCGCCGCGATCTTGAGGATGATCCGACCGTCGGGGCCGATGGGGTTGGGGTAGCTGTCGGCGTCGAGGTACTTCTTCGCCAGGAAGTCGATGTGGTCGCGGGCCTCCTGGCCGTCCACGGTGTCGGCGAGGTGGCCGCGGACCTCGGCCCAGTCCCAGGGGTTGTCGCCGAGGATCAGCACGGTGATCTTGGGATCGCGCTGGAGGTTCTTGAAGCGCTGCCGCTGGGGTTCGGTGTTGACCAGCAGGTACTCGCCGTCCGTGTCGACCCAGGTGTACTGCGCCTGCGGCTGCCCGTCGGGCATCAGGGTGACGACGGTTGCCAGGTTGGCGCCCTTGGCGAGCCGGACGACGGTGCTGTCGAGGGACAAGACGACTCCTTATCGGTGGGATGTGCTTCACGACCGTAATCGGGGCGGTGGTTCGACGCCCCCCGGATGGGGCACACTGCCTGTTGCCGCCGTGTTACATGCAGATGACGGCGATGAGCACGCTTGCAGCGAGGCGAGGTGTGGCGATGTCGCAGCACATCCCGGACCGTCCGACGGTCGACAGGCTCCCTCGTCGTCGGTCCGATCAGGTGCAGCGCGTCGTGGGTTGGCTGCTGGTTCTCGCCGGACTGTTGACGGTGGTCCTGGCCGTGGTCGCCGCGTCGGCGGCCTACGACGCGGGTCTCGACCGCATCAAGCAGGACGCCGCCACCCGCACGACCGTGGTGGGGGTGCTGCTCGACGACGCCCCGCCGATCGGTCCCGGTCCGAGCCGGCCCACCCGGGTCAGCTACGTCGACCAGACCGGACGCCCGCAGGTCGGGCAGGTGCCCGTGACCGGGAACCTGATCGCCGGGACGCCGGTGCGGGTCGAGGTCAACGGCAACGGGCGGGTGGGCATCGAGCCGCCCACACGGGGCGACGCGGTGTTCTCGGCCGTCGCCGCCGGTACGGCGGTGACCCTCGGCGGGATCCTGCTGCTGGTGTTCGCCTGGATGGGCGTGCGGGCCGTGGTCCTGGCCCGCAACTGCACGGCGTGGGAGCGGCAGTGGCGGCTGGTCGAGCCGCAGTGGAGCGGCCGGGGCACCGCCGCCCCCTGACTCCGTACCAGCGGTGGTCGGCGCGCAGGGCGTCGGCGAGGGTGGTGGCGGGCGGCCGAGCAGGCGCTCGAGGTCGCGCGGAGCAGGTGCGGGCGCTGGTGGAGCTGCTGGAGGGGGCGGTGCCCGAGGTCGTCGCGGCCCGGGACGCCTACGACGAGAGCCGGAGCTGACGGTCGGCGACACCCCCCGATGTCGCCGACCGTCAGGTCTCCTACATGTCGCCGGGCTTCGCGCCCGACGCGACGGCCGGGTCCATCCACATGACCTCCCAGATGTGGCCGTCCGGGTCGGCGAAGCTGCGGCCGTACATGAAGCCGTGGTCCTGCGGGTCGGAGACGAGGCTGCCACCGCCGGCCAGCGCCGCGTCGGCGATCCGGTCGACCTCGTCGCGACTGCACGCGCCGAGACAGAGGATGGCTTCGGTGGTCGTGCGCGCATCGGCGATCGCCCTCGGCGTGAAGTCCTTGAACCGGGCCTCGGTGAGCAGCATCGCGTAGATCGTGTCGCTGAAGACGACCGACGCGCACGTGTCGTCGCTGAACTGCGGGTTGATGGTGTAGCCGAGTGCGGTGAAGAACGCCTTCGAGCGCTCGAGGTCCGACACGGGCAGGTTGACGAAGATCGCGGTGGCCATCGGGGGATCCTCTCTCGGGGGTTTCGTCGGGTTCGACGCCCCGTCGACCGGGATCTCATCGGTGCGGCCGGAAGAATCTCGGCGGCCGCGGTGTCGAGGTCTAGGTGGGGCCGGGTGCGCCCCGAACACCGACCTGGAGGCTCGTCCATGACCCAGTCCACCTCGGCCGTCGATCGGTCGGGCACGTTCGCGATCGGTGGCGACCTGCCCGTCCACCGCCTCGGCTACGGCGTGATGCAGCTCCCCGGCCCCGGCGTCTGGGGCCCGCCGCGCGACCACGACGAGGCGATCCGCGTGCTCCGGCGCGTCGTCGAGCTCGGCGTGAACCTCATCGACACCGCCGACTCCTACGGTCCGTTCGTCGCCGACCACCTCATCCGCGAGGCCCTGCACCCCTACCCCGAGGGCCTGGTCATCGCCACCAAGGTCGGGTTCACGCGGCAGGGGCCGAGCAAGTGGGTGCCGGTCGGGCGGCCCGAGTACCTGCGCCAGCAGGTGGAGCTGAACCTGCGCCACCTCGGCCTCGAGCGCATCGACCTGCTGCAGCTGCACCGCGTCGACCCGAAGGTGCCGCTGGAGGACCAGATCGGCGAGCTCGCCGCCCTGCAGGGTGAGGGCAAGATCCGGCACATCGGGCTGTCCGAGGTGCCGGTCGAGCACATCGAGGCCGCGCGCAAGATCGCCCCGATCGTCTCGGTGCAGAACCGCTACAACCTCGCCGACCGCGCCGCGAGCGAGGTCCTCGACCACTGCGAGCGCGAGAACATCGCGTTCATCCCGTGGTTCCCGCTGGCGACGGGGGAGCTGGCCGGGGAGGGCAGCCCGGTCGCGAAGATCGCGGCGGAGAAGGGCGTGTCGCCCAGCCAGCTCGCGCTCGCCTGGCTGCTGCATCGTTCTCCGGTGATCCTGCCGATCCCGGGCACGTCGTCGGTGGCGCACCTGGAGGACAACGTGGCGGCGGCGGGCGTGTCGCTGACCGATGACGAGATGGCGGCCCTGACCGACGCGGCCGGCTGACCGATGATTCCCCGGCTCGCCGGGGGTCGGTACGGCATGACGTTCGTGCTGATCCCCGGCGCCGGGGGCGAAGCGTGGTACTGGCATCGGCTCGTCGCCGAGCTGGAACGGCGGGGCCACGATGCCGTCGCCGTCGACCTGCCCGCGGGCGACGACGGTGCGGGGTGGGCCGAGTACGCCGCCGCGGTGGTCGCCGCGGCGGGCGACCTGGACGACGTCGTGCTCGTCGCGCAGTCGATGGGCGGCTTCACCGCACCCCTGGTGTGCGACCGGTTGCCGGTGCAGCAGCTCGTGCTGCTCAACGCGATGATCCCGGCGCCGGGGGAGACCGGCGGCGCGTGGTGGGAGAACACCGGCCAGTCGACGGCGCAGGCGGAGTTCGCCGCGGCGGAGGGCCGGGTGGCGGGCGACGGGATCGACGTCATGGTCGACTTCTTCCACGACGTCCCGGACGACGTGACCGCAGAGGCGATGGACCGGGGTGACCCCGCGCAGTCCATGACGCCGTTCACGCAACCCTTTCCGCTCGACCGCTGGCCGGACATCCCGACCCGGGTGCTGGCGGGTCGCGACGACCGCCTGTTCCCGCTGAAGTTCCAGCGTCGCGTGGCCAGGGAGCGGCTGGGGCTGCCGACGGACGAGATCCCGGGCGGCCACCTGGTGGCGCTGAGCCGTCCGGGCGAGCTGGCCGAGCGGCTGGCGGCGTACGCGTCCTAGGTGGTCAGCGGTGCGCCGGCTCTGCCGTCTCGGCCGCGTCGAGCTGGGCCAGCGCCCAGAGCGCCCAGCCGTGCACGGCCTCGTACTGGCGCAGTCCGTACTCCGCGGCCAGCTGCCCGAAGCCGTCGGGGCCCGGACGCACCGGCCCGGCCTCGTCGCGGATCTGCCGTAGTTCCGCCGCCTCGTGTGCCGTGCCCGCGGCGATCCGCTCCAGGACGGCCCGGGCGTCGGCCGGGTCCAGCGCAGACAGCAGGAACATGCGCAGCACCTGCTCGTTGCGTACCCGCGCCCCCCGCCCAGGTGGGGAGAGCAGCCAGGTCCGCAGCTCGTCGCGCCCCGTCTCCGTCACCGCGTACGTCCGGCTGCCGCGTGCACCCTCGTGCATGACCTCGACCAGGCCCTGCTCGGCGAGCCGTCCCAGCTCGGGGTAGATGCTCGTGTGCCCGGCCTGCCAGGCGTAGCGGCCGAGGTCGCCCTCGAACGCCTTGGTCAGCTCGTATCCACTGCGCGGCCGCACGGCGAGTAGGCCGAGCAGCGCGTGGGGCAGTGACATGGCGCGTACTTTAACCTTCCGTTCTCCACATGTCAGTATTGACACGTGGAGAACGGCGGGAGCATCCTCTTGCCATGGCCGCGCCCACCACTGCCCTGCACATGACCGGTCACCTCGCGCCGGTTCCGGACGAGATCGACGCCGTCGACCTGCCCGTCGAGGGGGTCCTGCCGCCCGAGCTCATCGGCCGGTACCTGCGCAACGGCCCGAACCCGCTGCCCGGCGAGCCGTCACGGCACTGGTTCACCGGTCACGGCATGGTGCACGGGATCCGGCTCCGGGAAGGCCGCGCCGAGTGGTACCGCAACCGCTGGGTGCGCACGAAGGCCCTGGCCGGCGAGTCGATGATCAGCCCGACCGGGCGCGTCGACCATTCGGTGGGCGTCGCGAACACGCACGTCATCGCCCACGCCGGCCGGATCATGGCGTTGGTCGAGAGCAGCTTCCCGCACGTGCTGACGCCCGAGCTGGGCACCGTGGGGCCGTTCGACTTCGACGGCCGCCTCACCACGGCGATGACCGCACACCCGAAGACCGATCCGGTCACCGGTGAGCTGCACTTCTTCGGCTACGGCTTCGCGCCGCCGTTCCTGACCTACCACCGGCTCTCGGCCGCGGGCGAGCTCGTGACCAGCGCGGAGATCACCGTGCCGGGCCCGACGATGATGCACGACTTCGCGATCACCGACCGGCACGCCGTCTTCCTCGACCTGCCGATGACCTTCTCGCTGCAGCGCCTCGCCACCGGCATGCCGTACGGCTGGGACGACTCCTACGGGGCCCGGATCGGGGTCATGCCGCTGGACCGGCCGGGCGAGGTGCGGTGGTTCGACGTCGACCCGGCCTACGTCTTCCACGTCGGCAACGCCCACACCGACGCCGCGGGCCGGGTCGTCCTCGACGCCGCCCGCTACGCGCCCGCCGACGCGGTGGCGATGTGGGACGGGCTCCCGAATTCCAGCGGTCACGACCCCGCCGGCCACGCCGCCGCTGCGGCGGCCACCGGTGCCGCCCGGCTGCACCGCTGGACGCTCGACCCGGCGACCGGCGCCGTCACCGAGACGCCGCTCGCCGACCGCCCCGTCGAGTTCCCGACCGTCGACGACGAGCGCGTGGGCCGCGACGCCCGCTACCGCTACGCCGTGGCCGACACCGGCGACTCCGCCGGAATCGTCAAGTTCGACGCCGTGACGGGCTCCGTCGCCGAGCACACCGTCGGGGCGGACACGGTGGCCGGCGAGGCCGTGTTCGTGCCGAGCGCCGCGGCCGACCGGGCCGAGGACGACGGCTGGCTGCTGACGATCACCACGCGGCGCGACGGGAGCGCGTCGCAGCTGCTCGTGCTCGACGCCACGGACGTCGGCGGTCTACCGGTGGCAGCCGTGACGCTGCCTCGCGGGGTGCCGTCGGGCTTCCACGGGTCGTGGATCACGGACGAGGAGATCGGCGGCTGATGAGCGACGACCACCCCCGATCAGCGTGATGGTCGGGCTGAGCACCGTGATGATGGTCGCCGCCTTCGTCGCACTGATCGTGTGGAACGGCTGGTACATCCGGCGGCTGACCGTGCGGGAGGCCGCCGCGGAGGCCGCGTCACAGGCCGAGTAGTTCGGGGAGGTCGGCGATCGAGTCGACGACGTGCTGGGGACGGTCGTCGCCCTGCTCGTCGGAGTCCTGGCCCTCCTCGTCCTTCTCGGAGAACTTGCCCGTTCGCACCAGCACGCCCGTGATCCCCGCACGCTGGGCGCCGAGAACGTCGGCCTCGAGGTCGTCGCCGACCATCACGGCCTCGCTGCGGCCGACGCCGAGCGAGGAGAGCGCGGCGGCGAAGAACGCCCCGGACGGCTTGCCCAGCACCACGGCCTCGGTGTCGGCCGCCTTCTCCAGGCCGAGCAGGAAGGCGCCGGCGTCGAGCTGGAGCCCGGCGTCGGTGCGCCAGTAGAGGTTGCGGTGCATCGCCACCAGTGCCGCGCCGTGCTGGAGGTGCCGGTAGGCGGTGTCGAGGGCGTCGTAGGAGAACTCGGGGCCTGCGCCGCCGAGGACGACGACGTCCACGTCGTCGGCGTCCGGGTCGACCAGTCGGATCCCGTCGAGGTCGTCGGCGACATCACCGCTGGACAGCAGCAGGCAGGCCGCGCCGGGGTGGTGTTCACGCAGGTGCGCCGCCGTCGCCGCGGGGGCGCTGAGCACGTCGTCCGGGCCGACGGGGAAGCCGGCGTCCGCGAGGGTCTCGGCGATTCGGGCGCGGGTGCGCGAGGTGGTGTTGGTGACGAGCGCGAACGGCAGGTCCGCGCTCCGAAGCGCTTTCACCGCCTCCACCGCGCCGGGCAGCGGCTTCCAGGAGACCGTGAGCACCCCGTCGATGTCGATCAACACCGCGCGCACGCCGTCCATCCGCGAACGGTACCGGGCCGGTCAGGCCGTGAAGCGGGCGACGAGGCGGTCCAGCCGGCGCGAGTGCGCTCCGCGCCAGTAGACCCTCCCGCAGGAGCGGCAGCGGACGAAACGGACCTGGGTCCGCAGGGTCCCGGGTTCCAGGTAGGCCGCGACCTCGTCCTTGCCGACCTCCGCGATCTCGCCGTTGCACGCGGTGCAGCGCGTCCACGGCCGGAGCGTGAGTGCGAAGCGGTCGACCACGTCGGCGAGCTGGTCGTCGGGCCGGGATCCACGGACGTACGCCCCGGCCCACAGCGCGCGGCGCTTGAGCAGCCCGCGGTCCTGCGTGAGCAGCAGCCGCCGCTCGGCGTTCGCCCGGGCGACCAGTGCCGCGTCGCCGGCTTCGGCGGGGTAGGCGGTGTCGACGCCGAGGATCCGCAGGCGACGGGCGAGCGCGCCGAGGTGGACGTCGAGCAGGAACCGCCCGTCCCAGTCGGCGACCCGCTGTGGCCGGTGGACGGACTCGACCTCGATGACGTCGGTGGCGGCCGGCCGGTGCGCGGGCGGCAGCGCGGTACCGCCGACACGCAGCGACCCGATCTCCGTGAGCGGAATCCCGGCGGCCTCGACGACATGGCCGAGCGACGACGTGCCGTCGAACGGCGCCGCGAACTCGGTGCTGCGGCGGGCAGGGGGCAGGAAGAGCCACAGCGTCGGAGCCACCCGCAGCACGAGCACGCGCACCTCCCGACGACCGGCCCGTTCGTCCGAACCTAGGCGACGAGAGTGCCGCTCGTCGGATCGCCGCGCGGCCGTCCGTCAGAAGCGACCGCCGCCTCCGCGCCGGCCGCGGGTGCCCGAGCCACCGAAGCTGCCGGGCGAGAACCCGCCGCCCCGGCCGCCGCCGCGCCCACCCCCGTGCCCGCCGCCGCCGAAGCCTCCGCCGAAGCCGCCGCCGAACCCGCCGCCGAACCCGCCGCTGCGGCCGCCGAGCAGGATCCCGCCGAGCACGAGGCTGCCGAGGTCGATCCCGCTCGTCCCGCCACCGCCGGAGGGTGGCGACCAGCGCTGCACGTCGTCGCGGGCCAGCCGCAGGGCCTCCTGCGCCATGGCGTCGGCCTGCTGCGCCTCACGCAGCGCGTCCACCGGTGCCGAGCGGGCCAGCCCGGCGGCCGCGTCGAGGTGCCGCTGGGCCTCTGCCAGCCGGGTACGGGCGTCGCTCCCGACGGCGCCGCGGCGCGTGGCGATGAAGTCCGACGCCGCGGCGATCCCCGAGCGTGCCGCGATCAGGGTCCGATCCAGCTGGGCCGCCGCTCGCTCGCCCGCCACCCGCTCCTCGTGCGCATCCGACAACGCCTGGTCGAGCGCCGTCCCGGCCTCGTCGAGACGGCGTAGCGCGGCCAGCGGGTCACCGCCCGGGACGTCCGGGCCACCCACCTCGCGGCCCGCCGCGGTCAGTGCCGCGTTCGCCCGCGCCGCCGCGGCGGCGAGCTCCTCGCCCGGGAGCAGCTCGGCCTCCGCCAGGTCGGCCTCGATCTCCGCGCGGGCCTCGACCAGCCGGTTGGCGGCCTGGGACAGCTCGTCGGCGAACCGGCGCACCCCGTCGAGCAGCGTGCCGGCCTGCTCGATGGCCTCTTCCGCGGCCCGCGCCGACACCGCTGCAGCCGGCCGTTGGTCGGCGGCCAGCTCGGTGCCCGCCTCGTCGATCTCGGTGCGGGCGACGTCGAGCCGCGCCGCGGCCTGGGGGATGTTGTCGGCGACCGGCTCGAGAGCGGACTCCGCGTAGCGGGCCCGCAGCGCGTCGAGCGCCGCGGTCGTCACCGCCACCCGGCTCGCGGTGGAGTTCAGCTTGGGCTTCAGGGCCGCGAGCACGGTGGGCAGATTCTGCTCGAGGTCGCGGAGGCGGTCGAAGGCGGCCGACTGGGCGTCGAGACGCTGATCCGCAGTGCCGGACAGGTGCAGGATCTGGCTGAGCAGGTTGCGGCGCGTCGCCTCGTCCGGCTTCTCGTCGTCGATGCGCTGGCGCAGCGCGAAGGCCTGCACCAGCTCGGCGCGCGACTGCTCCAGCGCCGCGCGGAAGTCGCGCACCGCCTCGTCACCGAACTGGGTCTGCGCGAGGCCGAGCTCGTGCTCGGAGGTCTGCACGGCGTCGTCGAGCTCGATGAGCGCGCTGCTGGCGTGGTAGGCGAGATCGTCCGTGGTCTCGCCGGGCGCCGGGTCGGGGAGCGTCGGAGGCGCCGGAGCGGCTCCCGCGGGCGCCGTCTCGGGCTTGCGTCGTCGCCTGCGGGCCAGGGCGTAGGCCCCGCCACCGACCAACGCGACCCCGCCGACGACGAGCCCGACCGGCAGCGCGCTCCCACCGGAGTCGCCGCCCGCGCCGCCCGCTGCCCGGCCGGTGCGCAGTCCGTCGGCGAGCGCGACGGCCGCGCCCGCCCAGTCGCCCGCGGTCAGCCGCGGACGGACGTCCTGGGTCTCGATGGCCGTCACGACGTCGTCGGAGACCGGGAACGCCTCGTCGAGGGAGATGCCGTACGCGCGGTCGTCGATCGCGACCGCCAGCAGCGCGTCGCGCCGGCCGAGCTGCGACGCCTGGGCCGAGCGGTCCGCCCAGTCCTGGCCGCCCCGGCCGGAGAAGGAGCGCACGTAGACGACGTAGAGGCGTATGCCGGACTCGGTGCTGAGCCGGTCCAGCGCGGCCTGGACCGTGGAGGGATCGGATCCCAGCGCTCCCGCCGGGTCGGTGATGTCGCCGTTCACCCGCAGCGGGGCCTCGGCCGATGCCGTCGCACCCCCGAACGCCAGCAGCCCGAACACCAGCGCCGCCACCGCGGCCACCCTGCGCATGTGCACCCCCGGATCCGGCTACCGTTCCGCGAACGGCAGATCGTCGGAACCTAACGCACCCGCGGCCGCCCGGTGGCCTCCACGCCTCGACCAGGCCAGCGGCGTCGAATTGGCTCTGGTTCTTCAGGCCACTTCGCCGAGGATGGATCCGTGGCCCCCGTCGACCTGCGTCCCCTGTCCGTCAGAACCGCCCCTGCCCGGCGGCTTCCGCAGCTGCTGGGCGGGCTCGTGCTCTACAGCACCAGCATGGCGATGCAGATCCGCGCGGTGCTGGGCCTCGACCCGTGGGACGTCTTCCACCAGGGGCTGGCCCGGCACCTGCCGCTGAGCTTCGGGATGATCACCGCGGTCACCGGGGTCGCGGTGCTCCTGCTGTGGCTGCCGCTACGGCAGCGGCCCGGTATCGGGACCGTGGCGAATGTGATCGTCATCGCCGTCAGCGTCGACGCCGCGCTCGCCCTGATCCCGGAGCCCACCGGCCTGCCTGCCCGCGCTGCGCTGATGGCCGGCGGGATCGTGCTCAACGGTGTCGCCTCCGCGGCCTACATCGGCGCCCGGCTCGGCCCCGGCCCGCGCGACGGGCTGATGACGGGCCTCGCCGCGCGGACCGGCTGGTCAATCCGGCTGGTCCGCACCGGCATCGAGCTGACCGTGCTCGCGGTCGGTTGGCTGCTCGGCGGGACGGTCGGCATCGGCACCGTCGTCTACGCGCTGGCGATCGGCCCGCTCACGCAGGCGTTCCTGCCGTGTTTCGTGATCGCTACGCCTCGAGGTCCGCGAGGGTCCACGGACGAACTACGATGAGCAGCACGGCCAGCGCGACGAGCGTGCCGCCCGTCATCACCGCGCCCATCGCGACGGCGTCGTTGCCGAACACGCCGACCAGCGGCGACACGATCGCGCCGACGCCCATCTGGATCGCACCGAGCAGCGCTGCTGCCGTGCCCGCCGCCTCACCGTGCCGGGCCAGCGCCAGCGTGGGCGCGTTCGGCATGACGAGACCGACGGCGAACAGCACCGTCCAGAGCGGGGCCACGACGCCGACGATGCCGCCGGTGTCGGTCACGGCAAGGACCAGGAGGGTCACCCCCGCCAGCGTGCCGAGGACCAGGCCGGCCGGCAGGATGACCCGCGGCTCGAAGTAGCGCAGCAGGGCGGCGTTGAGCTGGGTCGCACCGATGAGGAACAGCGCGCCTGCGCCGAACAGCAGCCCGAACTGCTGCTGGTTCAGCCCGAACTCCTCCTGGAAGACGAACGAGCTCCCGGCGACGTAGCCGAACAGTCCTGCCATCGAGAGGCCGGCCACCAGGACGAGGCCGAGGAACGTGCGGTCACGCAGGAGACCGCGGTAGGTCCGCATGGTGTTGCGCACGCCGAGCGGGCGGCGGCGCACCGCGGGGAGCGTCTCGGGGAGGGCCTTCGCAGCGACCGCGACCAGGATGAGCCCGAGCACGGCCAGCACGACGAAGACGCCGCGCCACGAGGTGAACCGGAGCACCTCGCCGCCGATCGTCGGCGCGAGCACGGGGGCGACGCCGAGCACCAGCATCAGCCGGGAGAACAGGGTCGCCGCGGCGCGCCCGACGAACAGGTCGCGCACGATCGCCATCGTCACCACCGACGCCGCTGCCGCACCGACACCCTGCATCACCCGCAGGCCACCCAGCACGGCGACGTTCGGTGCCACGAGGCACAGGAGCGACGCCAGGACGTGCACGCCCACGCCGACCAGCAGCGGCCGCCGACGCCCGAAGGTGTCGGACAGCGGGCCGACCAGGAGCTGGCCCAGAGCGAGGCCGACCAGGGTGCCGGTCAGCGTGAGCTGCACGGCGGCCGAGGTCGTCCGGAGGTCGTCCACGATCGTCGGCAGCGCCGGCAGGTACATGTCGATGGTCAGCGGGCCGAGCGCGATCAGCGCACCGAGGATGAGGACCAGCCGCAGCCGCCCCCACCCGGTCGGTGCGACGACCGGAGCGGCCGGAGCCAGAGTCGCCGTCACGAAGTGCCTTTCGGGTTTTATGTGCATCAGGCAAGTACTTCCCTGTGCAATGCCTGAGGAACCGGTCTTGTTCCCGCGGTGACGACGACCACGGATCTTCTCGCCCCAACGGGCTACCGTGCGGTCATGCTCGTCGCGCGGATGGCGCCGTTCACGTCCACGATCTTCGCCGAGATGTCCGCGCTCGCCGTGCGGACCGGCGCCGTCAACCTCGGCCAGGGCTTCCCGGACACCGACGGCCCGGCGTCCCTGCTCGCCGATGTCGCCGCGAACGTCACCGGTGGGGTCAACCAGTACCCGCCCGGTCTCGGCGTCGCCTCCTTGCGCACCGCGGTGGCCGAGCACCAGAAGCGCTTCTACGGCATGGACGTCGACCCCGACCACGTGCTGATCACGACGGGGGCGACGGAGGCGATCGCGTCGGCGGTGCTCGCGCTGTGCGGGCCGGGCGACGAGGTGGTGACCTTCCAGCCGTACTACGACTCGTACGCGGCGACGATCGCCCTCTCCGGCGCGACCCTCCGCGCCGTCCCGCTGCGCCCGCCGTCCTTCGCCTTCGACCCGGACGAGCTGCGCGCCGCCTTCTCGCCGCGCACCCGCGTGGTGCTCGTGAACACCCCGCACAATCCGACCGGCACCGTGCTCTCCCGTGAGCAGCTGACGTACATCGGCGAGCTCGCCGTCGAGTTCGACGCGGTGATCGTCACCGACGAGGTCTACGAGCACATGACGTTCGGCTCCGGGGACGACGTTGTGGAGCACGTTCCGATGGCCACGCTCCCCGGGCTCGCCGACCGCACGCTGACGATCTCGTCGGCGGGCAAGACGTTCTCGGTGACGGGCTGGAAGGTCGGCTGGGTACACGGACCGATCGGGCTGGTCAACGCGGTGCGGGCGGTCAAGCAGTTCCTCACCTACGTCAGCGGCGCGCCCTTCCAGCCGGCCATCGCGACCGCTCTCGGGCTGCCCGACACCTTCTACCGCGACCTGGCCGACGAGCTGGCCCGCAAGCGCGACCTGCTCGTCGCGGGCCTGCGCACCGCCGGGTTCACCGTCTTCCCGACGCGCGGCACGTACTTCGTCGTGACGGACGTGGCCCCGCTCGGGTTCGACGACGGCGCGGCCTTCTGCTGGCAGCTGCCGGAGCTGATCGGGGTCGCGGCCGTGCCGGTGTCGGTGTTCTGTGCGGATCCGGACCTGGGCCGGACGCTGGTCCGGTTCGCGTTCTGCAAGCGCGACGAGGTGCTGACCGAGGCGGTGTCGCGGCTCGCCTGTCTTCGGTCGCTGAGCTGAGGTACGTCTCAGTCCTCACCCCGGCCGGACACGGGCCGGGCTAGCGTCCCGGATGAAGCGACACGGGAGGCGCGGATGGATCCCGACGGCGGTTGGCGCTATCACGACCCCCATCAGTGGGGTCCCGGCATGTACCACCACGGTTTTCACCATGGCCCGCCGCCGTGGATGGACGGGCCGGGCGTGCTCTTCCCGCTGCTGTCGGCCCTGATCCCGCTGCTCCTGCTGCTGTGGGTGCTGTCGCGGTGGTTCGTGCTCGACGCGCTCGCCGCCCGCGGACGCGATGCGCTGGCCGGTCGGGCCGACACCGTGAAGCCGCGGTGGGAGGCGGCCGTCGCCCGGTTCGGGGAGACCGCCCGGGCCTACGCCGCGTACGAGTGCGATCCCGCGGCCGTGCTGCACCGCCCGACGCTGGCCGACGTGGGCGAGCCCGCGACCGCGCGGTTCGTCGACGCCTTCGCCGAGGCGACGGCCCTGATCACGGACGCCTATCCGGGTCCGCAGGCGGGCGAGCGGTTCGTCGCGGCCGCGGAGGGGGCGGACCGGGCGTGGCAGGCGGCGGTCGACGCGGCGGATCGCGTGCGGGCGGCCCACTTCGCGCCGGGGGAGCGTGCGGTGCTGGAGCAGACACTGTCGCTGCTCGAGCTCGCGCGGTCGAGCCCCCACGAGGCGGAGCGGCGCAGCGCGTACGAGCGGGCGCGTCGTCGGCTCACGGACCTGGAGCGCCGCACCGGGTGGGCCCTGCCCCGTCCCGCGGGCGAACTCCTCGCGGCCCGGGCTCGGGGGATGCTGGGCGCGCCCGCCGCCTGACCCGCGAGTCGGCACGTTCGTCAGCGCGAGTCGGCACCTTTGTCGGCGCGAGTCGGCACGTTCGTCAGCGCGAGTTCACGCCGCGGGGTCGTCCATCGCCGGGCGGTCGGCTGCGCCCACGAGCGCGTCGAGCGACAGGCCCAGCGTGACGGCGAGCCCCGCGACCGTGAAGAACGTGGGGGTCGGGATGCGCCCGGTCTCGATCTTGCGAAGGGTCTCGGCCGAGATTCCGGCCGCGCCGGCGACCTCGACGATGCTGCGCCCACCTCGCGCCTGACGCAGCAGGCGGCCAAGCCGCTCGCCGCGCTCGCGGTCCGACGGGGTCAGGGGGACACGCACCATGGGCGTCATAGTAATACCGGTATAGTTTGGCCGGTGATCGAGTTGAAGACGCCCGGCGAGATCGATGCCGTCGCCGCAGCGGGCCACGTGGTGGCGTCCATCCTGGCGACGCTGCGCGGCAAGGCCGCGCCCGGGGTCACGCCACACGACCTGGACCTGATCGCCCGCGACATGATCGCCGACGCCGGTGCCGTGTCCAGCTTCGTCGGCTACCACCCGAGCTGGTCGCCGACGCCCTACCCGGCGGTGATCTGCTCGAGCGTCAACGACGCCGTCGTCCACGGCATCCCGGACCGCACCCCGCTCGCCCCCGGCGACCTGCTGAGCGTCGACTTCGCCGTGCACCTCGACGGCTGGTGCGCCGATGCGGCGTTCAGCGTCGTCGTCGGCGATACGCCCGACCCGCGGGACCTCGCGCTGGTCGACGCGACCGAGCGTGCCCTGCACGCGGGCATCGCCGCCTCCCGGCCGGGTGCCCGGCTCGGCGACATCGGGCACGCGATCGTCGGCGTCGCCCGCCCGGCCGGTTACGGGATGCTCGCCGACCACGGCGGCCACGGCGTCGGCCGGACGATGCACGAGGCGCCGTTCGTGCCGAACGAAGGCCGCGCGGGCAAGGGCCTGAAGCTGCGGCCCGGCCTCGTGATCGCGATCGAGCCGATGCTGCTGCTCGGCGGCCGCGACGACTACTTCCACGACGCCGACGGCTGGACCCTCCGCACGGCCGACGGCAGTCGCGCCGCGCACGTCGAGCACACGATCGCCGTGACCGCCGACGGGCCGAGGATCCTCACCGCGCTGTAGCACCGGTCACCCACCGTCGGTCGCCCGGCGGTGCTCGTTGAGGATGGCGACCGCCTCGAGCTGACCGGTGACCTCCAGCTTGTTCAGAACCGCCCGGATCTGGGTGCGCGTCGTCGCCAGGGAGACGCAGAACTCGTCGGCGATCGACTGCGCCCGCCGGCCGCGCGCGAGCAGGTCGAGCACGGCGCGCTCCCGCTCGGTGAGGCGGGCGAGCCTGCGCTCGACGACCCGGGCCTGCTCCTGCTGTTCGTGGTACTTCGCAATGAGGTACCGGCGCCGCTCCGGTTGCATCGCCTCCAGCCCCTGCGTGGCCCGACGGATCGCGGTGATGAGCACCGGGAGTGCCGCCGTCTTCGAGACGCAGGTGAGCGCGCCGGCGTCGAGTGCGTGGCCGATCCGGGCCTCGTCGGCGGTGGCCGACAGGACGATCACGCGCCAGCCCCGGTGACACAGCCCGGCGACGAGCGTGGTGCCGTCGATGGGCTCGCCGTCGGGCCCGCGGCCGAGGTCCAGGTCGAGCAGCACGACACCCGGGACGAGGGTCGCCACCGTGGTCAGGATGCCGTCGCGGCTGCGCGCGGCGTGCCGCTGGGCGTGCATGCCCTCGGCGCGGAGGCACAGCGCGAGCGACATGGCGACGAGGTCGTGGTCGTCGACGATCAGGATGTTGGTCGAGGTGAGGGTGGGGTGGTTGTCGATCGAGACAGACATTTCGGGGAGAACCTCTCCTGGTGGAAGGGGTCTCGTCCGACGGGCGGGAGCCGATGCTCCTCGACGTGGTCGACGGACGAGAGCGGAACGTGGTGTTCCGCTCTCGATCAACCAGGACCGACGACGACCTCGGGGTACCACCAGGTGATGCGCCGCTCGGGCGCGGTGAGCTCGGAGAGTGCGAAGACGAGCGGGGCCGAGTCGGGGTCGAGCAGCACGGCCGGGGGCATGGTGTTGCCGGCCGAGGTGCCCGACGAGCCGGCACCGCCGCTGCTGGCGCCGGCGGCGTCGACGCCCGCCATCGGGCCGCTGCCGCCGGGCGCGGCCGGGTTGGAGCGGTGACCGGCGGGGCTCGTCGGGTTGGGTGCAGACGAACCGGCGGCGGCGACCGAGGCTCGCAGGCGGAACTCCGCGTGCTCGACCGGGGGCAGGCCGGACAGCCGGACGGCGATGGGCCCGGAGATCTCCGCGGCGAGCTGCGTGGACAGGCCGGGCAGCTGCTGCCGGGCGGCCGTGGACGGGTCGGACGCACGGTCCAGGTTCGCCGCCGGGCTGCCGTCGACGGGGGCGGCGGCAGCGCCGGCCTGGTCGGGAGCCGGGCTTGCAGCGGGCGTGTTGGCCGTCGCCACGGTGTTCGCTGCGGGGGTGCTCGTCGCGGGGGAGCCGGTGCCGGCGGGGGTCTCGGCGGTGGAGTTGCCGGCGGCGGGGGCGGCCGGGGCTGTGGTGCCGGTGTCTGCGGGTGTGGTGGTGCCGGTGGTGGGCGTGCCCGGGTGCGTGGTCGAGGTAGGCGGGGTCGGCGTCGTGTCGGTGCCTGACGTCGTGCCCGTCCCGGCGGGGGGTGTGACGTCGGTGGCCGGCGGGGTTGTGCCGGTGCCGGTACCCGTGCCGGGGTCGGTGGTCGGCGTGGTGCCGGTGTCTGTGACCGGTGGGACGGTGTCGGGTGGGGTGTCGGTCCCGTTGGTGGGCGGGGTGGGGTCGACCGGCGTCACCGGTGGGACGACCTTGTCGGTGGGCGTGTTGCCGGTGCCGGCGGGGGTGCCTTCGTCGGTAGGCGTGTTGCCGGTGCCGGTCTCGGCGGGCGGGGTGCTGTCGGTGTCTGTGACCGGTGGGACGGTGTCGACGGGAGTGACTGGCGGGATGACCTCGTCGATGGGCGTGTTGCCGGTGCCCGTTTCGGCGGGCGGGGTGCTGTCGGTGTCTGTGACCGGTGGGACGGTGTCGGGCGGGGTGTCGGTCCCGTTGGTGGGCGGGGTGGGGTCGATCGGGGTGACCGGTGGGATGACCTCGTCGGTGGGCCCGTTGCCCGAGCCGGCAGGGCCACCCTCATCGGTGGGAGTGGTGCCGGTGTCGGTTTCGGCGGGCGGGGTGCTGTCGGTGTCTGTGACCGGCGGGACGGTGTCGGGAGGGGTGCCGGTCCCGTTGGTGGGCGGGGTGGGGTCGATCGGGGTGACCGGTGGGATGACCTCGTCGGTGGGCCCGTTGCCCGAGCCGGCAGGGCCGCCCTCATCGGTGGGAGTGTTGCCGGTGTCGGTCTCCGCGGGCGGGGTGCTGTCGGTGTCTGTGACCGGTGGGACGGCGTCAGGAGGCGTGGTGCCGGTGTCGGTGGGGTCGACGGGAGTGACCGGCGGGATCACCTCGTCGGTAGGCCCGTTGTCCGAGCCGCCGGGAGTGCCCTCATCGGTGGGCGTGCCGCTGCTGTCAGGGGGCGTGTTGCCGGAGTCCGGAGGGGTGGTGCCTTCGTCGGTTGGTGTCACCGGATCGGCCGGTGCTTCGGGGTCAGGAGCGGTGCCCGAGCCGTCGGGGATGTTGTCGGTCTCGGTCGATGTGTCTGGGATACCGGTGGAGGTGTCCGGGACGACCGGAGTGCCGGTGCCCTCCGTCGGGTCGCCACCTGTGCTGTCGGCCGGCGTATCAGTGCCATCAGGAGGCGTAGTGCCGGAACCGGGAGCGGTGGTGCCCTCGTCGGTGGGCGTCGCCGGATCGGCCGGTGCTTCGGGGTCAGGTGCGGTGCCCGGGTCGCCAGTGCCGTCGATCGGGTCGCTGCCGGTACCACCAGCGGGCGTGGCGTCAGTATCGGTGGTGGTGCCTTCGCCGGCGGGGGTGTCCGGGTTGACGATCGGGATGTCGGAGTCGGCCGGAGTTCCCGGGTTGTCGACCGGTACGATGGAGCCGTTCTGGTCACCGGAGCCCGCGGACGTGCTCTCGTCCGTCGCGGCGTCCGAACCGGCGTTGGGCTCATCGGCGGGTTCCGGATCCGTTGCCGAATTGTCCGGCTGGCTGTCGGTCGCCGTGTCGTCGCCGTTGGCCGGGCCGGCCGAGTCTGTGGGTCCCTGGTCGGCCGACGGGTCGTCGGTTGCCGCACCGTCGCCCTCGTCGGAGCCGGAGTCTTCCTCGGAGTAGGTCCCCGTCGAACCGGCGTCGGAGTCCGAGGCGGCGCTGCCGGCGTCATCCGACTCGACAGCATCGGCGTCCTCGGACGAGCCGTCTGCGGCGCTGTCCGAAGCGGTGTCGTCGGCGTCAGAGCTGTCGTCGTGGGTCGTGTCGGATTCGGAGTCCGCGTTGTCGGACTCGGAGTCAGACGAGTCCGAGGCGGACTCGGAGCCAGAGTCCGAGCGGTCCGACTCGTCGTCGGCCGAGTCGGAGTCCGAGGAGCCGGAGTCCGTCGAATCGGACTCTGCGGAGTCGGAGTGCGAGCTGTCGGAGTCGGAGTCCGAGGAGTTCGAGTCCGAGCTGTCCGAGTCGGACTCGCCAGAATCGGAAGAACTCTCCGAGGCGCTCACCGACGCGGACTCGGCGGCGGCGGCGCGCGTCGGTGCGGCCATGGCGATCACGACCAGCACCAGCCCACACAGCGCGGCGGCCAGGACGGCGATCCGGAGAGCGTCGGGGAGCAGCCGGGCACAAAGAGTGGTCTCGATGCCCGTCACCTCCCGAGGCGCGTTCCAGCAAGCGGGCGACAGTATCGCCAACTGTCTTGCAGTTTCAATCACGCGGGGTATCGAGATGATTCCGATGTCCACCGGTCAGGGGAGGGCTGTCCCGCCCGGTCGTGAACTCAGTGACCGGGCGGCGCAAGCCCATCTGGCGGCAGCCGTAACGCACCGCGCGTGATGGCGTCGTTGACGATCTCGTTGTCGTTACCGCAAACTTCCCCATCCGCTGTTTGACAACGTTGTCTGACAGCGTTGTCAGGAGCTTCCCTGCCGGAGAGTGCGCTGGTAGTCGTGCAGAAGTGAGACGGCGGCAAGCTGCGAGTCGACCTCGAGCTTCCCGAGAACCGCACGGATCTGCGTCCGCACCGTCGCAAGGGAGACCGAGAACTCCTCGGCGATCGACTGCGCTCGCCGTCCCTGCGCAAGGCGGCTGAGTACCGCACGCTCGCGCTCGGTGAGACGGCCCAGACGCCGATCCATGGCTCGAGCCTGATCCTGCCGACGCAGGTGCGCCGCGATGAACAGCCTGCGCCGCTCCGGGTGCATGACCTCGACGCCCTGCATGGCCCGCCGAACGGCGGTGACGAGAACGGGCAGCGCCGCCGACTTCGGGATGCCGGCCAACGCCCCGGCCGCCAGCGCCTTGCCGATGCGAGCCTCGTCCGAAGTCCCGGAGAGCACGAGGACTCGCCACCCGGCCGTGCAGAACCTCTCGATCAGAGTGGTGCCGTCGATGAGGGTGCCGTCGGGTTCGCGGCCGAGGTCGAGGTCGAGCAGGGCGACGCCCGGCGGAAGCGTCGCGGTCGCGACGAGGGCGTCCTCGCGGCTGCGGACGGCGTGCCGCTGGGCCCGCAGGCCGGCCGATCGCAAACACATGGCAAGAGACGTGGCGACGAGGTCGTGGTCGTCGATGATCAGGATGGTGGGGTCGGGCAGGGCGCAGGACAAGGTCGACATGGCGGGGTGAGCCTCCGGGCTGGGAAGGGACCCGTCCTGCCGGAGGCGCGCATTGAGCGCAGCGACACCGGAGGGCGGGAGCGGAACGTGAATTCCGCCCCTGGTCAGCCAGGGCTGACGACGACCTCGGGGTACCACCATGTGATGCGCCGTTCGGTGGCGCTGACGTTGCTGAGAGTCGACGCCGCGGGTGCGGTCGCCGGGTCGAGGAACGCCGCAACGGGTGTTCCGTCACCGCCCGACGACCCGGAGGCGCCACCGTTGCCCCCGGCACCGGCAGCGAGGCCGGACAGCGGACCGGTACGGAGCGGGCCCGACGGCGCTGAACCACGACCCGAACCGGACCCGCGCGAAGCAGCCGCCCGGTCCGACGGCGAGACGCCGGAGTTGAAGTTCGATCGCCCGGTGGGGGGAAGGCCGGACATGCCGGCCGGACCGCTGCCCAGGCCTGGCAGCATCGGGAGCGCGTGCGGCGCGGTGGTCGATGCGACCACCCCGAAAGCTGTACCGGCGGCAACCCGCTCGGCTGTGGCCGCGACGACCGCCACGAGCTGGGCCGCCTGCGAGCCGGCAGCCATGACCGCGGCGGGTGCGACGGTCTCAACGGTGGGCTGGGTGGGGCCGATGACCGGCTCGACGATTCCGCCGACGACCGGTGCAGCTGACCCGAGTCCGGCCTCGGTGATCGCGCCGACGATCGGAGCAACGGTTCCGACGTCGGGGGTGACGGTGTCGACGATGGGCCGCGTAAGGTCGGTGACCGGCTCGGCAACCGTGTCAACGACCGGGGCGACGGTGTCGATGACCGGAGCGACAGTGTCGAGGACGGGCTGGGTGACGCCGGTGACGGGCTCGGTCACGGTGCCGAGGACCGGGACGACGGTGTCGAGTACCGGCTGAGCAACGTCGATGACTGGCTCGGTCACGGTGCCCAGGACCGGCGGGACAGTGTCGAGGACCGGCTGGGTCAGCTCGGTCACCGGCTCGGTGATAGTTCCGACGACCGGAACGAGGGGGTCGAGGACCGGCTCGGTCACGGCGCCCAGGACGGGTGGGACGGTGTCGAGGACCGGCTGGGGCAGCTCGGTGACCGGCTCGGAGATAGTCCCGACGACTGGTACGAGGGGGTCGAGGACCGGCTCGATGACGGTCTCGACGGCGGGGGTGACGGTGTCGAGGACGGGCTGGGTGAGGTCGGTGACGGGCTCGTTCACGGTGTCGATGACCGGAACGACCGTGTCGAGGACCGGCTCGGTCACGGTGCCCAGGACGGGTGGGACGGTGTCGAGGACCGGCTGGGGCAGCTCGGTGACCGGCTCGGTGATAGTCGCGACGACTGGGACGAGGGGGTCGAGGACCGGCTCGATGACGGTCTCGACGGCGGGGGTGACGGTGTCGAGGACGGGCTGGGTGAGGTCGATGACGGGCTCGGTCGTGGTGCCGGCGACCGTGCCGAGAACAGGCTCGGTCACCGTGCCGAGGACCGGGACGACGGTGTCGAGGACCGGCTCGGTCAGCTCGGTCGCGGTTTCGGTGGCCGGCTCGGTGACTGTCTCGACGGCGGGGGGGATGGTGTCGAGCACGGGCTGGGTGAGGTCGACAGCCGGTTCGGTGACGCTGCCGAGGATCGGTGCTGCGGTCTCGGCGACGGGCTGCGCAAAGTCGGTGATCGGCTCGGTCACAGTGCCCACCACGGGCGGAGCGGTGTCGAGGACCGGCTCGGTCAGCTCCGTGACGGTCTCGGTGATCGTGCCTACCGCGGGGGCAACGACGTCGATGGCGGGCTCTGTCACGGTGTCGAGCACCGGCGTTGCCGTGTCGACGACGGGGGCGGCGAGGTCGGTCGCGATCTCGGCGACCGGCTCGGCAGTACTGCCGACGATCGGCCCGACGGTCTCGACGACGGGCCGAGCGAGGTCGGTGGCCGGCTCCCGCACGGTCTTCTCTGCGGCTGGCGGGACCGAGTCGGTGACGGGCTCGGATGCGGTGTCCGCGGCGGACGCCGCGGGCTCGATGACCGGCTTGACCGAAGGGACGACCGCGTCGAGGTCGGGTGCGTCAGCCACCGCAGTGGCGGTGTCGACGGCGGGGTTTGCGGTGGATGCGACGGTGTCGGTGGTGGGCTTCACGACGGCGTCGGTCACGCGTGCGACGGCACCGTCCACGGCCTGCTCGGTGCGGGCGCGTGCGGGCTCGGTGGCCTTCTCCACGGCGGGCTTCGCGGCGTCGGCGATCGATCCGCCGGCCGACTCCACGGCGTCCCCGACGGCTGAGGCGAGCTCGGTGGACGCCGTCGGCTTGGCGACCGCCTTGTCGTCCGAGTCGACGACCTTCGTAACCACGCTGTCGACGGCGCCGGACAGCGTGGACGAGATGCCGGCGGACGCAGGCTTCGACGAGTCGCTCGTGGCCTGCTGAACGTCCGATGCTGCCTTCGTCGACTCGGACTTGGCAGGCTTGACCTTTGCGGGCTCGGCCTTGGCCTTGGCCGGCTCGGGCTTTGAGTTCTCAGCCGTGGAGTCCTGGGTCTTGGCGGACTTGGCCTTCGAAGACTCGGCCTTCGCGGGCTTCGCGGGCTTCGCGTCGGACTTGGTCTTGCTCTTCGCGGACGCCTGGGCCTTCGACGACTCGGCCTTGGGCTCGTCGTCGCCGGCCTTATCGGTCTTGGAGCTCTTCGCCTTCTCGACCTCGGGCTTGTCGGCCTTGTCGCCCGAGTCCTTGTCGTCTTCGGACTTCTTGCTCGTGGACTCGCTCGTGGACTTGTCGTCCTTCTTGGCGCCGTCCGAGTCCTTGTCGTCCTTGGACTTGTCGTCCGAGGACTTGTCGCTCTTGGACTTGTCGCTCTTGGACTTGTCGTCGTCCGAACCGCCGGACTTCTCACCGTCGGAGCCGCCGGACTTCTCACCCGACGACTTGTCCGACCCACCGCCGTCCGACGAGCCCTTGTCCTTCCCCGCCACCGCCGCCACGAGATCGCCGACCGCACCCGCGGGCGACGTGCTCGCCCGCGCCGTGGATGCGAGCAACGCGGCGGCCAGGAGAAAGCCGCAGAGGAAGGCGGCGAGCACGAGAGTTCGGCGCATCGCGGACAGGAGCCGAGGCCGCCACGTCACGTCGATGGCCGTCACCCCCTCGCAACGCACCAGTCACCCGTTCGTGTGCCGGGTTGCCGCTGATGCCGCTGGTCAACCACTCCCGGAGGCCGAGGCCGACAGGTTGCGCCGAAGGCCGTAGACCGGTGGGCCGAACGGTCGCGAGCATCGGTCAGGGAGTGTCCTTCCAGGACGGTGGGACGACGACGAACCGGACGCTCTGGCCGGGCCGGACCTGCGCCGCGCGGTCGACGTCCGCGTCGCAGACCGTGGCGACCACCGGGTAGCCGCCCGTCACCGGATGATCGGCGAGGAACACGACCGGTTCCCCGCCCGGCGGCACCTGGATCGCGCCGCGGACCATCCCCTCGCTCGGCACCTCCGCGTCGTCGGCCCGGCGCAGCCGACCGCCTTCCAACCGCATGCCGACCCGGTCGCTGCGGCTCGACCCCGTCCACGTGGTGCGTGTCAGCTCCGCGGGGTCGGCGACGAAGTCGGCTCGTGGGCCGAAGACGGCGTGCAGCACGACGGTGTCGCCGGGCGGCGGGCAGACCGGGGCGACGTCGATGAGCGGCAGCTCGGCCGGCTCTGGGCCGACCGGCAGCTCGTCGCCGGTCTGCAGCGGAGGCGGCCCGAGCCCGGACAACGTGTCCGTGCTGCGCGACCCGAGCACCGGCGCGACGTCGATGCCGCCGCGGACCGCGAGGTAGGTGCGCAGGCCGGTCGGCGGCATCCCGAGGCGCAGCACCTGTCCGGGCCGCAGGTCGACGACGGTGTGGTGGCCCACCGGCGTGCCGTCCACCGTCGCCGGAGCCGCGGCACCAGCCAGGGCGACGGTCAGCAGGGACGTCGCCCGGACGGCGAGCCCGCCGAACACCACCTCGACGGCCGCGGCTCCCTCGTCGTTCGCGACCAGGCGATTGGCCAGCGTCAACGCCGCGCGGTCGGCGGCGCCGGACCGTCCGACCCCGGACGCCCCGTGTCCGGGCCGCCCGAGATCCTCGACGAGCGCCAGCGCGCCCACGGCGACGACCTCGAGGGCGCGACTCATGACCCCTCCCCGTGCTGACCTCGCAGCGACCCCACCCACGTCGCAGAGGCATCTAGCTCTGCGGGGAGTCGACGGATGCTGGGAGGAGCCGGAAGCCCCCGTCTCATGCTGCCCCGCCCGCCACCACGAAGCGGACCCATCCGCCGGGTTCCAGCAGCGCCGGCGGGTCGCGGTTCGGCTCCCACAGCTGGACGTCGGTCGATCCGATGAGTTGCCAGCCCCCCGGCGACGGCCGCGGGTAGACGCCGCTGAACTCCCCGGCCAACCCGACGGCGCCGGCCGGCACCGTGGTGCGTGGCTCGTCGCGGCGCGACACCCGCAGCCGCTCGTCGCCCCCGGTCAGGTAAGCGAAGCCCGGGGCGAACCCGCCGAACGCGATCCGCCACGGGGTCCCGGTGTGTGCGGCGACCACGTCGTCCTCGGAGAGCCCGGTGAGCCGCGCGACCTCGGCGAGATCCGGCCCGTCGTAGGTCACCGGGATCTCGACGGTGCCGCCCTCCGGCGCGGACGACGGGTCGACGGGCAGCGCCAGGACGGTTCTGCGCAGCGCGGCGAGATCGGTGCCGGGCGTGACCGTGACCAGCACTGTCCGAGCGGCGGGCACCACATCGAGCATCCCGGTCGGCCGCGCTTCGCGCACCGCCGCGGCCAGCGCGAGCACCTCCGGCAGCCCGTCGACCTCGACGAGCAGCGCCGCGTCGCCGAACGGCAGCACCTTCACACGAACGCCCGCACCGAGACGCCGGCCCGGGTCAGCCCGTCGCGCACGGCCTGCGCCATCTCGACGGCGCCGGGCGAGTCGCCGTGGACGCACGCCGATTCGGCCTCGACGGCGACGTCGCTCCCGTCGATCGCCGTCACGACACCCTCGTCGAGCAGCCGGAGCACGCGCGCCGTGACCTCGTCCGGATCGTGCAACACGGCCCCCGGCTCCCGACGCGGCACCAACGTCCCGGAAGGGGTGTAGCCGCGGTCGACGAAGAACTCCCGCACGGTCCGCAGCCCCGCCTTCTCCGCCGCGCGCAGGAACGCCGATCCCGGCAGGCCGAGCACCGGAAGCTCGGCCGAGTAGTCCCGGACCGCGGCCACGACCGCCGCGGCCTGCTCCTCGTGATGGACGATCGCGTTGTACAGCGCGCCGTGCGGCTTGACGTACCGGACCGCCGTCCCGGCCACCCGGCACATCCCGTCGAGCGCACCGATCTGGTAGACGACGTCGTCGGCCAGCTCGTTCGGCGCCACGTCGACGAAGCGCCTGCCGAAGCCGGCGAGGTCGCGGTAGCCCACCTGCGCGCCGACCACGACGCTGTGCTCCACAGCTCCCACGCACGTCCGCCGCAGCGTCGTCGGGTCGCCCGCGTGGAACCCGCACGCGACGTTCGCCGACGTGACGAGCGCCAGCATCGCCTCGTCGTCGCCGAGCTCCCAGCGGCCGAACGACTCGCCGAGGTCGGAGTTGAGGTCGAGTGTGGTCACCGGTGCACCGGCTCGTCATGCAGGTCCGTCCGGGCGGTCTCGGGCGCGAGCTTGAGCGCGATCAGCGTGAGCACCATCATGGCCGCCAGGTACACCGACACCGCGTAGGCGCTGCCGAACGCGCTAACCAGGGCGATCGACACGATCGGGGCGATCGCGCCGCCGAGGATTCCGGCAATCTGGTAGCCCATCGACGCGCCGCTGTAGCGCAGCTCGGTGGAGAACATCTCGGCGATGAACGCGGCCTGCGGTCCGTACATGATCGCGTGGGTGACCAGCGCGACGACGGTGGCCAGCACGATGAGGACGGTCGACTTCGTGGACAGCAGCGGGAAGAACGCGAAGCCCCACACGGCCGCGCTCGCGGCGCCGATCGCGTAGATCGGGCGGCGCCCGTAGCGGTCCGACAGCGCGCCGAACAGCGGAATGAGCGCCACCTGGAACACCGAGCCGATGAGCACGGCGTTGAGCCCGACCTGGCGCGGCAGGCCGAGGTTCGTGGTGAGGAACGTGAGGATGTACAGCGTGAAGGTGTAGAAGGCGACGTCCGTGCCGATCCGGGCGAACATCGCGACGAACAGCCCGCGCGGGTGGCGCTTGATCACCTCGAGAAGGGGCATCTTGGCCTTCTCGCCGGACTGCTCGACCTCCGCGAACAGTGGGCTCTCCGCGATGGTCGTCCTGATCCAGAGCCCGACCAGCACGAGCGCGCCGGACAGCAGGAACGCGACGCGCCAGCCCCACGACAGGAAGGCCTCGTCCGACAGGACGAGGTTCAGCACGGCCAGCACGCCGGCGGCGAGCAGGTTGCCGACCGGCACGCCGACCTGCGGCCAGCTCGCGTTGAGCCCGCGCTTGTCCGGGGCGCCGTGCTCGAGCGCCATGAGCACGGCGCCGCCCCACTCGCCGCCCAGGCCGAGGCCCTGCACGAAGCGCAGCGCCACCAACAGGATCGGCGCCCAGATGCCGATCGTGGCGTACGTCGGCAGGAGGCCGATGAGGAACGTCGCGCCACCCATGATCAGCAGGGTGACCACGAGGACCGTCTTGCGGCCGTTCCGGTCGCCGAAGTGCCCGAAGACGATGCCGCCCAGCGGGCGGGCTACGAACCCCACGGCGGCGGTGGCGAACGCCAGCAGCGTGCCGACCGCGGGGTCGAAGCCCGGGAAGAAGAGCTGGTTGAACACCAGCGCGGCCGCCGTGCCGTAGAGGAAGAAGTCGTACCACTCCAGTGACGTGCCGATCAGGCTCGCCACGATGACCTTGCGTGGAGTGCTCGGCAGCTTCGTGGGCGGGTCGGTCAGGTCGTCGCGCTCGGTCATCGCGCTCTCCTGTGCTCGGGTACCGGTCCGGCGAGCGTAGGGATTGTTCAACAATCCTGCAATCCTGCAATCCTGCGAACGTGAAGTCCGCGTTACGGCAGGCGAGCGGGAGTACCCCCTACGGTTGATGTCATGACAGCGCTCGACCCCGCCGTCGACTCGCTCGCCCGGGCCCGGCGCCAGTTCGCGTGGACCTCGACGGCCGAGCGCGTCGCCGACGCGGTGCGCGAGGAGGTCGTCGAGGGTCGGCTGCTGCCCGGCGCCCGGCTACCGGAGCAGCGGCTGTGCACGGCGCTCGGCGTCTCGCGCAACACGGTGCGCGAGGCGATGAGCCAGCTCGTGGCCGAGCGGGTGCTGATGCGGGAGCCGCACCGCGGGGTGTTCGTGGCGCGTCCGGACCGGGAGGCCGTCCGCGACGTCTACCGGGCGCGGCGGCTCATCGAGCCCGCGGCGGTCCGGGCGGGCGAGGCGGCCGACGACACCCGGGTCGCCGCCGTGCGACGGGCGGTCGACGAGGGCCGGGACGCGGCCGAGAACGGCCGGTGGGACGACCTCGCGAGCGCGAACCAGCACTTCCACCGGGCCCTCGTCGCGCTCGCCGGCAGCCCTCGGCTGGACCAGCAGATGGCGCTCCTGCTGGCCGAGATGCGGCTGGTCTTCCACCGGATGCCGGGCGTCCGCGAGTTCCACGAGCCCTACCTCACCCAGAACGCCCGGATCTGCGCGCTGCTCGAGGCGGGGGAGCGCGACGCGGCGGCGGACGCGGTGGCGGAGTACCTGCGCGCGGCGGAGGAGCACCTGCTGCGCGACTACCCGAGCTGACGGAACCGGCGAACGGCGCCGCCCGGGAGTGCAGCATGGTGGCTTTGCTGCACTCCGACCGCAGCAAAGCCACCATGCTGACGTCCTCGCGCCCACCGCGAGCCGTCGTTCAGCCCGTGTTCCGCAACCCCGCCGCGATCCCGTTCACCGTCTGCAGCAGTGCGCGGTTGAGGTCGCCGTCCGCCTCCGCCACCTTCCGCCGCTGCGCCAGGAGCTCGACCTGCAGGTGGTGCAGGGGCTCCAGGTACCCCGCGCGCACCGACAGCGTGTTGCGCAGCACCGGGTGCCGGGCCAGCAGCGTCGTCGTGCCGAGCAGGCGCAGGACCTCGCGGACGGTCATCTCGTGCTCGGCCTTGATCAGTTCGAAGATCGGCTGCAGGCCGGGCTCCACCAGGTTGCAGACGTAGAACTCGGCGATCCGCAGGTCTGTCTTCGCCAGCGTCATCTCGACGTTGCCGAGCAGGTTCGCGAAGAACGCCCACTCCCGCATCTCGTCGAGGACCGGCCCGTACCCGGCCTCGCGCGCGGCCCGCAGGCCGCTGCCCAGGCCGAACCACCCCGGCACGACCATGCGGGTCTGCGTCCACCCGAACACCCACGGGATCGCCCGCAGGTCGTCCAGCGTCGGCGCCGACGTGCCGGGCCGCTTCGACGGCCGCGAGCCCACGTTGAGCCGGCCGAGCTCGTCGACCGGCGTCGCGGCGGCGAAGAAGTCGGGCAGGCCCGGGTCGTCGACGAGCCGGCGGTAGGCGGTGCGGGCGTGGTCGCTGACGCAGTCCATGGCCTCGTCGAACCGGGCCAGCGTCGGCGGGTCCAGCCGCGAGGAGGTGTGCATCAGCGTGGCGTCGAGCGTCGAGGAGAGCAGGATCTCCAGGTTGTCGTGCGCGAGCGCGGGCAGCGAGTACTTGTCGCTGATCGTCTCGCCCTGCTCGGTGAGCTTCATGGTGGCGTCGACCGTGCCGTACGGGGTCGCCATGACCGCCTCGCCCGCCGGGCCGCCGCCGCGCCCGACCGACCCGCCGCGCCCGTGGAACAGCCGCAGGCGCACGCCGTGCTTGGCCGCGACGTCGCGCAGCTGCCGCTGCGCCCGCTGGATCTGCCACTGCGATGTGGTGATGCCGGCGAGCTTGTTCGAGTCGGAGTAGCCCAGCATGATCTCCTGGAGGTCACCACGGTTGGTCACCTGCCGGCGGTAGCCCGGCACCGACAGCAGCTCGTCGAGCAGCGCGCCGGCCTGCGACAGCTCCTCCACGGTCTCGAACAGCGGCACGAGATCGACCGACGACCGCGGGTTCTGCTTGAGCTCGACCATGTACGACTCGCGGGCCAGCACGGTCACGGCGAGCAGGTCGTCGACGCCCTGGCACATCGACACGATGTAGGTGCTGCAGACCTCCGTACCGAACTGGTGCTGCACCTCGTGCAGCATGTCGAAGATCGCCAGCACGTCCGTCGCCTCGTCCGGCAGCCCGTAGTGGCGGCGGACCAGCGGACGGCCCTGCTCCAGCTCGTGGGCCAGCAGCTCGGTCCGCTCCGCGCGAGTCAGCTCGGCGTACGGCTTGTCCAGCTCGCCGAGGGCGTCGTAGATCGCGCCGAGGGCGGCGTGGTGCTTCGCGCTGTGCTCGCGGATGTCGAGCTCGGCCAGGTGCAGCCCGAACGACTTCGCGGCGCGCCGCGTGCGGGCCAGCGTGCCGTCGGCGATGCGGTCGCCCAGGTGCGCGCGCAGGGAGCGGTCGATCACCTCCAGGTCGGCGACGTACTCCCGCGCGCCGAGGTAGTCGCGCCCGGCGACGTGCGGAGCGCCTTCCCGGATCCGCGCGCGGTTGTTTTCCAGGCGGGCGCGGACGTAGGAGAGCTTGAGCCGGTAGGGCTCGTTCTGGTTCAGGCGGATGTAGCGGTCGTAGACCTCGGGGAACCCCCGCCGGTCGCGCGCCAGCGAACCGCGCAGCTCCTCGGAGACGCCGACCACCCGCGTCGAGATCGACAGCTCGTCGACGAGTCGCTCGACGAGCTGCAGGTGGATGCGCAGCGCGCGGTCCGCGTTGAGTGCGACGACCTCACGGGTGACGTCGGGGGTGACGAACGGGTTACCGTCGCGGTCGCCGCCCACCCACGAACCCAGCACCACCGGGTGGGAGTCGTCGGGGACGGTGAAGCCGGCGGCGCGCACCTCCCGCTCGTACTCGCCGACCAGCTCGGGGACGGTCGTGCGGGCCAGCTGCTCCAGGTACCAGCCGATGGCGTTGGCCTCGTCGGCCACCGTCGGCTTGCCGGGGCGGATCTCGTCGGTCTGCCACAGCAGGTCGACCAGCGCGGCGACCTCCTCGTCGTCCGCGCCGCGGTCGAGCGCGTCGCCGACCCGGCGCAGCACCCGCAGCACCGACTGGCGTGACGACTCGGTCGGGTGCGCGGTGAAGACGGGCCGCAGCTCCAGCTTCTCCAGCGCGGCCTGCACCTCGGCCCGCGCCTCGCCGGGGAAGTCGTCGGCCAGGCGCTGCATGAGCATCCGGAGGGGACGTCGCTCCGGCGGGCGCAGCGTGCGCAGCTCGCGGGAGCGGTGCAGCTGCTCAGCGGTGTTCGCGAGCTGGAAGTACTGGGAGAAGGCGCGGGTCAGGGCGACCGCGGTGCCGGTGTCGAGGCCGGCGAGCAGGTGCGTGATCTCGGCGCCACCGCTCTCGGGCGCCTTCCGCGACAGCCGCCGGACCTCCTCGACCAGCTCCAACAGCTCGGGGCCGCCGTGGTGGGCCAGGGCCTGGCCGAGCATGGTCGACAGGCGCCGGATGTCGGCCCGCAGCGACTGGTGCTCCGACTCCGAGACGACGCCGGCGGACGCGGCGACGGAGTCGGGCGACGAGGACGGGCCCGACGACGGGCGTAGCAGGGCAGGCTCGCTCACGATCGAACTCCTCGGTGCGGCGGCGTGGTGGGGCCGCTCGCTCCGGTGGGAGAGGCCGTTCACGGCCATGGTGCCTCCGCGCGGACGGCCGACGCCACTGCTGGGGTGGCATGTCACGCACGAACGCACACGGCGCCTCGAACCCGAAGGAGCGCTCCGTAACGAGCGCACAACCAGGGCGTAACTGCGATCGCCAACGCTGGAACGCGATGAGCGCCCCGACCGACACGCACTGTCCGTACTGCTCCCTGCAGTGCGGCATCACGCTCACCCCGAAACCCGACGGCACGCTCTCCCTCGTCGGGCGTGCGGACTTCCCGGTCAACCGCGGAGGGCTGTGCATCAAGGGGGCGACGGCCACCGAGCTGCTCGACCATCCCGAGCGCCTCACCGCACCGCTCGTCCGCGACTCGCGGGATGACCCGTTCCGACAGGCGACGTGGGACGAGGCGCTGGACCGGATCGCCGCGGCGGTCACCGCCACCCAGGAGCGATACGGCCGCGACGCCGTCGGGGCGTTCGGCGGCGGCGGGCTGACCAATGAGAAGGCCTACCAGTTCGGCAAGTTCGTCCGTGTCGCGCTGCGCAGCCGCAACATCGACTACAACGGCCGGTTCTGCATGTCGTCGGCCGTCGCCGCCGGCACCCGGGCGTTCGGGATGGACCGCGGCCTGCCGTTCCCGTTCGACGACATCCCGAAGGCCGACGTGCTCGTGCTCGTCGGGAGCAATCCCGCCGACACGATGCCGCCCGCGATGCGCTTCCTGGAGGAGGGTCGCGAACGCGGCGCCCGCCACATCGTGATCGATCCCCGGCGCACCGCGACGGCGGAGCTCGCCCACACGCACCTGCAGCCGGTGCCGAACACCGACCTCTCGCTGGCCAACGGCCTGCTGCACATCGCGATCCGGGAGAACCTGGTCGATGAGGAGTACATCGCCACCCGCACCAACGGTTTCGACGCCGTGCGCCGGGCCGTGCGCTCGTACTGGCCGGACCGCGTCGAGCGGGTCACCGGCATCGCGGTCCCGGACCTGTACGAACTGGTCCGGGCGATGGCCGCCGCGCCGACCGCGATGATCCTCACCGCCCGCGGCGTCGAGCAGCACGCCGACGGCACGGACACCGCACAGGCCTGGATCAACCTCGCGCTGGCACTCGGCCTGCCCGGCAGCGGCCCGGGCAACGGCTGGGGGACGATCACCGGCCAGGGCAACGGGCAGGGTGGCCGCGAGCACGGCCAGAAGGCCGACCAGCTCCCCGGCTACCGCCAGCTCACCAACCCGGCGCACCGGGCGCACGTCGCGGGCGTATGGGGCGTCGACCCGGACGAGCTGCCCGGCCCGGGAGTCTCCGCCTACGAGCTGCTCGACCGGATGGGCACGGACGCGGGCGTGCGTGCGCTGCTGGTCAGCGCGTCGAACCCGGTCGTGAGCGCGCCCAATGCGCGCCACGTCGAGGAGCGGTTCGCGGCGCTGGACTTCCTCGCCGTCACCGACATCTTCCTCTCCGAGACCGCTCGGCTGGCCGACGTCGTGCTGCCGACCACGCAGTGGGCCGAGGAATCCGGGACCATGACCAACCCCGAGGGGCGGGTGCTGCTGCGGCGCAAGGCCGTCGAGCCGCCCCCCGGGGTGCGCAGCGACCTGGGCATCTGGCGGGGGATCGCGGACCGGCTCGGCCGGGGGCAGTTCTTTCCGACCGAGCCCGAGGAGGTCTTCACCGAGCTGCGCAGGGCGAGCGCGGGCGGGATCGCCGACTACGCCGGGATCACCTACCAGCGGCTGGCCGCCGGAGAAGAGCTGTTCTGGCCGTGCCCTGCCGAGGACCACCCGGGAACCTCGCACGTGTTCACCGAGCGCTTCGCCACGCCGGACGGGCGGGCCAACTTCCTGCCGGTGCGGCCCCGGCTCGCCGCCGAGCTGCCCGACGAGGCGCACCCGTACCTGCTGACGACCGGCCGCGCGCGCTCGCACTACCAGTCGGGCACCCAGACCCGGCGGAGCCCGACGCTCGCCGCGGCCGTCCCACGCCCCTACGTCGAGCTGCACCCGGAGCTGGCCCGCTCGCTCGGGATCTCCGACGGCGACCCCGTGCGGCTGTCCACCCCGCGTGGGAGTGCGGTGCTCGACGCCCGCCTCGATCCGGGCAGCCGGCGCGACACCGTGTTCGTCCCGTTCCACTGGGGCGGTGCCGCCTGCGTCAACGCGCTGACCAGCGACGCGCTCGACCCGACGTCGCGGATGCCGGAGTTCAAGACGTGCCCCGTCGCCGTCGAGAAGGCCGCGATCGATCCCGAAGAGAAGAACGGTGCGGTGGTCCGCCCGGCCGTCGCACGCACCTGATTCCCCGCCACATTCCCCACCACGAGGAGACACCGATGCACAGCACGCCCCGCTTCCTGCAGGGGATCTTCCCGTTCGAGGGACAGGGGGTGGACAAGCCCGCCCCCTTGCATAAGGCGCTGACCTACACCGTGCCGATGGGCGTCACCACCCAGCCGCTCTACTTCCGCGGCGGCAACAGCACGGACGAGCTGATCACCGTGGTACTCGTCCGCGACGGCGCCCCGATGCGCTACTTCCCGATCGGGGCGCGGGCCGGCACCCACGTCGCGCTCGCCGTGGTCGAGGACCTCGACGACGACACCGTGCTCGAGCTGCACGTCGCGGCGCGCGAGGGTCTGACGGGGACCGTCGTCGTCGACCTCGGGCTGGTCGAGGTCTAGACGATGGCGACCCCGGAGAAGCTCCACCTCGTCGTCATCGGGAACGGCATGGCCGGTGCGCGCGCCGTCGAGGAGATCCTGGAGCGTGGCGGCGACACGCAGTTCCGGATCACGATGTTCGGCGACGAGCCGTACGGCAACTACAACCGGATCATGCTCAGCCACGTGCTGGCAGGCGACGACGCTGTGCGGGACTCCAATCTGGAAGAGATCTACCTCAACCCACTCGACTGGTACGCCGAGAACGACATCACCCTGCATGCCGGCGTGCGCGTCGTCCGGGTCGACCGGTTCTCGAAGAAGGTCTACGGCAACGACGGCACGATCGAGTCGTACGACAAGCTGATCATCGCGACGGGCAGCCGCACCTTCTACCCGCCGATGGACGGCATGTGGGTCGACGACAAGACGCTCACGCCGGGGGTCTTCGGGTTCCGCACGCTCGACGACACCACCGCGATGCTCGACTACGCCGCGGAACGGCGCACTGCCGTCGTCGTCGGTGGCGGCCTGCTCGGGCTGGAGGCGGCCTACGGGCTGATGCAGCACGGGCACGACGTGCACGTGGTGCAGTCCGGGCCGATCCTCATGAACCAGCAGCTCGACGAGGAGGCGGGCGCGATCCTGCGCGTGGTCCTCGAGCGGATGGGCATGACGGTCCACACGGGCAAGCGGACCACCGCGATCAGGGCGCACGGCGGCGGCGTGAGCGCGGTGGTGTTCAAGGACGGCAGCGCGATCGACTGCGACATGGTCGTCCTCACCGCCGGCATCCGGCCGAACGTCGGCCTCGGCGTCGTCTCCGGGCTGACCGTCGAGCGCGCGATCGTCACCGACGACCAGATGCGCTCGGTGGACGACCCCGACATCTACGCCGTCGGCGAGTGCGCCCAGCACCGCGGCGAGGTCTACGGCCTGGTCGCGCCGCTGTGGGAGCAGGCCGTCGTGCTCGCCGACCACGTCACGGGCGTGAACCCGAAGGCCGCCTACCACGGGTCGCGGATCGCGACGAAGCTCAAGGTGGCCGGGGTCGACGTGGCGGCGATGGGCGTCAAGGGCCCCGAGAAGCCGGACGACGAGTGGGTCCGGTTCGCCGAGCCCAAGCACGGCGTCTACAAGTCGGTGGTCATCCGCGACGGCAAGCTGATCGGCGCGATGCTGCTCGGCGACGTCAAGAAGGTCGCGTTCCTGACCCAGAGCTTCGACCGCGGACTGCCGCTGCCCGAGGAGCGCGTCGAGCTCCTGTTCGAGCTCGCCGGGCCGTCCGAGGAGCAGGGCGCGGCCGAGATGGACGACTCGGTGCAGGTCTGCAACTGCAACGGCGTCTCCAAGGGCGACCTGGTCGCGTGCGTGCGCGGCGGGGAGCACACCGTGTCGGGCTGCATGGCGGCCACCCGGGCGGGCAAGGGCTGCGGGGCGTGCAAGCCGCTGGTCAAGGACGTCGTCGAGTGGGCGGTCACGGAGAGCGGCGGCGAGCTCGGGGTCGACGAGAGTGCCAACTGGTACGTCCCGGCGATCCCCATGGACAAGCCCACGCTGATCGCGGCGATCAAGGAGCAGAACCTGCGGTCGGTGTCCGCGGTGCTGGCGGCGCTGGCGCCCGAGGGCGAGGACGCGGGGTCGAAGATGCCGCTGACGTCGCTGCTGCGGGTGGTCTGGAACGGCGACTTCGTCAGCGAGAGCGACGCGAAGTTCATCAACGACCGCGTGCACGCCAACATCCAGCGCGACGGCACGTTCTCGGTGGTGCCGCAGATCAAGGGCGGGGTCACGGACTCGGCGCAGCTGCGCCGGATCGCCGACGTCGCCGACAAGTACGACGTCCCGATGATCAAGATCACCGGCGGGCAGCGGATCGACCTGCTGGGCGTGCGCAAGGAGGACCTGCCCGACGTCTGGGCGGACCTTGACATGCCGTCGGGCTACGCGTACGGCAAGTCGTTCCGCACGGTCAAGACCTGCGTCGGCACCGACTTCTGCCGCTTCGGCCTCGGCGACTCCACGGATCTCGGGATCAAGCTGGAGCAGCGCTACCAGGGGCTGGAGAGCCCGGCGAAGATGAAGCTCGCCGTCGCCGGGTGCCCGCGTAACTGCTCGGAGGCGCTGGTCAAGGACGTCGGCGTGGTCGCGGTCGGAGAGGACCGGTGGGACCTGCTGATCGGCGGTGCCGCGGGGGCGTCGGTCCGGCGAGGCGACGTGCTGGCCACCGTCGACGGCCACGACGAGGTGGTCCGGCTGGCCGGAGTCTTCATGCAGTACTACCGCGAGAACGGCAAGTGGCTCGAGCGCACGTACGACTTCGTGCCGCGGGTCGGGCTCGACGAGCTCAAGGCGATCCTGGTCGACGACCGCGACGGCATCGTCGCCGGCCTGGAGGAGCGGATCCAGGAGTCGATCGACGCCTACCGCGACCCGTGGCAGGACGGGCGCGAGCCGTCGGGGCCGGGGCAGTTCGCGAACAACCTGCCGCTGATCCCGCTGCCGATCGTGCCGGTGCGACGGGCGCCCGACGGGAGCCTGCTGGCGTCGTCGGCAGGCCGCGGCCCGGCGTCGAGCGGGCCGTTCGCGAGCGGACACGGGACCGTGTCGGACTACGAGGGGGCGCAGGCATGACCACAGTGTCTTCTTCGGAGATCACGAGCTATGCCATCGCCCCGAGCGGCGACCTGCCCGTGGGCGGCTCGCGCGCCTATGCGGTGGGCGACGCGATGGTGGCGGTGTTCCGGCTGCGGTCGGGTGAGCTGCGGGCGGTCGACGCCGTCTGCCCGCACTCCGGCGGCCCGCTGGCCGACGGGCAGTTCGATGCGAAGAAGGTCATCTGCCCCCTGCACAACTACTTCTTCTCGCTCATGGACGGCACGTGCCTGAACGGCGACTACGCCGTGCGCACGTACGCGGTGCGCGAGGAGGGCGGCGCGATCGTCGTCGACGCGTAGCGGCCGAAATGAGCGAACGCGGCGTCTGGTAGGTCAGACCTACCCGACGCCGCGTTCGCTCGGTGGGGATGGGCGCCGACCGGGGTCCCGATCCGGCGCCGCCTGATCAGGAGGGGCCCTTGAAGCCCTGCCGGGCGGAGTTGTCGTCGATCCCGACGAGCTGCTTGTAGCCCGGGCCCTTGACGTTGTCGTTCGTGACGGTCGCGCCGCTGGCGCGCTTCTGCAGTGCGATCGCCTTGTTGCCGCTGCCCGCGAAGTTGTTGTTGGAGAACGTCACGTTCTGGATGTCCTGAAGCGCGACCGTCTGGGCCGGGGCGTGGCACTCGAAGTAGTTGCCGGAGACCGTCCAGTTCGCGCTCTGGCCCACCCCGTTGCCCTCGCCGTCGCCGTCGTCGTCGTGCGGGCCCTCGGCCATCAGGCACTGGCGGAACTGCGAGCTCGCGCACTTGTTGTTCAGGATCTTGATGTTCGAGCTGGCCGACTCGGAGTCCGAGGTGTAGGTCTGCATGCAGTCCGTGTGCGGCGAGCCGCCCTTGCCCGGGTTCGCCCAGATGTCGTGCGAGTAGTTGTGCTGGATGGTGATGTTGTTGCCGAAGAAGCGCATCGCGTCGACGTCGTCGCTGCCGATGTTGACCGACGAGATGTCGTTGTCCTGCACGGTGATGTTGCTGCCCGAGACGTAGATCCCGTGGTCCTGCGCGCCCTTGGAGACGAATCCCTCGAGCACGATGTTGTTGCCGCGGGCGGTGATCCCGGGAACGGTCGCCGTACCCATTCCTGAGTAGACGATCGGCGCCCCCGGCGTGCCGCCCCCACGGATGTTGAGCCGGCTGGTGAGCGCACCGGTGAAGCACACCGTGTCGCCTGCCTTCGCCGCGGGAACATTGGCGCCGCTGGCCTTGACCGTGCACTTCGACGACACCGGCCGCTTGCCCAACACGCCCGAGTCCTTGGCCGGGGCGGCGGCCGCCGCGGGGGGGCCGGCTGCGGTGGGCCCGGCCGGGGCCGGCGCCGCCGTCGCACCGCCGTTCGGGTTGTCGATCACGAACGAGGTGGTGGCCGACTGGGTCCCGGCCTTCACCGTGGCAGTCGCCGGCCCGGTGCAGGTCGGCGTGATCGCGAACTGCGCGAGCAGGGCGTCCGCGGTGGCGAGCATCGAGCTGCGCCCGGTGCATCCGCCCATCGTCACGGTGAAGTCGACGTTGGACTGCCGGGCGAAGCCCGTCGCCAGGAGCGAGACGGAGGAGGCGCTCCGCTCGGAGACCACCACGGCCGGCGCGGCCGGGACCGCGGGAGCGGGTGGAACCGCCGGAACTGCGGCAGGGGCCGGAACCGCTGCGGGCGCCGGGACCGCCGGTGCGGCCGGAACCGGGACGCGGGGGATGGCAGGGATGGCCGCGGCGGGAGCAGCCGCGAGGCCGAGCAGCGCGAGGACACTCGCCGCTGTGGTGAGGAGCTGCGCAGTGCGCCGCACCCTCTGATGTCTCACGTTCGCCATGACGCTCCTGGGTTGCTGCTTCGATGGCGATCGTAGCCAAGGTGTTATGTGCGTCATCCCCGAATGCGAGGGATGCCCCGGATCGTGCGACCCCGCGCCGTTCGTCGACACAACCGGTCCTGTCGGCGCCCGCGGGCGATCACGGCTTTGACGCCGCAATCCGCGTCGCGGTAATTGCCGCAGCCGCCTGTCCCCGAAAGTGCACGAGCCCCCCGTTCCGGTGAGTGCCCGGATCGCACCCTGCTGCAACGGGGGTCTCGTCGATCTGGTTGCTTTCGTTACCGCCGCGCTGCTGCGGACGGTCGGCGTTCAGCGGTCGATGACGCCGTCCGGGACCGCCGTTCTCCCGCTCACGCGACGGGCGGTGGTGGCTCCGCGGCACCCGTCATGATCGCCACCGCCTCCGACATCGAGTGCGACTGCGGAGTGATCACCGTCGCCCGCTTGCCGAGGCGCTGGATGTGGATCCGGTCGGCGATCTCGAACACGTGCGGCATGTTGTGGCTGATCAAGATCACGGGCAGCCCGCGGTCACGCACGTCGCGGATGAGCTGGAGCACCCGGTTGCCCTCCTTGACGCCCAGCGCCGCGGTCGGCTCGTCGAGGATCACGACCTTGCTCCCGAAGGCCGCCGACCGGGCCACCGCCACGCCCTGTCGCTGCCCGCCGGACAGGCTCTCCACCGCCTGGCCGATGTTCTGCAGCGTGGCGATGCCCAGCTCGCTCATGTACCGCTTGGCCTCGTCGCGCATGTGCTTGCGGTCGAGCATGCGGAAGACCGAGCCGAGGATGCCGGGCTTGCGCACCTCCCGGCCCAGGAACAGGTTGTCCGCGATGTCCAGGCCCGGTGCGACGGCGAGGGTCTGGTAGACGGTCTCGATGCCGGCCGTGCGGGCGTCCATCGGACTCCGGAAGTTGACCTGCTTGCCCTCCAGGAAGATCTCGCCCTCGTCCGGGACGAGCGCCCCGGACAGGGCCTTGATCAGGCTGGACTTGCCGGCCCCGTTGTCGCCGATGACCGCCAGGATCTCCCCGGGGTAGAGCTCCAGGTCGCTGCCGGCGATGGCCGTGACCGGGCCGTACCGCTTGGTGAGGCCCTTCGCCTGCAGCACCGGTGTGGGGCGGTCGGCGCCGGAGTGGTCGGGGGCGGCGTGGCGGGCCGCGGGCTCGGTCGCGGTCATACCTTCACCTTCCGGATCCACTGGTCGATCGAGACGGCGACGAGCACGAGCAGGCCGATCGCGAAGCCCTGCCAGACGACGTCGACGCCGCCGAGCTGCAGGCCGTTGCGGAAGACGCCGACGATGAGCGCGCCGACCAGCGTGCCGAGCACCAGGCCGCGGCCGCCGAAGAGGCTCGTGCCGCCCAGCACCACGGCGGTGATGGAGTCGAGGTTGTACTCGACGCCGACGTTCGGGCTGGCGGACGCGAGCCGGCCCATCAGCACCCAGGCGCCGATGCCGTAGATCAACCCGGCGACGGTGTAGACCGAGAGCAGCACGCGGTCCGTCCGGATGCCGGCGAGGCGGGCGGCCTCGATGTCGTCGCCGGTCGCGTAGACGTGCTTGCCCCAGGCGGTGCGGCTGAGCGCGTAGAAGAAGAACGCGAACAGCAGCAGCATGATGATCGAGCCGTAGGTGATCCGGAAGCCGCCGACGCCGAAGGTGTTCCCCGTCCACGTCATGATGTCGGGCATGTCCGAGCCGCGGACGGTCTCGCTCTTGCTGACCACCGAGTTCAGCGAGAAGAAGATGCTCAACGTGCCGAGCGTGACGATGAACGGCGGGAGCTTCATGCGCGTCACGAGCAGCCCGTTGAGCAGGCCCATCGCCGTGCCGAAGGCGAAGCCGAGCAGCAGGGCGACCGGACCGGGCAGGCCGGCCTTGGTCGCCAGGTTCGCCATGATGATCGACGAGAACACCGCGATCGCGCCCGCGGAGAGGTCGATGCCCGCCGTGAGGATCACCAGTGTCTGGCCCAGCGCCAGTGTCGCGATCACCGTGACCTGGGCGAGCACGAGCCCGAGGTTCGCGACCGACAGGAACCGGCCGCTGACGAGCGAGAACGCGATGATCGCCAGCACCAGCACGGCGAGCGGGCCGAGGATCGGGTTGGCGTGCAGGACGTGCTGGATGCGCAGGCCGAGCGGCTCCGGCTTGCGGTCCGGGAAACCGGCGTCGGGCTCGCGGGGCGCCGTGGTCACCGCACCACCGGACTTGTCAGGGGCGGGGTCGTTCGCCATCGGGGACCTCCCGGTCCATGAAGAGGAGGAGCCCGGTCGGCGCGGTGCACGCGCCGGCCGGGCGCGAACCGTCAGCCCCAGCAGTTCTGCTGGCCGAAGGTGGTGTCCTGGGACTCGACCCCGGTCTGCGGTGCGTCGGTGATCAGGTTGACCCCGGTGTCGGTGAAGGTCTTTCCGGCGGTCGCCTCCGGCTTGGTGCCGTCCTTGGCGAACTGCGCGACGGCGGCGACGCCCTCCTGCGCCATCTTCAGCGGGTACTGCTGGGACGTCGCGCCGATCTGACCGGCCTTGACCGCAGCCACGCCGGGGCAGCCGCCGTCGATCGAGACGATCGTGACGTCGTTCTGCTTGCCTGCGGCCTCGAGCGCGGCGTACGCGCCGGACGCGGCCGGCTCGTTGATCGTGTAGACGAGGTTGATCGACGAGTCCTTCTGCAGGAGGTTCTCCATCGCGGTGCGGCCGCCCTCCTCCGCGCCGTCGGTCACGTCGCGGCCGACGATCTGCGGGTCGGCGATGTCGGTGATCACATCTCTGTCGGGCACGTTGATGCCGAAGCCGGTGAGGAAGCCGTTGTGCCGCTGGACGTCGACGGAGACGCCGTTCGGGCTCAGGTCCAGCAGCGCGATCTTGGCCTGCTTGCCCTCGGCCGCGAACTTCGCCTTGGCCCACTGCCCGATGAGGTTGCCGGCCTGGAAGTTGTCGGTCGCGAACGTGGCGTCGGCGGCGTCCGCCGGGTCGACCGGCGTGTCGAGCGCGATGACGAGCATGCCGGCCTGCTTGGCCTTGTCCAGCGACGGGACGATCGCCTTGGAGTCGTTCGCCGTGATCATGAAGCCCTTGGCGCCCGCGGAGATCAGGTTCTCGATCGCCTGGACCTGGGCCTCGTTGTCGCCGTCCTGCTTGCCCGCGAACGACTGCAGCGTGACGCCCGCCTGCTGGGCGGCCTGCGTCGCGCCGTCCTTCATCTTCACGAAGAACGGGTTGGTGTCGGTCTTGGTGATCAGGCCGACGATCACCTCGTCGCCGGACGCGCTCCCACTGGCACCCGATCCGCTCGATCCGGTAGACCCGCCGCCACCGCACGCGGCGAGCACGAGGGAGGCCGTGAGGCCGGTCGCGATCAGGGCGGCACGGCGGCCGCCGGGGGAGATGGGGTTCCTCACTGGTGGGACCTCTCGTCCTCGTCGACGATGGACAACGTTGTCGGCGAAGCGTGAGGCACGCCACACTGTCGGGCAAGCGCGGATCCGGGCAGGCGGAATCACGGTTCCGTCACGATCACCCGGTTCTCGGCGGGACCGGAGCGGGGGCAGCGTGGGCGACGGCAGGCGGCCGACGATGCGCGACGTCGCCGCCCGGGCCGGGGTCAGCCTCAAGACGGTGTCGCGGGTGGTCAACGATGAGGCCGGGGTCTCGCCCGCGTTGATCGGGCGCGTCCGGCAGGCGGTCGACGAGCTGGGCTTCCACCCGAACGTGGGTGCCCGTGTGCTGCGCCGCGGCGACACCCGCACGGCGTCGATCGGGCTGCTCCTCGACGACGTCGCCGACCCGTTCTGCGCGACGGTGCTGCGTGCGGTGCAGGACGTCGCCGTGGCGCGCGGGGTGGTCGTGCTCTCGGCCAGCGTCGACGGCGACGCCGGGCGCGAGCGGGCACTGGCGGCGGCGTTCTCCGCCCGCCGGACCGACGGGCTGATCCTCGTGCCCGCCGCCGACGACCAGTCGTACCTCGGCTCCGAGGTGGCCTCGGGCACCGCGGTCGTGTGCGTGGGCCGGGTGCCCGGGCGGCTCGACGTCGACGCCGTGGTGGCGACCGACGCGGCCGGCGCGGCGTCCGCGGTCCGGCACCTCGCAGCGGCCGGCCACACCCGGATCGCCTTCCTCGGCGACCGGGCCGCGCCGAGCGCTCGCCTCGCCGGTTACCGGGCCGGGCTCGAGGCGGCCGGGATCGTCCCGGACCCGGCGCTCGTCGTCGGCGGTCTCCCGGACGCGGGGCACGCCGAGCGGGCAGTGAGCGCGCTGTTCCGCACGGCCACCCCGCCGACGGCGCTGTTCACCGCGCGGGACGCGGTGACCGTCACCGCGCTGCGGGCGCTGCACCGGCTCGGGTTGCAGCGGCTGGTCGCGCTGGTGGGGTTCGGCGACTTCGACACCGCGGACCTGCTGTCGCCCGGCGTGACGGTCGTGGCGCAGGACGCCCGACGGATCGGCACCCGGGCCGCGGACCTGCTGTTCGCCCGGATGACAGGCCACGCCGGACCTCCGGCGATCTACCCGGTGCCGACGGTCCTGGTCCCGCGCGGCTCGGGGGAGCTCTCGCCGCGGTGACCCTCCGGGGCGGTCTCCCGCATGAGCCGGGCGATCTCCTTCCGGTCCACATCCGACGGGAAGCCCCACGCGGGGTCGTAGCCGTACACCTCGTGCAGCGGCGTCGCCTCCGACTGGCCCGTCAGGATCTCCACCGACGAGCACCCGATCAGGCCGGGATGCTCGACGCCCGTGGCCTCGGCCAGCTTGAGCAGGTCGCGGCGCAGCGTGCGGATGTAGTTGGCGCAGCGCACCGACTTGAGCGCGGGATCCAGCCCGTGCGCGAGCCAGGGGTTCTGCGTCGCCACGCCCGTCGGGCAGGTGTCGGCGTGGCACTTCTGCGCCTGGACGCACCCGACGGCGAGCATCGCCTCGCGGCCCACGTTGACCAGGTCCGCGCCGAGCGCGAAGGCGACCACGGCGTTGTCGGGCAACCCGAGCTTGCCCGAGCCGGCGAATATTACGCGTTCGTGCAGCCCGGCCTCGGCGAAGATCCGGTAGACGCGGCTGAAGCCCAGGCGGAACGGCATGCTCACCGAGTCGGCGAAGACCAGCGGCGCCGCGCCGGTGCCGCCCTCGCCGCCGTCGATCGTCACCAGGTCCACCCCGCGGCCCGTGTCGGCCATCAGCCGGACCAGCTCGTGCCAGAACGACAGGTCGCCGACGGCCGACTTGATCCCGACCGGCAGCCCGGTCTCGGCCGCCAGCATCTCGACCCAGTCGAGCATGCCGTCGACGTCGGAGAACTCCGCGTGCCGCGACGGGCTCACGCAGTCGGCCCCCTGCGGCACCCCGCGCGTCGCGGCGATCTCGGCCGAGACCTTGACCCCGGGCAGTACCCCGCCGAGCCCGGGCTTGGCCCCCTGGCTGAGCTTGACCTCCAGCGCACGCACCGGAGCCGACGCCACCGTGTCCTTGAAGCGGGCGAGGTCGAACCGGCCGTTCTCGTCGCGACAGCCGAAGTAGCCGCTGCCGACCTGGTAGACCAGCCCGCCACCGCTGCGGTGGTACGGCGAGATGCTTCCCTCGCCGGTGTTCTGCAGGCAGCTCGCGAGGGCGGCGCCGCGGTTGAGCGCGGTGACGGCGTTGGCCGACAGCGCCCCGAAGCTCATCCCGGAGATGTTGACCACCGAGTCCGGCCGGAACGCGTGCTGCCGCCCCCGCGCGGCGCCAAGCACCTTCGCGCACGGCAGCCACGCCTGCTCGCCGCTGTGGCTCGCCGTCGGCGGGACCGCCGGGCCGAAGGTCCGGTGCTTGATGATCACGTAGCCGGGGGTGTGCTCGATGTCGTTGTCGGTGCCGAAACCGAAGTTGTTGTTCTCGAGCTTCGACGACGCGTAGACCCAGCGGCGCTGGTCGCGGCTGAACGGTCGTTCCTCGTCGTTGCCGGCGACGATGTACTGGCGCAGCTCCGGGCCGATCCGCTCGATCAGGTAGCGGGCGTGCCCCACCACGGGGAAGTTGCGCAGGATCGCGTGCCGGCGCTGGAGCAGGTCGTGCGCGGCGACCGACGCCACGGCCGCCGCCGCTCCGAGGGACGCCCTCGTCCATCTCATGGCGCGAGTATGCGCTCACGCTTCTCAGGCTGCTCTTGGCCGACCGTCGATACCCTCGACACGTGTCCGGCGCCCTCGGCTGGCTGCGTGCCCGGCTGGGCGTGCGGGCGGTCACCTCGCTCGCGGCCGCCGTCTCGGTGGCCGTGGTGCTGCTGCTCGCCGGTGCCGCGCTCGTCCTGCTCACCGACCGGTTGCTGCGCAGCTCCCTGGAGGAGACGGCGACGGAGCAGGCCGAGGTCGTGGCCCAACGTGTCGCGGCGAACTTCGAGGACGACGTCAAGAAGAACGCCGTCGACGCCACCGCGCAGCGCAGCGACCTGGTACAGGTGGTCCGCGACTACGGGGAGGACGGCGACCGCGACATCGAGGTCCTCGGCGCGTCGAACCCGCTGTGGACGATGAAGCCGATGGCCTCGGTCCTGCCGGAGCCGGGCGACACCGAGGTCGTCGGGAGCGTGTGGGTGACCCACCGCGACGGGATCAAGGAGACCGATCCCGAGACGACCGAGCAGGTCATGGTCGTCGCCTACGGCACGTCCGTGAAGGGCCGCGACCTCGCCGTCTATGCCGCACAATCGCTCGGCGACGTGCACGAGGCCGTCACGACCGTCTTCCACCTGGTGCTCATCGGGATCCCGCTGCTGGTGCTGATCACCGGCATCGTCACCTACCTCGCCGCGGGGCGGGCGCTGCGGCCGGTCGAGGCCATCCGCGCCCGGGTGGCCACCACCCGGGATCCCTCCGTGCGGGTCCCGGTGCCCGCGGCCCGCGACGAGGTCGGCCGCCTGGCCGAGACGATGAACGCCATGCTCGCCCGGCTGCAGGCGGGGCAGGCCGTGCAGCGGCGCTTCGTCGCGGACGCGAGCCACGAGCTGCGCAGCCCGCTCGCGACGATCGCCACCGGCCTGGAGTTGCTGTCGCGCGACAGTGCCAGGCCGGCCGCCGACCGCGACACGGTCACCGCCCTGCGGGGCGAGGCCGAGCGGCTGGGCCGGTTGGTCGACGCCCTGCTGCTGCTGGCCCGCGCCGACGAGAGCGGGTTGCGGCCCCGCTTCGAGGACGTCGACCTCGACGAGGTGGCCGAGGCGGAACGCCTGCGGCCCGCAGGGCGGATCGTCCCCCGGATCGAGGCGGCACACGTGCGCGTGGTCGGCGACCGGGGGCAGCTGGCCCAGGTCGTGCGCAACCTCGTCGACAACGCCTGCCGGCACGCCCGCTCCACCGTCGTGGTCTCGGTGCGGCGCTCCGGCGGGCACGCGGAGCTCGACGTCGCCGACGACGGGCCGGGCGTGCCGCCGGACGAGCGGGCGCGCGTGTTCGAGCGGTTCGTCCGCCTCGACGACGCCCGTGCGCGGGCGGACGGCGGCGCCGGGCTGGGGCTCGCCATCGTCGCGGAGGTCGTCGCCGCACACGGCGGGACCGTGGACGTCGTCGGCAGCCCGATGGGCGGTGCCCTGTTCCGGGTGCGGCTGCCGCTGCCCCCCGACGAGGTCGCCGTCGAGGAGGAGGTCGTGGTGCCGGACGTGGCTGAATCCGCCGCCCCGGCCTCGCGCGCCCCGCGACCGAGCTCGCTGCCGCGCACGGCGCCGGGCTGAATGCGCCGGCTACGCCGGAGTCGGGTCCGCCATCCGGTAGCCGACGCCGCGCAGCGTCTCGATGCTGGCCGTCCCGAACGGCGCGTCGATCTTGCGACGCAGGTAGCCGACGTAGACCTCGACGACGTTCACCTCGCCCTCGTAGTGCGCGTCCCAGACCGCGCGCAGGATGTCGGTCTTGGTGACGACCTCGCCCGCGCGCCGCATCAGGTGCTCCAGCACGCCGAACTCCCGCGGGGTCAGCGTGATCTCGGTGTCGTCGCGGAACACCCGGTGCCGCGCGGGGTCCAGCCGCAGCGTCCCGACCTGCAGGACGGACGGACGCGCATCGCCCCGCCTGCGCAGCAGCGACCGCAGGCGGGCCAGCAGGACGACGAACGAGAAGGGCTTGACCAGGTAGTCGTCGGCGCCGAGGTCGAACGCGTCGGCCTCGTCGTACTCGCCGTCCTTGGCGGTGAGCATGAGGACCGGGGTCCAGTTGCCGGCCGCGCGCATCCGCTCCAGCACCCGGTAGCCCGAGAGCCCGGGCAGCATGATGTCGAGCACCACGACGTCGTGCCGGCCGCTGGACGCGGCCGCCAGCCCGGCGACCCCGTCGTGCGTCACCTGCACCGCGTAACCCTCGGCGGCGAGCCCGCGGCGCACCATCTCCGCGAGCGGCACCTCGTCCTCCACCAGCAGCACGTGCACATCCCGACGGTAGTGGCCGGTGTGGGCAGGCGCCCGCCCCGTACCCGGACGCGGTAGCGTCCGCGAGAGAAGAGAGAGGGCGGTGGCGACGTGGCCGGCTGGGACGACCTGGTCTCGTACGTGCGGTTGCGCTACGAGGTGATGCGCCAGGCCGAAGGTGAGCTGTGGTTCAACCTGCCCACCACCGGCGACCGGACGCAGCTCGTCGTCGTGCGCAAGGTGGTCGGCACGGACGACGAGCCGTGGGCGCAGATCGCCTCGCCGATCTGCAAGGTCGGCGACGCGCAGCTCGACGAGCTGCTCGGGCTCGCGTCGGAGGCGGTGGTCGGCGGGATCGTCGCGGTCGACGGGGTGACGATGTTCCGCCATTCGGTACCGCTCGACGCCGACGCGATCAAGGGGTTCGAGCGGTCGTTCCGGCTCGTCGTCGAGACGGCGGACCGGCTCGAGGAGCACGTCACCGGTGAGGACGTGCACTAGTAGTTCCACCTGTGAACCGGCGCCTCGCTCCGCTGCGGCGCCGGTTCACAGGACACGCGTAGCCTCCCGACCGTGTCTCCCCTTCCTCTCACCGGCGAGCAGTTCGACATCACCGCGGGCGAGGTCCACGCGGTCGTGACCGAGGTCGGTGCCGGCCTCCGCACGTTCACCGCGAACGGACTGCCCTACGTCGAGCCCTTCCCGCTCGACAGCCGCCCGCCGCGCGGCGCGGGGACCGTCCTCGTGCCCTGGCCGAACCGGACCTCAGGCGGCCGCTGGACGTGGGAGGGCACACCCCAGCAGTTGGCACTCAACGAGCCCGTCCCCGGCAATGCCATCCACGGCCTGCTCCGCTACACCTTCTACGAGGTCGTCGAGCGTGCGACGGACACGATCACCCTGGCGGCCCGGGTCGCGCCGCAGCCCGGCTGGCCGGTACCGCTGGCCACGCAGGTCCGCTACGCCGTGAGTGCCGACGGACTGACCGTCACCCACACGGTGAGCAACGTCGGCGCCGCTGCCGTCCCGTTCGGCGTCGGGGCCCACCCCTACATCCGCGCGGGCGACACCGCGACCGACGACTGCACGCTGCAGCTCGCGGCCACCACGTCCCTTCCGCTGCAGGGCGGCCTGCCCTCGGGCCCGGCCCGGCCCGCGGAGGGCGACACAGACTTCCGCGACGGCCGCCCGCTCAAGGGGGTGACGTTGGACGACGCGTTCGGCGGCTGCGTCCCTGCTGCGGGCGACGAGCTCGTGCGCCACCGGCTGCTCGGGCCGGACGGCGGCGTCGAGGTGTGGGCGGAGCCCGCCTTCGGGTGGGTGCAGGTCTTCACGCCGAGCGACCACCCCGGCCGCGGGCGGGCGGTGGCCGTCGAGCCGATGACCTGCCCGCCGGACGCGCTGAACTCCGGCACCGGCTTGATCACGCTGGAGCCCGGCGAGACCTGGCAGGGCAGCTGGGGGCTCCGCCCGATCTGAGGCCCGATCTGAGGCCCGATGTGAAGCCCGGCTACGAGGCCTCGTGGTCCATCCGCAACCGGACCACGGTGCCCTCGCCGTCGCTCCACACCTGCATGACGTCGCACAGCTCGGAGGCGAGCCACAGCCCGCGCCCGCGGATCCCGGCCGCGGCCGGTGCCACCATGCCGGGGAACGGCAGGTCCGCCCGACCCCGGTCGGCGACCTCGGCGACGACGGCCTCGTCGGTCACCCAGAGCCGCAGGCGCCCCTGTCCGGGGCCGTGCTCGATGCTGTTCGACCCGATCTCGTTCACGGCCAGCACGAGGTCCGCGATCCGCTCGGGAGCCGTGGCGCCCCGGGCGGCGACCTCGGCGACGAGGTGGCGCAGGTCGCCGAGGTCGTCGGCGGTGAAGGTCAGTTCTGCGGTGCAGGGCCCGAGCTCGGGCGGTGGCGGCGGCGGGTACTCGACGAGTGCGTCGGTGGGCGGACGGTAGGTGCCGCTCGACACCATCCCGGTCGCGGTCACCAACCGGGGGTGCGTCGCCTCCACCCGCGCCAGTTCCGGGTCGTCGGTCCGGTACGGGCAGAGCACGGTGATCGGCAGTCCGACGACGGCGACGTTGAGCGCGAGGTCCAACCGGGCCCAGTGGTTCCCGTCGCAGCCGGGCAGGCCCTCGACGTGCTGGCCGACGACGGTCGCGCGGCCCGTCGAGGTGCGGACCCTGCGGCTCAGCCGCGCCCACCGGGACGCGACGGTGAACGGCGGGACGCGGTGCACCACGGCGGGATCGGGGAACTCGACGCGCTCGGCCGCGTCGCCCAGCGCCCGGCGGACCTCCGCACGCGTGGTCTCGTCGAGCACGGCGACGACGGGGGCGCCTTCGTCGAGCGATGGCAGCAGGCGCGGCACGAGCCGCTCCGCCAGCTCGTCGGGCGCCGAGTACAGGACGGCCTCGTGCAGCGCACCCGCCAGATCGATGGCTGTGCTCACGTCATCCCGCCACTCATGTCACCCGGGCGGCCTCCCGCCGAGATCGCCATCTGCTCCGCCCATTTCCGGTACGGCAGCGCGCGCCGCACGATAGTGCCCGCCGGAACGGACGCCACGGGTGGAGCACGGTTAGCCCGTTCGTCGGCACGTCCGAAAGGTGAATGCCCGCTGAGCGGCCGGTGAACCGCAGCCGGAGCGGGTATGTCGGTTCCGCATGTGGATCACGGCACGTTTTCGTTCCAGCTGTCGTTCCCGCCGTCGGTCCACAGGGCACGCATGAGGGAGGCGTGATGTCGGAAGAAGAACCGTTGCAGATCTGCGGTCGCGACCGGGCGGTGCTGCGGGCCGTCGCGGCAGGCCGGTGCGAGCTGTCGCCGGGCTGCGAGCCCGTGCTGATCGTCGACGGCGTGCGGTGCGCCGACTCGGGGGTCGCGAAGCGCCTGATCGCGGCCGGGCTGGTGGTGAAGCCGGTCAACAGTGCGGTCGCACAACTGACGCCGGCCGGGCGGGCGGCCACGGGATTCGTCTCCGCCTGACCCGCACCCCACAGGTCTGTCCACTTCGGGCATACTTGTGACGAGCATGTTCTTGCGTGCGTCACGCAAGCAGGGTCCTCGGAGGAGACGTGTCCACGACCGACGAGCTGCAGACCGCCGACGAGATCGGCAGCCAGCTCGTCCGACTCGTGCGCCTTCTCGAGCGCGTCCAGGCCCAGTACCAGGCCGAGCATCCCGACGCCGTCGACCGCGCAACCTATCTGCTGCTGGTGCACCTGGCCAAGGACGGGGCCCGCCGCGCAGGCGCCCTCGCCGAGGCCGTGCACTCCGACCCGTCGACGGTGAGCAGGCAGGTGGCCCATCTCGTGCAGCTCGGGCTCGTCGAGCGGGTCGCCGACCCCGCCGACGGGCGGGCGACCCTGCTCGTCGCCACCGACGAGGGCCGCCGGGTGTTCGACGAGAACCGGCAGCTGCGCAACCGCGGGATCGCCTCGCTGATGAGCGAGTGGCCGGACGACGACCGGCGCACCTTCGCGCGGTTGCTCACCCGCTTCACCGACAGCTTCGAGTCGCACAAGGCCCGCACGGCCCTCCCGAAGTCCTGAAGAGCCGAAGTCCTGAGACGGGAGCGGCTCCACGCGCGCCACTCCCGCCCGAGGGTGGGAAGCGTCAGAGCGCGGGGCCCTGCCCGCCCTTCTCCTCCGCCTCTGCGACGGCTTCCTCGTCCCGCGCGCGCTGGTACGAGTTCTTGATCTCCCGCTCGGCCTCCGCCCGGCCGACCCACGTCGCACCCTCGACGCTCTTGCCCGGCTCGAGCGCCTTGTAGATCTCGAAGAAGTGCTGGATCTCCATCCGGTCGAACTCGGGGAGGTGGTGGATGTCACGCAGGTGTTCCTGGCGCGGGTCGTCGCTGGGCACGCAGAGGACCTTGTCGTCGCCGCCCTTCTCGTCCTTCATCCGGAACATCCCGATCGCGCGGGACCGGATCAGGCAGCCCGGAAACGTCGGTTCCTGGACGAGGACGAGCGCGTCCAACGGGTCGCCGTCCTCACCGAGGGTCTCCTCGATGAAGCCGTAGTCCGCGGGGTACTGCGTCGCCGTGAACAGCGTCCGGTCCAGCCGGATCCGGCCGCTGTGGTGGTCCACCTCGTACTTGTTGCGGCCGCCCTTGGGGATCTCGATGAGAACGTCGAAGTCCACGGTTCGTTTCTCCTGGTGTCGGTGCGCGGGTGGGTCGAGTCACGACCGGTCGGCCGACCGGCGCGGTGCCTGGCTCTAGTGTGGGGGACCGCGTCCAGTTCGAGGAGACCGGTCGACGCCGTCGGGGCGATCGACGCACGCAGGAGGGGGTGCGGCCGTGGGCGCCAGATCACGTGAGAGCGGGGCGGCTGCCCCGCCGCGGCCCCGGCTGCGCAGGACCGCGGCCGTCCTCGTCGCCCTGGCCATCGTCGGCTCCAGCGGCACAGCGACGGGCCTCACCGTCCGCACGCTCACCGGCCGCGACATCCCGGCCCCAGCTCCCGTCGCGATCATCGCCCCGGTGCCCGCACTCGGCCCGCTGGCCGCGGCGGCGCCCACCGCCACCGCCACCGGTGTCGGCGGGGTGCTCGGCCCGCTGGCCGCGGCGCGCGGGCTCGGAGATTTCACCGGATCGGTGACCGACCCGGCCACCGGCGCCGTCCTGTGGAGCCAGGACGCCGGCACGCCGCTCGTGCCGGGCAGCACGGCGAAGCTGCTCACCACGTCGGCCGCACTGCTGACGCTCGACCCGACGGACCGGCTCGCCACACGGGTCGTCTCGGGGCCGGACCCCGGCACGGTGATCCTCGTCGGCGGAGGCGACCCCACCCTCACGGCGCTGCCCACCGACAAGACGGGCGTCTACCCGGACCCGGCCCGGCTGACCGCGCTCGCGGACGCCGTGCGCAAGGCCACGACCACGCCCGTGCGGCGGGTGCTGGTCGACACCAGCCGCTACACCGGCCCCACGCTGCAGCCCACCTGGGACCCCGCGGACGTCGCCGGCGGTTTCGTCACCCCGATCGAGCCGCTGATGCTCGACGGCGGCCGGAAGGACCCCACCCAGGAAGACGGCGCGCGCGTCGACGATCCGGCCCTGACGGCCGGGCGGGCGCTGGCGGGGATGCTGGGTGCGGACGCCGGCAGCGTCGCGGAGGCGACCGCCGCGCCGGGCGCCTCGGTGCTCGGCATGGTCACCTCGGCGCCGATCTCGGACCTCGTCGAGCACGCGATCCGCGCGTCGGACAACGTGCTCGCGGAGGTGCTGGCTCGCGAGGTCGCGATCGAGCGTAACGCCGACCCGTCGTTCGAGGGGGCGTCCGCGCAGACGTTGCTGGCGCTGTCCCAGGCTGGCTTCGACACGACGGGGGCGCAGCTGGTCGACGGCAGCGGCCTCTCGTTCGACGACAAGGTGCCCGCGCAGCTGCTCGGCGCGGTGCTCGCCCAGGCGGCGGCGCCGGCCCAGGGAGCGCGCGACACCCAGTTCCTCCGGCCGATCCTCACCGGCCTCCCGGTCGCGGGTGGCGACGGCACCCTGGTCGACCGGTTCGCGTCCGGCTCGCCCTCGGCCCCGGGCCGCGGTGTGGTGCGGGCGAAGACCGGCACGTTGACGGGGGTGAGCAGCCTCGCGGGCATCGTGACCGACGCCGACGGCCGGTTGCTGGTGTTCGCCCTGATGAGCAACGGCGTGAACCCGGGGCTCGTGCGCCCGAGGTTGGACGCGTTCGCCGCCCAGCTGAGCCGCTGCGGCTGCCGCTGACCGCGAGTTGCGCGTCCGCGCCCGGCGAGTTGCGCGGTTCTGCCCGGCGAGTCTTGCGTTCGTGCTCGGCGAGTCTTGCGTCTGTGCACACGAGTCTTGCGTTCGTGTGCGCGAACCCCACCCGGTCGGGTGCGCAGGCCGTGCCGGCTCCTGCCGTCTGCACGTAGCGTGGGGCAGGTGCGCCTAGCCTCCGATCCCTCCCCGGCGCCGGCATCCGGGCTCGAGCTCGACGCCGGCCTGCCCGTCGACTGGGCCCTCGCCCGGCGCACCGCGGCACGCCTCGTCCCCGCGGGCCCGACCGTGAGCCGGGACGTCGCCGTCGAGCTCGTCCGCAGGTTGCGGTCGGACGCCGCCGTCGCCGAGGGGCACGTCCGCGCCGTCACGAACATGGGCGAAGGGCTGCCGCTGCTGCCCGCCGACGTCGTCGACCGGCCCGCCTGGGCCGCCGCGGCGATCGACGGAATGGCCGCGCTCACCGCGGGGGCGCGTCTGCCGCACACCCCGAAGGTCGCCCGCGCCGTCACCGCCACAACGGCCGGCCTGCAGGTCGGCGGCGTACTCGCCTACCTCGGCGGCCGGGTCCTCGGCCAGTACGACCCCTTCGGCGGTGCCGACAGCCAGGGCCGGCTCCTGCTCGTCGCCCCGAACGTCTACGCCGCCCAGCAGGCTCTCGACGTCCCGAGTGCCGACTTCGGCATGTGGGTGTGCCTGCACGAGGCCACCCACCGGCTCCAGTTCACCGCGGTGCCGTGGCTGCGCGACCACTTCGCGCACGAGGTCGGGCAGTTCCTGTCGATGGCCGACGGCACGCGCGGCGGGATCCTCGAGCGTCTGCCCGAGGCGATCTCGGCGATCCGCGGCTCGGGCGGCGACTCGCTGGTGCTCGTCGAGCTCCTGCAGGGGCCTGAGCAGCGCGCGGTGCTGGATCGGCTGCTCGCGCTCACGACCCTGCTGGAGGGGCACGCGGACCACGTCATGGACGCCGCCGGCCCGGACGTGGTGCCGAGCGTCGAGACGATCCGCGCCCGGTTCACCCTCCGTCGTCGCGGCGGGGGGCTCGTGGACCGGCTGCTGCGGGCGCTGCTGGGCGTCGAGGCGAAGGTCAAGCAGTACGCGGTGGGCTCGGCGTTCACCAAGTACGTCGTCCTCGCGGCGGGCATGGACGGCTTCAACCGGGTGTGGGAGTCGCCGGAGACGCTGCCGACGCGCGCCGAGCTGGCCGACCCCGCGTCGTGGGTGCGCCGGCTCCGCCTGGACTGAGAGCACAAGATCGGGGACCTGACGTAGCGTCGGGCCGTGACCACTGCCGACAAGGCCGCCGACCTGCTTCGGCTGCACACCGACCCCGAGCTCCTCGTCGTCGTCAACGTCTGGGACGTCGTCAGCGCCACGGTCGTCGCGGACGTCCCGGGAACGAAGGCGCTCGCCACGGCGAGCCACTCGATCGCCGCGACTCTCGGCTACCCGGACGGCGAGCAGATCCCGCGTGACCTGATGATCGACATGGTCGGCCGGATCGCCGCTGCGGTCGACCTGCCCGTGACCGCCGACCTGGAGGCCGGGTACGGCGACGCGGGGGAGACCGCCCGCCGCGCGATCGGCGTCGGGATCGTCGGGGCGAACCTCGAAGACCAGATGAAGCCGCTGCCCCAGGCCGTGGCGGCGGTCGAGGCCGTCGTGAAGGCCGGTGAGGCCGAGGGCGTGCCGTTCGTCCTCAACGCCCGCACGGACGCCTTCCTGAAGGCCGCCGACCGCGACCGGAAGGACGTGATCGCCGACGCGGTCGAGCGCGGCCGCGCGTTCCTGGACGCGGGCGCGACCTGCGTGTTCGTCCCGGGCCTGCTCGACGAGCCGACGGTGACGGCGCTGGTCGACGGCATCGGCGAGCGGAAGGTCAGCGTGATCAACGTACCGGGGTTGCTGCCGCAGGCGCGGCTGGCGGAGCTGGGAGTGGCGCGGGTGTCGTTCGGGCCGTGGACGCAGCGCTCGACGTTGACCTACCTCGCCGACCTGGCGAAGGACCTCTACGCCGGTGGTGCGCTCCCCGAAGGCGTGCGCCCCTTGAACTGACCTCGCAGACTCCGCGCCCTCCTCGCAGGGGCGATCGCCTCTGCGAGGAGGCGGGTGGTTCTGCGAGGAGGCGGCCGGGTCTGCGACCGTGAGCCCGTGAGCGCCGCCGATCCCGCCGTCGCCGCCGTGCGCCGGGCGGTGCGGTCCGCGCTCGACGGGCTACCCGCGACGGTGCCCGTGCTCGTCGCCTACTCCGGTGGTGCCGACTCGACGGCGCTGCTCGCCGCCGCCCGGGCCGTCGCACCGGATCGCGTGCACGTGGCGGTGGTCGACCACGGGCTGCAGGACGGATCCGCCGAACGCAGCGCCGCACTGGTGGCCGAGCTCACCGACCAGGGCGTTCCGGCGGCCGTGCACACGGTGGACGTCAACGGCGGCGGCGGGCTGGAGGCGGCGGCCCGCCGGGCCCGCTACACCGCGCTGCGTGCCGCCCGCCCGCATCCCGACTCGCCCGTCCTGCTCGGTCACACCCTCGACGACCAGGCCGAGACCGTGCTGCTGGGCCTGGGCCGCGGCTCGGGTGCCCGATCACTCGCCGGGATGACGACCTGGGACCCGCCCTGGCTGCGGCCGCTGCTCGGGCTGCGCCGCACCGACACCGCGGCCGCCTGCCGGGCGCAGGGCCTGGAATTCTGGGACGACCCGCACAACGTCGATCCCCGCTTCACCCGTGTCCGCCTCCGCCGCGAGGTGCTGCCGCTCCTGGAGGACGTCCTCGGCGGCGGGGTGGCCGAGGCGCTCGCGCGCACGGCGGCGCAGCTGCGCGACGACGGCGAGGCGCTCGACGCCGTCGCACGCGACCTGCTCGCTCGGGCTTCGGCGGACCGAGACGCGCAAGACGGCATACCCGGACGCGCAACCCGCGGTGAGGAGAGGCTCGACGCCGACGTGCTCGCCGACGCCCCCGCTGCGGTCCGGAGACGGGCCTTGCGTGCCTGGCTGGGCGCCCGCGGCGTCACCGGGCTCACCGACCTCCACCTGCGCGCCGCCGACGACCTCGTCGGCCGCTGGCGCGGACAGGGCGCGGTCATGCTGCCGCAGCGGTTGGAGCTGGTTCGTGAGCATGGGAAGCTCCGGGTGCGCACGGCGGCGTGGCCGGGCGCTCGATGAGATCCGGCCCGGCGTCCGGGGGACCGTCGACGCCGCCGCCCCGAACCCCCAGGAGGACCGTCCGTGTACGACGGGGACATCGCGTCAGTACTGATCACCGAAGACGCGATCCGCGACAAGACCGCCGAGCTCGCCGCGGCGATCGGCAAGGACTACGCGGACCGCTGTTCCGGCACGAACGACCTGCTGCTCGTCGGGGTCCTCAAGGGCGCGGTGATGTTCATGACCGACATCGCCCGCGCACTGCCCCTGCCGGTGCAGCTGGAATTCATGGCGGTGAGCTCCTACGGCTCGTCGACGTCGTCGTCGGGCGTCGTGCGGATCCTCAAGGACCTCGACCGCGACATCGCCGGCCGGCATGTCTTGATCATCGAAGACATCATCGACTCGGGCCTGACGCTGTCGTGGCTGCTCAAGAACCTCGAGTCGCGGCAGCCGGCGTCGATGGAGGTCTGCACGCTGCTGCGCAAGCCCGACGCGATCACCGTCGACGTGCCGGTCACCTACGTCGGCTTCGACATCCCGAACGAGTTCGTCGTCGGCTACGGGCTCGACTACGCCGAGCGCTACCGCGACCTGCCCTTCATCGGCACGCTCGAGCCCGCGGTCTACTCCTGACCTATCCCCGGTCCGCGAGCGACCGGGGCAGCAGCGCCGCCGGCTTCGGGGTGAACGGCTCCGTGCCCGGCTCGAGCTCCACGTCGGCGAACCCGTGGTCCGCCGCATAGCGCAGGGCCTCGGCCAGGTTCGTCATGCCGTTGCTGACCGGCAGCGGTGCGAGGTTGAGCGTCGAGAGCACCCCGACCGCTTCGCCGTTGCGGGTCAGGAATCCGCCGCCGGAGTCGCCGGGGATGCCGGGGCTCGCCATGTACACCTCCTGGCCGAAGCCGCCGGAGGTGGTCGACACGATCGAGCCCGCCTTCGGGCTCAGTGCCGCGACGCCGGCCCGCGTCGTCGAGTTGCCGTACCCGAGCACCGGTGCGCCGACGCGGAGGGTCCCCTCACGCAGGCTCTTCGGACCGCCGAAGAACGGCATGCTCGGGTTGACGTCGGTCGCGTCGTCCGGGCTCAGCTCGACCAGGGCGAAGTCGTTGTTGGCGCACGCGTCGCGGTCGGTCTCGTGGTCGGCCTGCATCGTCACCCAGGAGCTGTAGGCCACCGTGCCGGTCCGGTCGCGACCGTCGGATCCGTGGATGGTCACCTCGGTGCCCACCGGGCCGGTGGAGGAGCTGCAGCCGTCGGTCTCGGTGACGTCGCCCGTGCCGGCGCAGTGTGCGGCCTGTCCCAGGAACACCCGCTCGCCCGCGGTGAACACGAAGTTGGCGGTGCAGCTGCCGCCACCCGCGGTCTCGGTGACCACGCCGGGGTGCAGCCCGGCCCGGCCGGCAGGGGCCCATCCGGTGACGACGGGGGACCCGGCCACCGCCGGTACGGCCGGGGGCGCGGCCAGGGCGGCCGGCGCCGCGAGTGCCCCGAGCCCCACCACGACGGCGATGGCGGCCGACGCGACCGTGCCGCGGGCACCGATGACCATGTACTTGCTCCTCCCGCAACGCCCCAACCGTTCCGGTCAACGACGCCGGTGCGGGCTCGATACGCTCGCCCGGCGCGCCGGGAACCGGCGGCGGGCACCGGGCGTTGACCGATCGGACGCTCCGAGAGTCCGGGCCGCGCCGCTGTGCCCCCGCGTTCTGCACAGCGGCGGCGCAACCGGGCGTCGCGACCGCTACCCTGGTGGGATCGGGGCAGTTCGCCGTACTCCGGTGGGACACCCCCGGAGGATCTCGTCAGGGAGGTAGGCCGACCGAGGCCGAAGCTGCATGGACCGCAAGCGCCTGCTCCGCAACCCACTGATCTGGATCCTCGCCGCGATCCTGGTCTACTTCACGTTCAGCGTGCTGTTCGACGACACGCGCGGCTTCAAGCAGGAGCCCACCTCGGTCGCGCTCACGCAGATCGAGAGTGGGAACGTCCGCGAGGCGCTGATCGAAGACAAGGAACAGCGCCTCCGGCTGACATTGAACCAGCCTGTCGACGGCAGCACGCAGATCATCACGCAGTACCCCCTCGACTCCAGCTCGCAGATCCTCACGGCGCTGCAGCAGGCTCAGAACAAGCCCGAGTTCAACACCACCGTGCGCCAGGAGTCGTTCCTGGTCACGATGCTGATCTACCTCATCCCGCTCGGCCTGGTGCTGCTCATCCTGTTCTGGATGATGAACAACGCCCAGGGTGGCGGGAACCGCGTGATGAGCTTCGGCAAGTCGCGCGCGAAGCAGCTCAACAAGGACATGCCGAAGACGACGTTCGCCGACGTGGCGGGCGCGGACGAGGCGGTCGAAGAGCTGTACGAGATCAAGGACTTCCTGCAGAACCCGGGCCGCTACCAGGCCCTGGGCGCGAAGATCCCGAAGGGCGTGCTGCTCTACGGCCCGCCCGGCACCGGCAAGACGCTGCTGGCCCGTGCCGTGGCCGGCGAGGCGGGCGTGCCGTTCTACACGATCTCGGGTTCCGACTTCGTCGAGATGTTCGTCGGCGTCGGCGCCTCGCGCGTGCGCGACCTGTTCGAGCAGGCCAAGCAGAACTCTCCCTGCATCATCTTCGTCGACGAGATCGACGCGGTCGGCCGCCAGCGCGGCGCCGGTCTGGGCGGCGGGCACGACGAGCGCGAGCAGACGCTGAACCAGTTGCTCGTCGAGATGGACGGGTTCGACGCCCGCACCAACGTCATCCTCATCGCCGCCACGAACCGGCCCGACATCCTGGACCCGGCTCTGCTGCGTCCGGGACGCTTCGACCGGCAGATCCCGGTCGGCGCGCCGGACCTCGCCGGTCGCCGCGCAATTCTCAAGGTGCACTCCAAGGGCAAGCCGTTCGCGCCGGACGTCGACTTCGAGCAGATGGCGAAGCGGACGGTCGGCATGTCCGGTGCGGACCTCGCCAACGTCATCAACGAGGCGGCGCTGCTCACCGCCCGCGAGAACGGCACGCTGATCACCGGTGTCGCGCTCGAGGAGTCGGTGGACCGCGTGGTCGGCGGGCCGCGGCGGAAGTCGAAGATCATCTCCGAGCAGGAGAAGAAGATCACCGCCTACCACGAGGGCGGGCACGCGCTGGCCGCGTGGGCGATGCCGGACCTCGAGCCGGTCTACAAGCTCACGATCCTGCCGCGGGGCCGCACCGGTGGGCACGCGCTCGTCGTCCCCGAAGACGACAAGGGTCTGATGACCCGCTCGGAGATGATCGCGCGCCTGGTGTTCGCGATGGGCGGGCGCAGCGCGGAGGAGCTGGTCTTCCACGAGCCGACCACCGGCGCGTCCAGCGATATCGACCAGGCCACGAAGATCGCTCGGGCCATGGTCACGGAGTACGGCATGAGCGCGCGGCTCGGCGCCGTCCGCTACGGCCGCGAGCAGGGCGACCCGTTCCTCGGGCGGTCGATGGGCAACCAGCCCGACTACTCCCTCGAGGTCGCGCACGAGATCGACGAGGAGGTGCGCGCGCTCATCGAGGCCGCGCACACCGAGGCCTGGGAGATCCTCAACACCTACCGCGACGTCCTGGACGACCTGGTCTTCGAGCTCCTGCAGAAGGAGACGCTGACCCGGATCGACCTGGAGCGGATCTTCGACCGGGTGGAGAAGCGCCCGAGGATCACCGCGTTCAACGACTTCGGTCAGCGGACGCCCTCTGACAAGCCGCCGATCAAGACCCCCGCCGAGCGTGCCCGCGAGCGCGGCGAGCCCTGGCCGCCGCACACCGAGCCCGCCCGCGAGCCCACGCCTGTCGGCTCGTACCCGGGTGGGGGCAACGGCGTCACCCCGCCGGGGCCGAACGGCGGACCGCAGCCCGTCCCGCCCGGTGGCTACCCGGGCAGCCCCGGCTTCCCGGCCGGACCGGGCGGTTACGCGGGCGCACACCGTGCGGACCAGCCGCGTTCCGCGCAGCCCAATGGCCTGCCCAACAGCGGGCCGGGTCCGCAACCGCCCAACTCCGTGCTGCCGAACTACGGTGCACCGCCGGACTGGCGGCCCGCGACCACGCCGTCGGGCCAGTCGTGGCCGCCCCCCGGTTGGGCGCCGCCGGCCTCCCCTGCGCCACAGCAGTGGCCGGGGAACGGCCGCACGCCGGACGCCGAGGGCACGGACACTCCGCCGTCCGGGACTCCTCGTCCGCCGGCGGACGACGGGGGCCGGAGCTGAGTACGCCGGACCTGGGCACGCCGGACCAGAGCACGTCGGACGGCGACGGACGGGCGCTCCGGGGAGCTCAGGCCGTCGCTCTGGCCGACGGACGCATCGTGCCGGAGCTCGACCGTCCTCGGGCTGAGGCGGCGATCCGTGAGCTCCTCTTCGCGGTCGGGGAAGACCCCGACCGCGACGGGCTGCGCGAGACGCCCGCGCGGGTGGCGCGGGCGTACGCGGAGATCCTCGCGGGGCTCTACGCCGACCCGGACGCGGTGCTCGACAAGACCTTCGACGAGAACCACCGAGAGCTGGTGCTCGTCCGCGACATCCCGATGTCGAGCCTGTGCGAGCACCATCTGCTCCCGTTCAACGGTGTCGCCCACGTGGGCTACATCCCGGGCCGGAACGGCCGGGTCACCGGGTTGAGCAAGATCGCTCGGTTGGTCGACCTGTACGCCCGGCGTCCGCAGGTGCAGGAGCGGATCACCGCACAGGTCGCGGACGCGCTGGTGCGCAGGATGGAACCGCAGGGCGTGATCGTGGTGATCGACGCCGAGCACCTGTGCATGTCGATGCGCGGGATCCGCAAGCCCGGTTCGCGCACCACCACCTCCGCGGTGCGCGGGTTGTTCCAGACCTCGGCCTCGTCGAGGGCCGAGGCCATGGCCCTGATCCGGCAGTGAGCGGTCCACGGGCCGCCGGCGGCGGTGTGGACGTGCCCCGGCCCGGGCGGTGTGCCGTGGTGGGCATCCTGAACGTCACGCCCGACTCCTTCTCCGACGGCGGCCGCTTCCTCGACCTCGACCACGCCGTCGCCCACGGAATCGCGATGCGCGAGGCGGGGGCGGACCTCGTCGACGTCGGCGGCGAGTCCACGCGGCCGGGCGCAGGCCGGATCGACACCGCCGAGGAGCTGGGACGCGTGCTCCCGGTGGTCCGCGACCTCGTCGCGGACGGCGTGCCGGTCAGTATCGACACCACCCGTGCCGCGGTCGCCGAGGCGGTGCTCGAGGCGGGGGCGACGGTCGTCAACGACGTGTCCGGCGGTCTGGCCGACGCGGCGATGGCGCGGGTCGTCGCGGAGGCCCGCGTGCCGTGGATCCTCATGCACTGGCGCGGCCACAGCGCCCGGATGGGCGCGCTCGCGGCGTACGAAGACGTGCTCGCGGAGGTGCGGGCCGAGCTGGTGGCGCGGGTGGACGCCGCGGTGCTGGCCGGGGTGGATCCCGGCCGGATCGTGCTCGACCCCGGCCTCGGGTTCGCCAAGACCGCCGCGCACAACTGGGCGCTCCTGCGTCGCCTCGACGTGCTGCTGGCGCTCGGCTTCCCGCTGATGGTCGGAGCCTCCCGCAAGCGGTTCCTCGGCCAGTTGCTGGCAGGCGACGACGACGCACCCCGCCCACCCGACGGCCGCGAGGTGGCCACGGCCGCGATCACCGCGCTGGTGGCGACGGCCGGGGCGTGGGGTGTCCGGGTGCACGACGTCGCGTCGTCCATGGATGCGGTGGCGGTGGCCGCGGCGATCCACCTGGGGGCGGCGCCGGCTCTGGGTCGACCCCGGACCGAGCCGTGACCGGCGACCACATCGCGCTGCGGGGCCTGCGGGTCCGCGGTCACCACGGCGTGTACGAGCACGAGCGCCGCGACGGGCAGGACTTCGTCGTCGACGTCACCGTGTGGCTGGACCTCGCGGCGGCCGCCGCGTCGGACGATCTCGCCGACACCCTGCACTACGGCGAGCTCGCACAGCGGACCGCCGCGATCGTCGCCGGCCCACCGGCCGACCTGATCGAGACCGTGGCGGTCCGCATCGCGGACGACGTGCTCACCGACCGGCGGGTGCAGGCGGTGGAGGTCACCCTGCACAAGCCGCAGGCCCCGATCCCGCTCGAGTTCGCGGACGTCGCGGTCGTCGTCCACCGCAGCCGCATCCCGCCCACCGGGCGCATCATCCCGGCATGACCCGCGAGTCGGCACGTTCATCAGCGCGAGTCCGTCACTTTGTCAGCGCGAGTCGGTACGAACTGGTGCGCGAATGTCACGTCTGGGGACGCCGGTGACCCGCGCAGTCCTCTCCCTCGGATCCAATCTCGGCGACCGCATCGCGCACCTGCGTGCCGCCGTCGCGGGTCTCGCGGACACCCTCGTCGCCGCGTCGCCGGTCTACGAGACCGCGCCATGGGGCGGCGTCGAGCAGGACGACTTCCTCAACGCCGTACTGATCGTCGACGACCCGGGCACGGACGCGTGGGGCTGGCTGCGCCGCGGGCAGGCGCTGGAAAACGCTTCCGGGCGCGTCCGCGAGGTGCGGTGGGGGCCGCGGACCCTGGACGTCGACGTCGTGACCGTCAACGGAGTCGTCAGTTCCGATCCCGAGTTGCTCCTGCCGCATCCCGGCACCCTTGAGCGCGCCACGGTGCTGCGGCCGTGGCTCGACATCGACCCGGACGCCGTGCTGCCGGGCCACGGCCCGGTCGCGGCGCTGCTCGCGGCCCTGGGGTCGGACGCGGAAGCCGGCATGCGGCGGCGCGACGACCTCACACTGGTGCCATGACAGTCACGCCGATCCGGCCACGGGACCTCGTGGTGACCGCGCTCGTCGTCGCCGTCGTCGTGCACCTGCTCGTGCGTCTGACCTACGGGTCGCTGCCGGCGTTCCCGCTGTCGGCTGGCTTGCCCCTCGCCGTGCTGGGCCTGGCCGAGGCGATCGGCGGAAGCGCTCTCCGGTCGCGCATCCGCGACCGGTCGGGCGCGCGCCCAGTGCAACCGCTGGTCGCGGCGCGGGCGGTGCTGGTGGCGCGAGCGTCCGCGTTGGCGGGAGCGGTCATGACCGGGGTGTGGGCGGGGCTGCTCGCCTACGTCGCCCCGCGCAGCGGCGACGTCGCCGCCGCCGCGGGCGACACCACGGCCGCTGCGCTCGGCGTGGTCGGCGCGCTGGTGCTGGTCGGCGGCGGTCTGTGGCTGCAGCACTGCTGCCGCACGCCGGACGACCCGGAGGGTCCGGAGGACGCGGACGACCGGAGGCGGCGGGCGTAGGCCAGCTGCGGCAACCGGACATTCGCGCGGATGAAGTTGCGAGCTCGCGCGGACGAAGTCGCGGACTCGCGCTGATGAAGTTGCGGACTCGCGCTGACGAACACACGGACTCGCGGGTGGGCGGGGCGGGGCGGCGGTGCGGGTCACGCGCGACCGTCGGGTTGCGCCCGTAGGCTCCCCGTCCATGGCGGTCGCGTCCCCTCACCTGCCCACTCCCGGCCGCCAGCGGCGGGCGGTGCTCGGCACCGTCGTCGGGCTGGTCGTGTTCGGCGTCTGCGGGCTCGTCGTGCTCGGGCTGGTCAGCAGCTCCATCGGGGTGGGAGCGGTACTCGTCGGCGCGGTCTGCGCGCTGGTGCCGGTGGGCCCGGTCGTCTGGGCCTTCCTGTGGGTGGACCGCTGGGAGCCCGAGCCGCCCCGCACGCTGTTGTTCGCCTTCCTCTGGGGAGCCTGTGTCGCGGCGCTGAGCGCGCTGCTCATCAACAGCAGCGCGGTCCTGATCGTCGACGAGGTGCTCGGGCAGGGCAGCGGGGACGTCCTCGGGGCCACGATCATCGCGCCGATCGTGGAGGAGGGGGTCAAGGGCGCGTTCGTCGTCGGCCTGCTGATCTTCCGGCGCCGCGAGTTCGACGGGATCGTCGACGGCGTCGTCTACGCGGGCCTCGTCGCCGCGGGGTTCGCCTTCACCGAGAACGTGCTCTACATGGGCCGCGCCTTCGCCGAGGACGACGCACTGGTGGGGCAGGGCGGCGGGGTCCTCGCGGTGCTCATCCTGCGAGGGATCCTCTCGCCCTTCGCGCACCCGCTCTTCACGTCCATGACCGGCATCGGCTGCGGGCTCGCCGCGACGAGCCGCTCGCCGGTGGCGCGGGTGCTGTACGTGCTGGTGGGCTACGGATTCGCGGTGCTGCTGCACGCACTCTGGAACGGCTCGGCGACGGTGGGCGACGGTGGCGCGTTCCTCGGCGTCTACCTCTTCATCATGGCGCCGCTGTTCCTCGCCATGGTCGGGCTCGTCCTCTGGCAGCGCCGTCGGGAGCAGCGGACGGTCGCCGCCCAGCTGCCGGGTTTCGCGATGGCGGGCTGGATCGCGCCCAGCGAGGTGGCGCTGTTGTCGACGCTGGCGGGACGCAGCCGCTGGCGGCGCGCGGTGCGGCAGCGCTCGGGCAAGGAGGCCGCGAAGGCCGTCACCGAGTATCAGAGGGCGGTCACCGAGCTCGCGTTCCTGCGTGCGCGGATGAGCCGCGGGGCGGTCGGCGCGCGCGCCTGGGACCTGCACAACGAGAGGTTGGACATGCTCACCGTCGCGCGGGCGCGGGCGATGGGGCAGCCGGCGGCGCTGACCGCGGCCTGGCTGCGCCCGCCGCCCTCGGGCTGGGCCCCGGCGGCTCCGCACCCGCCCGGCTGGCGACCGGACCCGTCGCCGCCGCCCGGCTGGGGCCCGCCGCCCCGCTGACGGCCGCGTCTACCCTGGGCGCCGCATCGGGTCGAGTCGGGGCGAGGAGTGGAACGGATGAGTGCAGGCCGTCCCGCACGGCTCGCCGTCGGCGTGGTCTCCGCAGGGCGGGTCGGAGCGGTCGTGGGCGCCGCACTGGCCGCCGCGGGCCACCGCGTCGTCGCCGCCTCCGGCGTCTCGCGGGCATCGGTCAACCGCGCCGAGACACTGCTGCCCGGGGTCCCGCTCGTGCCGCCGGACGAGGCGGCCACCGATGCGGACCTCGTCCTGCTCGCCGTCCCCGACGACGTCCTTCCGGGTCTCGTGCGCGGCCTCGCGGCCGCCGGGTGCTTCCGGCCCGGCCAGATCGTCGTGCACACCTCCGGTGCGCAGGGGGTCGCCGTGCTCGACCCCGCCGTCGTCCACGGCGTGCTGCCGCTGGCCCTGCACCCCGTGATGACCTTTACGGGCCGGGTCGAGGACGTCGCCCGGCTCGCCGGTGCGAGCGTCGCCGTTACCGCGACGGCCGGTCACGAAGCCGCGTGGAGCGTCGGGGAGGCCCTCGTCGTCGAGATGGGCGCCGAACCGGTCCGTGTGCCCGAGTCCGTCCGCCCGCTCTACCACGCGGCCCTCGCCCACGGCGCGAACCACCTCATCACGCTGGTGCGCGACTGCGTCGACGTCCTGGAGCGGGCCGGTGTCCATCCCGCGGAGCGGCTCGTCGCCCCGCTGCTGTCGGCCGCGCTGGACAACGCGCTCCGGCACGGCGACCGCGCGCTCACCGGACCGGTCGCCCGCGGTGATTCCGGTACCGTCCGCACCCACCTGCGGGAGCTCGGCGCCGTCGACCCCGACCTGGCCGCGACCTACCGGGTTCTGGCCGCCCGGACCGCCCGCCGGGCCGAGCGCGCGGGCCTGCTGCCCGCGCATGCCGCCGACGAGGTGCGTGCCACGCTCGACGAGGAGAAGGAGGCCTGACGTGGTGACCACCGCACGAACCCGCGGCGGCTACACGCCGGGTGAGCTCACGGTGCACACGAGCCCGGCCGCGATCAGCCCGGTGACCCGCGCGCTGCGGTCGGCCGGCCGACGCATCGCGCTCGTCCCGACGATGGGTGCGCTGCACGAGGGCCACCGCGAGCTGATCCGGCACGCGCGGCGCATGCCCGGCGCCGGGGTCGTCGCAGTGTCGATCTTCGTCAACCCCCTGCAGTTCGGCCCGACCGAGGATCTGGCCCGCTACCCGCGCCCGCTGGAGGCGGACCTGCAGATCTGCCGCGACGAGGGCGTCGAACTGGGCTTCGCGCCCGGTGTGGACGACATGTATCCCGCAGGGGCGACCACCACGACGGTCGACCCCGGCCCGCTCGGGGCTGAGCTGGAAGGGGCGGTGCGGCCCGGCCACTTCGCCGGCGTGCTGACCGTGGTCGCGAAGCTGTTCCACATCGTCGCACCGGATGTCGCGTTCTTCGGCGAGAAGGACTACCAGCAGCTGGTGCTGGTCACGAAGATGGTCGCCGACCTGAACTATCCGCTCGCCGCGGTCGGTGTGCCGACGGTCCGGGAGCCGGACGGGCTGGCGCTCTCCTCGCGCAACGCCTACCTCTCGGCCGAGCAGCGGCTCGTCGCCGCGACGTTGCAGCGTGCCCTCGCCGCCGGTGCGGCGGTGTCGGCGCGGGGGCCCGAGGCGGTTCTCTCGACCGCGCGTGCGGTGCTGGACACCGAGCCGGAGATCGACGTCGACTACCTGGAGCTGCGCGATCCCGACCTGGGCCGCGACCCGCAGGCCGGCCGCGCCCGCCTGCTCGTCGCCGCCCGACTGGGTACCACGCGGCTCATCGACAACATCGCGGTGTTCCTCTAGTGCTCCTCTGCGTCGACATCGGAAACACCCAGATCGCACTGGGGCTCTACGCCGACACGACCTCGGTCTCGGTCGCGCGTCCACCGCTGATCCGCGACTGGCGCATGCGCACCGACCCGAGGATGACCGCCGACGAGCTGGACGTCGCCGTCCGCGCCCTGCTCGGCCAGTACGCCCCGCAGGTCAGCGCGATCGCCGCACTGTCGACGGTGCCGAGCCTGCTGCGTGAGCTGCGGCTGCTGCTCGACCGGCGCACGGACCTGCCCAGCGTGGTGGTCGGCCCGGGCGTGCGCACCGGCGTCCCGTTGCTGGTCGACAACCCGCGCGAGGTCGGCGCGGACCGGGTGGTGAACACCCTGGCCGCCCACCAGCTGTGCGGCACGGCCTGCATCGTCGTCGACTTCGGCACGTCGACCAACATCGACGTCGTCTCCGAGCGCGGCGAGTTCCTCGGCGGTGTGCTCGCCCCGGGTATCGAGATCTCCATGGAAGCGCTTGCGGCTCGCGCAGCCGCGCTCCGCACGGTCGAGCTGGTGCCGCCGCGCTCGGTGATCGGAAAGAACACGGTGGAGTGCCTGCAGTCGGGGGTGCTCTACGGCTTCGCCGGGCAGGTCGACGGGCTGGTGCGGCGGATCCTCGCCGAGCTCGACGCCGGTCCGGTGACGGTCATGGGCACGGGCGGGCTCGCGCCGCTCATGGCGGGGGAGTCGGAGACGATCACCACGTACGTACCGGATCTCACCCTGCTCGGGCTGCGGCTCACGTACCTGCGCAACCCCGGAGGTTCCCGACCCGACCTGCCCACACGGCGCTCCACGCACCCTCATTAACCTGGGAACGTGAGCACCGAGCCGCCCGCCAGCCCCGACCCCGCACAGGAGGACTCCGGTCTTCCGGAGCAGATACGGGTCCGGCGGGCCAAGCGGGCCGACATGCTCGCCGCGGGCCACGATCCCTACCCCGTCGCCGTGCCGCGGACGCACACGCTGCGCGAGGTCCGCGACGCCCATCCCGACCTGCCGCCGGACACCTCCACGGGCGACCGGGTCGGCGTCACCGGTCGGGTGATCTTCCAGCGGAACACCGGCAAGCTGTGCTTCGCGACGCTCCGCGAGGGCGACGGCACCGAGTTGCAGGCGATGGTGAGCCTCGCCGGCGTGGGCCCGGAGGAACTGGCCCGCTGGAAGGCCGAGGTGGACCTGGGCGACCACGTGTTCGTCGAGGGCGAGGTGATCACCAGCAAGCGCGGGGAGCTGTCGGTCATGGCCGACCGCTGGGCGATGGCCAGCAAGGCGATGCGACCGCTGCCGGTGGCGCACCGCGGGCTGAACGAGGAGACGCGCGTCCGTCAGCGCTACGTCGACCTGATCGTCCGGCCACAGGCACGCGACATGGTGCGTACCCGCGCCCAGGTCGTCCGGACCCTGCGGTCGATCCTGCACGACCGCGATTTCGTCGAGGTCGAGACGCCGATGTTGCAGTTGCAGCACGGGGGCGCGACTGCGCGGCCCTTCAAGACGCACGCGAACGCTCTCGACACCGATCTGTACCTGCGGATCGCGCCGGAGCTGTTCCTCAAGCGCACCGTGGTCGGCGGCATCGAGCGCGTTTTCGAGATCAACCGCAACTTCCGCAACGAAGGGATCGACTCGACGCACTCGCCGGAGTTCGCGATGCTCGAGGCGTATCAGGCATACGGCACCTATGACGACATCGCGGAGCTCACTCACGATCTGGTGATCGAAAGTGTACGGGCGGTGTTCGGTTCCGATGTCGTGCGTCACGCTGACGGGTCGGAGCACGATCTCGGCGGGCAATGGCGGCACGTGACGTTGCACGGCGCAGTCGCGGAAGCGGTCGATCGGGAGGTGACGGTCGACACCTCGGTGGAAGACCTCCGCAAGCTCGCCGCGGAGTTCGACGTCGAGATCGAGGAGTCGTGGAGCGCCGGGCAGATCGTTCTGGAACTGTTCGAGAAGCTCGTGGAGCACACCCTCATTGCGCCCACCTTCGTGCGCGACTACCCGGTGGAGACGCGCCCGCTGACCCGCGCGCACCGTACCGATCCGCGCCTGGCCGAGTCGTGGGACCTCGTCGTCTTCGGCACCGAACTGGCCACCGGGTATTCCGAGCTCGTCGACCCCGTCGAGCAGCGCGACCGTTTGCATGCGCAGTCGCTGCTGGCCGCAGCCGGCGACCCCGAGGCGATGCAGCTCGACGAAGACTTCCTCCGCGCCATGGAGTACGGAATGCCGCCCACGGGCGGGATGGGCATGGGGATCGACCGGCTGCTGATGGCGCTGACCGGGCTGGGCATCCGGGAGACCATTCTGTACCCGCTCGTGCGGAACGAGTGACGGGACAATAAAAAGTCTTGGCGCTCCGAGAGTTACTGCCGGTGGTGTACAACACCCATAGTGGTAACGAAGGTAGTGCTGCTCGACATCGCATCCGCATTCGGGTTATTGTTTCTCGTATGCGGTGCGGTACTCGCGCCGTGCACGGGCACACGTTTTCAACAGAAGAAAGAAGGGCTGCGGCGGTGGCGCAGATCCGTGAGGTCCGGCTCGTCGACGACATCGACGGCGAGGCGGCGGACGAGACTGTCGAGTTCGGAATCGACGGCAAGACCTACGAGATCGACCTGTCGAAGGACAATGCGGGTCGGCTGCGCGATGCGCTCGCCGACTTCGTCTCGGCGGCCCGCCGTGCGGGTGGCCGCCGGCGTGGCAGCAGTGCCGGCACCGGAACGGCGAGTGGTGGTGCGGGTGCGGCCCCGAAGGGGCGTCCGGCGATCGACCGGGAGCAGAACCAGGCGATCCGCGACTGGGCGCGAAAGCGCGGCATGAAGGTCTCCGACCGTGGCCGGATCCCGGCCGAGGTGCTCGAGGCCTACCACAAGGAGAACTGAGAGCTTTTCGTGGAAGAGGGGGGCGGGGCCTCTGGGGCGGCCCCCTCTCTCGTGGTAAGGGTGTCCTAACTCCCCCCGAGTGCCAGGAGACCTCGTGCCGAGAAGGACGACAGCGCTTCAGGTGCGGCGCACCGAGCGGCTGACCCCGCACATGATCCGTGTCATCGCAGGTGGCGACGAGCTCGCCGCCTTCCCCGACACCGACTACACCGACCGCTACGTCAAGATCCTCTTTCCGCGTCCGGGAGTCGTGTACCCCGAGCCGTTCGACATGGACGCGGTGCGCGCCGCGCATCCCCGTGAGGAGTGGCCCGCGCTGCGCACCTACACCGTGCGTGCTTTCGACGCCGCCGCGGGCGAGCTGACGATCGACTTCGTCCACCACGGCGACACGGGGCTCGCCGGGCCGTGGGCGGCCGCGGCGCGCCCCGGCGATCCGCTGCTGCTGCTCGGTCCGGGCGGCGCCTACTCCCCGGACCCCACGGCCGACTGGCACCTGCTGGTGGGTGACGAGAGCGCGCTGCCCGCCATCGGGGCGGCGCTCGAGCGCGTGCCGGCCGGGGTGCCGGTGCTCACGCTCGTCGAGGTCGACGGGCCCGCGGACGAGCAGGAGCTGACCACACCCGGTCGGCTGGACCTGCGCTGGTGCCACCGCGACGCCGCTCGGCCCGAGCAGCTCCTCGAGGCGCTGGCCGCAGCCGAGTTCCCGGCCGGCCGCGTGCATGCGTTCGTCCACGGCGAGGCTGGGGTCGTGCGCGCGTTGCGTCGGCACCTGCTCGATGCGCGCGGCGTCCCCCGCGACGACCTGTCGGTGTCGGGCTACTGGCGGCGCGGCGACGACGAGGAGGGCTTCCGGGTCTTCAAGGCGGCCGAGCGGACGGCGACGGCCTAGAGGGGTACGACGGGGGCGGCAGGGTACCCGGGAATCGGGGGTGCCGAACACGCGTTGTTCGTGAACAGTTCTTCACGGTGCGCGCACTAGACGCGGACTGTCGGTCCGGGCCGATACCATGGGTGTCACCGGGCGTCCGCGGTGCAGACGCGCGCCGGAGTGTGGCGCAGCAGGCAAGGAGTGCGAATGTTCGAGAGGTTCACCGACCGAGCAAGGCGTGTTGTCGTCCTGGCCCAAGAAGAGGCCCGGATGCTCAACCACAACTACATCGGCACCGAGCACATCCTCCTTGGCCTCATCCACGAGGGCGAGGGAGTGGCCGCCAAGGCCCTGGAGTCCCTCGGGATCGCCCTGGAGGGCGTCCGTCAGCAGGTCGAGGAGATCATCGGCCAGGGTCAGCAGGCGCCGAGCGGGCACATCCCGTTCACGCCGCGGGCCAAGAAGGTCCTGGAGCTGTCGCTGCGCGAGGCACTCCAGCTCGGCCACAACTACATCGGCACCGAGCACATCCTGCTGGGTCTGATCCGCGAGGGCGAAGGCGTCGCCGCGCAGGTCCTGGTCAAGCTGGGTGCCGACCTCAACCGTGTCCGCCAGCAGGTCCTCCAGCTGCTGTCGGGCTACCAGGGCAAGGAGCCGGCCGAGGGCAGCTCGGGCGGTCGCGGCGAGGGCACCCCGTCGTCGTCGCTGGTGCTCGACCAGTTCGGTCGCAACCTCACCCAGTCGGCCCGTGAGGGCAAGCTGGACCCGGTCATCGGCCGGGAGAAGGAGATCGAGCGGGTCATGCAGGTCCTCTCCCGGAGGACCAAGAACAACCCCGTCCTGATCGGCGAGCCCGGCGTCGGCAAGACCGCCGTCGTCGAGGGCCTGGCCCAGGGCATCGTCAAGGGCGAGGTGCCCGAGACGCTCAAGGACAAGCAGCTCTACACGCTGGACCTGGGATCGCTGGTCGCGGGCTCCCGCTACCGCGGCGACTTCGAAGAGCGCCTCAAGAAGGTGCTCAAGGAGATCCGCACCCGCGGCGACATCATCCTGTTCATCGACGAGATCCACACCCTCGTGGGTGCGGGTGCCGCCGAGGGCGCGATCGACGCCGCGAGCATCCTCAAGCCGATGCTGGCCCGTGGCGAGCTGCAGACGATCGGTGCCACCACGCTCGACGAGTACCGCAAGTACGTCGAGAAGGACCCGGCCCTGGAGCGTCGCTTCCAGCCGATCCAGGTGGGCGAGCCGAGCGTCGCGCACACCATCGAGATCCTCAAGGGTCTGCGCGATCGGTACGAGGCCCACCACCGGGTCACGATCACGGACCCGGCGCTGGTCGCCGCGGCCACGCTGGCCGACCGCTACATCTCCGACCGCTTCCTGCCGGACAAGGCGATCGACCTGATCGACGAGGCCGGCGCCCGGATGCGCATCCGTCGGATGACGGCGCCGCCGGACCTGCGCGAGTTCGACGAGAAGATCGCGAACGTGCGTCGCGACAAGGAGTCGGCGATCGACGCGCAGGACTTCGAGCGGGCCGCGCACCTGCGCGACTCGGAGAAGCAGCTGCTCGGGCAGAAGTCGGAGCGCGAGAAGCAGTGGAAGTCGGGCGACCTGGACGTCGTCGCGGAGGTCGACGACGAGCAGATCGCCGAGGTCCTCGCGAACTGGACCGGCATCCCCGTGTTCAAGCTCACCGAGGAGGAGACCACCCGTCTGCTCCGCATGGAGGACGAGCTGCACAAGCGGATCATCGGCCAGGAAGAGGCGGTCAAGTCCGTCTCGCAGGCGATCCGCCGTACGCGTGCCGGTCTGAAGGACCCCAAGCGCCCGTCGGGCTCGTTCATCTTCGCCGGCCCGTCCGGTGTCGGTAAGACCGAGCTGTCGAAGGCGCTGGCGAACTTCCTGTTCGGCGAGGACGACGCACTCATCCAGATCGACATGGGCGAGTTCCACGACCGCTACACCGCCTCGCGGCTCTTCGGTGCCCCTCCCGGGTACGTGGGCTACGAGGAGGGCGGCCAGCTCACCGAGAAGGTGCGGCGCAAGCCGTTCTCGGTGGTCCTGTTCGACGAGATCGAGAAGGCGCACCAGGAGATCTACAACACCCTCCTGCAGGTGCTGGAAGACGGTCGCCTGACCGACGGTCAGGGCCGGACGGTCGACTTCAAGAACACCGTCATCATCTTCACCTCGAACCTCGGCACGCAGGACATCAGCAAGGCCGTGGGGCTGGGCTTCACCAAGGGCAACGACGAGAAGTCGAACTATGAGCGGATGAAGGCCAAGGTCAACGACGAGCTGAAGAAGCACTTCCGCCCGGAGTTCCTGAACCGCATCGACGACATCGTGGTGTTCCACCAGCTGACGGAGGAGCAGATCATCACGATGGTCGACCTCATGATCACGCGGGTGGAGGCGCAGCTGGCCAACAAGGACATGGCCATCGAGCTGACGCCGGCGGCGAAGTCGCTGCTCGCGAAGCGCGGGTTCGACCCCGTGCTGGGTGCCCGGCCGCTGCGCCGGACGATCCAGCGCGAGATCGAGGACCAGCTCTCGGAGAAGATCCTCTTCGGCGAGATCGAGGGCGGTCAGATCGTGATCGTGGACGTCGAGGGTGTGAACCCGGACGCCCCCGAGGGCTCGCGGGCCGCAGACGACAAGGCCAAGTTCACCTTCCGCGGTGAGCCGAAGCCGGCCGTCGTGGTCCCGGACTCCCCGCCGATGGACATGGCGGGTGCCGACGGCGAGTGAGCTAGCCTCGTAGTCCCAGCCCCGCGCTTCGGCGCAGGACACACGAACGGCCCGCCCGGGCAACCGGGCGGGCCGTTCGTCGTTGCCGACCTGTCTGACCTCTCCAGTATCTGCGTCAGCGGCGGCAAAGCATCGGCTATGCCTGAGGCAGCGGTCGGACAACTAGGCGCCTCTTGCTCACCGCGGAGGGTCCTGTTCCTGGACTCGCGGCTCGCCGTTCGGGCCGTCGTCCTGACTGCCAGGATCCGGGGCAGGTCCGCCGGGTTGTTGGATGGGCGCGCCTGGAGCCCCTGGAGCGACGACGACCGGGCGATCGCCCTGCTGACCGGCTAAAGCACCCGAGACGGTGCTGATGCCGGTGAGGACGAAGGCGAGGAGGACGGCGATCGCAACCATCACAACCACTCTCCAGCAGAAGACCGCAACGAGGGCGACGACGAGAGTGATGAAGAACGTGCTGGACATCCGGACCCTCCCCAGTAAGCGAGCCGAGTGAGGCAACCCAAGAGTAACCAGACATCGGATGTCTGTCAGCAAAGAATGTAGTCAGACTACAGGCAGGTTCGAAAGTTGACGGACTTCCGTCTGGCTCCTACTGTTGACCGGTCGCCGCGCCCGCGGCGCCCGCAGACGACCACGACGGCACTCGGTGGGGCCGGACGAGAGGTACTGCGAATGGACCAGGAGGACGAGATCGATCCGCGCTACGAGCTCCGGCTCGGTGCGGGACGACCTCTACCGGACGCGATCGCTGAGAAGCTACGCAGCCTCGTCGACAGCGGGATGTTCAAGCCGGGTGCGAAACTCCCCAACGAGTCCGAACTCGCCCGCAACATGCGGGTGGCCCGAAGTTCTGTACGCACCGCACTCCAGCGGCTCGAAGCGCACGGCGTTGTTGAGGTCAAGCGTGGGGTCGGGTGGTATGTCAGGCGACGAGCACCTGTGGCCGAGTCCGATGGATCGGCTGGCCTCCTCGTCAAGCGTTACCCGGTGGCTGACCTGTTCGAGGTCCGCATCGGTTTGGAGGCGCTGGCCGCAAGCCTCGCCGCCGTCCGTGCCACGGACGGCGAGATCGATGAGATCGCGAAGTACAACGCCGAGCATCTCGATGCCGCGGACGCCCCTGAGGAGTTGCTGCGTACTGACATCGCCTTTCACGAGGCGATCGTGCGTGCGAGTGGGAACGCGCTTCTGTTCGAAAACTATCAGCAGGTCGTCGGTGAGCTCACTGAGTGGCGCTTCCGCAGCTACAGGGAACCAGGGGTGCCGCTCCGCTCGGGTCGGGAGCACACGAAGGTCGTCCGGTTCCTGCGCAACCACGACCCGAGCGGTGCTCGAGCGGCGATGAACGGGCACCTGCACCGTCTCTACGACGGGCTCCCCGAGATCAGTGGCGAACCGTTGGACTCGACTGACAGCGGCGCCGACGGCGAGCCCGAATGGCCCAATCGGAGTGTTGGCCTATAGCAATTCACCCCGATCGTGTGGTGGTGTAGTCGCCGGGGTCCGGCGATGGGGTGGGGTGTATGGCGTTCGTCCTCTGGCTGGGCGCCGCTGTGCTACTGATCATCTCGGTCGCGCTGGGTCGGGATGAGGTACCCCTTCTGCTTCGCGTAATAGCCGCCACGGCCGGTTGGGCCGGGGGTCTGGTGCTCCTTCTAGCGATCGCGCACTCTCTCCGGGCGAGGCTAGTGGTCGCTCTGCGTAGGCAGCTGATTTCGATCTCGGGTCCATCGATGATCCAGGCTATGGCACCGCGGGTGGTCCTCGACTCACTCCTATCAAAGACACTCGGCAATAGACATGGATACCAAGAGATCATCACTGCTTTGCTGGGAGGTCCCGGGCGCGACTTATTCGGCGGGGATACCGTAGTCAGTCGCCGCACCTCTGTGCATCTCAAAATCGAGAGCGTGACTGATACGGAGTGCATTAACTATTTCACCTGGACGCACGAATACTCCGGAGTTCGTAACAGTCATAAGCTTGTGATATTCGCAACGTCGGATCGTGAGATCGCTAGCCTGGTGTTGACTGAGCGAACGTACCCGTTGTATGAGGTGTGGCTGGTGGAGGAGGAGAATCTTGAAGACTTCATTCCTGCGTTGCAGGAGTCGTTGCGAGTAGGGGTCACTTACGTCGACGCGGCAGGCCGCCGGCACGTCGTCGAACCGAGGGCTCAGCGCGGGGAGGAAGTGGTATTCCGATACTACGACCAGTTTCTTAGGCTTCCTGACTACATTGATCGTAAGAACCTGCGGATGGTGCAGCTGGACCTCCATGACCTTGCCGACGAAGACCACGTCGTCAAATCGGTTGAGACTTTGACAGTGCGTGCCTCAAGCGTTGAGTCATTTGATCTCGGCTATTTAATGTGGTCGCCACCGCATCCTTGCTTCGTTCGGTCGGTAACGTTCGACATCAGTCGTCTCGCCAGACCTGGACAGGACCTCGTTCATCTCGTGCTTCTGAGCACCGTCAAGGGGGCGGGTTTGCCGATGAACAGGTGGCAGCCCTTGAAGGACCAGATCGAGGTACCGGTGGATTCGTGGATGTTGTCTGGGCATAACGTGACGCTACTGTACCGACCTACGACCTCGGCGGAGTCGCCCGATGCTGCATGCACCGACTGAACTTCAAGCCATACACGCGGCCTTCGGTACCGCGGACGCCCTCGTTGTTCGTCGACGAGCGGTGTACTCAGCCATCCTCGAGTTGGTGAGTGGGCGGCACGAAGGTGACATCACAGTCGACCTAATCGACAGCCCTATCGTGCGTGCGCACCTCGGCGAGGTGGCTGTCGACGTACGCCGTTATCGGCCGGAAGCGCTTGTTCCTCTTTCGCGGTTGACGTCTAATGCACTGAGCTTCACCAGCACTGCTGCGCGGATAGCGGTGGCAGGTGATGTGCAGGCTCGCGCTCCTCTCGAGCCGGTTGTTCGGCGCATCGAGTCCGAGCTCAGTCGCAATGGTGCCAGTGCGACGAGTATTCAGCTGATGCTGAACGATGATCCGGCCTTCAACGGCGCAGCTCGTACGGTGATCGATGGCCTTGAGCTAGCTGTCAAGCTATGTCCAGAGCTGGCTGACGACTTGATGCCACATGTTGCTCTATTCACGATCATGGGGACCGCGGGTGCGGAGCAACTCGGATCGGCTTCTGTTCGCGAGTACCCGGGAGTGATCATCGTTCCGCAGCCTGCCTCGGCAATAGAGGTTGCCGAAGCATTGGTGCACGAGGGTGCACACCAGAAGTTTTTTGATCTCGGTGTCACGTGCTCGGTGTTTGGCGAGGACTTCCATGTTGCGCCCGCTTTTAAGTCGTCGTGGGCGCCTCGGACCGCACCGGGTTGGCCGTTGGAGCAATGCGTAGCTGCATTCCACGCATATACATGTATGGCTACGTTCTTCCAGTCTGCCGGTGGTTCAGGGATTGTCGGCCTAACGGACTTCTCGCTCCTTCCGCACGCCGAGTCGCGGGCGCTTGAGTTGGCAAGTTGGCTACTTGAGCAGAAGCAGTTTTTGGGTCCGGACGGACGTGCATTCGTGGAAGCTTTAGCTGCAGCAACAACATTAGGACGAGTGGACGAGTGCAACAGGTCTATGATGGCCGAGAGTGCGCAGACTGTCGTGCGCCGCTGTTGCGGATGGACGCTGACGGCACAAATGAACGGCTCCATCGACCTATACTGGGTGTCCGTGGACGAGGCTTAGGCTATGGGCGAGACGCGTCAGGTAGGGTGAGGTTGCCTTCCTGGTGCCGAGCGGCCCACCTGGTAGGCCGAGTGGTCATTGGAAGCGCGAGGAGGTCTGTAACGCTGTTTTCTTTATCGCAGGAACCGCTCTGTGACCGTTCGTCTCAGCGGAAGGTCCGTCTGAATAAGATCGGAGCTTTTAGGCGGCGGCTTCGTTAGGCTCATTGCCAGTCCGCGGTACGAGCGGGCGGGTTTCATCTGCCCAGAACGCCGCCTCGAGGGGTCTCAAACTTCATGTCCCGTGCTGCCGGACAGCCGAAAAGTGTGCGCACCACGTCGTATAAGGTGGTTTGGTTCCCGCCTGATCGACCGGTTGAAGGTAGCACGATCTACGTCCGGCCTACCGCAGAGCCTGACTCTGTGGTCGACGTGGAGTTTGCGCGCTCGGATGAGGTGGACGGCTGATCTTGTCGTCTCTGGACCTTAAGACCGGACTGTGGTTCCCTGCTTAGGCATAAGGAATCGAGGCTGAAGTGATCGACGAGTCAAGTGAGCTGGATGCCGTAGACGCGGTACTGAGCGTCTCGTACCGCGTCAATTGGTTCCACATCGACCGGCCGGTTACAGGTACGACATCTTGCCGACAGCCGGAGCTGGCACAGCGGCTTGCGCGCGTCGCCGACGACTATTCGTCCAATCGACGCTAACCTGCTGCGTAGTTCGAGTTCCCTTCGGGGATAGCCTCGAGGTATGAGCTCGGTCCGCGTCGTCCCGGAGACCGAGCTCATGTCCGGCGAGCAGCTCTCCGCGGACGACGCCTGGCACACCGTCCGGCGCTACGGGCTCGGGCACCTGCTCGCCGCCGGCTTCCTGCGCTTCCGCTACGGCGACGGGTTCAGCCACGCCCGGGCCTTCGGGCTGCAGCTCGCGCTGGCCACCGTCCCGCTGGTCATCGCCGGAGCGGGGCTGTCCGCGGCGCTGGGTGTCGAGTCGTTCGCCGAGGTCGTCGCCCGGACCGTCGTCGCGCTGTCGCCCGGGAGCAGCGACGCCCTGGTGTCCCAGGTCGTCGAGGGCGGCTCGGACGAGGGCAGTGAGCAGGGCGAGCTCGTCGTGGCGCTGGGGCTCGGTACCGCGTTCCTGGCGGCGACCTCGGCCTTCGCCCAGCTCGAGCGGGGCGCGAACCGGATCTACGGCACCGACCGCGACCGGCCCGCCCTCCGGAAGTACGCCCGCGCCGCCGTCCTGACCCTGACCGCCGGCTCCGCGCTCGCGGTCGGCCTGTTGCTGATCGTGGCGGGCGAGCCCTTCGGGGATGCGGTCGAGCAGGTCTACCACTGGGGCGACGCCGCCGAGGGCGTGTTCGACGTCGTCCGCTGGCCCATCGGGCTCGCCGCGCTCGTCGTCGCCGTCACCGTGCTGTTCCGCCACGCCCCGCGGCGCCGGCAGCCGGGGTTGTCGTGGCTGGCGGTCGGGGCGACCGTAACGGTGCTGCTCTGGCTCGCAGGATCGGGCCTGCTCGGGCTCTACGTCGTCAGCGCGGGCAACTTCGGCGAGACCTACGGCCCCCTGACCGCCGTGATGGCGCTTCTCCTGTGGGCGAACGTCACGGGCGTCGCGCTGCTGGCCGGCCTCGCGCTCGCCGCGCAGCTCGAAGCGGTCCGGGCGGGCGGGGCGGACCCGCTCCTCGACGACAGCGACGACGACGGCATCCCGGACCACCTCGACGAGCAGCCCGGCTCGCCGGCTCGCTGATCAGCGCACCAGCATCCCGGCGTCGACCGGCAGCGCGACCCCGGTGATGTAGCGGGCCTCGTCGGAGGCCAGGAACGCCACGGCCGCGGTGACGTCGTCGACCTGGACCAGCGGCACGTCGAACAGGTTCGCCACGTCGTCGACCGGCTTGGGCTCCGCCGACGGCTCGGAGCCGCCGCCGAAGAGCGCCTCGACAGCGGGGTTGAGCACCATGCGCGTGGCGACGCCCGTCGGGTTCACGCAGTTGACGCGGATGCCGTGCGGGGCGAGCCAGGTGGCGAAGGTGCGCATCAGCCCGACGACGCCGTGCTTGCTCGCGACGTAGCCGTCGCTGCCTCCCGTGCCGTCGCCCCCGCGTCCGGTGAGCCCGAAGGCCGAGCTGGTGAGCACGACGGCCCCGCCGCGCTTCTGCTCGATCAACAGCGGCGCGGCGGCCTGCACGGTGTTCCAGACGCCGACGAGGTTGACGTCGAGCTGGTCGCGGAAGGCGCGCCGGGGGTCGGCGTCGCTCATGATCCCGATGCCGGCGTTGGCGAGGACGATGTCGATCCCGCCGAGCTGCCCCGCGCCGTCGGCGACCGCCTTCACCGTCGCGTCGGCGTCGCGGACGTCGACCTGTGCCGTGACCACCCGCCTGCCCTGCTCGGCGACCAGCCGCGCGGTCTCCTGCAGGTCGGCGGGGGTGGCGAGGTCGTAGGCGACCGAGTCGATGTCGTGGCAGATGTCGAGGGCGATGACGTCCGCGCCCTCGGTCGCGAGCCGGACGGCGTGGCTGCGGCCCTGCCCGCGCGCGGCGCCGGTGATCACGGCGACCTTGTCGGTGAACCGGGGCATCGGGCCATTCTGCCCGCCGGGCGTCAGCCCAGCTCGAACGGCCCGACGTCGATCCGGGCGGCCGGGATCCCCTGGACCCGCGGCGCCCCGTCGACGTCCGTGGTCAGCCCGGTGCTGTTCGGCGGGGAACCCGCGTTCGTCACCGACGGGGCCGCCCCGAGCACGCTGTCGCGGTAGAACCGGTTGAAGTCGGTGTCCCTGACCGGTCCGTAGGACTGCGTGGCCGGGCTGATGAAGCCGTCGTACGACGTCTTGATCTTCGGGTCGACGAACGTCCGGTTGGCCGTGTTGTCGGTGTTGTTCGGCGTCCCGGCGCCGTCGAAGTAGCGCGTTCCGGCGGTCCCCCGCACCAGCACGGTGTTGCGGACCTTGTAGTTGGTCGATTTCCGGTTGCCGCCCCCGCCGTTCGCGAAGTTGAGCACGGTCGTCTGCACCCCGGCGACGTAGTTGTTGTCCATCGTGACGTCCGGGACGCCGGTGATCTCGATGCTCTGCCAGCCGTAGGTCTCGCAGACGTTCCCGCGGATGACGTAGGTCTTCAGCTCGGCGGCGTTGCGCAGGTCGTTCTGGAGAATCACGCATTGGCCGGTGACGCGCACGCAGTAGTTGTTCTCGATGAGGATGTTGCTGGACAGCCGCGGGCTGCTGCCGGCCTGGTACGTCTGGAAACAGTCGCTGTGCGGCGAGCCGGCGCTCTTCTTCGCGTTGATGTCGTGGAAGTAGTTGTTCCGCACGATGTGGTTGGTGCCCCAGGCGCGCATGGCGTCGACGTCGTCGGCGTCGGCGTCGGTGGACTGGAACAGGTCGAAGACGTTGTTCTTCTCGACGGTGATGCGGTCGCCGCCCCACAGGTAGACGCCGAAGTTGTGCACGCCCGTGATGGTGTTGCCCGCGATCAGGACGTTGGTCCCGCAGCCCGCGCTCTGCTCGCAGCCGATCCCGTAGGTGATCCCGCGGCCCCGCACCAGGTTATTGGTGATCTTGTGACCGGTGCCGCTGAACTTGATGGCGTAGTTGGGGTTGCCGAGCGTGCCGCCGACGACGTTGAAGCCGTCGACGACCGCGTTCGAGCCGGTGATCACGATGTTCTTGAGCGTGACGACCCCGCTGGCCCGGACGGTCACGGCCTTGCTCACCGTGAGCGTCGTCGTGGGGTAGCTCCCGGCGGCGACACAGATCACCGCGCCGGCGGAGGCGCTGTTGACGGCCGTCTGCGGGTTCGCCGTGGTCGTGACCGTGCAACCGGTGCCCTTGCCGGTCGTGCCGTAGCGGATCGGCGTGGCCAGGCCGTTCGGCGCCTTGTTGGTGGCGCTGTAGTCGCCGTAGTCGGTCAACGCCGCCGCAGCGGCGGCCGGCGCCGCCGAGCGTGCCGCGCTCGGGACCGCGGCCGACATGGGCGAACCGGTCGGGGTGGGTGCGCACACCAGGTTCGACACCTGACGCCGCACCGTGTTGCCCGTGAGCACCGTGCTCTCGTCGAACGTGCACGTCCGGTCGCCCGCGACGAGCGCGGCGGCCGTCCGCGTGAAGTTGTTCGCCTTCGTCAGGTCGAGCTCCTGGTGCTGCTCGTCGCTGCGGAACACGACCTTCCCGGCCTGCCGGAGCTCGCGGACGAGCGTGAGCTCGAGCCGCTGGAAGGACGCCGCGCCGGGCGTCTCCACGAGCCGCACCGTGCCGGAACCCTTCGAGCAGAGCTGGTCGCCGCCGGAGCTCACCGGTGAGCACTCGGCCGTGGTGACCGGCCGCGGCGCCGCCGGTTGCGCGGCCGCGGCGATGCCGGGAAATGCGAACGAACTCACCAACAGAATGGCGACGACGGAAAGAATGCGACCCACGGCGATGCCCCCTTGCAGAACGCTCCGAGACGGGTCGTCATTGCTCCTGGTCCCGTTACCGCTGTTGTCGCCCGATCGTGGGCGGATCGCCACAATTGACGAAAGGGCGTCACTCTTTTCGGTGGAAGTCAGCGCAGGCGGACCGGGTGGGCGTCCGGCGGCGGGGTCCCGAACAGCGTCGAGGCGTCGTGCGCGGGTGCGTCCTCCCCGGTCAGGTGGGCGGCGCTGATTCGGTCCGTCCGGAACCACCGCGGGGCGCGGCGGAGGCGGCACCAGGCGAGCAGGAACCAGTGGCCGCGCGTCGCCGCGAGGGCGACCGGCTCGACGGCGCGTGCGGTGTGCGCACCCGCGGAGTTCGTGTACCGGAGCACGACCACCCGCTGCTGCCGCACGGCCTCGTCCAGCACACGGGCGACGGCGGGGCGCGCTGGTTGCTCCGGGGTTCGCAGCCACAGGCGGCCGGCGACGACCTCCGCCCGCTCGCGCTCGGCGTCCGGCATGGCGGCGAGCACCTTCGACAGCGCCGAGCGCGCGTCGGCGGCGAACGGAATCGCGGGAAGGGCGGCGAGGGCGACAGCGATGGCTGCCGCCTCGGCCGCGGTGACGTTCAGCGGGGGCAAGGTCCCGGCTGCGCCCAGGACGTAGCCCCCGCCGCGACCCGCCTGCGCCCAGATCGGGACGCCCGCCTGCAGGAGGGCGTCGACGTCGCGCTTCACGGTGCGGACCGAGACCTCAAGCCGTTGCGCGAGCCAGGTCGACGTCCGCCCGGCCGGTCCCGCACTGCGCAGCTCCTCGGCGATCGCGTACAGCCGCTCGGTCCGGTTCATGTCGCCGAGAATGCAGGAGAATCGGTGACAGCACGGTGTCACCGAGCTCCGCGCAGACTCATCCCATGACCGAGATCAGCAGGAACGGCCGCACCGTCGCGGTCCACGACCTCACGCCCGGCGCCCCTGCCGACGCTCCGGTGGTGCTCATGTGCCACGCAGCGCCGGGCAGTGGGTCATTCGATCCTGATCCCGAGGTCACGGCGGCGGCCGGGATCCGGCTGATCGAGGTGGACAGGCCGGGCTACGGCGGCTCCGATCCGGTGAAGGACGGCTTCGCCACGATCGGTCTCGCGGCGGACGACGCGGCAGCGGTGCTCGCCGACGTGCTGCCGCCGGGCGGCAGGGCCGGGGTGGCCGGCTGGTCGGCCGGGGGCCGGGTCGCGCTGGCGCTCGCCGCCCGGCACCCGGAGCTCGTGGGACGGGTGGCGGTGATCGCCGCGCCCGCCCCGGACGAGGAGGTCCCGTGGTACGGCGACGAGAACCGGGCGATGGTCGACGCGCTACGCGGCCTGCCGCCCGCGGACGCCGTCGCGCGGCTCACGGCGGTGTTCGAGGGGATGCTCGCCGATGCGGGTGGCGGCGCCCTGCTGGGTCTCGCCGGGGTGGCCGACGCCGACGCCGACGTGCTGACCGCGCCGGTGCGCGAGCGGCTGCGCGCGATGCTCGACGCGGCGACGGCGCAGGGCGTCACCGGGATGGTGGCGGACCTCGCCGGCTACACGCTCGCCGACTGGGGCTTCACGTCGTCGCAGGTCGCGGCGGACGTGCTGCTCGCCTACGGCGCCGACGACGCTCTGGTCCCACCCGCGCACGGCGAGTGGTACCGCGATCGACTCCCGTCGGCGCAGTTGGAGATCCGGGCCGGCGTCGGACACCTCGTCGTCGTCCCCGTCTGGAGTCGGGTGCTCGCGTACCTGGTGAGGTGAGGGAATCCTTGGTCAACGCCGCAGATGCGGAGAGTAATGCCTGCCCGAAAGGTGGGGGCGGCGCCGTGGGTGCAACGTCGATGCAACAGCGGCCTTCCTAGCGTTCCGCGCCACGTACCCGAAACGTGGGAGGACCAACGATGGCCAAGTACGCGCCCCCGGGGACTGAGGGAAGCGTCGTCTCCTTCAAGCCCCGCTACGACCACTTCATCGGCGGCGAATACGTCGCCCCGGCCAAGGGCCGGTACTTCGAGAACCCCACACCGGTGACGGGCGAGACCTTCACCGAGGTCGCCCGCGGCACGGCCGACGACATCGAGATGGCGCTCGACGCCGCGCACGCCGCCGCGCCGGCCTGGGGCAAGACGTCGGCCGCCGAGCGCGCCAACATCCTCAACAAGATGGCCGACCGCGTCGAGGCCAACCTCGAGTCGATCGCGATCGCCGAGGCCTGGGAGAACGGCAAGGCCTGCCGCGAGACGCTCGCCGCCGACATCCCGCTCGCGGTGGACCACCTGCGCTACTTCGCCGGTGCCCTGCGTGCCCAGGAGGGCTCGCTCTCCGAGATCGACGAGAACACCATCGCGTACCACTTCCACGAGCCGCTCGGCGTCGTCGGGCAGATCATCCCGTGGAACTTCCCGATCCTCATGGCGATCTGGAAGCTCGCCCCGGCGCTGGCCGCAGGCAACGCGATCGTGCTGAAGCCGGCCGAGCAGACGCCCGCGTCGATCCACGTGCTCAACGAGCTGGTGGCCGACCTGCTGCCGCCGGGTGTGCTCAACATCGTCAACGGCTTCGGCGTCGAGGCCGGCAAGCCGCTGGCGTCGAACAAGCGCATCCGCAAGATCGCGTTCACCGGCGAGACCACCACCGGCCGGCTGATCATGCAGTACGCCAGCGAGAACCTGATCCCGGTGACGCTGGAGCTCGGCGGCAAGAGCCCGAACGTCTTCTTCGACGACGTCGCGGCCCGCCACGACGAGTTCTACGACAAGTCGCTCGAGGGCTTCGCGATGTTCGCCCTCAACCAGGGCGAGGTCTGCACCTGCCCGTCGCGCGCGCTGATCCAGGGCGGGATGTACACCGATTTCCTGGCCGACGGCGTCAAGCGCGTCGAGCAGATCAAGCAGGGCGACCCGCTCGACACCGACACGATGGTCGGCGCGCAGGCGTCGAACGACCAGCTCGAGAAGATCCTCTCCTACATCGACATCGGTCGGCAGGAGGGCGCGAAGATCCTCGCCGGAGGGGAGCGCGCCGACCTCGGCGGCAACCTGTCGGGCGGCTACTACGTCCAGCCGACGATCTTCGAGGGCGACAACTCGATGCGGATCTTCCAGGAGGAGATCTTCGGGCCGGTCGTGTCGGTGGCCCGGTTCTCCGACTACGACGACGCCATCAAGATCGCCAACGACACGCTCTACGGCCTCGGCGCCGGCGTGTGGAGCCGCGACACCAACACCGCCTACCGCGCGGGTCGCGACATCCAGGCCGGCCGGGTGTGGGTGAACAACTACCACGCCTACCCCGCGCACGCGGCCTTCGGCGGCTACAAGCAGTCGGGCATCGGGCGTGAGAACCACAAGATGATGCTCGACCACTACCAGCAGACGAAGAACATGCTGGTCAGCTACTCGCCGAACGCGCTCGGCTTCTTCTGATGGGGCCGGACGGGGCGACCCGTGTTCAGCGGGTCGCGCTGACCCCGGCGGCCGCGGAGCTTCTCGTCAAGCTGACAGACACCCACGGTCCGCTGATGTTCCACCAGTCGGGCGGGTGCTGCGACGGGAGCGCCCCGATGTGCTACCCGGACGGCGACTTCAAGACCGGCGGCTCGGACGTCCACCTGGGCGACCTGCGCGTCGACGGTCTCGAGAAGCCGATCGGGTTCTGGATGTCGGGCTCGCAGTTCGAGTACTGGAAGCACACCCACCTCACGGTCGACGTCGTGAAGGGTCGCGGCAGCGGGTTCTCGGTCGAGGCGCCCGAGGGCGTCCGGTTCCTGATCCGTTCCCGGCTGTTCACCGATCAGGAGTACGAGGCACTGGAGGAAACCTCGACCGGCTGAGCACGTCCCGCAACGGCGGCCATCTCGTTCGCGTACCGCGGACGGGGTGGCCGTCGTCGCATCTCGGGTGATCTCCGCATCCTCGGTGCCGAGAGCGCGTTGCTCCATATGGAGTGCACCACAGTTCGGGTGCCGTCCACGAGTGCGACGGGAGATCATGTTGAGCAACGGTGGGCACCGGACGAAGACGGTGGCCGTACTCGTGGGGATCGTGGCCGTCTTCGGCGGCCTGCTCGCGGGGCGTGCCGTCGCCGAGACGGGCCACACGGCGCCGGCTGCGCTCGCCGCCCACAGTCAGCCGCTGGTCGACGGCACGCCGTGCTCGAGCAGCGCCCGGTCGTGCGTCGACCTGGAGTCGCAGCAGGCCTGGCTGATCGCCGACGGGAAGGTCGTGCGCGGGCCCGTCAAGATCTCCTCGGGCGGTGCAGGCAAGGAGACGCCGGTCGGACACTCGTTCCGGGTCTTCCGCAAGGAGAAGGACCACAAGAGCGGCGAGTTCAAGCTGGCGAACGGTCAACCCGCCCCGATGCCCTGGGCGGTGTTCTTCGCCGACGGGGGGATCGCCTTCCACGCAGGCGACCCGGCTCGCGCGTCGTCCGGCTGCATCCACCTACCCGCCGCCGACGCGCAGGCGTGGTTCGAGCACCTGCAGATCGGCGACCAGGTCCAGGTCGTGAAGGCGTCGGAGGAGATGGCGGCCCGGGCGGGGCACTGACCCCGGATCAGCGCAGCAGCTCGTCGAGCACCATCAGGACCTGATCGGCCGGTGCGGGGACGCCCACCGCGCGGCCGTCGCGCACCTGCGGTTCCCGGACGTTGATCCGGACCAGTGCTCCGGTCGCCGCGGACGCCAGCTCGGCCTGGCGCCGGATCGTCGGGAGGGCCGTGCCCGCACCGATCTCGACCACGGCAAGCGACGTCCGGTGCTCCCGCACGAACGTCGTGTACGCCGTCAGCCGGGGCGCGGCCTCGGAGGGGTCCCAGTCGCCGTCGCCGAACATGAGGATGTTCGGCCGGGCAAGGGCGCCGCACCGGGGACAGGTCGGCAGCGGCGGTCGGGCGCGCATCGTCGCCGGGTCGACGGCGACGTCCGTCCCGTCCGCGGACCACACCGGCGCCCCGCAGCCGGCCAGACACTGGAGCCGGTGGATGGAGCCGTGCACCTCGGCGACGACGTCGGGGTCGAAGCCTGCGGCCTGGAACTGGCCGTCCACGTTGGACGTGAGCACGCGGGTCGGCCGCTCGCGGGCCCAGCGGCGGAGCACGGCGAAGCCGGCGTGCGGCACCGTGCTGCGGTAGAGCGCGAGCCGGTTCCCGTAGAAGCCCCAGGCCAGCGCCGGATCGTCGGCGAAGTGGACGGGGTCGGCCAGCTCCTCGAACCGCAGGCCCAGCGCCCGGTAGGGCGGGTAGGCCCGCCAGAACCCCTCCGGCCCGCGGTAGTCCGGCAGGCCCGAGTCGACGCCCATGCCGGCCCCGGCGCAGATGAGCAGCGCCTCTGCGGACCGGATGAGGCCGGCGGCCCGCTCGAGCGGGTCGGTGCTCAGGACGGTGCCGTCAGGACTGGGCGACCGACCGCTGGATGACCTCGAACTCCAGCAGTGACGACCCCGACGCCACGGGCCGGGCCCGCTCGCCGGAGTGGGCGGTCATCGCCGGGCCGTTCAGCCAGGCCTGGAACGACTCCTCGGTGTCCCAGTGCGTCACCACGAAATAGCGATCTTCGCCCTTGACCGGGCGCAGCAGCTCGAACGACAGGAAGCCGGGCTGCCCGTCGACCGCGTGCAGCCGGTTCGCGAACCGCTTCTCCAGCTCCGGACCTGCGCCCTCGGGGACCTCGATCGCGTTGATCTTCACAACCGCCATGCCCCCAGGCTAGTCGGCCACCTCGACGTCCACGATCCGTGCCCGTACGGGCTCCACGGGGTGCAGGGCGGCGAACGCGGTGGTGGCCCGGCCCGTCGCCACGACGCAGTGCGGCAGCCAGGCACCAGGTAAGTACGCCGCCACCGGGCCGCGTACCCGGCCCGCCAGCGCGTCGTGCACCGCCGTATGGACGGCGAGCAGCTCCGTGTCGACCACGGCGGCGAGCACGAGCTCGTCCGCGCGGGCCGCGGTGCTGCCGAGTGTGGCCAGCCAGACGGTCGGGAGCGCGAGCACCCGCAGCTCGTCGGCCAGCGCCGATCGGACCGCGGGCGGGATCGCCACGGCGCCGGCCGCGGTCAGGGCAGGCCGACCGGACGGAACGGCACAGCCCGCCTTCGCGGCCCGGACGCGCAGGTCGGCGAGGCACTGGACGGCTGCGTCGTCGAGCCGGAACCGCACGAGCTGGGTCACCCGGCGCACCTCCTTCTGGACGAGTGGCCCGTTCGTCGGAACCTATGGGACGAGCGGGCCGCTCGTCGGGAACGCAGCGGTCTCGGGAGTCGTAGTGTCATGCCGGCAGCGCGAAGCGGCCGTCGTCGAGCCGCTCGGCCAGCCCGTCCACGACCAGCGAGTCGAGGCAGCGGTCGCGCTGGCCGGCGTCGGCCCATGCGGCGTCCAGCGCCGCCCGCTCCACCGGCTCCGGCGAGCCGCGCAACACCTCCATCAGCCGGCCGCGGACCTGCCTGTCGGTGCCCGCGAAGGCCTGCACCTGCCGGCGCGGGCCGGTGTAGTCGGGGCGACCGGCGAGTTGCCAAGCGCAGACCGCGTGCACCGGGCAGGCTCCGCACCGCGGTGCCCGGGCCGTGCACACGACCGCGCCCAGCTCCATGAGCGCGACCGAGACGAGCGCGGCCCCGGCGTCGTCGGGCGGCAACAGGGCGTCGACGTCGGCGAGGTCGGCGCGGACGCGCGCTGGGCCGGCGTCGCCCGCGCCGTGCACGGCCCGTGCGACCACCCGTCGGACGTTCGTGTCGACCACGGGGGAGCGGAGGCCGTAGCCGAACGCGGCGACGGCACGGGCGGTGTACGAGCCGACGCCGGGCAAAGCCTCGAGCGCGTCGACGTCGGCGGGGACGACGTCGCCGTGCCGCTCCGCGACGGCCTGCGCCGCCTCGTGCAGCCGCAGCGCGCGCCGGGGATAGCCGAGCCGCCCCCATGCCCGCAGCACGTCGGCGCGAGGAGCGGCGGCGAGGTCCGAAGGGCGCGGCCAGCGCTCCATCCACTCCCGCCAGATGGGCTCGACGCGCGCCACCGGGGTCTGCTGGAGCATGAACTCGCTGACGAGCACGCCCCACGGCGTGGTGCCGGGCCGTCGCCACGGAAGGTCCCGCGCGTTGACCCGGTACCAGCGGGACACGAGGTCGGGCAGGTGCACGGGGCGAGTGTGCCTTTCCGCCCGAGGACGGCGGCCGACCGGCCCGGGTACCCACTCGGAGTAATCACTTCGATACATTGAGTGAGTGTGGGAGCCGGTCGGACCACTGCCCGCCGCCGTGTACTGGCGGCGGCGGTGGGTCGCGCTGGCATCGATGCTGACGTTGTCCGGGCTGCTCGCCGCCGGGGTCGGCGGGCACAGACCAGTCGAGAGTCCGATACCGGTACCCGCTCCGGCGGCCGTGCAGGCGACGGCCGAGGGGCGCTCGGATGGCCCGGCGGCACCGAGGATCCCGTCCACCTTCGCAGGTGGCGGCGGTTTCACGACGCCGACCGCTTCGTACCCCTCCTCGCTGTACCCCTCCTCGCTGTACCCCTCCTCGCTGTACCCCTCCTCGCTGTACCCCTCCTCGCCGACGAGCGCCGCGCGCGGCTCCGGCTCGCCGACCAGCACCGGACAGGGCCGGGAAACGGCACAGGCCGGTTCGACTCCGGCGTCCCCGGACCCGTTCACGGCGGCGTCGGTGCCCGAGCTCGGCAGCACGTCGTCCGAACGGATCCGCCCCGACGACACACCGCGCCCCGCCGTGGCCGCGCAGTCGCCCGTCCCCGTGCCTCGCACCGGGCCCGTGCCGTGCACGAACCCGATGCTGGCCGCCGCCGCGGAGGTCGATCCCGCCGTGCACAAGGTCGGCAGCCACCCCGTCCTGCGCCTGGTGCTCACCAACATCAGCGGGCAGCCGTGCGTGCGCGACCTCGACGCCTCGCGTCAGGAGATCGTGGTGTGGAGCAGCGACGGCGCCACCCGGCTCTGGTCGAGCAACGACTGCCTCAACAACCCCACCACCGATCTGCGCACCCTGGTCCCCGGTCGCCCGGTCGCGTTCTCCCTCACGTGGGGCGAGCGGACCACGACACCGGGCTGCGCGCAGCCCCGCACGGTCGTGCCGGCGGGTTCGTACCGCCTGATGGTCCGGCTCGACGACCTGATCAGCCCGCCGACCCCGTTCCTGCGCACCGTGTGATCCAGGGGGTCAACGCAGGTTGTCGAGCACCACCGCCACGTCGCCGACCTCCTGCACCCGCAGGCCGCTGTGCTTGCTGCCGCTGTCCGGCGGGACGAGGGCCCGCGTGAACCCCAGTCGCGCGGCCTCGGCCAGCCGTCGCTCGACGCCGGCCACCCGGCGGATCTCCCCGGCCAGGCCGATCTCGCCGAGCACCACGAGATCCGGGGGTAGCGCGACGTCGCGGCGCGCGGAGGTGATCGCCATCGCCAGGGCGAGATCCGCGGCCGGTTCGATGATCCGCATCCCGCCGACCGTCGCGGCGTACACCTCGGCGTCGTGCAGGCGCACTCCCGCTCGGCGCTCCAGCACCGCCAGCAGCATGGCCACGCGCGAGTTGTCCAGGCCGCTGACCGCCCGGCGCGGGCTCGGGATGTCCTTGCCGGCGACGAGGGCCTGCAGTTCGGCCGGCAGTGGCCGGCGGCCGTCCATCACGACGGTGACCGCGGTGCCGGGAACCGGCGGGCCGCCGAAGCGGGCCAGGAACAGCCCCGACGGGTCGGCCATCCCGACGATGCCCTCGTCGCGCAGCTCGAAGCAGCCCACCTCGTCCGCCGGCCCGAAACGGTTCTTCACGCCGCGGACCATGCGGAGCGTCGAGTGCTTGTCGCCCTCGAAGGAGAGCACGACGTCGACGAGGTGTTCGAGCACGCGCGGGCCGGCGATCGAGCCGTCCTTCGTCACGTGTCCGACCAGGATCACCGGCAGCCCGCGCTCCTTCGCCAGTCCGGTGAGGGCGACCGTTACCGCGCGGACCTGCGTCACCCCACCCGGAGCGCCGTCGGCGGTGTCCGTCGACATGGTCTGGACCGAGTCGACCACCAGCAGCTGAGGGGCCACCGCGTCGATGTGGGCGAAGATCGACGCCAGGTCCGACTCGGCGGCCAGGTAGAGCGCGTCGTGCACGGCACCCGTGCGCTCCGCGCGCAGGCGCACCTGCCCCGACGACTCCTCGCCCGTGACGTAGAGCACTGTGCCCGACCCGGCCGCCTTCGCGGCCACCTCCAGCAGCAGCGTCGACTTCCCGACACCGGGCTCACCGGCCAGCAGCACGACCGCGCCGGGCACGAGCCCGCCGCCGAGGACCCGGTCCAGCTCCGCGACGCCAGTCGGGCGGGCGCGGGCGGTGTCGAGCTCGACGTCGGCGATCCGCCGGGCGGGCGACGACGGTGCACCTGCCGCCACCACCTTGCGCGCCCCGGCCGGGGCGGCGATCTGTTCGAGCGTCCCCCAGGCCTGGCACGACGGGCAGCGCCCGACCCACTGCGCCGACTGCTGCCCGCACTCGGCGCATCGATAGCCGGTGCGGGCTGCGCGGACGCGGGCCGTCACTCCTGCTCGGCCGCCTTGCGGGGATCGCCGGGGTAGCCGACCGGCAGCATCACGGTCACCTGCCCGGCCCGCTCGAACGTGAGAACGAGCTCGTAGGACAGGCCGGCCTGGATGTCTTCCCGCAGTCCGGTGAGCTCGACCTGGGCGAACCGGGTGCTCGGGTCGAGCTGGCCGATGGGCGGCGCCGGCTGCAGTCCCGCGGCGGGAGCCTCACCGCTGGCCGACGCCGACCCGGTGGGGGCGGTGTCGGCAGGCTCGAGAGCGGAGTTGGTGGGTGCTGCGGACGAGCTCGCGTCGGGGGAGCCGATCGGCGACTCCGCGGACGGCTCGGTCGACCCCGGTGCCGACTGCCCGCCCAAGCTCGACGGGCTGCCGATGACCATCGCGGTGCCCGCGGGCAGGTCGGTCTGTCCGTTGACCGCGACCGACGCGGCGACGGGGCTGCTGGCCGAGACCAGGCGGTCGTTCTGGGTGTTCTGGTTGACGACGTGCATCTCGACCGGTGCCGTGCCACCTGCCGCGTACACGGCGGCCGTCTCCGGGCCGCCGGTGGCCTCCGGGTAGGCGATCTGCGCGTCGCGGACGGCGATGCCGTTCGTCGTCACCGTGGCGCCGGTGGAGGAGTTCGCCTGATAGGCGGTCTGCGCGACCTGACCGGCGGCACAGCCGCCGAGCGCGACGGTGCCGGCGACGGCTGCGGCGACGAGGGCCGCGCGGGAGCGGGCGGCTGCACGGGGCGCGGGACGGCTTCCAGGGCGGATCACGGCGGTGTCGTCCTTCCTGCCTGGGTGCACCGGCAGACGGCAGCTCGGGCGCCGGTGCGGTGGGTTCGGGTGCAGCTCCGGGGTGGTCACGGGGGTGACCAGGTGCGAAGCCTAGTCGGCGCTGCTCCCCGTGGCACGACGCGGCTCGCCGAAGATCCACCTTGCACGTTTCCTTTTGGTTGTCAATCCCCTGACCTGCGACGACAGCGCGGACCGAGGAGCGCTGCACGGGGGCGACGTGTTAGTCTTTCCTTAGCGAAAGGGGCAGAGGACACATGGTTTTCAAGGTCGGAGAGACCGTCGTCTACCCGCACCACGGCGCCGCGCTCATCGAGGCGATCGAGACCCGCACGATCAAGGGCGAGGAGCGCAAGTACCTCGTTCTCAAGGTCGCCCAGGGTGATCTCACGGTGCGTGTTCCCGCTGAGAACGCCGAGGTCGTCGGCGTGCGTGACGTGGTCGGTCAGGACGGGTTGGACAAGGTGTTCGAGGTGCTCCGCGCCCCGCACACCGAGGAGCCCACCAACTGGTCCCGCCGGTACAAGGCCAACCTCGAGAAGCTGGCTTCCGGCGATGTCAACAAGGTCGCCGAGGTCGTCCGCGACCTGTGGCGCCGCGAGAAGGACCGCGGCCTGTCCGCCGGCGAGAAGCGCATGCTGGCCAAGGCGCGGCAGATCCTGGTCAGCGAGCTCGCGCTCGCCGAGGGGACCGACGAGGAGCGGGCGGAGATCCTGCTCGACGAGGTCCTGGCGACCGCCTCCTGAACCGCTCCGCGCCCCCTGCACAGGGCGCCGTCGCAGTGGTCGTCGCACACCGGCCCGGTGTCGACGGCCCCTGCGACGTACTTGCGCCACTGCTCGGTATTCCCGTCGTTCTCCGGGCCGTCCGGGCGTTGCTCGCCTCCGGGGCGGTCGACCGTGTCGTGTTGCTCGTCGACCCGGAGGGCGAAGCGGCTGCCCGTCGGCTCGTCGACGGCCTGCCGGTCTCGCTGCACACCGATCCGCTCGAGGCGGCACGGTCTGCGCAGGGGCCGGGCCCGGTCGTCCTGCACGACGCCGCGCGCCCGCTCGCGTCCCCGGCCCTCGCCGAGGCCGTCACCCGGGCGGTGGATGCCGGTCATGCGGTCGCCGTACCCGCCCTGCCGTTGTCCGACACCGTGAAGCACGTCGACATCACGGACGTCGTGGTCGGCAGCCCGGACCGGAGCGGGCTGCGGGTGATCCAGACCCCGCAGGCGTTCCGCGCCGGGGTGCTGTGCACGGACGTGCTGGCGAAGGTGCTGGCCTCCACCGAGCCGCTCGAGCAGGCGTGGACGGCCGCGGGTGAGCCCGCGGTCACCGTGCCCGGGCATCCGCTGGCGTTCGCCGTGCGTTCGACGTGGGAGCGCGACCTCGCCGAGGTGCTGGGGCGCGACGAGGCATGAGGGTGCAGCCGTGAGGGTCGGGCTGGGGACGGACGTGCACCCGATCGAGCCCGGTCGTCCCTGCTGGATCGCGGGGCTGCTCTGGGACGGCGTCGACGGGTGCGCCGGGCACTCCGACGGTGACGTCGCCGCGCACGCCCTGTGCGACGCCCTGCTGTCGGCGGCCGGTCTCGGTGACGTCGGCGCGGTCTTCGGCGTCGGCCGCCCCGAGTACGCGGGTGCGGGCGGCATCGCGCTCCTGTCGCACGTGCGCGGGCTGCTGGCGGAAGAAGGTTGGACGGTCGGGAACGCCGTCGTCCAGGTCATCGGCAACGCCCCGCGGATCGGCACGCGCCGCGCCGAGGCGGAGAAGGTGCTGTCGGAAGCGGCCGGCGGCCCGGTGTCGGTCTCCGGCACGACCACGGACGGGCTGGGCCTGACCGGCCGGGGCGAGGGCCTGGCCGCCGTCGCGACCGCGCTGTTACGGCCCGACTCCTGAGCGGCGGGCGCCGGACCCGGTCGTATCAGCGGTCCGTACTCTGGAAGATGTGACCTTGCACCTGTTCGACACCGCCACGAGGAGCCAGCGGGAGTTCGTCCCGCTGCGGGCCGGGGCTGCGTCGATCTACGTGTGCGGGGCCACGGTGCAGGGCCTCCCGCACATCGGGCACGTGCGGTCGAGCCTGAACTACGACGTGCTCCGCCGATGGCTCACTTACGGCGGTCTGGACGTCACGTTCGTCCGCAACGTCACCGACATCGACGACAAGATCCTCACCAAGGCCGCAGCCGGACACCGGCCGTGGTGGGAGTGGGCCGCGACCCACGAGCGCGCATTCCTCGCGGCCTACGACGCGCTGGGCTGCCTGCCGTCGTCGGTCGAGCCCCGGGCGACGGGGCACGTCACACAGATGGTCGACCTCATGGAGCGGCTGGTCGAGTCGGACCACGCCTACGCCTCCGGTGGCGACGTCTACTTCGACGTGCGGTCGTTCCCCGGCTACGGCGCCCTCTCGGGCCAGCGGCTCGACGAGGTCGTGCAGGGCGAGACCGAGGCCGTCGGCAAGCGCGACCCCCGCGACTTCACCTTGTGGAAGGCCGCGAAGCCGGGCGAGCCCGCGTGGTCGACACCGTGGGGCGAGGGCCGGCCGGGCTGGCACCTCGAGTGCTCGGCGATGTCGACCTTCTACCTGGGGCCGGAGTTCGACATCCACGGCGGCGGTATCGACCTCGTCTTCCCGCACCACGAGAACGAGCGTGCCCAGAGCAATGCGGCGGGCGACCCGTTCGCGCGGTTCTGGCTGCACAACGCCTGGGTGACGCTCGGCGGGGAGAAGATGAGCAAGTCGCTGGGCAACACCTTGTCCATCGACGCGCTCCTGCGCCGGGTGCGCGGCGTCGAGCTGCGCTACTACCTCGTCGCCCCGCACTACCGCTCGATGATCGAGTACTCGGACGCGGCGCTCGACGAGGCGGTGGCCGCGTACCGGCGGATCGAGTCCTTCGTGCACCGGGTGCGCGAGAGGGTCGGCCGCCCCGAGCTCGCACCGGCCGTCCCGCAGGCGTTCGCCGCCGCGCTGGACGACGACCTGGCCACACCGGGCGCGCTGGCGGTCGTCCACAACACCGTCCGCGAGGGCAACACCGCACTGGACGCCGGCGACCGCACCGCAGCGGCGAACCAGGCGTCGTCCGTACGCACGATGACCGCCGCGCTCGGCCTCGACCCGCTCGACCCCCACTGGGTGGTCGACGGGGCGGACGAGGCCTCCGCGGCCGCACTGAACACGCTCGTCGGCGACCTCCTCGCGCAGCGACAGGAAGCGCGGGCCCGCCGCGACTTCGCCGTCGCGGACGCGGTGCGGGACCGGCTCACCGCCGCGGGCGTCTCCGTCGAGGACTCACCCGACGGCCCAACCTGGTCACTCAAGGATTCGTAGGCACATGGCAGGCAACACCAACCGTCGCGGAGCAGTACGCAAGGACGGCACCAAGAAGGGGATGGTCGTCGGGTCCGGCGGCCAGCGCCGAAGGGCGCTGGAGGGCCGCGGACCCACGCCCCCCGCGGAGATGCGGAAGGGGCATCCGGCCCAGCGGCGCGCGGCCTCGGCGGCCAAGCACGCGGCGAAGAGCGGCGACCGTGGCCGTCCGGCGGCCGGGAAGCGGCGGCACGACGACGACGCGCCGGAAACCGTGCTCGGTCGCAACCCGGTGGTCGAGTGCCTGCGTGCGGGCGTCCCCGCCACCGCACTGCACGTCGCGCTGGGTGCCAACGCGGACGAGCGGATCTCCGAGGCCGTGCAGCTGGCAGCCGACGCCGGGATCGCCATCCTCGAGGTGCAGCGCAACGACCTCGACAGGATCGCGGGCGGCGCGCTGCACCAGGGCGTCGCGCTGCAGGTTCCCCCGTACGAGTACGCCCACCCGGACGACCTGCTCGAGGCCGCCGGCGACGGCGCGGGTCCCGCCCTGATCGCCGCGCTGGACGGCGTCACCGACCCGCGGAACCTCGGCGCCGTCGTGCGCTCGGTGAGCGCGTTCGGCGGGCACGGTGTGATCGTGCCGCAGCGCCGCACCGCGAGCATGACGGCCGTGGCGTGGCGGGCGTCGGCAGGCACGGCGGCGCGCCTGCGCGTGGCGCGAGCGACGAACCTGACCCGCACGCTGCGCGAGTACGCCACGGCGGGGCTGATGATCGCCGGACTGGACGCCGAGGGCTCGGTCTCGCTCGACGAGTTCGACCTGGCGACGGACCCGCTGGTGCTGGTGATCGGCTCGGAGGGCAAGGGCCTGTCCCGGCTGGTCCGCCAGACCTGCGACGTCACGGTCTCGATCCCGATGGCGGGCCCGGTGGAGTCGCTCAACGCCTCCGTGGCCGCCGGGGTGGTGCTGGCGGAGGTCGCCCGCCGCCGCCGCGCCGCCCGCTGACCTGTCGACGTCGGTCAGGCTCGCGCGGGTGAGCGACCGCGGTACCGGGCCACCACCCGGCACCCCACGTAGCAGGCGAACGCGATCGCGGCGACGTAGCCCGAGACCGGCAGCCCGGGCGCCAGGGACAGCACCGTGCCGCCCACCAGGGCCAGCTCCGCGAACGCCACCGCCAGTGCGGTGGCGAGCAGCGGGTTTGCCGTGACCCGGGCCGCGGCGGCACCAGGAGCGATCATCACCGAGAGCACGAGGATCGCTCCGACCACCGGCACCGCCAGCGCCGTCACCAGCCCGATGAGCACCGCGAACAGCAGCGACAGCATGCGCACCGGGACGCCGCGGGCCGTGGCCACCTCCGGGTCCGCGCTCGCGAACAGCAGCTGCCGGTGGAACACCGCGACCACCGTGACGACCACGACGGCCACGCCGCCGAGCACCCACAGGTTGGTGGCGTCGATCGAGACGATCGACCCCGTCAGCAACCCGAACTTGTTCGACGCCCGCCCGTGGTAGAGTGCGAGCATCAGCACGCCGAGGCCGAGCCCGAACGCGAGCACCACGCCGATCACCGAGTCGCGCTCGCGCTGGCGCAGCCCGAGCACGCCGAACACGAGGCCCGCCACCACGGCCCCGACGACGGCGCCGATCTGGACGCCGATCCCGGTCAGCAGCGCAGCCGCCCCTCCGGTGAAGGCCAGCTCGGCGGTGCCGTGCACCGCGAACGACATCCCGCGCGCGACGATCAGCGGCGCCAGCAGGCCCGCGACCAGGCCGAGCACCGCGCAGGCGATCAGCGCCGACTGGACGAACGGGAGTGCGAGCAGCTCTCCGACGTTCTCGAACGAGATCAGCTTGTTCACAGGTCGTCCCCGTGGCAGTGCGCCGCATCCGCGCCGTCGGCGCCCACCACGACCAGCCGGTCGCGCACGCGCAGCACGTCCACCTGCGTGCCGTACAGCGCCGACAGCACGGTGGAGGTCATCACCTCGTCCGTCGGCCCGATCCGGAACCGGCCGTCCACCAGGTACAGCACGCGGTCCACCAGCGGCAGGATCGGGTTGATCTCGTGGGTGACGAACACGACGGCGGTGTCCGCCACCCGCCGACGCTGGTCGATCAACGCGGTGACGCCGGCCTGGTGGGCCAGGTCGAGCGACAGCAGCGGCTCGTCGCAGAGCAGCACGGCCGGGTCGCCGACCAGCGCCTGGGCCACCCGCAGCCGTTGCTGCTCGCCTCCGGACAGCCGCCCGACCGGCGCGTCCGCGTAGCTCGTTCCACCGACCGCGGCCAGCGCCGCGTCGACCTGCGCCCGGCGCACCCGTCGTCCCCGCAGGCCGATGCCCAGCCGGTGCCCGTCCAGGCCGAGGCCGACGAGATCGCGCCCCCGTAGCGGCAGGTCCGGGTCCAGCGCCTTCTGCTGCGGGATGTAGCCGATGTGCGGGCTTCCGCGGCGCGGCTCACGCCCGGCCACCCGAACCTCGCCCGCCGACAGGGCCTGCAGCCCGAGCAATACCCGTATCAGGGAGGTCTTGCCCGACCCGTTCGGCCCGAGGACGGCGATGAACTCACCCGGCGCGACGTCGAGATCGAGGCCGCTCCACAGGGTCCGCTCCCCGAAGGACAGCCGTGCCCCACGCAGGCTGACCGCAGCGGCAGGTGCCTCGACCGGCCGGGCGTCATGGGCCGTCGACGGGAGGGTCACCGGGCACCTCACTACGGGGACTCGCTATTGGCAACGATTTTCGAATCCACTCTAGCCTGTGACACGTCCCACCGGGGGTGCCCAGGGTTCCCGCGCATTCAGCGCAGCGGCTACCGTGCGTCCATGTCCGGGTCCTCCAAGGTCCGCAGGCCCGCCACACTGGCGTCGCTCGCAGCGGAACTCGGCGTGTCCCGGACGACCGTCTCGAACGCCTACAACCGGCCTGACCAGCTCTCCGCCCCATTGCGGGAGCGCGTGCTGGAGGCCGCCCGGCGCCTCGGCTACCCCGGCCCGGACCCCGTGGCGCGCTCCTTGCGCACCCGCCGGGCGGGAGCCGTCGGACTGCTGCTCACCGAGGCCCTGTCGTACGCGTTCCGCGACCCCGTCGCCACCGGCTTCCTCGAGGGACTCGCCCTGGCGTGTGAGCGTGCGGGCCAGGGACTGCTGCTCATCCCGGTGAGCCCCGAGCACGCCGACGTCGCCGCGGTGCACCGGGCTGGTGTCGACGGCTTCGTCGTCTACTCGGTCCGAGAAGACGATCCGCACTTCCTCGCCGTGCTCGAACGGCCCGTGCCGACGGTCGTCTGCGACCAGCCCGCCGGCGTCGAAGGACTCGACCGGGTCGGGGTCGACGACCACGCCGCGATGCTGGGCCTCGCCCGTCACCTGACGGGCCTCGGCCACCGGCGGTTCGGCGTGATCTGCATGCGGCTGGGCGAGTACCGCAGCGACGGCCCCGCGTCGGCCGCCCGCCTGGCCGACATCGCCTACCCGGTGCAGCGCAACCGGCTCGCGGGCCTGCGGGCCGGGCTCGCCGAGGTCGGGGTCGACTGGGCGACCGTGCCGATCTGGGAGCGCTTCGACCACTCGGTCGAGGCCGGCCAGACGGCCGCCGCGGAGCTTCTGGCGGCGCACCCGCAGCTCACCGCCATCGTCTGCACCTCGGACATCCTCGCCCTCGGCGCGCTGCGCCGCGCCGTCGCTCACGGCCTGACGGTGCCCGACGACCTGACGATCACCGGCTTCGACGGCGTGCCCGAAGCCGAGCGCGCCGGTCTGACGACGGTGTGGCAGCCGGTGCTGGAGAAGGGCCGGGCGGCAGGCGAGCTGCTGCTCGAACGCGGCGACCGCATCCGTCCGCGCTCCGTCACGCTGCCCACCGAGCTGCGGATCGGCCGGACGAGCTGCGCCCCGCGCGATGCCGAGCGCTGGTTCTCGGGTCTCTGACCTCAGCGCCGCGCCGCGAGCAGGGCCTGCAGCAGCGCCGTGACGTCTTCGGGTGCGCCGACCCGGAACCCCGCCGCCGTGTCGCCGTCGCCCACCTTCACCCCGACGTCCCCCGGCTTCAGCCGGGCGAACGCCGTCTCGTCGGTGACGTCGTCGCCCACGAACAGCACCGCGTCGGCACCCAGCCGCCCGCGCAGGGTGTCGATCGCCGCGCCCTTGCTGACCTGGACCACCGCCATCTCCAGCACGGCTTTGCCCGCCGTCGCCTCGACGCCCGGCAGCTGCGCAGGCCCGGTGCGCACGGCGTCGAGCACCCGCTCGGCGACGAGCGGCTCCGCACCCCGCACGTGCACGACGATCCCGGCCGGCTTGCTCTCCAGCCGCACCCCCGGCTCGCCGTCGACGGCGTGCCGGACCGCGGCCGACAGCTCGTCCTTCAGAGCGCGTTGCGCGTCGGTGAGCTCGAGCGCGCCGTCGTCGAACTCCCCGCCGTGGCTGCCGACCAGTCGGACGGGAGCCACGAAGCCGGACACGGTCCGCAGGTCGTCCAGCGCCCGCCCGGACAGCATCGCCACCGTCGTGCCCGGCAGGTCCGCCAGCGCTCCGACCGCCGCTGCCGAACCGGGTAGCGGCCTCGACGTCGACGGGTCCTGCACGATCGGGGCCAGCACACCGTCGAAGTCGAGCGCGACCAGGAGCGTCGGAACCCGGGCCAGCTCCGCCAGTGCGGTCTCCAACGCCGTGTCGAGCGAGCGGGTCACGTCGGCAGGCCGAGGGCGTCGAGGAACGAGCGGGCCCACCGGTCGACGTCGTGGCGCTTGACGTGGCGGCGCAGGGTCTTCATCCGCCTGCGTGCCTCGTCGCGCGGCATCTCCAGCGCCTGCACCACGGCCGCCTTCACGCCGTTGATGTCGTGCGGGTTCACCAGCAGGGCGCTGGTCAGCTCGCGGGCGGCGCCGGTGAACTCCGAGAGCACCAGCACGCCCGCGTCGTCGTGGCGGGCGGCGATGTACTCCTTGGCGACGAGATTCATCCCGTCGCGCAGCGGGGTGACCAGCATGACGTCCGCGGCCAGGTAGAACGCCGTCAGCTCGTCGCGAGGTAGCGACTGGTGCAGGTAATGCACCGGAGGACGGCCGATCCGGCTGTAGTCGCCGTTGATCCTTCCCACCGTCTGCTCGATCTCGGCGCGCAGCCGGATGTAGTGCTCCACCCGCTCCCGGCTGGGTGTGGCGATCTGCAGGAACATGGTGTCGTCGGCCGAGACCCGCTCCTCGCCGAGCAGCTCCTCGAAGGCGCGCAGCCGAACGTCGATGCCCTTGGTGTAGTCGAGCCGGTCCACTCCGAGCAGGAGGTGGCGCGGGTCGCCCAGCTCCTGGCGGATCTCCGCGGCGCGCGCGACGACCTCGGGCTTGCGCGACAGGTCGTCCAACGCCTCGAAGTCGATGGAGATCGGAAAGGCGCCGAGCTTGACGGTGCGGCCGCGGTAGGCGACATGCCCGTGACCCGCCGCCGTGGCACCGGCGAGCTGAGTGGCGAGCTGCCGGAAGTTGCGGGCCCCACCGGGCGTGTGGAAGCCGACCAGGTCCGCGCCCAGGAGTCCGCGCACGATCTGCTCGCGCCACGGCAGCTGGAGGAACAGCTCGACCGGCGGGAAGGGGATGTGCAGGAAGAACCCGATCCGCAGATCGGGGCGGAGCTCGCGCAGCATGCCCGGCACCAGCTGGAGCTGGTAGTCCTGCACCCAGACGGTCGCGCCCTCGGCGGCGACCTCCGCCGCGGCGGCGGCGAACCGCTCGTTGACCTGAGCGTAGGCCTGCCACCAGTGCCGGTGGTACGACGGCGGGGCGACGACGTCGTGGTAGAGGGGCCAGAGCGTGTCGTTGGAGAAGCCTTCGTAGTAGTTCTCGACGTCGTCGGTCGACAGGGTCACGGGGTGCAGCTGCAGCCCGTCGTCCTCGAAGGGCTCCGCCTCGGCGTCGGCCAGGCCCGGCCAGCCCACCCAGGCGCCCTGGCGGGTGCGCAGGATCGGCTCCAGCGCCGTCACCAGCCCGCCGGGGCTGCGCTTCCAGTTGTCCGAGCCGTCCGGCGCCCGCTCCAGGTCCACGGGCAACCTGTTGGCCACCACGACGAACTCGGCCTTTCCGTGCCCCGTCACGACCTGCCCCCGCTCTGCGGCTCAGTGAGGTCGCTGAGCCTAACGCCTGTCCCGTCAATCAGCGCCTGTGCCGGAGCAAGGCGGAGATCGACAGGAACATTAGTTCCGCGTGCCCGGCGGTGCCGGATCTGCCGGGGAGAGCGGAGTCGCCTGAGGCCGGGTGAGGTACTGACCGAGCGTGACGCCTGCCGCCAGTGCCAGCCCGATCGCCAGCGCCAGGGTGATCGTGACCAGGCCGTCCGTGAGACCTTCGACCGACAGTTCGTAGAAGCCGCGGTAGGCGGTCAGTCCCGGCAGCAGCGGGCTGATCCCGGCCAGCGTCACCACCAACGGTGGAACCTTCCCCCACGGCACGCGCCCGGCCCGGCGGAGCAGACCCGCGGCCAGGCCGACGACCGTCGCGGCCACGCCCGCAGCCGCCACCGGTCCCGCTCCGTACGCGGTGAGCAGCACGTAGGTGCCGCGTCCCGCTCCACCCGCGAGCGCGGCGAACAGCAGCGCGAGCAGTGGCGAGTAGCCGTTGAGCGCGTAGAAGGCGGACGCCAGTGCAGCGCCGCCGATCGTCGCCGCAATCCGTGCCCCGCTCTGTGGCAGCTCGGCGGCGACGTCGAGGGTCACCCCTGCCCGCTGCGCGACCTTCAGGCCCAGGACCACCCCGGTGAGCAGCCCCGCCGACAGCACCCCGATCTCCGCGGCCCGGCCGGCGGCCGTCACGTTGTAGCCGCTGATCGCGTCCTGCACGGTGCCCACCACCGCGAATCCGGACAGCAGCACGGTGATGCCGGCCGCCACCACCAGCTCCGGCTGCGTCCCCTCCGGCAGCACGCCGATCGTGAACAGGGCCGCGGTGGCGCCGGTCGCCAGGAACCCGCCCATCACCTGCCGGAAGAACGCCGGCAGCCGCTGCCGGGCGAAGAACCGTCCGGTGACGTCGATGACCGCGGTGATGCCGGCGGCCGAAAGCACCGCGACGGCCGGTGCGCCCAGCACCAGTGCGAGCGCTCCCGCCAGCCCGGCGGCGCCGGTCGTCGCCACCCAGCGCGGGTAGGGGTGCGTGGCCGTCACCGCCGCGTCGAGCGCAGCCGCCGACGGTCGCAGCCCCCGCCCGCGCTCGATCTGTTCCACCAGCTGGTACACCCTGGCCAGCAGGGTCAGGTCCAGCCCGCGGTGGGTGACCAGGCGCATCGAGGTGATCGGCGTCGCCGCCATACCGCGGTGGCAGCAGATCGTGACGGCGGTGAACGTGATGTCGACGTCGACCGCGGAGAGCCCGAAGGCGTTGGCCACCCGCAGCATCGTCTCGGTCGTTTCACCCGATCCCTCGCCGCTGGAGAGCAGTACCTCCCCGATCCGGATGCACAGGTCGATGACCTGCTGCACGTGCCGGTCGTCCGGCACCTCGGGCCCGATCGGGTGGAGGAGCTCCGCCGTCGGCGGACCTGGCGTGAGCAGCTTGCGTGCGGGCCGGCGGACCGCCGACCGCAGTCGTCGGCGGAGACGCGAGGCGTTCACGCCCCGCAGCGTAGGTGCCCGGTCTCCTTGCCGCGGAGAGATCCGACGACAGCATGAGTCACGGGGAAGGGCGACAATGTGATCGACAACGTGATCGACAACGTGATCGACAACGTGATCGACAACGTGATCGACAACGTGATCGACAGCGTGGAGCCCGAAAGCCCGGCGGCCGCCCGGAACAGCGTCCGAAGGTCGTGGCGGTTCGCCCTGACCTGTCTCGGGGCTGTGCTCGCTGGAGCAGGGTGCGCCGGTCGACGCCCGCGACGGCCAGGGAGCGACCGCCCTGGTCCGAGCCGCCTACGGCAACCACCTCGACGCCGCGGCCCTGCTCGTGCAGGCCGGAGGCGACGTCGACCTCGCGGACGACTCCCGGCAGAGCGCCTATCTGATCGCGACCAGCGAGGCCGGCGACGATCCGCGGCTGCTCGAACTCACCCTGGCCGCCGGCGCCGACATCAACGCCAAGGACAGCTACGACGGCACCGGCCTGATCCGGGCCGCCGAACGTGCGCACGTGACGATCGTCGAGAGGCTGCTGCAGGCGGGCATCGACCGCGACCACATCAGCCGTCTGGGCTACACGGCTCTGCACGAGGCCGTCGTCTTCGGCGAGGGCGGACCGGCCGACCAGGCGACCGTGGCAGCCCTGGTCGCGGGCGGAGTCGATCTCGACATCCCGGACGGTGGCGGGGAAACCGCGCTCGCTCACGCCGAACGCGGTGGCCAGCGCGAGGTCGCGTCGATCCTGCGCGCGGCCGGGGCCGGTGGCTGAGCGCATCCGCGACGAGCACGGTTCATCCGGAAGAGGGTTTTCGGGCGATCCCCGACGGGGACTTCATGGCACCGCGGGTGATCAGTAGATCGGGGTGGCAGCGATGCAGATGACGCACAGCTCCTTGACCATCCAGGAGGCCGCCGAGAACCCCCTGCCGGGTAAGTCGCCCGAGGATCTCGACATGCACATCGCCAGCCACCTGGCCGCCGGTTGGGAGATGGCGTTCTACGCCGTCCACACCACGAGCAGCGGGATCCGGCACCACTTCATCTGGCGCGGCCCGGCGGACGGGTCACCGTATCCGGTAGGAGGCGTAGCGGATCCCGGCCAGCCCCTGCCCTGACCAGGTCTAGGATCAACCTCGCCGGCCGGTGTAGCTCAGTTGGTAGAGCAACCGCCTTGTAAGCGGTAGGTCGTCGGTTCGAGTCCGACCCCCGGCTCTGTATCGATTTGAGTTTCGGCATCGGCGGCTGCGGAGTTGCAGCAACTGCTGCTGGCGACCGAGGACGTCGGTGCTTTCCTGGACGAACTGGCCACGCTTGCGGCCACGGTGCTTCCGGGGGACCTGTTCTGTGGGATCACTTTGCGCCGTGATCACCGAGCGATGACCGTGGTCAGTAGCGACATCCGCGCCAGCCAGGTCGATGAGATCCAATACGGCCACCATGAGGGACCGTGCCTGCACGCCCTGAGCACTGGCGAGATGGTCGTCGTCGACGACCTCGCCGACGACGACCGGTGGGCCGGCCACCCGGCTACCGGCGTTGGGCCACGGGGTTCGCTCGTCGTTGTCGTTGCCCTTGCGCGCCGGCGGCCGGGTGCTCGGCGCACTCAACATCTACTCGCTGCACCCTCGGGCATTCGGGACCCAGGAGCAGCTTGTCGCCGGCCGGTTCGCCGACGAGGCGTCCCGCGCGCTGGAACTGGCGATGCGGCTGGCGGAGCGCACCGAGATGTCCGAGCACCTGCAGATCGCGCTTGCTTCCCGTGCGGTGATCGACCAGGCCTTGGGGATCTTCATGGGTCAGAACAAGTGCGGCGCCGACGACGCGTTCGACATGTTGCGGAGCATCTCGCAGAACCGCAACGTCAAGCTTCATGACATCGCCGCCGAGATCATCACGGCAGTCGCCGGTCGACCACCGTCCGGCGAGGCCCGCTTCCTCTGACCCGCCGGCCATCACCCGACCGCGAAACCGCCGGAGTGCGGATGAACCGCTTCTTGGGGCGGTGGCCACTCCTCAGAGGCTGTCGAGGGTCGATGCCGCGGTGAGGTTGTGGGTGGTGATGGATGGCGCCGCGACGGTCGGGCGGATCGGCGCCACGAATCGGGATCGAGTTCACGGCCGAGTGCGTGGGCGGCGAGGGTGAGGGTCGGGGCGACCTCGCCCAGCGTGTGGGGGGTGAGTGCGTCGACCTGCACCTCGATCGCAGCGATCGCGACGTTGCCGGGGCCGAGAACGGGCACGGCGACGGCGCAGGTCTGCGGGTCGAGCTCGCCGTGGTCGGTGGCGTAACCGTGGTGGCGGGTCTCGGCAAGAGCGCGGCGGAGTCGATCGGGTCGGGTCACCGTACGCGGTGTGTAGCCGGGCAGACGGGAAGCGAGTGCCGTCCGTGTGACGTCGGGGGGCGCGAAGGCCAGCAGTGCCTTCCCGAGAGCGGTGGCGTGCGCGGGTAGCCGGGCCGAAACGGAGAACGCCGTCACCGGACTGTGGCCCGGCATCTTCTCGATGTAGGCCACCTGCAGGTCGTCGAGTACTCCGAGCCGGGTGAGCCGGCGCAGCGCGTTTGCGACGTCGTCCACGACGAACGGGGCCCGCTCGGGCAGCGTGGGTAGTGCGGGTAGCCGGGGTGTGTCAGCTGCCAGCTGCTGAAGCACCGACCCCGCCCGGAACCGGCCGTCGCCGTTTCGCTCGAGCAGGCCGCGGTTCACCAGTTCGCCGGTCAGGCGATGCGCGGTTGACATCGGCAGCCCGGTGCAGCGGGCCAGCTCGGCCAGCCCGTGTCCGCTGCCGCTGTTGAAACAGGTCAGTATGGCGGCGATCTTGCTCGTGACCGACCGGCCTGGATCTGCCGTGTTGCCTGCCATGTGGTCTCCGCCATCCTCGAGGCTCGGTTGCCGTGAGCCCGACGGCGTGCGCGCAGGATGTACGACGGCGCAGCCAGCCCTTGGACATACGGGGGAGGTGGCCGCACTGCGGGACCGCACGTGACGTTACGGCAGGGATCCGCTCCCGGCTAGACCGTATGGGGGCAGACCCCTCTTGCTGATCCCGGTGTCGGCGCCCAACGCTTTGACCAGATCGTCGACCTTCCGCGTCGAGACGCCGTGCAGGTAGGCCTCCATCACCACCGCGAACAGGGCCGGGTGCGGTGACCGTTGCGCTGCGGTCCGCTCCTCGCTGCGCCGATGCAGGCCGGCGCCGATGGTCTCGGTGAGCTCGCCCTCTCACGCGGTGGCCTCTTCTATGTGCTCACTACGCCGATCCCGCGTTCCCGATGCGGTTCGCCCGGCTGCGTGAAGCGGTAGGCCGTCGGTTCGAGTCCGACCCCCGGCTCCATGCTCGACCGGCGCGAGTGCGCTGCAGGCCCGCCAGTGACCGGTCCGCTGACCGTGCAGCCCCGGCATCTACGATCGCCGACCATGCGTACCGTCGGCAAGATCACGATGATTGTGGCGGTGGCCGCCGGCCTGGCGTCCTGTTCCTCCCCGGCGAAGGACGCCCCGACCGCGGCGGCGAGCAGCCCGACACCCGCGGCGACGGCGACGGTGGCCGACCTCCCGGCGTGCACCGCGGACGACATCACCGTGACCGGCGCTCCCGGCAGCAAGCCGACGATCTCCGTCCCGGACACCTGCTCACCGCCGAAGCAGCTGCTCAGCAAGGACCTCGTGGTGGGTACCGGCCCCGAGGTGACGACGGGCGTCACGATGCAGACGCACTACGACCTGGTCACCTGGTCGGACAAGCAGGAGCTCGACTCGTCGTGGTCGCGCGGCGAGCCTTTCCCGCTGGAGAACGTCGGCAACGCCCAGGTCATCGACGGGTGGAACGAGGGCCTCATCGGTATGAAGGAGGGCGGCCGCCGGCTGCTGGTCGTCCCGGCGGACAAGGGCTACGGCCAGGGCGGCAACGGCATCAGACCCGGCGAGACCCTGGTCTTCGTCGTGGACGCGGTGAAGGTCACTTCCTGACCGACCGGGCCCGACCGACTGCCCCCTCCCGAGGACCTCGCCCCGGTCAGCGGCGGTATTTCCGCTCGTCCCCGTAGACGAACTCCACGAATCCCTTCGCGTAGCTGCACGGTGACCCGTCCCAGTTGCCACCCGTGGGATCGACGCCGTCCACGCGTTGACGGCCCTGCTGATCCTCGACCACGATCCACGCCGCGACCGGGTTGTAGGTGGTCTCGTCGCCATGCTGATAGGCGGCGTAGTAACCGACCGCGGAATCATCTGGACGACCCTGTCGCCATTTCTCATCGTCATCTCCTGATCTTCATCGAGCCGCCTACCGGCACGGCGGTGGATACTGCGTCCACTGCGGAGGAAATGCCCCAGGTCACACCACCGTATGCCAACGGTCCGGCGGTCCGGGCCTCGTGCCGCAGACCGCTCCGGCGCCACGCTGAGGCCGACCGGACCCGACCGGGCCGGCGACCTCGTTCGGACGAAACGATCTGCTTCGTGGACCTGCCGGGTGTAGGGTGTGGAGTGTCGGGGGCATGTTGCACCGGGGCGGCAACGGCCCAGGTCGTCCTCGTTGAAACCTCAGGTCGGGCGGCCCGCCGTTCGAAGACCGGAGCCCGACATGACGTCGGCGTCCAGGACCACTCCCGACCTCCGACGGCCGAGCCCCCGCCGTGTCAAGTCTGATTCCGCTGGCGGCGCGAAAGAGCAGTAGCCGTCTCCTCGTGAGGTATATCGCACCAGTTCGGGCTGCGGTGTATCGATTCAGAAAAAGGGGTACCACCATGGCAGTAGAAACTGTTTACGTATCGCACTACGACCGGCGCATCCGCCTCGTCGCTGATGCACTCACGCAGAATTCCAAGCTCGCCGACGAGGCAGCGGTCGAGCTGGCCAAGCACGTTCTCAACGCTCTGGACCACATCCCGGAGAAGGTCCGGTAGTTCACCGGGGTTCGTCGACTGCTCCACCGCACCATCCGCAGACGTCAGGAGACCTTGTCCGTGCCGATCAGTACCGTCCACCAACCCGCGCATCCAGGCCGCACCGTTACGGCACCTCGACCACGACCGACCGCGATCGGCATGGTCAGCACGTACCCGCCGACGCAGTGCGGCCTGGCGACGTTCAGCGCCGCTCTCATCGAGCACCTGCACCTCTCGCCGAAGGTGTCGCTCGGAGTGGTGCAGGTGGTCGACGAGGTCGAGCCGCGGCCCGGTCCTGACGTGGTGGCGCAGTTGGTGAACGGTTCCTCGGACAGTGCTGGTGCTGCCGTCCGTCGTCTCAACGGCTTCGACGCCGTGGTCGTCCAGCACGAGTACGGCATCTACGGCGGCCCGGACGGCATCGACGTCCTGGACGTCGTCGACGCGTTGACGGTTCCGGCGATCGTCGTGATGCACACGGTCCTGCAGGACCCGACCGATCGGCAGCGCCACATCCTCCTGCGCCTGCTCGCCACGGCCGACGTCGTCGTGACCCTGACGCAGACGGCCCGGAGGCGGCTGATCGCGACCTACGGAGCCGACCCGGCGCAGCTCGTGGTGATTCCGCACGGCGCGGTCGACCACGGGCCCCCGTCCACGGTCGAGCGCGACGCCGACGCCCGCCCGCTCGTCCTGACCTGGGGCCTCATCGGGCCGGGTAAGGGCATCGAGTGGGCGATCGACGCGATGGCGGGGCTGCGTGACCTGGAGCCGCGCTACCTGGTGATGGGACGGAGCCATCCCAAGGTCGTCCAGGCCCACGGCGAGGTCTATCGCAACGGCCTCGTGCAGCGTGCCCGGGACGCGGGTGTGCACGACATCGTCGAGCTCGACGACCGCTACCTCAGCGTCGCCGAGCTGGCCGAGCTGGTGCGGCAGGCCGACGTGGTGCTGCTGCCCTACGACTCCCGGGAGCAGGTGACCTCCGGGGTGCTCATCGAGGCGGTAGCGGCCGGGCGTCCGGTTGTCTCCACCGCCTTCCCGCACGCGATCGAGCTGCTGGCCGACGGCACCGGGATCCTGGTGCCACAGCGCGACCCCGCGGCGCTGGAGGCGGCCCTGCGCAGGGTGCTCAGCGAGCCCGGACTCGCCGACGAGCTGGCCGAGCAGGCCGCGCAGAAGGCGCCCGAGCTGCTGTGGGCGGCGGTGGCCGACCGCTACCGCGTGATCGCGACGGCCGCGATCACAGCCGGCATGGCGGAGGCCTCGTGATGGAGCTCGTGCGCGAACCGCAGGTGCCGCGCGTCGAGATTCCCACCCCGATCTACGGCCACCTGCGCAGGCTCACCGACGCGGGCGGGTTGTACGAGCACGCGGAGGGCACGACCCCGCGGCCCGAGCACGGCTACTGCCTGGACGACGTGGCGCGGGCGCTGGTGGTCGTCTGCCGCGAACCGGCGGCCGCCGAGCTGGACGACCTCCGCGAGCAGTACCTGATGTTCGTCCTGACGGCGCAGGAGCCCGACGGCCGGTTCCACAATCGCCGTCAGGGCGATCTGACCTGGTCGGACACGGCGTCCCTCGAGGACTGTTGGGGCCGCGCGCTGTGGGGTCTCGGTACCGCCGTCGCGCGGGTGCCGCACCTGCGCGACCGGGCGCTGGCCGGGTTCGATCTCGGCTCCATGCAACGCTCGTCACATCCACGCGCGATGGCCTTCGCTGCGCTCGGGGCCGCGGAAGTGCTCGCTGTGCTGCCTGAGCACCGCCAGGCGCGCGCGCTGATGACCGCGGTCGCGATCGCGGTCGGTCGGCCCGCCGCCGACGAGGCGTGGCCGTGGCCCCAGCCGCGGCTGACCTATGCCAACGCGGCCCTGCCCGAGGCCTTGCTCGCCGCGGGCGTCGCGCTGGATTCGCCCTCCCTCGTCGCGGACGGTCTCGGCCTGCTGGGCTGGCTGCTCGACGCGCAGATCCACGAGGGACACCTGTCGGTGGTGCCTGTCGGGGGTCGCGGTCCGGGGGAGTCACCGTCCGCCTTCGACCAGCAGCCGATCGAGGTGGCGGCGCTCGCCGACGCCTGTGCGCGGGCGCACCGGATCGAGGGTGGGCGGCGCTGGGCCGAGGGGGTCGAGCTCGCTGCGGCGTGGTTCGCCGGCATCAACGACTCCGACACCCCGATGCACGACCCGGCCGGCGGCGGCGGCTTCGACGGGCTGATGCGCGGCGGCCGCAACGAGAACCAGGGCGCGGAGTCGACGCTGGCGCTGCTCTCGACGCTGCAGCAGTCCCGGTCCATCGCGCTGGACGCCCGCCGGACCGTCCGGCGCTCGATGAGGAGCGTCGGATGAAGGCCTGCGTCACCCGCAGCCACGTCGCTCTGACGGCGGACCCGGCGCGGGTCCTGGCGCGGCTGTTCGTCCCCGGGCAGGAGCTCTCGCACGACAGCCGGTCCCGGGCTTCCGGAGTCCTGGGGCGGATCCTCGCGCTGCCCGAGGACGAGGTCGGTGCGGTCCTGAGCCGGGTGCGTGACCGCTACCTCAAGAGGCACCGCGACCTGCCGGGTGTGCTGACGGCCAACTACGAGCGGATCGCCCACCGGGTACCGGACGACGTCGTGCTGTCCGACGCGCGCCGCAGCCTCGTCGGTGCCTGGTTCACCCACGAGTACTCGGTCGAGGCAGCGGCCCTCTTCAATCCGTCGGCCGTGGCCCATCCCGACCAGACGGGCCTGGAGCCGGGCTGGACCCGGTTCGTGCTGAGCCTGCGTGCGGTCGGTGAGGGGCACCTGTCGTCCGTCGAGTTCCGTTCGGGGGTCGTGGGACCGGCGGGGGAGCTGAGCATCGACGAACCCGGCCCCCACATCGAGCGCGGCCGGACGCTGCCCACCTGGTACGACCGCGGGGCGTTCGCGGCGGCGCTGGCCGGTCAGGACATCGATCGCGAGTCGGCTGCCTTCGTCATCGCCCGGCTCGCACCGCGGTTCCACGACGCCGAGCTCGAGGCGGTGCTCGCCGACCTCGCCGGGGAACGACTCACCCGTCCCACCGCGGCCCGGACCGCCGACCTGGCGCGACGCATCGCCGCGTGCAGCTACGAGGTCGAGTTCCCGCCGGAGACGGCACTCGCGGAACGCGTGCTGTGGCCGGAGAGCCCGAGCGAGTCGCACGGGATCGAGGACGCCCGCTTCGTGGGCGTCGACGACGACGGCGTCTACCGCGCGACCTACACCGCGTTCGACGGGTCGTCGATCGCCCCACAACTGATCGAGACCAGCGACTTCCGCCGTTTCCGCATCTCCCAGCTCGCCGGGCCGGCCGCGCGGAACAAGGGCATGGCCCTGTTCCCACGTCGTGTCGGCGGCCGGTACGTCGCCCTGTCGCGGTGGGACCGGGAGAACAACGCCATCGCCACGTCCGTCGACGGGGTCTGGTGGGGCGACGCCCGCACGTTGCAGACGCCGAGCCGTCCGTGGGAGCTGCTCCAGCTCGGCAACTGCGGATCGCCGATCGAGACCGAGGCCGGCTGGATCGTCCTGACGCACGGGGTCGGGCCGATGCGCGAGTACGCCATCGGCGCGCTGCTGCTGGACCTGGACGACCCGAGCCGCGTCATCGGCGCGCTGCGCGACCCGCTCGTGGAGCCCGCCGACGACGAGCGCGACGGCTACGTCCCCAACGTCGTCTACTCCTGCGGTGCTCTGCGGCACGGCGACCAGCTGCTGCTGCCCTACGGGGCCAGCGACGCGTCGGTCCGCTTCGCCTTCGTCGACATCCCGCTGCTCGTCGAGCGGTTGACGGCCGACGGACCGCCGGACGCGATGCGGGAGAACAGTTCCGCGTAGTCCGCCACCATCCGCGTCGCCGTGAAGCGCTCCTCGACGTCGTCCCGGCAGTCCTGCCGCGACAGGGAGCCGACACGACCGACCGCCTCGACCGCGGCGTCGACATCGTCGACGAGGAAGCCGGTGCGGCCGGGGCGGATGATCTCGGGCATCGACCCGAGCGGGAACGCGATCACCGGTGTCCCGGTGGCCAGCGACTCGACGACCGAGAGCCCGAACGGCTCGGCGAAACCGATCAGGTGCAGCAACGCCAGCGCGCCGCCGAGCAGCTCGTCGCGCTCCGCCGGGCCGACCGGCCCCAGGTACGTCACGCCGGGCGTCCCGAGGTGTGGTTCGACGAGCTCCCGGAAGTAGTCGCGGTCCTGGATGATCCCGGCGATGACCAGCGGCAACCCTGCTCGCCGAGCCACCTCGACGGCCCGATGGGTCCCCTTGTCGGGATGGATGCGGCCGAGGAACAGCAGGTACTCCCCGCGCTGATCGCGGAAGGTGAAGGGGGAGAGGTCGATGCCGTGGTGGATCGTCGCGTCGTAGGTCAGGTCCGGATGACGGTCCGCGTCGCTGATCGCGACGTAGTGCGCGATGTCGTCGTACGCCCGGTAGACCGGGACGATCCGCTCGGACGAGAAGCCGTGGATGGTCGTCACGACCGGCGTCGACACCAGCCGGCTGTAGGTGAGCGGCAGGAAGTCGAACTGGTTGCTCAGCACATCGAACCCGCCGGCCCGCTCGAACGCCGCCGCGTTGTGCAGGCCCTCGTAGACCTTGACGTCGTAGCCGCCCGGATCCTCCTCGTAGCCACGCGGGGCCTCGGCGTGCAGCCGCCCCGCCGTGCGGGAATCGGCGGTGGCGAACAGCGTGACATCGTGGCCGAGGGCGACCAGTCCCTCCGCGAGGGTGGACGCCACCTGCTCCCACGGCCCGTAGTCGCGCGGCGGAGTGCGGTGCGCGATGGAGGCGAGGACGCCGATGCGGAGGCGGGACGTTCCTTGTGCGTGGGCCCGTGTCGTCACAGCTCGATCCTCGACCCCATCACCACGGTCCGGTCGACGGGCAGGTGGAAGTAGACGGCGGGGTTGGCGGCGTTGTGCGACAGCCCGATGAACAGGCCCTTGCGCCAGGCGCTCATGCCCGGCTCGCGGCCGCGCTCGATCGTGATGCGCGAGAGGAAGTAGGACGCTGTCCCCGGTGGGTGGTCCAGCTCGGGAGCGAAGTCGTGGGCCTGGCGCAGGACGGCCGGGATGTCGGGGTCGTCCTGGAAGCCGAACCGGACGGACAGGTGGAGGATGCCGTCACCGGCATGCCCGAGCTCGTCGACGGTGATGCGCTCGTGGGCGGGGACGTGCGGCACGTTCGCCGAGTGGACCGAGACGATCACGACCTGCTCGTGCAGGACGCGGTTGAACTCGACGTTCGCCCGCAGCGCGAGCGGCGCGGTCAGCTTCGTGGGGTGCGGGAAGACCGCGAGACCCGGGACGCGCGTGAGCTGCAGATGGTGCAGCTTGTCGACGAACTCGGGCAGTGACCCCTCCCGGTCGACGCGGCGCGCGGTGATGACGCGGCGTCCGCGTTGCCAGGTGGTCATGAGGGTGACCATGACCGCGGCGATCGTCAGGGGGAGCCAGCCGCCACTGACGATCTTGACGAGGTTGGCGCCGAGGTAGGTCAGCTCGAGGCCGCCCAGCACGACCGCGACCAGTGCGAGCTTCCACCGCGCCCAGTGCCATGCCGTCGCGGCGTAGGTGAGGAACAGGCTCGTGGTCAGCAGCAAGGTGCCCGTGACCGCGAGGCCGTAGGCGGTGGCCAGGCGCTGCGACGACCCGAAGACCGCGATGAGCACCAGGACGCCGGCGAACAGCAGCCAGTTCACGACCGGTATGTAGATCTGGCCGCTCTCCCGTGAGGAGGTGTGCCGGACGGTCAGCTGGGGCAGGTACCCCAGCCGGACCGCCTGCCACGACATCGAGAACGCCCCCGAGATCACGGCCTGCGAGGCGATCACGGTCGCGCACGTCGCCAGGACGACGAGCGGCAGCCGCGCCCAGCCGGGGGCGAGCAGGTAGAACGGGTTGGCGACCGCGGCGGGGTCGTTCAGGATCAGCGCGGCCTGGCCCAGGTAGTTGAGGATCAGCGCCGGGAACGCGACGGCGAACCACGCGACCCGGATGGGCAGCTTGCCGAAATGCCCCATGTCGGCGTAGAGCGCTTCCGCTCCCGTGATCACGAGGACGATCGCGCCCATCGCGATGAACGCCGTGTAGGGGTGGTCGCCGATGAACGACACGACGTAGGTGGGCGACAGGCCGCGCAGCACGTCGGGATGCGCGACGATCTGCGGGATACCGAGCACGGCGATCGTGAGGAACCACAGCACCATCACCGGCCCGAACACTCTGCCCACCTGGTGCGTGCCCCAGCGCTGCACGACGAACAGCAGCGTGAGGATGGCGACGCCGCACGGCAGGACGGCGTCGGCCAGCCCGGGGTCGACGATCTCCAGGCCCTCGACGGCCGACAGCACGGAGATCGCGGGCGTGATCAGCGAGTCGCCGTAGAACAGCGACGCCCCGAGCACCCCCAGGCCCAGCGCGATGCCGGCCTGGCGCGGCGAGATGCGCGAGAGCACGGTGTGCACCAGCGCGGCGAGGGCCATGATGCCGCCCTCGCCGTCGTTGTCGGCGCGCAGGACGAGCGAGACGTACTTGACCGTCACCACGAGCGTGACCGACCAGAAGATGAGCGAGACGACGCCGTAGACGTCGGCAGGCGACGGGCTCACGGAGTTGTGGTCGATCGAGAACACCGTCTGGACGGCGTAGAGCGGGCTGGTGCCGATGTCGCCGAACACGACGCCGAGCGCGCCCAGCGCCAGCCCGAACAGCGGGCCGCGGGAGGTCGGACGGTCGTCCTGCGCACCGTCCGGGGCTGCCGGGGCGGCGCCGGAGTCCGTCGGGTTGGCGGCGGGCGGTGAGCCGTCGATCACAGAGACAGTCTGCTCCGTCCGCGCCGCCTTCGGGCGGACCCGGCCGAGGTGCCCGCTACCGCGCCGTGGCGTGGCGGCCCAGCCACGTGTCGAGGTCCGTGCCCGCGATCCGGGCCTCACCCGCCGGGACGAGTGTCGACTCGTCCACCCGCGCGCCGAAGTAGCCCGCGTCGGGGTCCGTGACGACCTGCCGGAAGTCTCCCTGTTCGGCGAGCAGGCGGGTGAGGAAGTCGGCCATCGGGCGTCGGACCGGCCCCGCGACTTCCTCTCTGCCGTTGCGAGGAGAAGCGACGGCCATGTCGGCCAGTGCCGCCGAGACGTCCGCGGCGGCGACGGGCTGGAGCGCTGTGGCAGCGGCGCCGACCGTGTCGCCGTGCGTCGCGGCGTCCGCCATCGCGGCGAGGAACTCGAAGAACTGGGTGGCACGCAGGATCGTGTACGGCAGCCCGGACTGCTCGATCAGCCGCTCCTGCGCGATCTTCGCGCGCATGTAGCCGCTTTCGGGCATGCGGTCCGCGCCGACGACCGAGAGGGCGACGTGGTGACGCACGCCGGCGGCGGCCTCCGCGGCGAGCAGGTTGCCGGTCGAGGTCGTGAAGAACGCCATCACCGGCTCGTCGGCGAACGACGGTGAGTTCGAGACGTCCACGACGACGTCGGCGCCGGCGAGCGCCTCGGGCAGGCCCGCGCCGGTGAGGGTGTCGACGCCGGTGGACGGCGCGGCCGGGGCCACGTCGTGCCCGGCGTCGCGCAGCAGCTCCACCAGTCGGCGACCGATCAGCCCGGTTCCACCGATGACCACGATCCGCATGTCGAACTCCTTCTACTCGGACAACTTGTGTCCGAGTACCGTACTCGGACATGAGGTGTCCGAGTCAAGTAGGCTGGGAAGGTGAAGTTGTCGGGCGGAGTGGAGTGGGCCCTGCACTGCTGCGTCGTGCTCGCGGGCATGCAGCGGCCGGTGCCCGCGGCGCGGCTCGCCGAGTTCCACGACGTGTCGGCGAGCTACCTCGCCAAGCAGCTGCAGGGCCTGTCGCGGGCCGGGCTGGTGCGTTCCGTGCAGGGTCAGTCCGGCGGCTACCTGCTGACTAGGGCGGCGTCGGAGATCACGGTTCTGGACGTGGTCGAGGCGGTCGACGGCGACGGCCGGACGTTCGTGTGCACGGAGGTGCGGCAGCGCGGGCCGCTGGCGGCGGAGCCGGCGTCGTGCACCGCGCCCTGCCCCATCGCCCGCGTGATGTGGAACGCGGACCGGGCCTGGCGGGAGGCGTTGCGCGCGGTGAGCATCGCGGACGTCGCGGAGGACGTGACCCGCGCGTCGGGCACCGAGGCCCTGCCCCGGGTGCGGGCCTGGCTCGGTGCCGTCGCTCGCTGAGCGGGTTGCTCAGTAGGCCTCCGGGCCGTTGTAGCCCTCCTGCGCCGACGGGTCGTCGAACCCGACCTCGCGGTTGTAGTCGGGGCCGATCTCGTTGTCCTGCACCACGACGCCCGTCGAGCCCTTGCCCAGGGCGAACGCCTTCGTCGCCTTGCCGACCATCTCGTTGCCGCGGATCGTCACGTTCTGGATGTCCTCGAGCGCGACCGACTGCGCCTTCGCGTTCGCGTCGCAGTAGTTGCCCTCGAAGAGCCAGTTGCGGCTGACGCCCTCGCCCGAGCCGCCTTCGTCGTTGGGGCCCTCGGCCATCAGGCACTGGGCCCGGATGTCCTCGCACCGGTTGCCCTGGATGACGACGTTCTCGCTGCCCGGCCCGGATGTGGCGAAGGTCTGCATGCAGTCGACGTGCGAGTCTTCGATCTCGTTCGCCTCGAGGTCGTAGACGTGGTTGCGCAGGATCTTGGCCCCGTTGCCGAAGAAGCGGATGCCGTCCACGTCGTCGCCGTCGTACTTCACCTGGGTGATCTTGTTGTCCTGGACCGTGACGTTCTCGCCGTTGGCCCGGATCCCCGTGCTCTCCGCGCCGGAGGAGATGAAGCCCTGGACGACGACGTTGTCGGCGCTCACGTCGATGCCGGGCACGGTCGCCGAACCACCACCCGAGTAGACGATCGGAGCATCGGAGGTCCCGCTGACGGTGATCTTCAACGGTTCGTCGAGCTCGCCGCTGAAGCAGATGACGTCGCCGGGCTGCGGGTCGTCGGCGTCGCCGCGGCATTCGGGGGCCGCCGGAGTGCCTGTCACGGCGTCGCCGCTCCAGCCGGAAGTCGGAGAAGTACCTGCCGAGCAGCCGGCCAGAACGAGCGCCGCAGCGACGACGGCCACGCTGATCCGGATCTTCAACGTCCACTTCTCCTTCATTCGTCGGGTGTGTCCCGATCCCGAGGGTACGAAGGGTCCGCTGTGAGCCGCCTGAAGATCGTTCTCAGCGCCCGGCCGGTCAGCGCTCCCAGGTGTGGACGGGCTCGTTGCTGTGCATGTTCGGGATGTAGCGCTCCAGCATCCCGTGCAGGGCCGCGGTCCGGTCGGCTCCGGCCCGCTGCAGGTCGTGCACCACGTCGACCTGCCACGAGGCGCCGTTCACACCGCTCGTGCACCGGCCCTCGATGACCCCGAGGAGGCGGTCGCGGACGGCCGGCTCGACGCCCCAGCTGTCGAGGCCGGCGTGGGCGAGCGGCAGCAGGCGGCGCAGCACGAGTTCGACGGCTGGGACCTCGCCCACGCCCGGCCAGTACAGGGTCGCGTCGAGGCCATGGCGGGCCCCGCTGTGCAGGTTCTCCTCCGCCGCGGAGAACGACATCTGCGACCAGATCGGCCGTTCCTGCTCGGCCAGCGTGCGGACCAGCCCGTAGTAGAACGCCGCGTTCGCCACGGCGTCGACGACCGTCGGCCCCGCGGGCAGCACCCGGTTCTCCACGCGCAGGTGGGGGCGACCGTCGACGACGGCGTAGATCGGCCGGTTCCACCGGTAGACCGTGCCGTTGTGCAGCGACAGCTCGGCCAGCGCCGGGATCTCGCCGCGCGCGAGCTGCTCGGCGGGGTCGTCGTCCTCGCAGATCGGCAGGAGTGCGGGGAAGTAGCGGGCGTTCTCCTCGAACAGGTCGAACACCGAGGTCACCCACCGCTCGCCGAACCAAACCCGCGGCCGGACCCCCTGCTCCTTGAGCTCCTCGGGGCGGGTGTCGGTGGCCTGCTCGAACAGCGGGATGCGGGTCTCCCGCCACAGCTCCTTGCCGAACAGGAACGGGGAGTTCGCCCCCACGGCGAGCTGCGCACCGGCGATCGTCTGCGCGGCGTTCCAGTACTGCGCGAACTGCGCGGGGCTGACCTGGAGGTGGAGCTGGAAGCTCGTGCAGGCGGCCTCCGGGGTGATCGAGTCGGCGTAGGTGCTGAGCCGTTCGACACCGTCGACGGCCAGCTCGACGTCCTCGCCGCGCGCCGCGAAGATCTGGTCGTTCAGAGCCGCGTAGCGCGGGTTCGCGCTCATCGCCTCGATGCGCACGTGCCGCGGCTTCAGCGTCGGCAGGATCCCGGTCATGACCAGGTGCGCCCCGTCGCTGCGGGCGCGTTCGTCGGCGGAGTTGAGGCTGGACCGGACGGCCTGCTCGAAGTCGTGCAGGCCGTTGCCGCCGATCTCGCGGGGATCGACGTTGATCTCGATGTTGAACTGGCCCACCTCGGTCTGGAAGGCCGGGTCGGCGACCAGTTCCAGCACGCGGGCGTTGACGTTCGCGGGCTCGCCCCGGTCGTCGACGAGGTTGAGCTCGATCTCCATCCCGGTCATCGGACGGTCGAAGTCGAACTGCGACTCGGCCAGCATCTGCGCGAGGACGTCGAGACAGCTCCGATGCTTGTCGCGGAACCGGCGCCGGTCTTCCCGGCTGAACACCACGTGCTCGACGTCGCGACCCATGGCGCACATGCTCGGGGAGATCGGGAGCGGCGTCCAGTGAGCCGGGTGCCGCGTACTGGATCAGCCCGATCTGTCGGCTGCGGCGACGGGGAAGACCGGCCAGCCGATCTCCGTACGCCATCGGGTGGGATCGGTGGTGTGCCGCGGGCCCACGAGGTAGATCTCCCGCACCGGCCCGGCCACCGCGAGGGTGTGGTCGGCCACCCAGCTGCCGAGCTCGCCGTACGTGACGTCGATGGTGTCGTGGTCGCCGGGATGCGTCGCGACGGCGAGCTCGACCGCGGGCAGGGTCACCGCCCGCACCCGCCCCGACGACGTCGGCGGCTCGCTCACCGGCAGGTAGACGAGGGCGTGGCCGCGACCGTCGGTGAACAGCTCGTTGTCGTAGAGCCCGCCCGGTGGACCGGCCGGATGCGGGACGGCGGCCTCCAGCTCGGCCATCGCGCCGGGGTACCAGTCGAGCACCTCGTCGTGGCCCACGTCCGCCGCCACGGCGGCGACCGGCATCGCCGGCACCCGGCGCAGCTCGACGTCCAGCCGGGTCGGCTCGGGGCGCAGCAGCCGCTGCAGCGACGCCACCGCCGCACGGGTGCGCTCCAACTGGTCCTCGAGCCGCCGCAGGTGCTCCGCGACGAGCGCGCCGCGGGTGTCCGGATCGGGTGTGCGCAGGATGCGGTGCACGTCGACCAGCGGGACGTCGAGCTCACGCAGCCGGTGGATGACCTGGGCGACGGGGATCTGCTCGGTGTCGTAGTACCGGTACCCGCTGGTCTCGTCGACGCGGGCCGGTTCGAGCAGGCCCGCGTCGTGGTAGCGGCGCAGGGTGCGGATGCTCAGGTGGGTCAGCTGCGAGAACTCGCCGATCGACAGCACCCCGGCACTCTGCACCCTCTCCCCGGGAGAGGGTCGAGCGCTTGACCCTCCCGCGGCGGGAGGGCCGACGCTCGAGGCATGAACGACATGACACCGACCTCCGTCGACCCGGCCGAGCTGCCCACGACCGTCCGCGCGTACCTCGCGGCGCACGACAGCCGCGACGTCGACGCCGCGTTGGCCTGCTGCACCGACGACGCGGTGGTGGTCGACGAGGGCCGCACCTACCGCGGGCAGCTCGAGATCGCCGGATGGCTGCGCCGGTCGGCGTCGGAGTACACCTACACCTCGACACCGGCCGGAGCTGCGCGGATCGACGAGCAGCGGTGGATCGCCACGAACCATCTGGAGGGCGACTTCCCCGGCGGGGTGGTCGACCTCGACTTCCGGTTCACGCTGCGCGGCGACCGCATCGCCGAGCTGGTCATCGCCGCCTGACCGGAGCATGGAATCGGCGCCGTGGGGCACCTGCGCCGCGTACACAGACGCGCGGCGTGGCGGGAGGTGGGCGGTGTCACTCGACGCGGGGGACCGGGCCCGGTTGATGCGGATCGAGGCCGAACTGGCTGCAGCCGATCCGGCACTGGCCAGGAGGTTCCGGCGGTGGAAGTCGTCGGGCGGGCACGAGGTGGTCGGGCCGGGCTGGTCCGCAGTACCCGGATGGGCGCTGGTGGTGTTCCTCGTCGGCTTCACCACGTGGATGGTGGCGCCGGCGGTGGGGTCCGCGGTGGCGGTCGTCGCATGCTGTGGGGCTGCACGGCGGTGGGCGCGGAATCAGGAGTCACGGCGCGGCGACCTGCTGCCGTGGGGCAGGAAGGACAGCGGCCGACGGTGACGCGTTCCGGTCGATCTCGGCATTCTGCGGGTGTTTGCTGGAGGCATGGCGAAGCGGTGGGTGGCGACGGACTTCGGTGACCTCGACGTGATGGCGTTCGTCGATGCGGAGGTGCCCGATCCGGGTCCAGGTGAGGTGACGATCGCGGTCCGGGCAGCCGGGATGAACCCGGCCGACTACAAGCGGTTCGCCAAGGGCCCGGCCAACGATCCGTCGGCGCTGCCCTGGCCGATCGGCTACGAGGTGTCCGGAGTGATCGAGGCGCTCGGCCCGGGCACGGGGATCGCCTCCGGCGGAGGTGCGGCCGGCGACGAGGTACTGGCCTTCCGGCTGGCCGGCGGGTACGCCGAGCGGATCACCGTTCCGGCGACCGCGGTGTTCGCCAAGCCGCCCGCGCTCGACCACCCCGCTGCGGCGAACCTGCTCCTCGCCGGGACGACCGCGGCCGAGATGCTGCACGTGACCGGGGTGCGTGCCGGTGACACCGTGGTCGTGCACGGCGCCTCGGGCGCCGTCGGAGTGAGCGTGCTGCAGCAGGCGCGCGAGCTCGGCGCACGCTGCGTGGGCACGGCGAGCGAGCACAACTTCGACACCGTGCGCCGGTTCGGGGGAGAGCCGGTCGTCTACGGCGACGGGCTCGCCGACCGGTTACGCGCCGCAGCGTCGGACGGGTTCGCCGCCGCGCTCGACACCGTGGGTACGGACGAGGCCGTCGACGTCTCGCTCGAGCTGGTGGCCGACCGCGGGCGGATCGTGACGATCGCCGCGCACGCCCGGGCACAACGCGACGGGATCCACGCGATCGGCGGCGCCATGCCGGCGAGCGCGGCCTTCCGTGACGAGGCGCGGCCCCGGCTCATCGCGATGGCCGCCGACGGTCGCCTGGTCGTTCCGGTGGCGCGGGCGTTCCCTCTGGATGCCGCACCGGAGGCGCTCGCGCTGCTGCAGAGCGGCCACCCGGGAGGCAAGCTCGCGCTCCTGCCGTGACCACGTGATCCCCGCGTCATGATCGGGTCGACGCGCTGACGGGCACCCGCCTGCGGGTGATACTGGCCGCGCGACCGAGATGGCGACCCGACGAAGGGAACCGCTTATGCCCGCCTCCGACATGTTCCGGCTCAGCGAGAACATCCGCGACCTGGACTACCTGCTGGCGACCTACTACATCGAGCTGCCCGCCGAGGCGGACATCCTGGCCAAGGCGGCGAGCTACGCGGTCGGGCAGACGATCGGGACGTGGGTCGAGGTGCCCGGGGTGACCGCCGAGATGCGCGACCGCCACCTGGGCCGGGTGGTCAAGGTGCTGGAGGCGCCTCCGGTCGACCTCGGCACGCAGTCGCAGGAGACCAGCGGGTACTTCATGCAGATCGCGCTGCCGACGGTGAACATCGGCCCGTCGATCCCGATGCTGCTCGCGACGGCGATCGGCAACGACGTCTCGACGTCGGTGCAGGCCAAGCTCGTCGACCTCGAGGTGCCGGACTCGCTGGCCGAGGAGCTGGTCGGGCCGCGGTTCGGGATCGAGGGCGTGCGCAAGCTCGTCGGGGTGCACGACCGGCCCCTCGTGCTCAACATGATCAAGCCGTGCACCGGGCTCACCCCGGAGGCCGGTGCCCAGATCTTCTACGAGACGGCTCTGGGCGGCGTCGACCTGATCAAGGACGACGAGCTGATGGGCAACCCGTCGTTCTCGCCGGTGGTGGACCGGGTCAAGGCCTACCTGGCTGCGGGGGAGCGCGCCCGCGACGAGACGGGCCGCGACGTCGTCTACTTCCCGAACGTCACCGACCGGGCCGACCGGATGATCGACACCGCGCGCCGCGCCGTGGACGCCGGTGCCCGAGGGGTCATGTGCGCCTACGCGTCGGTCGGTTACGGAGGCCTGCAGGCCCTGTCCGAGGTGGTCGGCGTGCCGATCCTCGCCCACTACGCGGCGGCGGGGCCCTACTTCGAAGGCCCGGGGACGGGGATGTCGGCACCGCTGGCACTCGGGCTGCTCCCGCGGCTGGCGGGGGGCGACCTGGCGATCACGATCACGCCGTACGGCGGCTACCCCCTGCGGAGGCTGCAGTACCTCAAGATGATCCAGCAGCTGACCCTGCCGCGCCCGCACGTCGCCCCGGTCTTCCCCGTGATCGGCGGGGGCGTGCACCCGGGGACCGTCGAGACCTACATGGGCGAGCTCGGCAACGACATCGTGCTGGGCGCCGGCGGGGCCATCCAGGGGCATCCGGACGGCGCGGCGGCAGGCGCGGACGCGATGCGGCAGGCGATCGACGCGGTGATGGCGGGGCGCCGGGTCGCCGACGCCGCGCAGGAGCACCCGGAGCTGGCGCACGCGCTGGAGAAGTTCGGAGCAACCGTCTGAGCACGTCCGACCACTGAGCGGGACGGTTCGTGCAGGCCAGGTCTCGGGTACGTAACGTCCGAGACGACGACGGTGGCTCCGGTGCTGGATCGCCGCGGGCAGCGACAGCCGTCGGTCGACATTGACATGACGAGGAGTGCCCCAATGGCAGACACGCTGAGAATCGTGGTCGGGAGCGACTGCGCGGGGATTCGCTACAAGGACGTACTCGCCGACCAACTGCGCAACGACGACCGCGTGTCCGAGGTCATCGACGTCGGGCGCGACATCGACGAAGACACCCACTACCCGCACATCGCCGTGGCTGCAGCCCGGTTGATCCAGGAGGGCAAGGCGGACCGGGCGCTGCTGGTGTGCGGAACCGGGTTGGGCGTCGCGATCAGCGCGAACAAGGTCCCGGGGATCCGCGCGGTCACGGCGCACGACAGCTTCTCGGTCGAGCGCGCGGTGCTGAGCAACGACGCCCAGGTGCTCTGCATGGGCGAGCGGGTGGTCGGCCTCGAGGTGGCCAAGCGGCTCGCCCGGGAGTGGTTGGACTACCGGTTCGACCCGCAGTCGTCGTCGGCCCCGAAGGTCGCGGCCATCGGCGAGTACGAGCGGACCCACGAGGAGCCCGAGATCAGCGAAGACGAGGCCAAGCTGCTCGCGGACGCCGCCCTGCGGGCGTCGTGACAGGACGGGGCCGGGCAGCGCCCGGCCCCGCCGCTTTCGATGACCAGCCGGTACGACACCTGACGGAGAATGCGCAATGACGCGTCTGTTCAACGACCCCGACGACTTCCTGGACGAACTGACCGAGGGTTTCGTCGCCGCCTCCGGCCGATGGGTGCGGGCCGTGCCCGGCGGGGTGGTCCGCTCCACCCGGTCGCCCGAACCCACGGTGGCGATCGTGATCGGCGGCGGATCCGGCCACTACCCGGCCTTCGCCGGCCTCGTCGGCCCCGGCCTGGCCCACGGCGCGGCCATGGGCAACCTGTTCGCCTCGCCGTCCACCCAGCGCGCCTACTCTGTCGCCAAGGAGGCCGACCAGGGCCGCGGGGTGTTGTTCAGCTACGGCAACTACGCCGGTGACGTGCTGAACTTCGACGCCGCCCAGGATCAGCTGAAGGCGGAGGGGATCGACTGCCGCACGGTGCTGGTCACCGACGACATCTGGAGCGCTCCGCCGGACGAGTTCGAGAAGCGTCGCGGCATCGCGGGCGACCTCACGGTCTTCAAGGTCGCCGGCGCCGCCGCCGAGGAGGGCGCCTCCCTCGACGAGGTCGAGCGGCTGGCCCGGCACACCAACGACCGCACCCGGTCCTTCGGCGTCGCCTTCGACGGCTGCACCCTGCCCGGCAAGTCGGAGCCCCTGTTCACGGTCCCGCAAGGGCGGATGGCGGTCGGGCTCGGCATCCACGGCGAGCCCGGCATCGACGAGACGGACGTGCCGACCGCGGACGAGCTCGCCGAGCTGTTCGTCTCGCGGCTGCTGCAGGAGGTGCCCGAGGGGGTCGAGGTGTCCGGCGCCCGCGTGGTGCCGATCCTCAACGGCCTGGGCAGCGTGAAGTACGAGGAGCTGTTCGTCGTCTACCGCAGCGTGGACCGGTTGCTCCGCGCCGCCGGCGTCGAGGTCGTCGACCCCGAGGTCGGAGAGTTCTGCACGAGCTTCGACATGGCCGGCTGCTCGCTGACCCTGCTGTGGCTCGGCAATGAACCTGGTGGCGAGCTGGAGCGGCTCTGGACCGCACCGGCCGACACCCCTGCCTTCCGGCGCGGCTCGGTCAGCGAACGGGAGCACGTCGACTCCAGCGCGACCGCGGCCGCACAGAAGACGATTCCGCCGGCCAGCGACGAGTCCCGGCACGCGGCCACGTACATCGCCGACCTGTTGGCCCGCATGGCCGAGGCCATCGACGCGCAGGCGGACGAGCTGGGCCGGATGGACTCGGTGGCCGGCGACGGCGACCATGGGATCGGCATGCAGCGCGGCAGCCGGGCCGGTGCGAGGGCGGCGCGTTCCGCGGCCGACGCCGGTGCGGGTGCCGGTACGACGCTGGCCGAGGCCGGCGACGCCTGGTCCGACCAGGGTGGAGGCACGTCCGGAGTGATCTGGGGGCGGATCCTGCAGACCCTCGGCAAGACGTTGGGCGACGAGGCGCCGGTGAACGCGGCGGTGGTGGCGGCAGCCGTGGGCGAGGCCCGGGACGTCGTGATGGGCTTCGGCAAGGCCAAGGTCGGCGACAAGACCATGGTCGACGCGATCGTGCCGTTCGCCGACGACCTCAGCGCGAGCGTCGAGGCGGGCCGGCCGCTGCGGGTGGCCTGGCCGCAGGCGGCCGCCGTCGCCGAACAGGCCGCGCAGCAGACCGCCGACATGGCCGCGAAGCTGGGCCGGGCCCGGTCGCACGGGGACAAGAGCATCGGCACGCCCGACCCGGGAGCGGTGTCCTTCGCCCTCATCTGCACGACGGTGGCCGGCGAGCTGCCGCCCGCGGACGGGGCCGGCTGATCATGGCCCGGTTCTTCATCGGGTCCAGCTTGAAGATGTACTTCGGGCACAAGCGGACCCTGGAATGGGTGCGTGGGGTGGCCGAGATCTGCATGGATCATCCGGCCACGACCGGCGGGACCGTGCAGTTCTTCGCCATCCCGACCTTCCCGAGCATCCCCGGCGTCCTCGAGCTGGCCCAGCCGGCCGGGATCGCGGTCGGCGGACAGGACCTGCACTGGGAGGACGTCGGGCCGTTCACGGGTGAGGTCAGCGGTGCCGAGCTGGCCGAGCTGGGCTGCACGATGGTCGAGATCGGGCACGCGGAGCGACGGGCGATGTTCGGCGAGACCGACGAGATCGTGGCGCGCAAGACGCTGGCCGGGCTGCGCAACGGACTCGCGCCCGTCCTGTGCATCGGGGAGCCTGAGCCCGGGGCGCCGGCTCAGGCGGCCGAGCGCTGCATCGTGCAGCTCGAGTCGGCACTCGCGCCCGCCCGCTCGTCGGGAACGGGCGGGCAGCTGGTGGTGGCCTACGAGCCGAACTGGGCCATCGGCGCTCCCGAGCCCGCTCCGCCGGAGTACGTCTCCGCCGTCTGCCGTGCGCTGCGTGAGCACGTCGCGGGCGACGAGCTGTTCCCCGACGCGAAGGTGATCTACGGCGGCAGCGCGGGTCCCGGTCTGCTGCCCCGGATCGCCGCGGACGTCGACGGGATGTTCCTGGGCCGGTTCGCCCACGATCCGGCCGCGGTCCGCCGGATTCTCGACGAGGTGGACCAGCTCTGACCTGACTTCACGCACTCCGAGGAAGGAACGCTCGAGATGTTGCTGCCCGACGAACGTGCCGCGCTACCGCTCGACGACGCCGACACCGTGAAGAGGGGTGCCTGACCATGGCAGGGAAGGCCTATCTGGGGATCGACGCCGGTACGTCGGTGGTGAAGGCCGCGATCTTCGACGAGAACGGCGACGCGCTCGCGGTGCAGGGCCGCTCGATACCGCTGATGCACGAGCGGGCCGGGGTCAGGGGCGCGGTCGAGCAGGACTTCGAGGTCATCCTCGCCACCCTGTCGGCGGTCGTGTCGGATGCGATCCGCGAGGCCGGTCAGACGCCCGAGTCGGTGGCGCTGACCGGGCAGGGCGACGGCTGCTGGATCACCGACGAGAAGTTCCACCCCGTGCGTCCCGCCATGTCGTGGCTCGACGGGCGTGCCGGCTCGCTGGTCGACGAATGGGCGAAGTCCGGTGTGCTGCAGGAGGTGTACGGGATCAGCGGCGGGTCGATGTTCCCCGGCGCCCCGGCCGCCTGTCTGAAGTGGCTCGACCTCAACGAACCGGAGACGCTGGACCGGGCGGCGACCGCGGGCTACTGCAAGGACGCGATCTTCGGCCGGCTCACCGGCGTGCGCGCCACCGACCCGTCGGACGCCTCGATGCCCTTCGGCGACGGCACCGGCATGGGCTACAGCGACCGCGTGCTGGAGCTGACCGGGCTGACCGACAGGCGCTCGCTGCTCGCTCCGATCGTGGCTCCGGTGCCCGTCGCGGATCTGCACGCCGAGGGCGCGGCCCTGCTCGGGCTGCCCGTCGGGACCCCCGTGAGCTCGGGGCCGTTCGACTTCCCCGCGTGCGGGTTCGGCTCCGGCATCGGTTTCCCCGGCACCGAGGGCGACGCCCTGCTCATCGTCGGCACCACGCTGGGCTGCCTGGTGCACCGCGACGAGCTGGTCAACACCGGCGACGCGGCCGGCTTCAGCGTGTCCACCGGCAAGTCCGGCCAGTGGCTGCGGGCCATGCCCGCGATGGTCGGTACCGCGTCGCTGGACTGGGTGCTGCGCATCCTCGGCATCGAGGTCAGCGCCGTCGAGGGGCTGCTGGGCACCAGCCCGCCCGGGGCCAACGGTCTCAACGTCCTGCCCTACCTGGCCACCTCCGGTGAACGCGCCCCGTTCGTCGACCCGCTCGCGGCCGGCTCGATCTCCGGCATGCGGTTGACCACGAACCGCGACGACATCGTGCGGGCCGTGTGCGAGGGCCTGGCCTACACCGCGCGGCACTGCTTCGAGTCGGCCGGGCAGAGCGGGCGGATCGTCGTGACCGGCGGCGGCAGCAAGTCGTCGAACTGGATGCAGGTGTTCGCCGACGTGCTCGAGACCCCGCTGGTGCTCGCCCGCACCCCCGAGGTGGGGGCGCGCGGTGCCGTGCTCGCCGGCGCCGAGGCCCGCGGCGAGGAGCTCGACGTGGAGCAGTGGACCAGCCCCGAGGGTGTGGTGGAGCCCAACGACGCGAACCGCGCGCTCTACGACGCCGGTTTCGCACACCAGATGGAGCTGCTGGAGGCGGCCAGGCCGCTCTGGCACACACGCGCCGCGCTGGCCACCCAGGGGGACAAGAAGTGACTTCGACGCTGTCGCCGTCGACGCGCAAGGACGCCATCGCCGCCGCCACCACCGGGACGCACGACCTGGTGGTGGTCGGCGGTGGCGTGACCGGCGCCGGCGTGGCTCTCGACGCGGCCTCCCGCGGGCTGTCGGTCGTGCTGCTGGAGGCCGGCGACCTCGCCGTCGGCACCTCCTCGCGTTCCGGCAAGACCATGCACGGCGGGCTGCGCTACCTCGAGCAGCTCAACTTCTCACTGGTGTTCGGCGCGCTGCGCGAGCGCGACCTCACGATCAAGACGCTGGCCCCGCACCTCGTTGGCCACGAGCACTTCCTCTACCCGCTGCAGCACCAGTGGGAGAAGCCGTACGTCGGTGCGGGCGTCGGCCTCTACGACGCGATGGCCACGATGAGCAAGCGGACGGGAGGGGCGCCGCACGCCCGCTACCTGAGCCGTAAGACGGTGGAGCGGGAGGCTCCCGGGCTCGACACGAACGTCGTCATCGCCGGCCTGCAGTACCCGGACGGGCGCATGGACGATGCCCGCCACACCCTGGCCGTCGCCCGGACCGCGGCGTCCTACGGCGCGCAGGTGATCACCTACGCCAAGGTGACCGGCGTGCGCACCGCACCCGACGGCCGGGCCACCGGCGTGACCGTCGAAGACGTGGAGGGCGGCGGGTCGTTCGACGTCTCGGCGCGGGTCGTCGTGAACGCGGCCGGCGTGTGGGCCGCGGAGATCCAGCAGCTCGCCGGCGCGCACACCTTCAGCATCGCCCCGGCCAAGGGCGTGCACCTGCTCGTGCGCAAGGAGGCGTTCGACTCGACGACGGGCATCCTGTCGAAGGCCGAGGACTCGGTGATCATCCTGCGCAAGTGGTACGGCCACTGGCTGCTGGGCACCACCGACACCCCGTACAGCGGCGACAAGAGCAACCCGACGGCCGAGAAGGAGGACATCGACTACCTGCTGCGCAACGTCAACAAGCTGCTGCGCCGCAAGATCGAGCGCTCCGACCTGCTGGGCACCTACGCCGGGCTGCGTCCGCTGCTGGCGCCGGCGGGAGCCGACGGGAAGTCGACGTCCGCCCTGTCCCGCGACCACGCCGTGATCGAGGCACCGATGGGCATGGTGACGATCGTCGGGGGCAAGTACACGACCTACCGGCCCATGGCACGCGACGCCGTCGACGCCGCGGCCAAGTCGCTCGGGCGCGAGATCCCGCCCACCCCGACCGAGAACCTGCCGCTGGTCGGGGCGCCGGGGTGGCTGGTGATCCGCAACCAGCTGCCGGCGCTGTCCGCCCGGTACGGCGTGCCCCCGCCGACGCTCGAGCGGATGCTGCACCGCTACGGCGCCGAGCTGCCGGAGGTGCTGGCGCCGATCGCCGGCGACGAGGCGCTGGGTCGTCCGGTCCCGTACACCTCGGGCTACCTGCCCGTGGAGTTCATCTACGCGGTCACCCGCGAGGGCGCGATGACGCTCGACGACGTGCTCACGCGGCGGACGCACGTCGCGATCGAAGACCCCGACGGCGGGGTCGCCGCCGCCGCGGGGATCGCCGCCCTGATCGCCCCGGTGCTCCGCTGGGACGCGGCGCGGCAGAAGGAGGAGGTCGCGGCGTACGAGGCCCAGCCGCGGCTCGCGACGATCCTCTAGGACGACGTGAGTGGTGGGTGGCGCCCCTTCCGGCACCACCCACCACTCACGGCCCTGGCGAGCGCTCGACCTACGTCAGTCGGTGGCTCCGGTCAGCTGTGCGGCGCCCTGGAGGATGCCCGGCAGCTGCTGGTTGGGCCGCTGCTGCTCGCCGTGCAGGGCGTTGAGGACGACGATGCCGCCCGTCAGCGCCGGGATCACCCACTGCAGCACCTTGAGCTGGCGCTGGGCGCTCGCCACCTCGGCCGGGGTCTCCGGCGCGGGGTCGGTGCCGCCCTGCACCGGGACGCCGTCGTACTGGTCGAGCTTGGCGCCCAGAGCCCGGCTCCATGCGGATGCTCCCAGCGCGGCGCCGGTGAGGACGAGCTTCGCCACGGTCGAGGTGCCGACACCCTTCTGGCTCGCGACGCGGCCCTTGTTCGCGTACAGCAGGCCTGCTCCGCCGACGAGGTGCGCGGCGATGGCACCGAGGTTGACCGGCGTCCAGCGGTTCCAGCCCGCGTTCGCCACCTGCAGCCGTTCCTTCGGCTCCGCCACGTCGGCAGCGGCACCGTTGATGCCGACCGCGCCCGCCAGCGATCCACCGAACCAGGCCCCGAGGCCGATGTCGTGCAGGCTGCGGACCACGGTATTGCGCTCGGACATGAACTTCCCCTCCGTCGGTGGCCGCACCCGGCGGTGCGGACGGACCGGGACGTACCCAGGTTGAACCGGATTAGGCCGGATTCGAGCGCCCTCGTGGACGGCCCCGGACTGCGGGTGGCGCTGCAGGGTCTCCGGCTCGATCACGGCCGTCGTGTTCGGGAGTGTGGCGTCGGTTCTCGCGTGGCGCCGGTGGGGTGGCCGCGCCGACCGGTAGTGCACGCGGGCACGCACAGCGCGGTGCACGGGCCGGGCCGGTGCGGGGGCGTGCTCGGGGCCAGGTCGATGAGTCCGGCGAGCAGGTCGGTGATCGTGGGCTGGGCCATGACGTCTCCTTCGACGGTCGTCCGGGGCGGGTGCCGCCCGAGGAAGAGAGTGACGAGGGCCGCTGACAGATGCCTGTCGCCGGAGCCCGAGCGGTGTGAGCCCGATGACAGCGGCGGTGGGCAGGCTGCAGGCATGCGGAGCGCAACCACGATCACGGCGACGAATGTCGCCGAGCTGGGCACGATCCTCGGGATCTGGGCCCACCCCGACGACGAGGCGTACCTGTCCGCCGGACTGATGGCGCTGGCCCGCGACAACGGTCAACGGGTCGTCTGCGTGACCGCGACCCGCGGTGAGTCGGGCACTCCGGATCCTGTCGCCTGGCCGCCGGCCCGGCTCGCCGCCGAGCGCACCCGGGAGATGGCCCGCTGCCTGGACGTTCTCGGGGTCCGCGAGCACCACTGGCTGGGCCACCGCGACGGCGGTTGTGCCGCGGTCGAGCCGGAGGCCGCGGTGTCGCAGCTCTGCGACGTCGTCGGCGACGTCCAGCCGGACACCGTGTTGACGTTCGGCCCGGACGGTGTCACCGGGCATCCCGACCACCGCACGGTCTCCGCCTGGGCCGGTGCCGCCTTCACGCGCGCCGCCCCAGCCGGCGCGCGGCTGCTGCACGCGGCGGTGCCCGAGCCGTGGGAGGCGCGGTGGAGTGAGCTGAGCGCGAGCCTCGACATCTACCTGCCCGGATATCCGGTCCTCACCCCGTCGGAGCGCCTCGCCGTGGACGTCGTGCTCGATCCCGTGACCGCGGCCCGCAAGGTCCGGGCGCTGGCCGCGCAGACGACCCAGACCGCCGGCCTGATCGCGACGCTGGGCGTCGCGCGCTACACGGCGTGGGTCGGCGAGGAGGCGTTCGTCGAGGCGGTGCGTCGCCCGGCGAGCGGGTCGCTGGTCGGGGCGCTCACCGACTGAGGTTCCGCTCGATCGCGTCTCGGGCGACGCGAAGGACCTCGGCGCGGCTGATCGACACGGCCGGGGCCGCAGGTGGCCGGACGGCCCGGTCGACGGCAGGCGCATCCGACGATGCGTCCGCCGCGGAATCGAGCACGGCGGCGTCGTCGGGATCGCCGAGCCGGCGCAGCAGGTCCGCCAGGTTGCGCAGCGCGGGCCACAGGTGGGTCCAGTTGCCGGTGCGGGCGAAGTAGTCGACCACGTCGCGGTAGCCGCGCAGCGCGTCGGCGGTCCGGCCGGCCCGGCCGCGCAGGGCGACCAGGCCCACGAGCGCGACGCCGCCGAGGAAGGTCGCGCCGGAGGTCCGGGCGAGGTCGATCGCCTGCAGGTAGTGCCGCTCCGCGGCTCCGGTGTCTCCGGCCACGCTCTCGATCTCGCCCGCGACGTAGTGGTTCCAGGCGCGCATCGATGGTGAGACCGCGCCGGAACGGCCTCGTGCCTGCAGCTCGCGCGCGCGGTCGAGCTCGCCGGAGTAGGCCATGGCGAGGGCGGCGACACCCGGGTTGTCGCGGGGTCGAGGGGCGATCGCGTCGGCGGCGAGGGAGTGCTCGACGACCTCGGCGTGCGCCCCGCGGGCCAGGGCGACCACGGACAGCACGGAGAGGCAGCACCACGTCCCGAACTTGTCGGTCGCGCGGTCGAGCCCACCGCGGGCCAGGCCTTCGGCCGTGGCGTGGTCGCCACGGTGGTAGGCCGCCTCGGCGGCGGTACCCAGCACGGCGGCCGCGCGGGGATGCGCCGCGAGTGCGGGGTCGCCGATGAAGTCCGCGGCCAGCTCCTCCGCCCAACCCCGGATCTCGATCAGGTCGCGGTAGGTGACCGCGTCGTGGAGGCTGGCGACCAGGACGGCGCCGTCGTCGATCGCTCCGCGGCTCCGGGTCGACTGCCATGCGGCTCGCAGGTTCGCCAGCTCCCGGCGCAGGACGGCGTCCGCCTCGGGCTCGCGCTCGGTCGCGACCGTCGACGCGAACCAGGTGGTCAGGTCGACCGCCCAGCGCAGCAGACGGTCGCCCGCGTCGTCGTCCTCGTGTTCGGCCGTGAGCCGGTCGAGCCCGAAGGCGCGCAGCGTCTCCAGTATCCGGTACCGGGTGCCGCCCTCGGCGAAGGCGGCGTCGATCATCGAGGCGTCGACGAGCCGCGCCAGCACGGCGCCCGGATCGGTGTCCGGAATCAGGTCGGCGGCGAGCCGCTCGGCGTCGTCCAGCGCGACCCCGTCGACGAAGACCGACAGGTACCGGAAGAGCCGCCGCTCGTCGTCGGACAGCAGCTCGTAGGACCACTCGACGGTGGCCCGCAGCGTCCGGTGCCGACCGTTGCCGCCGGTCCGCCCGCCGAGCAGGTCGAGCGCGCGGTCGAGGCGGCGATGCAGGTCGGTGAGCGAGAAGCCGGACAACCGGCCGGCAGCCAGTTCGATGGCCAGCGGCATGCCGTCGAGCCGGCGGACGACGTCGGCCACCAGGTGCAGGTCCGCAGGAGTCGGTGCGGCGTCGGGGCGGACCCGGCGGGCGCGGTCGAGGAAGACCGCCACCGAGGGCACCTCGGCGAGGTCGCGATCGGAGTCGGGGAGCGCGAGCGGCGCCAGGCGGAACGCGTACTCCGCGGCCAGCCCGAGCGGCTCACGGCTGGTCGCCAGCACCACCAGCCCCGGACAGGCCGAGAGCAGAACGCCGACGGTGTCGCGCGCGGCGTCGACGAGGTGCTCGCAGTTGTCGACGACCAGCAGTCCGGGACGATCGCCGAGGAGCGCGATGCAGGCCGCGAGGACGTCGCCCTGGGCCACCTGCAGGTTCAGCGCCGCCGCCAGCGCGTGCGGGATCGCGGCCGGGTCGGTGACCGGGGCGAGCAGCAGCACGGTCGACGCCTCGCAGCGCTGCGCGACCTCCAGGGCCACCCGCGTCTTGCCGACGCCACCCGCCCCGACGACCGTGACGAGCCGTTCCGACCCGATCAGCCGGTGCAGCGTCGCGACCTGTGCCTCGCGACCGAACAAGCGCGTGGTCGGGCGGGTGTGCTCGACCGGAGCCGGGCCGCCCTTGCCGGACCCGCTCGCGACGTCGCGTTCCAGCTCGCCGAGCGCCGGCGAGGGGTCGAGGCCGGTCTCGTCGGCCAGGCGGCGCCGGTACTCCCGGCCGGTCCGCAAGGCTTCCGGAGCCTGGCCGGTCGCGGCGAGCACGCGCATGAGCAGCAGGACCGCGGGCTCGCGCAGGGGATCGTCGGCGTGGGCGGCGGTGGCGAGCCCGACGACGTCGCCTGCCCGGCCCGCGCCGACGGCACACGCGATCAGCGCATCGGTCACCTCGCGGTACAGCTGCGCGCAGCCCTCCACGGCGACCGCGATCGGCTCGACATCGGTGAGGTCGGCCAGGGCCGGCCCGCGCCACAGGGCGTGTGCGTCCTTCAGCACGGCCAGGTCGGGCGTCTCGCGGGCTCGGGCGAGCAGCGTCCGCGCCTGCGCCAGGTCCAGGCCGTCGGCGGCGAGGTCCAGCCGATATCCGCCGTGGCGGGTCTGCACGCGGGCCGCGGCCGGTCCGAGGTGTGTGCGCAGTCGGGAGATGTGGGTGTGGAGGGCCTGCCGTCCGGACTCCTGCACGTCGCCCGGCCAGAGCGCGTCCACAAGCCGATCGACGCGGACGGTCCGGCCCTCGGCGAGCGCCAGGAGCGCGAGCACCGCCCGCCGCTTGGGTCCGGGGACCTCGACGGGCAGGCCGCCGACGACAACCCGCAGCGGCCCGAGCACCTCCACCCGGAGTGTGGATCCCGGATCGTCCACGTCGCCCCACCTCCGGGTCACAGCATGCCCGTGGTGTCAGCGCGACGACAGCACGCGCAAGTTCCACGACATCGCCTTCGCCGAGGCTTCCTGCATGACGGAAACGACGCAGGACATGGACCACGGCAAGCTCGACGAGTTCCTCGGCAGGTTCGTCGGCGATCTCGCAGCCACCGGGAGCGCGGGCGGTGTGGTGATCGGCAGCCGGCTCGGCCTCTACCGTGCGCTCGCCCGAGGTGCCGCGACCGCGGAGCACTTCGCGGAGCGGACCGGGTGCGACCGGCGCTATCTCACCGAGTGGCTGCGCGGCCAGGCCGCCGCCGGCTACATCACCTACGACCCCGCGACGGCGGAGTTCTCCCTCACCCCGGAGCAGGAGTTCTGCCTCGCCGACCCGAACGGGCCCGACCTGCCCGCGGCGTGCCGCATCGTGCTCGGCTACCTGCGCGCCGAGCCGCGCATCACCGAGGCGTTCCGCACGGGTGAGGGCGTCGGCTGGCACGAGCACGACGACGACGTCTTCGTCGGGTGCGACGCGTTCTACCGTCCGGGCTACGTCGCCGACCTCGTGCCCACCTGGATCCCGGCCCTCGACGGCGTTGTGGAGAAGCTGACGAGCGGAGCACGGATCGCCGACGTCGGCTGCGGCCTGGGATCGTCGTCGGTGCTGCTCGGCCAGGCGTTTCCGCAGAGCACGGTCGTCGGCTCGGACTACCACGCGGAGTCGATCGAGCTGGCCCGCAAGAAGGCCGCCGAGGCGGGCGTCGCGGACAGGGTCACCTTCGAGGTTGGCACGGCGCAGACCTTCGCCGGCACCGGATACGAGCTGGTGACCACCTTCGACTGCCTGCACGACATGGGCGACCCGCCCGGCGCCGCCCGGCGTATCCGCGAGGCGCTGGCTCCGGACGGCACGTGGCTGCTGGTCGAGCCGAACGCCGCCGACACGGTCGAGGGCACCCTCAACCCCGTCGGCCGGCTGTACTACAACGGCTCGCTGTTCCTGTGCCTGCCCAACGCGCTGTCGCAGCAGGGCGGCTACGCGCTCGGCGCGCAGGCCGGCGAGGCCGCGGTCCGGGAGATCGCCGCCGAGGCGGGCTTCACGCGGTTCCGGCGGGCGGCGGAGACCCCGTTCAACCTGGTGTACGAGATCCGGCCCTGATCACGATCCGTGCGCAATGCCCACAGTGGATGTATCAGGAGCGGGGCGCAGAGCGATCTCCTCGGCACGGGTGCGACACCGGTCGCCCCGCCACCCTCACCCTCGGAGCCCGGAGTGAGCACACTCGTCGTCGTCCTGGTCGTCACCGTCGTCGTCGCGGTCGCGGTGATCGGTTGGGTCGTCGCGACCTACAACGGTCTCGTCCGCCGGCGCAATGCCGTCGCCAACGCCTGGTAGCAGATCGAGGTCCAGCTCAAACGCCGCTACGACCTGATCCCGAACCTCGTCGAGACGGTGCGCGGTTACGCCACGCACGAGCGCCAGACGTTCGACTCGGTCACCGCGGCTCGCGCGGCCGCGGTGAACGCCCAGGGGCCGGCCGAGCAGGCGAAGGCGGAGAACGCGCTGAGCACCACCTTGCGCAGCCTCTTCGCGGTGAGCGAGGCCTACCCGCAGCTGCAGGCGAGCCGCAACTTCGCGGACCTGCAGGGGGAGCTGTCCGACACCGAGAGCCGGATCGCCTACGCGCGGCAGTACTACAACGACTCCGTGCTGACGTACAACAACGCGGTGCAGACGGTGCCGACGAACATCGTCGCCGGCATCGGCGGGTTCACCCCGCGGGAGTCGTTCGAGGTGCCCGACGAGGAGCGCCGCCCCGTCCAGGTCCGCTTCTGACCCGGCGATGAACCTCGCTTCGGTGCACTTCACCGGGCTGCTGCCGGGCCAGGGCGTGGCGGTCGCGGTGGCGGGCATCGGCCTCGTCGTCTGGTTCGGCCTGCTCGGGATGATGGCCGTGGCCACCCGCTCGCCGTCGCCCCGGCCGGGCATGCCGCCTGACCCGAACCGCCTCGATGCCGAGTCGCCCGCGCTCGTCGACCTGCTCACCGGCGGATGGAAGTTCTGCGAGGAGGCCGCCGCGGCGACGGTGCTCGACCTGGCCGCCCGCCGGGTCGTCGCCGTCGAGGAGATCGGGCCCGAGCTGTCGCTCGTGCGGCTGGGGCGCGGTGACCCGCCGGACCTGAACCCGTACGAGCAGATGGTGCTCGACCACCTGCGGCGGCTGGCGACCTCGGACGGCGTCGTCGCCACCGGCGCGGTCGCCGAGGGCAACCGGCACATCGGCAGCTGGTGGAAGTCGTTCAGCCATGCGGTGATCGAGGAGGCGCGGGCGCGCGGGCTGTCGCAGCGCCGCTGGACCGCGGGGCACCGCACCGTCCTGTCGGTGGCCGCGGTGGTCCCGGGGCTGGCGGTGGCGGTCGCCTTCATGCTGGCCCCGAACGAAGACGACAGCCTCTTCGGGTCGCTCGGCGCGGGCTTCGTCGTCGGCGCCATGTTGGTGGCGTTCGCGGAGAAGATGAACGGCGAGCGGGCCACCGACCTCGGCCTCGAGGTCGCGGGCCGCTGGCTGGGACTGCGCGGGCACCTCGCAGGCGGGCGGTTGCCGAGCAGCCGGCCGTGGCGGCGACCATCTGGGGCCGTCCGCTCGCGTACGCCGCCACGCTCGGGCTCGCGCCTCGTGCGGTGATCAGCCTGCCGATCGCGTCGGCGGCCGACGACCGGCGGGCCTGGTCGGACTACGGCGGGATGTGGCACGTCGTGGACGTGCGCTACGGCCGCGGGGGCGGTCGCTGGGCTTCCTGTTCTGGGGACGCAGCACCTTGTCCGCGGTCGGGACGGCGTTCTTCGGCGGCGTCGCCGCATTCATGATCTCGCTGTTCGCGTTGATGTTGTCGAGCGCGCTGCTCGACATCGGCCCGGACGACCCGATCGCCGCCGCCCGCTGGATCGGGCTGGTCGTCGGCGCCATCCCGCTCGCCATGGCGCTGCTCGACCTGGTCTCCCGGCGCACCATGAGCGGCCAGGTCGTACGCAAGCGCCGCTTCGCGCGCCGCACCAGCGGGGAGCAGACGAAGTACCGGCACTGGATCGCGATCGACGAGGGCACCAGCCGTCGGCTGAGCGCGTTCGGGATCGACGAGGACGACTGGCACCGCCTCGAGGAGGGCGACGTGGTCACCGCACGCGTCGGGCGGCGGCTGGGCTACATCCACGGCGTGGAGGTGACCACGCCGTCTCGACACCGGGGTGGGACGGCGCCGCCGCCTATCGACCAGGCTCCGACGGTGCTTCGGCCGCACGATCAACCAGGCTGATCGTCGGGGCGGTATGCGCCCGGGAATCGGGCCGGTGCGCGTCGCACGATCAACCAGGCTGATCGTCCGGGCCCTACCGGCCCCGGAATCGGGCCGGTGCGCGTCGCACGATCAACCGGGCTGATCGTCCGGGGCCAACCAGCCCCGGAAACCGGCCGACAGCCCCCGGACGATCAGCTCGGTCAGCGCAGACGGTCCCCGCCGACCCACACTCCGCGCACGTCCGCCGGGCCGCCCAGCGCGAACACCTTCGCCAGGGCGTCGTCGGCGTCGTTCGCGTGGGTGAGCACGACGTCGAGGGTGCTGCCGTCGTCCGGCCGGACCCACACGGCGTCGAACTCCTTGCCCACCGACAGGTCACCGACCGAGTCCAGGCCCAGCGCTTCCGCACCCGCCGCGGTGGCGAGGTACAGCAGGTGCGCCGGCGTGAGCGGCAGCCCGTCGGCCCCGAGCAGGGACTGCACGAAGTACGCCTGCAGCCCTTCCCGGAGCAGCGAGAAGCTCGTCCCGGCGCCGACGTCCGTGCCCAGCCCCACGCGCACGCCGCGCTCGACGTGCCGGCGTAGCGGGAACAGCCCGCTGCCCAACGCGCTGTTGCTCGACGGGCAGTGCGCCACCGCCGTTCCCGTGCTGGCCAGCAGGCCCAGCTCGGCGTCGTCGGGGTGCACGTTGTGCGCGAGCACGCTGCGCGGGCTCAGGAGCCCGTACCGGTGGTAGGTGTCGGCGTAGTGCCGGTGGTCGGGGAAGAGCCCGCGCACGGTGTCGATCTCGGCACCGTTCTCGTTGATGTGCGAGGTGAACAGCGCGCCGTCGACGTCGTCGAGCACCGACGCGCACGCCTCCAGCATCGCCTCGCTGGTGGACAGCGAGAACCGCGGCGTGACGGCGTAGCGGAGCCGGTCCTTGCCGTGCCACCGCGCCGCCAGCGCGATCGCGTCGGCGTACGCCTGCTCGGGTGTGGTCAGCAGTTCGGGGCGCAGGAGCCGGTCGCTGACGACGAGCCCGCCCGCGACCCGCAGCCCGACCGCCGCCGCCCGCTCGAAGAGCTGGTCGACCGCGGCGGGGTAGTGCGCCCCGAACACGAGTGCCGTCGTCGTCCCGGCCCGCACGAGCCCGTCCACGAACTCGGCGGCGACCGTGCCGGCGTACCCGGTGTCGGCCATCCGGGCCTCCTCCGGCAGCGCACAGTCCTTCAGCCAGTCGAGCAACGGCATGCCGAGCCCGCCGATCACCCGTACCTGGGGGAAGTGGACGTGGCTGTCGACCAGCCCGGGCAGCAGCACGCCGCCGGTCAGGTCAACCACCTCGTCGTCCGGGCGTGCGGCCCGTACCCGGGCGAACGGCCCGCGGTCGACCACGACCCCGGCCGTGACAGCGATGCCGCAGTCGTCCTCGGCGCGCAGGCGACCACCGGTGAACGGCGACTCCGGGGTGTCGAGGACGGTTGCTCGATAGATGGTCACGACACTGCCTGCTCTGCTCGATCCTGCTTCGTCGAATCGCCCTGGGCCCGCTCGAACCGCAGCACCAGGTCCGCCGCGACCCCGACGGCGATCGTCGCCGGGTCCTTCCCGGTGATCTCGGGAAGACCGATCGGCGTCGTGATCCGGGCCAGCTGATCCGGCCCGTGCCCCTCGGCGGCCAGCTTCTTCTCGAACCGCCGCCACTTCGCCGACGACCCGATCAGCCCGATCGACGCCAGGTGCCCGCACCGCAGCGCGGCGTCGCACAGTGCGGCGTCCTCGGCGTGGTCGTGGGTCATGATCAACACGTGGCTGCCGGTGGGCAGCTCGCCGAGCACCAGCTCGGGGACGACCGCGTGGTGCCGGTGGACCCGGGCCAGGGCGTCCGTGGTGATGGGCGCGAGCCGGTCCGGCGCGATCTGCCCGGCCCGCGAGTCCACCAGGTGCAGCTCGACGTCGTGCCGGGCCAGGATGCGCGCCAGCTCGGTACCGACGTGGCCCATCCCGAAGACCGCCACGGACGGCACGGGGCGCAGCGGCTCGTACAACACCGTCACCTCGCCACCGCAGCACTGCACCCCGTACTGGGCCGGGGCCCGCTCGGTGAGGCTCGCCGTGTCCGTCTCCGGCTCGCGGGCCTCCGACGCCAGCAGCTCGCGGGCCCGCCGTACCGCGGTCTCCTCGAGGTTGCCGCCGCCGATCGTCCCCCAGTACTGCCGCTCGCCGACGACCATCTTGGCGCCGGCCTCGCGGGGGGCGTGCCCGCGCACGGTCACCACCGTGACGAGCACGCCGGGCTGCCGTTCGCGGCGCAGCCGCTCGACCGCCGTGATCCAGTGCATCACGCACCGCCCACCGGGATGTCAGCAAGGCCACCTTCACGGCGCCACGTGTCCTGAAGGTGGCCTTCCTGACGCGACGCGCCCGCCGCCCGCGCCGCCTCGATCGCCCAGAACACCTGCTCCGGGGTCGACGGGCAGCCCAGGTCGACGCAGTGCCCGGCCGGGCCGAACGCTGCCACCGCCTCCCGCAGCGCCTCGCGGACGCTGAACCCGAGCATCAGCGGCGGCTCGCCCACGGCCTTCGAGCCGTAGACGACGCCGTCCTCCGTGGCCTGCTCCAGCAGCGTGACCCGGAAGTCCTCCGGCATCTCCGAGAAGCTCGGCAGCTTGTAGGTGCTCGCCGCCTGGGTCGCCAGCCGTCCGCGGGACGGCCGGTCGCTCGTGTCCCAGCGCAGGTCCTCCAGCGTGAGCCAGCCCGCGCCCTGCACGAAGCCGCCCTCGACCTGGCCGAGGTCGACCAGGGGGGAGAGGCTGTCGCCGACGTCGTGCACGATGTCGACCCGGCGCTGCCGGTACGCCCCGGTGAACCCGTCGACCTCCACCTCACACGCCGCGACCCCGTAGGCGAAGTACTTGAACGGCGAGCCGTGCATCGTCTTCGCGTCCCAGTGCAGGCCGCTCGTCCGGTAGAAGCCGGCCGCCCACAGCTGCACGCGCCGGAAGTAGGCGTCGTGCACCAGGTCGGCGAACGGGATCTTCTCGTCGGTGTCGGCGAGGCCGGTCACGATGCCGTCGTGGAACCGGACGTCGTCCGGGTGCACGTTCAGCCGCATCGCCGCGATCTCCGCGAGCCGGCCCTTGATCTGCTCACAGGCGTTCTTCACCGCGCCGCCGTTGAGGTCCGCTCCCGAGCTCGCCGCGGTGGCCGAGGTGTTGGGCACCTTGTCGGTGCGGGTCGGCGCGAGCCGCACGGCCGTCAGCGGTAGCCCGAGCGCGGTCGCGGCGACCTGCAGCATCTTCGTGTGCAGGCCCTGGCCCATCTCCGTGCCGCCGTGGTTGATCAGCACCGAGCCGTCCTTGTAGACGTGCACGAGCGCGCCCGCCTGGTTGAACGCCGTCAGGTTGAACGAGATCCCGAACTTCACCGGAGTGATCGCCAGCGCCCGCTTCGTGTGCTCGTGCGTGGCGTTGAACGCCTCGATCTCGACCAGCCGCCGCTCGACGTCGCCGGTCTCGACGACCTGCGACCAGATCCGCTCCAGCCGCTCGGCGTGGCGCACCGGCTGCCCGTACGGCGTCGTCTGGCCGGACCGGTAGAGGTTGCGCCGACGCAGCTCGCGGGCGCTGATCCCGAGCGCGGGCGCGCACCGGCCGAGGATGTTCTCGATCACCAGCATGCCCTGGGGCCCGCCGAACCCGCGGAACGCGGTCTGCGACGTCTTGTGGGTCTTCGAGATCCGCCCGTGCACCTCGATGTTCGGGATCCAGTAGGCGTTGTCGATGTGGCACAGCGCCCTGGCCTGCACCGGCTCGGACAGGTCGAGGCTCCAGCCGCCGTCAGCGGTCAGCGTGCCGGTCAGCGCCTGGATCCGGCCGTCGGCGTCGAAGCCGACCTTCCACGAGGAGTGGAACCCGTGCCGCTTGCCGGTCATCGTGATGTCCTGCGTGCGGGTCAGCCGCAGCCGGACCGGGCGGCCGGTGAGGCGCGCGCCGAGCGCGGCGATCGCCGCGTAGCCGTGGGGCTGCATCTCCTTGCCGCCGAAGCCGCCGCCCATCCGCAGGCACTGCACCGTGACCTCGGAGTTCGTCAGGCCCAGGACGTGGGCGATGATCTCCTGGGTCTCGCTCGGGTGCTGGGTGCTCGACTGGACGAACACCTGCCCGTTCTCGTCGATCGTGGCGAGCGCGGCGTTGGTCTCCAGGTAGAAGTGCTCCTGGCCGGCGAACTCGAACTCGCCCTCGAAGACGTGCGCACAGTCGGCCCACGCCGCCTCCGGGTCGCCGCGCCTCAGGGTCGGTCGCGCGCCCTGGAAGCTCTCCGCCGCGATCGCCTCGGCGATCGTGACCAGTGACGGCAACGGCTCGTACTCGACCTCGACGGCCAGCGCACCGAGCCGGGCCGCCTCCAGCGACTCGCCGAGCACCCAGCACACGGCGTGGCCCCGGTACATCACCTCGTCCGGGAACAGCGGCTCGTCGTGCTTGACCCCGGCGTCGTTGACCCCGGGCACGTCGGCGGCGGTCAGCACCCGGACGACCCCGGGCACCTGCAGTGCCGGTGCGGTCCGCAGGGCGGTCACGCGGGCGTGCGTGTGCGGGGCCTGCACCGGATACGCGTGCAGGGTGCCGAAGTGGCGGTTGACCAGGTCGTCGGTGTACAGCGCCAGGCCGGTGACGTGCAGGTCGGCGCTCTCGTGCGGAACCGTCGCACCCACGACACAGCGTTCCGGGCGCGTGCTCAACTCGGTCATGCCGTCGCCTCCAGTGCTGCCGACTCGGTGTGGAACTTGAGGAGGCTCTGCCCGAGCATCGCGGCCCGGTAGGCGGCGCTCGCCCGGTGGTCGTCGATCGGCGTGCCCTCTTCGCGCAGCACCGCCGCCGCCTCGCCGGCGATCTCCGCGGTCCAGGGCCTGCCCACGAGCATCTCCTCGGTGGCGGTCGCCCGCAGCGGGGTGGCCGCGACGCCGCCGAGCCCGATCGCGGCGCGCGCCACCACCCCGTCCCGGACGTCGAGAGCGAAGGCGATCGCCACGCTCGAGATGTCGTCGAACCGCCGCTTCGCGATCTTGTGGAAGGCCGTCAGCGGGGCAAGTGGCAGCGGGATCCGCACCGCGCGGATGAGCTCGCCCGGCTCGCGGACCGACTTCCGGTACCCCGTGAAGTACGACGCCAGCGGCACCTCGCGCTCGCCGTTCGGCCCGGCCAGGACGACCGACGACTCGAGCGCCAGCAACGCGGGCGGCGCGTCCCCGATCGGGGAGCCGGTGCCGAGGTTGCCGCCGAAGGTGGCACCGTTGCGGATCAGCCGCGACGCGAACTGCGGAAACAGCTGGTCCAGCAGCGGCACCCGGCCGCCCAGCAGTCGCTCGGCCTCGGACAGGGTGAGCGCGGCGCCGATCTCGACGACGTCCGCGTCGACGGAGAACGTGCGTAGCTCGGGCAGCCGGTCGACGGCGATCACGAACGGCGCACGGGCACCACGGATGTTGACCTCCACGCCCCAGTCCGTGCAGCCCGCGATCACGGTGGCGTCGCGCGCGGCCAGCAATGAGATTGCTTCGCCGAGGTCGGCGGGCCGGGCGAACCCGGTCTCGCCGACGGACACCCGGGTGCGCGCGGCTGCCGGAGCAGCCGCGGTGCAGCGGCCGGCAAGGCCGTCGTCAGGTGTCGGCGCCCCGAGGGCGTAGGCCGCGTCGCGGATCGGCCGATACCCCGTGCAGCGGCAGAGGTTGCCGCTCAGTGCGTGCAGGTCGAACCCGTTGGGGCCGTGCTCGTCGTGCCCGGCGCTGTGGCCGTTGGTGGACGGGTCCACCGCCACACGGTCCGGGCGGTAGTACTCGGCAGCCATGCTGCAGATGAATCCGGGCGTGCAGTAGCCGCACTGGGAACCACCGCGGACGGCCATCTCCCGCTGCACCGGGTGCAGGGCGCCCGGGCGACCGAGCCCCTCGGACGTGACGACCTCCTGGCCGTCCAGCGCGAGAACCGGCACGAGGCAGGCGTTCAGTGCCGTCCACCGGGTGCCCCCGGTTCCTTCCGGCCGGGCGACCAGCACCGAGCAGGCGCCGCACTCGCCTTCGGCGCAGCCCTCCTTGGCGCCGGTCAGGCCCTGGTCGCGGAGCCAGTCCAGTGCGGTGACGTGCGGCTCGACCCCCGTGACGGCGCGTTCTGCGCCGTTGACGGTCACGGTCGGGGTACTCATGGGTTTCGCTCCTCAGCTGTCGAGGTGGGGGACGCGGGCCGAGTGGATCGGGTTCGCGTTGGCCACCAGCCGGTCGAACCGGTGCGTGGCGATCTTGGCGATCTCGATCAGTGCGGTCGCGTGCTCCTGGGTCTTCGAGTTGTTCAGCCGCTCCCAGCCGCGGCGCAGGATCAGGTCGAACGACTCCTGATCGCGCACGGCCATCACCAGCGGGAACCCGAACTTGTTGCGGTACTCCCGCGCGAGCGTCCCGAGCTCCTCGTGCTCCTTGTCGGCCAGCCGGTTCAGCCCGAGAGCAGACTGGTCGGCCAGCGAGTCCTCGCCCTCGTCACCGGTGGCGACGGTCTGCGCGCCGAGGTTGGGGTAGCTGCCGATCAGCTGCTCCTGCTCGTCGGTCGTCGCCGAGAAGAGGGCCTCCTGGAACGCGCCGCGCAGATCCTGGGTGTCGCTGAACGGCCGCTGGTCGTACGCGCGCTCGACGACCCACTGCGGGCCCTGGAACAGCCGCGAGAAGGTCTGCACGAACTCCTCGCGCGACATCGCGTTGACCTGGTCCAGGCGCACCAGGTTCTCGCCCGGGGAGCCGGCCACGGCCGGGCCGCGGCTCCTACCGACGTGGAAGAACACCAGGTTGAGCAGGATCGCGGTGATGCTGCCCAGCGTGATGCCACTGCCGAAGATGATCTGCGCCCAGTCCGGCACGGCCTTGGCCACGTCGGGCTGCGCGGTGACGTACATGGCAAGACCCAGGCTGGTCGCGACGATGACGACGTTGCGGTGGTCGTGGAAGTCCACTCGGGCCAGTGTCTGGATCCCCACCACCGCCACGGTGGCGAACATCGCCAGCGCGGCGCCGCCGAGCACCGGGTGCGGGATGCCCGCGACGATCGCCGCGGCCTTCGGGAGCAACCCGAGAATGATCATGATCGTACCGGCTGCGGCGACCACGTATCGGCTCTTGATCCGGGTCAGCCGGACCAGCCCGACGTTCTCGGCGAAGCACGTGTACGGGAAGGAGTTCAGGATCCCGCCGAGGGTCGTGGCCAGACCGTCGGCGCGCAGGGCGCGGGCGATGTCCTCCTTGCCGATGCGCTTCTCGACGATCTCACCGGTGGCGAAGACGTCGCCCGTGGTCTCGACCGCGGTGATCAGCATGACGACGATCATCGAGATGATCGCGGCGAACGCGAACTTCGGCCAGCCGAAGTAGAACGGCGTGGTCACGCCCAGCCACGGCGAGTTGACGACCGCATCGAAGTGCGCGTCGCCGAGCGCCCAGGCCACGAGCGTTCCGACGACCAGGCCGACGAGGACGGCGACGGTGGCCATGAAGCCTCGGAACACCCGCTGGATGACCACGATCAGGGCCAGCGTGCCGAGCGCGTACGCCAGGTACTTCCCGTTGGTCGGGTCGAGCGTGGGTCCGGCCCCGCCGGCGGCGTCGGCCGCCGCGACGGGCAGCAGCGCGATGCCGATGATCGTGATCACCGAGCCGGTCACGACGGGCGGGAAGAACCGGATCAGCTTGGAGAAGAACGGTGCGATCAGGAAGGTGAAGATCCCGGCGACGATCACCGCGCCGTAGATGACCAGCAGTCCGTCGGTGCCGCCACCGTTCGCGAGGCCGATGGCGATCATCGGGGACACGGCGGTGAAGGTGACGCCCTGCAGCAGCGGCAGCCGGACGCCGACCTTCCAGAACCCGACGGACTGGATGATCGAGGCGATGCCGCAGGTGAACAGGTCGGCGTTGATCAGGTGGATGAGCTGCTCGGTGGTCAGCCCGATGGAGTTGGCGAGCAGGATCGGGACGATCACCGCGCCGGCGTAGAACGCCAGAACGTGCTGGAAGCCGTAGACCGCCAGCTTCGGGATCGGCAGGACCTCGTCGACGGGGTGCCGGGTTGTCGGCCGGTCCTTGAGTGTGGCGTTCGTGGCCATGGCTTCCGCCTTTCGAAGCGGTGACGGGAGTCGGGCGGTGCGGCCGCGGTCGGCGTCGATTTCGCCTGCCGACCGGAGCTGCGCGGCTCAGTGGGCGTGCGGCGGCGTCGGGACGAGGTGCGCGATGCCGGGGAGTGCTCCGGCGGGCCGAGAGGCCCGGCGATGATCGGCGTGCGAACGCCGGCCGGACCGACTACGGGAGTGGCAACAGACACTAGTAGGGACACTGCTGCCTCCTCATCTGCGCGACGGAGGCGAGTGTCGACCGGAAGACCGGCGCCGTTTTCGCCAGGCGGAAACGCTCTTCCATTTCGCGCCGTTGGGGAGTCTAGGGCGACGAAGCTCACAGGTCAATGGTCATATAGGAAGCAACCTCGTGCGCATCTTGCAGGGCAGGTGTGCCGGTCGGCGAACGTGTGCGACGGCCCGAAGGACCGCACCGATGAAGCCGCCGCCGGTTCCCGAACAGGGAACCAGCGGCGGCTTCAGCGAGCGTAGGAACTACCGGGTCGTCAGTGCTCCGGCCTGGACTCGGACCGGTGTGGTGGGGCCGCCCGGGCGTCGTCGTCGGTGTCGCGCGCGTCGGTGACGCCGCCCGGCACGTCGTAGTCCGGCGTGACCCCGACCGTCGGCGACTCGGCGACCAGCGCCGCCTCTCGAGGAGTGCCGCTGCGGCCCACGTTGAACAGCAGGTTCAACAGGACGGCCGTCACCGCGGCCGAGCTGATGCCGGAGTCGAACACGGTCTGGAACCAGCTCGGGAAGTGCTCGTAGAACGTGGGCACGGCGATGGGGATCACGCCCATGCCGATCGAGAGCGCGACGATGATCAGGTTGTTGTTGCCCTCGTAGTTCACCCGCCCGAGTGCGCGGATGCCGCTGGCGGCCACCGTGGCGAACAGGGCCAGACCGGCCCCGCCGAGCACCGGCAACGGGATCGCCGCGACGATCGCTCCGACCTTCGGGAACAGCCCCAGCACTACGAGGATCACACCGCTGGCCGCCACGACGAAGCGGCTCTTGATCCCGGTGATGGCCACCAGTCCGACGTTCTGGGCGAAGGCACTGGCGGAGAAGGAGTTGAGCAGGCCGCCCGACACCGCGGTGGCCAGGCAGTCGGCCCGCAGGCCCGCGACCACGGTCCGCCCGTCGGCCGGGCGATCCACGACCTCGCCGATGGCGAGGATGTCCGCCGTCGTCTCAGTCATGATCACCAGCATCACGATGACCATCGAGATGATCGCCGCGGCCGCGAACTGCGGCGGGCCGAAGTGGAACGGCGTCGACACAGCGAACCACTGCGCCTCCCCGATCCGGCTGAAGTCGGCCTTGCCGAGTGCCGCGGCGACCAGGGCACCCACGACGAGGCCGGCGAGGATGGCGATGCGGCTGAAGAAACCCGGCAGGAAGCGGTAGATCAACAGGATGATCGCCAGCGTGAGCGCGGCGAGCCCGATGTTGGCCGGGGCGCCGAACGACTCGGCAGTGGGCTGCCCGCCGCCGGCCCAGCGGATCGCGACCGGCAGCAGCGAGATGCCGATCACCGTGATCACCGAGCCGGTGACCACCGGCGGGAAGAAGTGCAGCAGCCGGTTGAACACTCCGGACAGTAGGAACCCGACGACTCCGGCGACGAGCACCGCGCCGAAGATGTACTGCAACCCGGCGACGCCGCCGCCCGCGTCCTTGCCGATGGCGAGCATCGAGGCGACGGCTGCGAACGACGTGCCCTGCACGAGCGGCAGCCGTGCACCGATCTTCCAGATGCCGAGGGTCTGCAACAGGGTGGCCAGCCCGGACACCAGCAGTGCGGCGGTGAGCAGGTACGCGAGATCCGCGAAGGGCAGGCCGAGAGCGGTGCCGACGATCAGCGGAACCGCCACGACGCCCGCGTACATGCTCATCACGTGCTGCAGGCCGTAGAGGAGGAGCTGCCCGACGGGCAGCATCTGGTCGACCGGGTGGCGGTCGACCGTCGCGGCGGGCGAGGTGCGGGCCATCGCCGGGGTCACCAGCCCTGACCGGGGTCGAACGCGGCCGAGCCGGGGTTCGGGGCGTCGTCGCGGCGGACGGTGCCCTCGATGTAGCCGTAGGGCCGGTCGTCGGCGTGGAAGACCTCGTTCTTGTTCTCCACGTCGAACGGGCTGAGGTCGACGAGGAAGTGGTGCTTGTTGGGCATCGAGAAGCGGATCTCCGCGATCTCCGGCTGCTCGGTGATGATGTCCTGGCCGATCGCGTACATCGTCTGCTGCAGTGCGAGGCTGTGGTGGCCGGCGAAGGTGCTCCCCAGCGTGGCCAGCACCCGGCCGTACGAGGCGCCCCAGTCGGTGTCGGTCTCAGTGTGCAGCCACTGCGCGGTGACCGACGAGGCCATGATCCGGTCGTCTGTGGGCCGCAGCGTCGTGTAGCGCTCCTGGTAGAAGGTGTGGAACTCCGAGTCCGTCGTCTTGAGGACGATCAGGTCACGGACACCGGACACGACCCAGAGCTGCGACCCGTCGTAGGTGACGGTGACGGTGCGGACGTAGGCGCCGCGTCGGGCGAAGGCGTGCGGGTGGGGCGTCCCGTTGTGGCTGAGCCGGTCCCACGGGTAGGCCTCGATCTGGACCCGGACGCGGGACACCTGGGGGACGTCGTCGACGAAGTGCTTCGCCAGCGCGATGCCGAACGACTCCGGCTCGCGGACCGCGTCGCCCGCCTCCTTCGCGTAGGCGTTGACGGTGTTCTTGGTGGCGTCGGTCGTGAGGCACTTGGTGTTGTCGCCGTTGTAGTGCACGTCGTCGAAGTCGCCGACCAGCGCGACGCTCACGTTGTAGTCGGCGATCTCGTGCGGCTCGGTGTCGCGGAAGATGCGCACGACGCGGGTCTCGGCTTTTCCGTACTGGTTGTGGCCCAGCGTGATGGCCATCGGTCGCTCCTCGGGTCGTGGGTGTTCAGCCGGCGAGCAGGGTCTGCAGTCGCAGGCGGGTGATCTGGGCGAGCTGCTCGGTGACCTCGGCACGCTCGCGGCCCTCGTCGTTGCCGAGCCGTCGATCCAGCTCGGTCAGCATCTCCTCGGCGCTGCGGCCCGCGGCGCGGATGAGGAAGACGTGGCCGAACCGGCGCTCGTACTCGGCGTTGCGGGTTCGCAGCAGCTCCTGGGTTCGGGCGTCAGTGCCGGCGACGGTGGACTGCTCCCGCCGTGACCACTGCGCCTCGGTGCTCCCGCCCTCGGCTCGCTCGCCGATGCGCGGGTGGGCGTCGAGCGCCCGACGGACCTCGCTCCAGTCGAGGTCGCGTGCGGCGTGCTCGGCGGTGTCGAGGACGGAGTCGAGGTCGGCGTACGGGCGGTGCGCGAGCACCTGCTCGATCCAGACGGGTGAAGCGTTGCAGGCGCGCAGCTGCTCGGCAGCCTGCGCATCGGGCAGGTGCAACACGTCCAGGCGGCCCGTGTTCGTCATTCGGCGACCTCGTCGTCGTTTGTGGAAGAGAACTTCCGCGATGCGGATAGGTGGGTACGGTAAGGCGCGCCACGGGACACGTCAAGAGGTCGATTGCCGACGGTGCCGGCCGGTGATCGACGCGTGAAAGCCACGTTCAGGACGTGTGGCGCCCTGAACGTGGCTTTCACGACATGGTTGAGCCCGGTCAGGCCGTCGAGCGCTCGCCGATCTCCGACGACAGCCGCTCGCCGGCCTTGCGGAGCAGGGGGACGGCGCGGTCGATCAGTTCCGGGGTCATCCGCGGGGCCGGACCCGAGACCGAGATGCCGAGCGTGCCGAGTGCGCCGTGCACCGGGACGGCGACGCAGCGCACGCCGATCTCCTGCTCGCCCTCGTCCATGGCGTGGCCCTCGCGGCGGATCTTCCTCAGCTCGTCCAGCATCGCGTCGGGGGTGGTGATCGTGTTCGGGGTCGCGGGCGGCATCCCTGTGCGGGCCAGCAGCTCACGCACGGTGTCGTCCGGAAGCTGCGACAGCAGTGCCTTGCCCACCCCGGTGCAGTGCGCGGGGACCCGCCGGCCCGGCTCGGTGAACATCCGCATCGTGTGGCGGGACGGCACCTGGCCGATGTACATGACCGCGTCGTGGTCCAGGACGGCGAGGTTCGCGGACTCGCCCAGGGCGTCGACCAGTTCGGTGAGCACCGGCTGCGCCCACGCCCCGAGCATGGTCCCCGCGACCTGGCCGAGCGGGACGAGCCGGGCACCGAGGGCGTAGCGGCGGTTCGACAGCTGTCGCATGTAGCCGCGTTGGACCAGCGTCCGGACGAGCCGATGGATCGAGGGGAGCGGCAGGCCTGAACGGGCGGCGAGCTCGCTCAGGCCGATCTCACCCCCGGCGTCGGCGACGATCTCGAGCAGGTCGAGCACGCGGCCGACGGATTGCACGCCACCGCTCTTGGCCGGGTCGGCCATCGATCCTCCGGATGTTCAGAACTTTCGCCTAGCGGAAGCAGCATACCGAGAACGTCGATGACGGCCGAGTTAACTCTGGCGTGGCGGCCGCCGAACCGGGGCTGGGACCTGGTTGACGGCTCGCCCGACCCGCCCTACAGTCTTCGTCAAGCGGAAGTTAGTTTCCACGATACGGAAGAGGTCGGAATGCGGTACGAGGTCAACCTGTCGATCCTGTTCACGGAGCTCCCGCTGCTCGACCGGCCCGCCGCAGCTCGTCAGGCGGGCTTCGACGCCGTCGAGTTCTGGTGGCCGTGGCCCGTCGCGGTGCCCTCGGACGCCGAGATCGACCAGTTCGCGACCGCGGTGACCGACGCCGGCGTGCAGCTGGTGGGCCTCAACTTCTTCGCGGGCGACATGCCCGGCGGCGACCGCGGGCTCGTCTCCTGGCCCGCCCGCAGCACGGAGTTCCGCGACAACATCGACGTCACGGTCGGTCTCGGCGAGCGGCTCGGCTGCCGGGCGTTCAACGCGCTCTACGGCAACCGGACCGACGACAGCACCCCCGAGGAGCAGGACGCGTTGGCCGCCGAGAACCTCGCCTTCGCGGCGCGGGCGGCGCAGCGGATCGGCGGCACCGTGCTCGTCGAGCCCGTCAGCGGCGCTCCCCGCTACCCGCTGCTCACCGCGGCGGACGCGCTCGCCGCGATCGACCGGGCCGGTGAGGAGAACATCGCCCTGCTGCTCGACGTGTACCACCTGGCGGTCAACGGCGGTGGCGATCCTGGGGCCGTCGACGCCGCGATCGATGCCTCCGCGGGCCGGATCGGCCACGTGCAGATCGCCGACGCCCCGGGCCGCAACGAACCCGGCACCGGGAAGCTCGACATCGACCACCACCTGCAGCACATCGCCGCCACCGGCTACGACGGCTGGGTCGGGCTCGAGTACAAGCCCACCGCGGCGAGCGCGGACGCCTTCGACTGGCTGCCCCGCGAGCAGCGGTCGGCCCGCTGAACTTCCACTCCAGAAAGAAAGGTGCTTCCGACATGACCACCGTCGCCTTCATCGGCCTGGGCATCATGGGCGGCCCGATGGCCGCGAACCTCGTCAAGGCCGGCTTCGAGGTGGCCGGCTACAACCGCAGCCCGGACAAGGTCGCCGCCCTGGTCGACGCCGGTGGCCGTGGCGCCGACAGCGTGGCCGAGGCCGTCCGCGACGCCGACGTGATCATCACGATGGTGCCGGACTCCCCGGACGTCGAGGCGGTGACCGGCGGCGACGACGGCGTGTTCGCCTCCGCCCGCTCGGGCGCCCTCTACGTCGACATGAGCACGATCCGCCCGGACGTCGCCGTCCGCGTGGCGGAGGCCGGACGCAAGGCCGGGCTGCGCGTACTGGACGCCCCGGTTAGCGGCGGCGAGGCCGGCGCGATCGAGGCCAGCCTGTCGATCATGGTGGGCGGCGAGCCCGGCGACTTCGAAGACGCGCGGCCCGTACTGGAGGCCGTCGGCAAGACGATCGTGCACGTCGGCCCCGCCGGGTCGGGCCAGACCGTCAAGGCCGCGAACCAGCTCATCGTCGCGGTGAACATCGAGGTCCTCGCCGAGGCGGTCGTGTTCCTCGAGGCGTACGGCGTCGACACGAAGGCTGCGCTGGAAGTACTCGGCGGCGGCCTGGCCGGCAGCACCGTGCTCAACCGCAAGGGCACGAACATGCTCGACCGCCAGTTCAAGCCGGGCTTCCGGCTCGCTCTGCACCACAAGGACCTCGGCATCGTCACGTCGGCCGCCCGCGAGGCAGGGGTCGCGATCCCGCTCGGCGCGGTGGTCGCCCAGCTGGTGGGCGCGCTGGTCGCCCGCGGCGACGGCGGCCTCGACCACTCCGGCCTGCTGAAGCTCGTCGCAGAACTGTCTGGCAGAGGGCTGTCCGGCCGCGACACCGAAACGAAAGAGGAGAGCTGACATGGCTCGCATGACAGCGGCTGACGCCGCAGTCGCCATCCTGGAGCGCGAGGGCGTCACGCACGCCTTCGGCGTCCCGGGCGCGGCGATCAACCCCTTCTACGCGGCGATGCGCCGCGCTCGCCAAGAAAACGGGCAGGGCATCGAGCACGTGCTCGCCCGGCACGTCGAGGGCGCCTCGCACATGGCCGAGGGCTACACCCGCACCCGCGCCGGCAACATCGGCGTCTGCGTCGGCACCTCCGGCCCCGCGGGCACGGACATGATCACCGGCCTGTACTCCGCGTCGGCCGACTCGATCCCGATCCTGTGCATCACCGGCCAGGCGCCGGTCGCCCGGCTGCACAAGGAGGACTTCCAGGCCGTCGACATCGCGTCGATCGCCGCGCCGCTGACGAAGATGGCGGTCACGGTCCTCGAGGCCGCGCAGGTCCCGGGCGTCTTCGCCAAGGCCTTCCACCTGATGCGCTCCGGCCGCCCCGGTCCCGTGCTCATCGACCTGCCGTTCGACGTGCAGATGACCGAGATCGAGTTCGACCCCGACACCTACACCCCGCTCCCGGCGTACAAGCCCGCGGCGAGCCGGGCACAGGTCGAGAAGGCGCTCGACATGCTGCAGGAGTCGACCTCGCCGGTGATCGTCGCCGGCGGCGGGATCATCAACGCCGACGCGTCCGCGCTGCTGGTGGAGCTGGCCGAGATCCTCGACGTCCCCGTGATCCCGACCCTGATGGGCTGGGGCGCCATCCCGGACGACCACCGGCTGATGGTCGGCATGGCCGGGCTGCAGACGGCCCACCAGTACGGCAACGCGACGATGCTCGCGTCGGACTTCGTGCTCGGGATCGGCAACCGGTGGGCGAACCGGCACACCGGCGGCCTCGACACCTACCGCCGCGGCCGCACCTTCGTCCACGTCGACATCGAGCCCACCCAGATCGGGCGCGTGTTCGCTCCCGACTACGGGATCGTCTCCGACGCCGGTGCCGCGCTGGCCCTGTTCGTCGAGGTTGCCAAGGAGCGCCGGGCGCAGCTGCGCGACCGCAAGGCCTGGGTCGACGAGTGCGTCAAGCGCAAGCAGACGATGCTGCGCCGCACCCACTTCGACGACGTCCCGGTCAAGCCGCAGCGCGTGTACGAGGAGATGAACCGCGCGTTCGGCCGCGACACCCGCTACGTCAGCACCATCGGGCTGTCGCAGATCGCCGGCGGCCAGTTCCTGCACGTGTACCAGCCGCGGCACTGGATCAACGCCGGACAGGCCGGCCCGCTGGGCTGGACGCTGCCCGCCGCGCTGGGTGTCTGCGTCGCCGACCCGGACGCGACGGTGGTGGCGCTCTCGGGCGACTACGACTTCCAGTTCATGCTCGAGGAGCTGGCCGTCGGGGCGCAGTTCCGCCTGCCCTACGTCCACGTCGTCGTGAACAACTCCTACCTCGGGCTGATCCGCCAGAGCCAGCGCGGGTTCGAGATGGACTACTGCGTCCAGCTCTCGTTCGAGAACGTCAACACCCCGGAGCTCGGCGCGTACGGCGTCGACCACGTCAAGGTGGCGGAGGGACTGGGCTGCAAGGCGATCCGCGTCGACCGGCCCGACGACCTGGCGTCGGCCTTCGAGCAGGCGCGCAAGCTGATGGCGGAGTTCCGGGTGCCGGTGGTCGTCGAGGTGCTCCTCGAGCGCGTCACGAACATCTCCATGGGCACCGAGCTGGACAACGTCGTCGAGTTCGAGGAGCTCGCGACGCTGGACGAGCACGCCCCGACGGCCGTGGCACTCCTGGACTGATCGGAGTTGGATCGCGCCGTGCACATCGTCGTCGCGCCGGACAAGTTCAAGGGTTCACTGACCGCGCTGGAGGTCGCGGACCGGGTCGCGGCCGGGATCGCCGCCGTACATCCTGAGGTGGAGGTCGTGCGCGTTCCGGTCGCGGACGGGGGCGACGGCACCGTCGACGCGGCCATCGCGGCCGGGTACGAACGGATCCCGTTGCGCGCCACCGGCCCGACCGGCGACCCGGTCGACACCGCCTACGCGATGCGCGACGGGGTCGCGGTGGTCGAGATGGCCGACGTCTCCGGCCTGCGGCTGCTGCCGCCGGACCGCCTCGCGCCGCTCACCGCGACGTCCTACGGGACGGGCGAGGTGGTCCGTGCCGCGCTGGATCATGGCTGCTCCGGCATCGTGCTGGGCATCGGCGGCAGCGCCAGTACGGACGGCGGCGCGGGGATGCTGGAGGCCCTCGGCGTCCGGCTGCTCGACGCCGCCGGGAACCCGCTCCCACGAGGCGGCGGGGCGCTGGCCGACCTCGACCGCGTCGACCTGTCCGGCCTGCACCCGGCCGTGGCCACGGCCCGGATCGTCGTGGCCTGCGACGTCGACAACCCGCTGCTCGGCCCGCACGGGGCCGCCGCGGTGTACGGGCCGCAGAAGGGCGCGACCCCGGACGACGTCGTCACGCTCGACGCCGTGTTGGCGCACTGGGCCGACGTCGTCGACGCCGCCACCGGCCGCCCGGATGTCCGCAACCGTGCGGGCGCCGGGGCCGCGGGCGGGGTCGGCTACGCCGCGATGGCGGTGCTCGGCGCCGAGCTCGAGCCGGGCATCGGGCTGGTGCTCGAGCTCGTCCGGTTCGCCGACCACCTGCCCGGGGCGTCGCTGGTGATCACCGGCGAGGGGTCGCTCGACGAGCAGACCCTGCACGGCAAGGCCCCGGCCGGAGTGGCTGCGGCAGCGGCGAAGGCCGGGATCCCGGTCGTCACGGTGTCGGGCCGGCTCGCGCTGGACGGCGCGCAACTGCAGACGGCGGGAATCTCCGCCGCCTACGCCCTCACCGACATCGAACCCGACGTGCGGCGCTGCCTGGCCGACGCCGGCCCGCTGCTCGAACGCCTGGCCACGACTTTGGCCCGTGAACGGATCGGAGGCACGACTCCATGACATCGGTACCGCTTTTCGTCAACGGCGGAGGCATGCGCGGCGGCAACGTGCACTACAGCATCGAGGGCCTGCCGTTCCTCGGTGACGCCCGCACCGCACCCCGCTACCGGTTCTTCTCCATCCGCGACGAGTTCCCCGGGCTGTGGCCGGTCGCCGAGGGCGGCGTGAGTGTGCCGGGCGAGCTGTACGACGTGCCGCTCGACGTGATCCGCGACCGGTTCATCCCGGCCGAGCCGGCGGAGCTGGAACTGAGCGTGATCGAGCTGGACGACGGCAGCAGTGCGGTCGCCGTTGTCCTGCGCGAGGTGGCCCACGAGGCAGGCACGGGCCTGACCGACATCTCCGAGGCCGGGGGCTGGCGGGCCTACCGAGGGATCGCCGAGCAAGCATCGCAGGGGAGCTGAATCATGGCCGACTTCGACCTGGTGTTCCGCGGCCGCAGGGTGATCACCCGCGCCGGTGAGGTGCCCCGCTGCATCGCCGTCCGCGACGGCGTGGTGGTCGCGATCGAGCCGCTCGAGTCGCGGCTCGAAGGCACGGAGACCATCGACCTGGCCGACGACGAGGTGCTGCTGCCCGGGCTCGTCGACAGCCATGTGCACGTCAACGAGCCCGGCCGCACCGAGTGGGAGGGCTTCGCCACGGCGACCCGCGCCGCGGCGGCCGGCGGCGTCACGACGATCATCGACATGCCGCTCAACAGCATCCCGCCGACCACCACCGTCGACGGGTTGCAGGTCAAGCGGAAGGCCGCGCAGGACACGGCACACGTCGACGTCGGCTTCTGGGGTGGCGCGATCCCGGGCAACATCGACGACCTGCGCGGGCTCCACGACGCAGGCGTCTTCGGGTTCAAGTGCTTCATGACCGACTCCGGGGTGGACGAGTTCCCGCCGCTGTCGCCCGAGGAACTCGAGGAGTACCTGGGCGTACTGGCCTCGTACGGGGCGAAGATGATCGTCCACGCGGAGGACTCGACCGCGATCGAGCGGGCGCCGGCACCACACGGGCGGCACTACTCCGACTTCCTCGCCTCGAGGCCGCGCGGCTCGGAGAACGTGGCGATCGCGCACCTCATCGAGGCGGCCCGCCACACCGGCGCGTCGGTGCACCTGCTGCACCTGTCCAGCTCGGACGCCGTGCCGATGCTGCGCACCGCCCGCCGCGAGGGCATCCGGATGACCGTCGAGACCTGCCCGCACTACCTGGTGTTCGAGGCCGAGGCGATCGCCGACGGAGCCACGCAGTTCAAGTGCTGCCCGCCGATCCGCGAGATCGGCAACCGGGAGGAGCTGTGGGCTGCACTGAGTCGCGGCGACATCGACTGCGTCGTGTCCGACCACTCGCCGTGCACCGCCGAGCTGAAGCGGCTCGACGTCGGCGAGTTCGACTCGGCCTGGGGCGGCATCTCGTCGCTGCAGATCGGGCTGCCCGCCGTGTGGACCGAGGCGCGGCTGCGCGGCCACACGCTGGTCGACGTGGTCCGCTGGATGTCCCAGCGGCCTGCCGAGATCGCCCGGCTGCAGCACAAGGGCCGCATCGAGCGCGGCTACCACGCCGACTTCGCCGTGTTCGCGCCGGACGACGCGTTCGTCGTCGACCCGGCGCACCTGCACCACCGCAACCCCGTCACCCCGTACGCAGAGCGCGCGCTGGCCGGAGTCGTCCGCAGCACTTGGCTGCGCGGCCGCCGGGTCACCGGCGACGAGCCGCAAGGACGCTTGATAACCCGAGGAGGGGTGGAATGACGTACTGGTCACCTACCGGAGGACTACCCCCGCAGACCCAGCTGCTGACCGACCGGGCGATGTTCCGGGAGGCCTACGCGGTGATCCCGCGGGGCACGAACTCGGACATCGTCACCAGCTTCCTGCCGTTCTGGGAGGACACCCGGCTGTGGGTGCTGGCCCGCCCGCTGACCGGCTTCGCCGAGACCTTCTCCCAGTACATGGTCGAGGTCGCGCCCGGCGGAGGCAGCGAACGTCCCGAACTCGACCCGGAGGCCGAGGGGGTCGTCTTCCTCACCTCAGGACTGCTGAACATCACCCTGGGCGCGACCACGCACAAGCTCGAGGCGGGCGGATACGCCTACATCCCGCCGGGTTCCGACTGGACCGTCCGCAACGAGAGCGGGGATAACGCCCACTTCCACTGGATCCGCAAGGCCTACGAGCGGGTCGAGGGGCTGGACGTGCCCGAGGCGTTCGTGACCAACGAGCACGACGTCGAGGCCGGGGCGATGCCGGACACCGACGGCAGGTGGCGGACCACCCGGTTCGTCGACCCGGCCGACGTGCGGCACGACATGCACGTGAACATCGTGACGTTCGAGCCGGGCGCAGTGATCCCGTTCGCCGAGACCCACGTGATGGAGCACGGGCTCTACGTCCTGGAAGGCAAGGCCGTCTACCGGCTCAACGAAGACTGGGTCGAGGTCCAGGAGGGCGACTTCATGTGGTTGCGGGCGTTCTGCCCGCAGGCCTGCTACGCCGGCGGTCCGGGACGGTTCCGCTACCTGCTCTACAAGGACGTCAACCGGCACATGAAGCTCCACTGTCGCGTCGGCTGAACCGCGCGAACTGCGCGCTATGGTGACGGGCGGGGCGCCGGCCTCCGCCCGACGCGGGCCCTCGCCGCCGAATCGAGGTGGACGGTGCGCGTCGCGATCATCGGGTCCGGTCCGACCGGGCTGTTCCTGGGTGCCGCTCTCGCCCGCCGCGGACACGGCGTGACCGCCGTCGACCGCGATCCCGGTCCGGCCCCCGACGGCAGCTGGCCCCGCCGCGGGGTGATGCAGTTCCACCACGCGCACGCCTTCCGGGGCCAGGTACCCGCGGCGCTGCGGGCGGAGCTCCCGGAGGCCTACGACGAGTGGGTCGCCGGCGGCGCCGAGCAGATCAGGATTCCGCGGCCGGACGGCACCGAGGTGCTCGCCGGGATGCGCTCACGCCGCGAGACCTTCGAGCGGGCGTTGCGCGCCGCCGCCGCGCAGCAGCCCGGCCTCGAGCTGCGGTGCGGGCACGTGGACGCGGTGCTCGACGACGGCGGGCGGGCGCGCGGTCTCCGCGTCGACGGGCAGGACCTGCCGGCAGACCTGGTGATCGACGCGTCCGGTCGGGCCGGGCGGGTGACCAGGGCCCTGCGGCCGCCCCCGAGCGCCGGCGGCGACACCGGGGTCGCCTACGTCGACCGGCAGTACCAGCTCCACGACGGTGCCGAGCCGGGACCGATGGTGAACCCGATCGCCTGGCAGGCCGAGCTCGACGGCTACCAGGTGATCCTCTTCCTGCACGAGCGCGGCATCTTCTCGGTGCTCATCGTGCGGCCCGTCGACGAGCCGGACCTGCTGCACCTGCGGCGCACCGACGTGTTCGAGGCCGCCTGCCGTGCGGTGCCCGGGCTGGCGACCTGGACCGATCCGGACCGGTCCCGGCCGATCACCGACGTGCTGACGGGTGGCGCGCTGGTCAACCACTACCGGGGCCAGACCGGTGCCGACGGCGCCCTCGCGCTGCCCGGTCTGGTGTTCGTCGGCGACGCGGTCTGCACGACGACGCCGATGTTCGGCCGGGGCGTGACCACCTCGTTCCTGCAAGCCCGCGAGGTACTCAGGTTGATCGACGAGCACGGCGCCGACGCGGTCACCGTCGGGGAGAGCTTCGACGCCTGGTGCGCGGTGAACATGCAGCCGTGGGTCGACGACCACGTGCGGATGGACGACACGGCCCGCCGCCTCTGGGCCGGCGACGACCTCGACCTCGACGCGCGCCTGCCGTCCAACCTGATCATGGCGGCGGTGCAGGTCGATCCGTCCATCGCCCCGGCCCTGGGGCCCTACCTGAGCATGGAGGCCGGCCCGTCGTGCCTCGACGCCGTCGAGCCACGGGCCCGGGCGGTGTACGCCTCGGGCTGGCGGCCCGGCTTCGACCCCGGCCCGAGCCGGCGCGAGCTCGTGGAGCTGGTCCGGTCGACCGTCGCCGCCACCTGACTCAGGCGCGCGAACCGTCCAGGTACTGCAGCAGGTCGTGCGCCGCCAGCTCGACGGCCTTGTGGCCCCACTCGGCGGCGCGGTACTGGCAGGCGATGAGTCCCATCCGGTGCAGGCGCCGGAAGTCGCCGTAGACGAAGGCGTAGCGGCCCTTCGTGTGCTCCGAGGCGCCCTCCGTCAGGCCCAGGTGCCAGGCGGCGTATTCGTCCCAGGAGTGCGACTCGAGGTAGGCGGTGCCGTCGGCGGCGCTGGGCTGGACCTCGCCCCACTGGCTGCGCAGCACGTACTGGCGGGAGTCGATCAGCTCGCGGGCCCGGGCCACGGCGCTCTCGTTCACCGAGTAGGAGGCCACGGCCGCCATGATGGCCCGGCCGCTCGCGTACAACCACTCGTGAGGCTCAGCCGATGTGGATGTTGGTGGCGAACAGGCCCGTCGGGTCGACGCGGTCGCGGATCTGCAGGAGGCGCGCCCGGTCCGCCGGGTTCCACAGCCGACCGACCTGCTCGGCGGTGGCGGTGCCGACGAAGTTCAACAGGGCGCCGTACGTCCACGGGCGGACGGCGTCGATCACCGCCGCCATGGCCGCGGTCGTCGCCTCGACGGGCGGGCCGAACGGCGCACCGACCGTGAACACGGAGAACGCCGCGTCCCGGCCGGCGACCGCGTTGGGGACCACCGGACGCCGGGCGATGGCGCCGCCGAGCAGCCGGACCTCCACCAGTGCGAGCGGCGCCGGCACGTCCGGGCCCGCCACGGCCAGCAGGGCGTCGACGGCCGCGGCTGGCAGCGCATCCACCGTGACGCCGCGCTCGCGGACGGGCATGGGGGTGGTCGGGTCCATGCTCACGGCGTCCACGGCGACGTAGGGCATCTCGTCGACGAGGTCCATGAGCGGGGTGGCCACCGCCCGCATCGGCGCGAGCACCGCCGCACCGTCGGACGCGGAACCGAGGTGGACGAACCGCAGGGAGGTCACGAACCGACCGCGCAGCGGCTCCGGCAGCGACGGGTCCGGGGGGAGCCGCAGCATCGCGACGGAGGTCGTGGTGTCGTCGGAGAGCGTGGGGGCCCACTCGCGCCAGGCGTGCAGCACCGCCGCGGTGGCCTCGCCCGGGAAGAAGATGCAGCCCCCGTAGAACCGGGCGACGGGCATCAGTGCGAACTCGAGGTCGGTCACGATGCCGAAGGTCGACTTGCCGCCGCGTACGGCCCAGAACAGGTCGGGGTCGCTCTCGGGAGTGACGTCGCGGATCTCACCGTCCGCGGTGACGAGGGTGAACCGGCGGACGTGGTCGGCGGCGAAGCCGTAGCGACGCGCCATCGGGCCGAGGCCACCGCCGACGGTGTAGCCGACCACGCCGACCTGCGACGACGAGCCGTTGAGTGGCGCGAGCCCGTACGGCGCGGCCGCGTCGATCACCTGACGCCAGCGGGCTCCCGCCTGGACCCGCGCCGTGGCGGAGTCAGGGTCGACGGCGACGCGGTCCATGCGGTGCGTGCTCACCAGGACGGTGCCGGCGAGGTCGCTCTGCAGGCCATGCCCGGTGCTCTGCACCGCCACCCGGCGTCCGGTCCGCGCGGCGTAGCGCACGGCGGCTGCGACGTCGCCTGCGCTCGTGGCACCGACCACCACTGCCGGGGCTGCGGTGAAGGTGAGGCTGAAGCTGGCGACCTCCTCGGCGTACCCGGGGTCACCGGGCTCCAGGACCGGACCGGCGACGGTGGCGTCGAGCTCGGCGGTGGTCGTGTCCAGCATCGTGGTCATCCGTGGTCTCCCTGCGATCTCCGGCGTCTCAGGAGAGCCTGTCGGGATCGGGAGCCCGGAACGATCAGGGTTCCTGGCGGGTGAGGGTGTGGACAGCACCCCGTTCCCGAGTGCGGCTACGCCTCCTGGAGCCGGTTGCGGAGCGAGGCGAGGGTGCGGGACAACAGCCGGGAGACGTGCATCTGCGAGATGCCGGTGAGCGCGGCGATCTCCGTCTGGGTCATGTCGTGGAAGAAGCGCAGCTGCAGGATCCGCCGTTCCCGCTCGGGGAGCTGGGCCAGCAGCGGCACGACGGCCACCCGGTCCTCCACCAGGCCCATGCCGGGGTCGTCCTCGCCGAGCGACGACGCGAGGCTGCGACCGGGGTGCTCGTCGTCGGCCGGCTGTTCGTCGAGCGACGAAGGGAAGGCCGTCATGTGGGCCTGCAGCACCTCGATCACCTCGTTGAGGGAGATGCCGAGCCGTTCGGCGAGCTCGCTCGGACGCGGTGCGCGGCGCAAATGTTGGGTCAGCTCGTTCACGGCCTCGTACAGGCTGGCCTGCTGCTGCGTGATCCGCCGCGGGATGCGGATGGTCCGCGATCGGTCGCGGAAGTGCCGGCGCACCTCGCCGGTGATCGTGGGTACGGCGAACGACAGGAAGTCGATGCCGCGGTCGGGCTCGAAGCGGTCGACCGCGCCGATCAGCCCGACCGTCGCGACCTGCTCGAGGTCGTCGGGGATGTCGCCGCGGTGGACGAACCGGTGTGCGATGTTCCGGGCCACCGGCAGGTAACCGGTGATCAGTTCCGCACGCAGCTTGTCGCGGCGCGGATCGTCGGGGGCCAGCCGGGCGCGCTCGGTGAACAGCGGGGCCACGTGTGCGTACTCGTTCTCGGCCCGCTCGGAGGCTTCGGCGACGTCCACCAATGTCACGGACATGCGGCAGCGCCTCCTGGATTTCGAGGGGGCGGCTGGATGCACCCGGGGGCCGTCGCTATGGGGAGCGCGACCCTGTCCGAAGGTAGCACCGGTGCGCAGAACTCACCGCTCGACGAAGTGCCCCCGGTGGCCCGTGGCGCCGTGGCGGTGTGTTGCGGTAGAGCTTCCCCGTGGACGAGACGCAGATGCCCGCGGGCCCGGACGAGCCCGCGCCGTGGTCGACGGTCGAGCAACTCGTCCGCACCCTCAGAGTCCCGAAGGGCGACCCCCGGGACCTGGTGCCGCGGATCGTCGGCGAGGCGGTCCGGATCGTCCCGGCCGCGGAGCACGCGGGAGTGATCGTCGCCGAGCCGGAGGGAAAGCTGCGGACGGTGTTCGCGTCGGGACCCGTGCCGCAGCAGCTCGACGAGCTGCAGACGGAGATGGGCACCGGGCCGTGCCTCACCGCTGCCCGCAAGCAGATCGTGGTGCGGATGCACGATGTCGCCGCGGACACCCGGTGGCCCGACTTCTGCCGTGCGGCGAAGGGCTGCGACGTGGGCAGCATGCTCTGCGTGCCGTTGTTCGTCGACGACCGGATGCTCGGCACCCTCAGCTTCTACGGTGAGCAGCCCGACGCCTTCCGCGAGCACGCCGAGCCGGTCGCCCGCATGCTCGCCACGCTGGCGGCGGTCGCCCTGGCCGATTCGTTCCAGCGGACGCGGATCGAGCGGGCGCTGGGCAATCGCGACATGATCGGGCAGGCCAAGGGCATCCTCATGTGCCGGCTCGGAGTCCGGGCCGACGCGGCGTTCGAGATGTTGCGGGCGCACTCGCAGCGCACCAACATCAAGCTGGTGACCGTTGCGGAACGGGTGGCCGAGACCGGCTCGCTGGACGAGGCCCCGCCTACTGCAGAAGGGTGAGCCGCGACAGCCGCGCCGGATCGGCCAGGATGTCGATCTCGACCACCCGGCCGTCGTGCACGGTCATCGCCATCACGGACACAGCCCGGCCGTCGACGACGTTGACGACTCCTGCCGCGCCGTTGACCAGGGCGTGACGGGCGGCGGGTGCGAACCGGCCGAAGGTCAGCGCCTGCCCGGCGACGGTGGCGGCGCCGTGCAGCACAAGCAGGCCCGCACCCGTGTCGACGCGCAGCACGACGTCGGGGGCGAGCACCGCGAGGAGGGCGTCGAGACTCCCGCCTCGGGACGCCGCGAGGAACGCCGCGACGACCTCGCGTTGCCGGGCGAGGTCGGGCTCCGCCGCCGGATTGCGGCCCCGCACCCGCCGGCGCGCCCTGCTCGCGAGCTGCTTGGCCGCAGCGGGCGTGCGGTCCACGATGCGGGCGATCTCGTCGAAGGGCACCGCGAACATGTCGTGCAGCACGAAGACCAGCCGCTCGGTGGGGGAGAGGGTCTCGAGGACGACGAGGAGCGCGAGGCCCACCGAGTCGGCGAGCAGGGCCGTGTGCTCCGGGTCGACACCGTCGACCGCGGTGACGACCGGGTCGGGCAGCCGCGTCTCGAGCGGATCCTCGCGGCGGGCGGCGCGCGACCGCAGCATGTCGAGCGCGATGCGGGCGACGACCGTGGTCAGCCAGCCGCGCAGGTTCGCGACGTCGTCCGTGTCCGACCGGCTCATCCGCAGCCAGGCCTCCTGCACGGCGTCGTCGGCCTCCGCGGACGACCCGAGCATGCGGTAGGCCACGGCGCGCAGGTGCGAGCGATGGGTCTCGAACTGCTGTGCCGGCTCGTCCACCGGTCACCTCCTGCCGCCGGGGTCCGTCACTTCCATGACGGACTCGCCGCACCAGAGGTATCAGCCCGTCGCGGACCGCTGCGCGAGCAGGAACTCCGCGACCTCGCGCGGCCGGCGTCCGGTCACCGCCGTCACGGTCTCGTCGGCCACGAGCACGGCATGGTCGGCGAACCGTTCGTAGTACCGGCCCAGCAGCGTGACGTCGACGGCCGCCGCGATGCCGTGCGGCCACGACCGGTCCATCAGCACGCCGAACAGCTGCGCGTGCAGGTCGTCCATCGCCTCGTCGTCGGCGTCGAGCTCGACGGCCAGCAGGACGTTGCGCGTGCGCACCACCTCGGCCGCCTTCAGCGCCATCTCGACCCCGAGCCGGTTCATCTCGGTGAAGGCGGGCCGCACCTGCTCGGGAACCGCACACCGGGACTGCCGCCGCAGCGCGGCCTCCGCCACGTGCCGGGCGAGGACGTCCATGCGTTCCAGGTCACCGGAGGCGCGGATCGCGGACACCACGGTGCGCAGGTCGCCGGCGACGGGAGCGTGGAACAGCAGGGCGTCCGTCGCGACGTTCTCGACACCGGCCCGCAGCTCGCCCATCACGTCGCTCGCGACGATCTTCTCGGCGAGCCGGAGGCGGCCGTCCAGCAGACCCGCGCCGGCACCGCGCAGGCTCGTCGCGGCTTCCGTGCACATCCGCCCCAGCAGCTCGGAGAGCTGCTCGAGGAGCTGGGGGAGGGCGGGCGGAGCCATCGGTACCGAGCCTCAGACCGTGAGCGGACCGGGCATCCGGCCGGTCACGACGTAGACGACGCGGCGCGAGACGGTGACGGCGTGGTCCGCGTAGCGCTCGTAGAACCGGCCGAGCAGGGTGATGTCGACGGCGGGGCCGACGCCGTGGCTCCAGTTCGGCCCCATGAGCACGCTGAACAGGTGCCGGTGCAGGTCGTCCATCGCGTCGTCGTCGGCCTCGAGCGTGGCCGCGGTCTCGACGTCCCGGCTCCGGATGACGTCGCCGGCCTTGCGCGCGAGCGCGGTCGCGATCTTCCCCATCTCGGTGAAGTAGGGCACGACCTCGTCGGGCAGCACGGACTGGGGATGCCGCCGCCGCGCGGCCTGTGCGACGTGCAGGGCGAGGTCGCCCATCCGCTCGATGTCGCCGGCGCCGTGGATCGCCGAGATCACGACACGCAGATCGGTCGCCACCGGCGCCTGCAGGGCGAGCAACCCGAATGCCTTCTCCTCGGCCGCGACGCGTAGGTCGTCGATCCGGACGTCGTCCGCGATCACCTGCTCGGCCAGCTGCAGGTCCGCATCAAGGAGGGCACGCGTCGCGTGCTCCATCGCCAGGGCGGCCTGGCCACACATGTCGGCGAGCGCGTCCGCGAGCCCGGTGAGCTGTTCCTGGTACAGGTCGCGCATACATCGAGCGTAGTTGTGTCCACCGGGCGAATCGGGAGCGGCGGGTGAACCGGGGATGAACGCTGGCGGACACTCAGCCGCAGGTGACGGCCGGTGTGGCCGGGGTCTCCTGAGCGGCGTCGGGGGCGGCGGAGGCCCGGACCGTGCCGTCGAACGACCGGCCGAGCACGAGCTGCAGCACGCCGGTGGTGCCGGGGTCGGGCACCGCCGACGCCGACGGCACCGCGCCGGCGAGCAGCTGGGCCTGGTCGGCGCGGTCCGGTGAGTACCGGACGACGGTGTCGAGCGCGGCCTGGCCGGCGTTGCGCACCTCCCCCGTGCGGAACCCGAGGTCGCCGAGGGTTCCCGCCACCTCGGCGGCGAGGCCGTCGCGGCCGGAGGCGTTGAGGACGTCCGCGGTGACGTCGGTCGGTGCGGTGGCGGTGACGGGCGTCCGGTCCTGCGCCGGGAGAGGAGCGTCGGTCCGCACGGCGGCGAAGAGGGCCTGCGCGTCGGCCTCGCGCACCTCCCGGTTGCCGCGGCTGTTGGGCTGCGGCTCGGTGGGCACGGTGCGGACCTCGCCGAGCCCGGTCGACAGCGCGAGGAGGTCGGCCACGCCGGTGCCCGTCGACACCACCGCGGTGCCCAGGGCGGGCAGCAGGCCACCGACCCGGCCGGGGTGCAGCAGTGCGGAGGGCGAGAGCGCCCGTTCGAGCGCCGCACCGAGCACCCGTTCCTGGCGCTGGACGAGCGCGGCGCCGCCTGCGGGTTCGTCGTGCACGTCGGCCGCCCGCACGAGGGCGGCGGCGCGGGCGCCGTTCAGCGGACCGGTTCCCGCGTTCGTGACGATCGGGCCGAGCACGGAGTCGAGCACGGGCCGCTCGACGCACACCTGCACGCCCCCCACGGCCTCGACCAGGGCGGAGGTCGCGGCGAGGTCGACCGCGACGAACCGGGTGATCGCGAGCCCGGTGACCTGCTGGGCGGCGCGGGTCGCGCACCGCGGGCCGCCGACGGCGTAGGCGCTGTCGAGGGTGGTGCGGGGCTCCGCGGGAACGGTCTGGTCGAGGTAGGCGGAGGCGGTGGCGTCCCAGCGCTCGCAGGGCGGCCGGGTGATCTCCAGATCCGGCGGGAGCGTGACCGCGACGGAGTGGTCGCTCCGGGCGTCGCGGTGCACGACGGTGACGGTGTTCGCCCGGGTGGTCGCACCCGCGGAGCCGCCACTGTCGGTGGCGAGCAGCAGGACGTTCTCGTCGCCGGTCTGGGCGGCGGCGTCGAGGACGCCGTCGGGCGCGACGTCGACGGCGGCGACCGGCGTGAGCGCGCCGTCGAGCCGGGTGCGACCGACCCAACCCAGGCCCGCGACCAGCACCAGCAGCAGGGCGACCGAAGCGACGGCGTACCGCCCGACGCGCACGGCCGGCGGCGCCTTGGGACGCGCGGTGTCGGCCTCGGCCTCGGCGTCGTCGTCGTCCTCCTCGTCCCGGTCGTGCAGACCCAGGATCAGGCCGGCGTGGGCAGCGGTCAGCCGCGTCAGGGTCTCGTCGATGTGGTCCGCGCGCAGGCGCTCGTCGGAACCCTCGGGCTCGGCACGGGCCCGGCCGCGACGGGTCACGGCGCTGTCCGGCTCGTCGTCCGTCGAGCGTGCGGGCACCTTCGCGGTGCGGGCCTCGGAGCGTGCCCTGGCCACGGACCGGCCCGTTCCGGACGTCCCGACGGGGCGTTCGCCGCCGGTGTCCGTCGCCCGCCTCCGGCCGCGACGGGGCTGGTCGGTGTCCGGAGCCTCGTCGGCATCCGGTTCGGGTGCGCGCCGCCGCCCAGCGGTCGCGGGCGGGTCGTCGGTCGTGGCGGCCCGGTCGTCGTCGGGTCGGGCGGCCTGCCGTCGGCGGCCGGTCGTCTGCGGTCCGTCCGCCGGGACGGGCTGATCGGACTCGTGGTCCGGAGCGGGTCGCCGCCGGCCGGTGGTGGGCCGCGGTGCCGGCTCCACCGGCTCGCAACCGGGCGGCGGCGATGCATCGAGCAGGCGCTCGGCGGCCACCGGCGCGCCGTTCCGCGGGCGCTTAGGAGGCGCGCCGTCGAGTGGCTGCGGTCTGACGCCGGCGTCGACGGGCCGGGCGGTGGGCGGCCGACCGCGACCTGCGCCGTCGGGGTTCCGACGTCCTGGCGCAGCGGGGCCGGGCCGTTGTCCGTCGGGCGGCCCGCCGGGCAGGAGGCCGTCGGGCGGTACGGGACCGGTCCGTGCCCTCCGCGGCATCTCGTGGGGTCGAGCTGCCGGCCCGTAGGCCTCGGGGCCCATCGGCGGTGCTCCGCGGCGCCCGTTCGTGGTCGGGCCTGCGGCTCCACGCTGCCGCGGATCGGCGCCCGGTCCCCGACGCGGCGGGCTCACCGGGCTCCCGGGAGCCGCCCACGGCCTCTCGTCACGCTGAGTGGTCGGTCCTCCAAGCGCCGGGGGCGGTCCCTGGGGGGCTCCACGACCGGGTGGCGGGACTGGGCGGGCGGGTGGCCCGGGCCGTCCGTTGCGGACCGCCGGGGGCTGCCTCGACGGGTCCAGCAAACCGTGCCGTACCAGGAACTCGTCGGACGATTCGACGCGCGGCGGGCGTGGCCGGGCAGGGGGGCGTCGGACCCGGTACTGATCGCTGGTCACGCCACCTCCTCCGACCGCAACGGGAGCAGGACGGGGACGGGTCGTCCCGGCCCCCCGATCTTCGGAGCGTACGGAGCGCAGTCACCGGGCCGTGCAGCGGGATGCACTTCGCGGCCGTCACACGGTCGGTGGGGCCGATGGGGCCGTCTCAGCCGACGGCCGGCCGCCGGACCGCCCGCTCGTGCACCGGCAGCTGGGGGATCGCCCGCCGTGCGCCTGCGGCGCCCGCCAGGCGGACGAAGCCCGTCTCGGTGTCCCGGAAGGCGACGGCGTTGCGGCCGGCTTGCTTGGCTGTGTAGAGCAGGACGTCCGCCTCGCCGACGAGCCGCTCCACCGCAGTCGGCCACCCGACCCAGTGCGCGACGCCGACGCTGACCGTGACGTGCAGCCCGGCCACGAGTTCCTCCCACGCGTGGCGGGCCACCCGGTCGCGGGCGATCTCACAGATCTCCACCGCCTCGGGGTAGCGATGGCCGGGCAGCACGAGCGCGAACTCCTCGCCGCCGAACCGCGCGCAGAACGCTCCGCCGGGCAGGCCGCTGCCCAGCACGCCGACCAGCCGCTGCAACACGCGGTCGCCCAGCAGGTGGCCGTAGGTGTCGTTGACGAGCTTGAAGTGGTCGATGTCGACGAGCGCGACCGACAGCCCGAGTGCCCTGACCGCCGGGTCGACGGGCTGGTCGAGCAGCGTGGCCAGGCACTCGTCGAGATAGCGGCGGTTGTAGCTGGCCGTCAGGCTGTCGCGACGGCTCAGCTCACGCGCCTCGGCGTGCTCGCGTCGCAGCCGGTCCAGCTCGTCGCCGGGCCCGACCCGGCCCTGGAGCAAGCGGACCGCGGCGCGCAGGTGGTCGTACGCCTGCTCCCAGCGGCCCAGCCGGGCGAGGCGCTCGGCGGCCGCCGCGTGCACCGCCGCGCGGTCGTACTCCAGCGCGTCGGTCCCGGTGGCCGGGTCGAGGTCGAGGTAGGGCGACGGCACATTGTGCGCCACCGTGCCCATCACCGAGCAGTCCATCTGCCGGTCACCTCCTGTCGCAGGCGTTGTCGACGGGACCAACGCGCCGCTTGAGCCCGTGGGGGCCAATCCACTCGACCGGGCGAAATGTTCCGCTCCGGGCTCCGGGGTCCCCCTCACCCGCCCGAGTACTCCAACTCGGCGCCGAACGGCACCGACGGGTCGTCCGGGTCGTCGAGCCAGCGCTCCGGCAGCACGACCCGACCCGGCGACCCCTGCCGCCCGCGCGGGCCCTCGGCCTCGGCCGGGAACTCCTGCTCGTGGTCGAGGGTGGCGAGCAGTTCGTCGAGCTCGTCGAGGTTCTCGACGAGCCCGAGCCTGCGCCGGGTCTCGGAGCCCACCGCAAAACCCTTGAGGTACCAGGCGATGTGCTTGCGTACGTCGCGGATGCCCTTGTCCGGGCCCATGTGGTCGCCCAGCAGCTCGGCGTGGCGGCGCAGCGTCACGGCGACCTGGCCCAGCGTAGGTGGCGTGGGCGCCGGACGGCCGGCGAACGCCGCCTCGAGGTCGCCGAACAGCCAGGGCCGGCCCAGGCACCCGCGCCCGACGACCACGCCGTCGCATCCGGTCTCGGCGACCATCGCCAGCGCGTCCGCCGCGCTGAAGATGTCGCCGTTGCCCAGCACCGGCAGCTCGGCGGGCAGCGCGTCGCGCAGCCGGGAGATCTCGGACCAGTCGGCCGTCCCCGAGTAGCGCTGTGCCGCCGTCCGGGCATGCAGGGCGACGGCCGCGACCCCCGCGTCGGCGGCGATCCGGCCGGCGTCGAGGTGGGTGCGGTGCTCGTGGTCGATCCCGATCCGCATCTTGACCGTCACGGGGATCTGGCCGGCGTTGTCGACGGCGGCACGCACGATCCGCTCGAACAGCCGCCGCTTGTACGGCAGCGCCGCTCCTCCGCCGCGCCGCGTGACCTTGGGGACGGGGCAACCGAAGTTGAGGTCGACGTGGTCGGCGAGGTCGCCCTCGGCGATCGCGCGCACCGCGGCTCCGACCGTCGCGGGGTCCACCCCGTAGAGCTGCAGTGAGCGCGGGTGCTCGTCCGCGTCGAAGGCGATCATTCGCGACGTCAGCGGATTGCGCTCCACGAGCCCGCGAGACGTGATCATCTCGCAGACGTAGAAGCCGGCACCCTGCTCGCGGCACAGTCGGCGGAAGCCGGGGTTGGTGATTCCGGCCATGGGCGCGAGCACGACCGGGGTGTCGCAGCGGTAGGGGCCGATCTGCAACGGGCGGGCCACGGCGGTCAGAGGGGCGGTCACGCCACCCATTGTCCCCGGCCCGTCGAAGTGCTCGTCGTGTCGTCGGGAACACGCATCGAAGTGGACCGAGCACGCTGTGTCAATCTCATGTCGAATCGATGAGAACCCGCCAACTCCGCCAGTCGCGACATCAGCGCCCTCGTGCGGACACGCCGTCTGACCAGCCCTTACGGTGATCACGTGACAGACGGCCGGCTCGTGACCACTGCCGAGCTCGCCCGCGCGCTGGGCCTGTCAGCCCGCACGATCCAGCGGTACCGCCAGACCGGGCTGCTGGAGCCGGAGCTGGTCTCCGCGGGCGGCCATGCACGGTGGGACATCGACAAGGTGCGGAGTCGGCTGCGGTCGCTCGCGGAGCGGGCGGAGTAGCCGTTCACCGGTCCTGCTGGGACCGGACCGTGCCTCCTGCGGGCCCTCCGCGCACGACCGCGTCCGCCGCCGCAGCGGCGAGCGCGTGCAGCGAGCACGGCCACCGTCTGGTGGGCACGCCGCGGCCTGCCGTGCCGCACCCGTTGCCCCGGCAGAACCCGTGATCGTCCGGCTGATGCTCACGCAGCAGATTCGCCACGACGTCCGGCATCGCCGCCATCTCCCGCACCAGACCGGCCCACAACTCGTCCGGTGACCTGCGGTTCTCCGTCCGATCAGCGTGCACGTGCGCCCCCTCAGCTCGCCAATCGCGCAACATGAACAGTACAAGCAATAACTGACAGTTACTGAGCCGGTGTCACAATCTCGCAAGACTACACCTTCGCGAGAGCTGCTGGTGCTTCCACCTGCATGAACGGCGGAAGATGGCAGGATGCGGAGCGTGAGCACGCCGCCGGCCCGACCGTCCCGCAGGGACCTGGTGACCACGGGCAAAGCGGCGGAGGCGGTCGGGGTGAGCCACCGGTCGCTGCTGTACTGGGTCTCGAAGGGTTGGATCAAGCCGACCTGGCGCAGCCCGTCGGGTCGGTACATGTGGTCGGTGGAGCACCTGGAGTCGCAGCTGGCGGAGATGGAGGAGCTGCCGCCGGAGCAGCAGTGACGCTCGGGCGGGGTGCTCGTCCAGTAGGGTGCTCGTGCAGGTCTGGGGCCTCTAGCTCAATTGGCAGAGCAGCGGACTTTTAATCCGCGGGTTGTGGGTTCGATCCCCACGGGGCCCACTCATCCCGCTGGTCAGCGCATCGCCTCTCTTGCGGAGACGTCGGCGGGTCTGCCGAGCGCCTGAGCTGGTGCGTGTTCGAGATCGGGTTCGCTCGTTGTACGCGTGCGGAGCGTGGTGATCCGTCCCGAGCGCATGGTTGTGGTCGCCGCCCGCCCCGAGCTGATCGTGTGGGTGCTATCGGAGCTGATCGGACCGCTTTTTGCCCCGCACGATCAACGGGCTCGCCGCAGCGGATCGTGCGGGCTATCCGGCCTTGTTGACCCGCGTTTGACCCCGGACGATCAGCAAGTTCGCCGTTGACCACGCGGACCGCGCGACGCTCACTTTCCTGAGAGCCGCGCCACCACCGGGGCGAACTCCTCGATGAACGCGCCGTTCACGATGACGTAGGAGAAGCCCAGTTCGGCGCGCCGGCGTTCGAGCTCCACCGCCATGTCGTCGACGCTGCCGCAGATCATGGACAGCGAGTCGTGCTCGATCAGGGTTTCCGCGTCGGCGCCGATGAAGCCGCGGATCCATGGTGGGACGTGTTCGCCGACCACGAAGATGTTCATCGCCAGTTCGACGTCCCGGCCTTCCGTCGCCGACCGGATCTCCTCAATGTGGGCGGCGAACTCGTCGCGGGTGGTCAGCGCGCCACCGGCGGGCGCCACGATGTCGGCCTTCGCCGCGGCGAGCCGTCGCGCTTTCGGGCCGCCGACGGCGAGCATGACCGGCGTGTGCGCGTCGCCGTCGAGCCGCCGTACGTGGTCGATCGTCTGGGAGATCGAGTCGAGCCGGCCCTGGCCGTTGGCGTAGCGCAGTCCCAGCTCTTCGGCCTGCTCCCGCATCGACGGCAGCCCTGTGCCGAGGCCGAGCTCGAACCGGCCCTCGGTGAGCGTCGTGACGCTGTGCGCCTCCCACGCCGCCGCCCGCGCGGTCCGCAGCGGGCTGGCCAGTACGTACGAGCCGACGCGCAGCCGGGTAGTGACCGCGGCGGCCGCCGCGAGCGCTGCTGTCGGGGTCGGCAGGTTGAGGTTGTCCGGGGAGAGCAGCGTCGAATAGCCGAGCTCCTCCGCCCGGCGGGCGATGTCCCGCCACTTCGCGCCGCCCTCCTGGGCCGCTGCCACCACACCGAACCGGAACGCCTTCATCAGACCAACCCCGCGCTTGTTCTTGATTCGATTGCCAGCCCGACGCTACCGACCTCGGAGCAACCCTCAGAGATCTGCAGAAGGGGCACCTGGGGCGGTGATCTCCTCACGGCGCCGCGAAGAAATCACCACCCACGAGGGTGTTCAATGCGGCCGGTATGCGTCGCGGCGATGGGCGACAGCCACCACCGCCACGATGTGCTCCTCGTCATCGACCGTGTACAGCGCGCGGTACTCCCCACGCCGGGTGCTCCGCAGCTCCTTCATCGGCGCGTCGAGCTGCTTGCCCAGCAGGTACGGATTCTCGGCCACCGGCCCGGTCAGGTGCTCGAACAGTGCCCGGCCGCCGATGCTGGCAGCCGGTTCATCCCGCGCCGGGCCGCCGCAGTAAAGACCACGGTGTAGCCATCGGCCCGGCTCACTGCTGCGCGGTGCGACGTCTCAAGTCTTCGGCCACGTCCTCCGCCGTTACCAGTCGGCCGGCGCGCAGGTCGTCTAGTACTCCAGCCGTAGATCGTTACGGTCGTCGCTGAGCTGCCTCCTGGCGGCTGTAGTGGCTGGTTCGGGCTCGGTGTTGATGACGTCGTCGCCAGGCTGACCAGGCTCGCGGGCAGGACGGCCGGCGGTGGGGTGTCACGACGAGGGCCAGGAGCAGGCGGCGGATCTCGCTGCAGGTCAAGGGGATCATCCCTGCGGGTGCGGGCTGGCCGGTCTGCTCGTTAGCTGCGATCACCACGAGCAGCGCGTGGGCGATCATCGCCAGCAGTGTCCAGCGCTGCCACGACGTCCAGCGGCGAACCTGGTGCTCATCGAGCCCGGCCAGGCCCTTGCCCGCCTGGAAGGACTCCTCGATGCTCCAGCGGCGGCCAGCGACGCGGACCAGCTCGCGCAGCGGCACCACGTGCGGGGAGTAGCAGCGGTAGAACGCCAGCTTGCCGGTGTTGCGGTGGCGCCGGACCAGCAGCCACCAACACCCCGTGTCCTCGCTGTCGGTGTCACTGCTGGCGGCATTGTCGGGGGTCAGGGTGATCCAGGCCCAGTCGTAGTAGCGCTCTCCCTTCGCACCCGCGCCGGCGGAGAGTTGCTGCCATGCCCAGCGGGGCAAGCTGGCGACCAGAGCGTCGGCGCGGATCGGACCGGCTGAGGTG